>JBATUR010000093.1:0-77308 GCA_049671305.1 Coleofasciculaceae cyanobacterium
TAGTTGTACCACGTTGAGTACGGCTGGATTCTTCGATTTTAAAAGCTGGAGAACCGTCACAAGACCAATGTACTGCTGATGACCCCGCTTTGTAAGAAAGGGTATCAATTTCAACGTTACTTGCTACCATAAAGGAAGAGTAGAAGCCTAAACCAAAGTGACCAATAATTTGTTGATCAGCATCTTTTTGATATTTTTGAACAAACTCTTCGGCGCTGGAAAAAGCAACTTGATTGATGTATTTTTTGACTTCCTCGGCAGTCATGCCAATGCCGTTATCAGAAATAGCAAGAGTCTTTTTTTCTTTATCAACAATGATTTGAATTTCTGGTGTTTCTAATTCCCCATCAACTTCTCCTGCGAAAGAAACCATCTTCAATTTTTGGATAGCATCAACGCCGTTTGATATCAGTTCCCGCAAGAAGATTTCATGGTCTGTATAGAGAGACTTCTTGATAATGGGAAAGATATTTTCAGTATGAATAGTAATATTGCCTTGTTCCAACATTGTCATAGTTTTAGCTTAATCGTGTAGAGGGTTTTCAAATTATTTTGCGCGATTTTTAGGGTTTTTGTGTATCGGATTGCCCCCTAAGATTGATTCGGATCTCCCTACTTTATACTGGTCACTTTCTTGTTTTAGTAATGTGCTATCTTTAACTATACTAGCTATCGCGCTATCAGGGTAAGTATTCATTGAACAATAGCGAAACCACACGCCTCAAGAGACTCATGGTTTGGCTTGGTTATTGTTCAACATCAACCAGATATGGCTTGTGAGTAAATGTTATCAAGAACATCGTTCATTTTTCGGGAATCATAAAGGTTTTGAACTTGAGATAATGCCTCGGCAATTAGTGATTTATAAGTATCTAGTTTATTAAGTGCTTCCATAAATTCTTCAATAATTTGTAAGGCTTAAGTGGCAAGATTATTGTAGGTTGTGTCTAAAACTTCCTACTATTTTTTAGGGTATGAGAAAGTAAATTTTTCCACTCTCTAGTTTCATTAAGTTCTAAGTTTAAGAGATAGCCTTTTTTATGATCATGCACAAATTCTGGTAGTGCGACAACATTTGTGGTGGCAACGGAAAAGCTTTTAATTACATTATATCCATAGGTATCATGTATGGTTGGTAGCAGATGAAAATGGCTACGCGCCAGTAAATCTATTACCTTTTGATTAGGCATCTTCGCCCTCTTAATTTATTTATACTTCCCCAGCCTAATTCCAAATAATTATCACTCTTATTAAGAAAAAAGCGATCGCATTTTACGAACTGATTTAAGCACAGGTGCTGGTATCTGATTTCTTAGTGCTACCTTGGCTTTTTTTCGCCTTTCTAAACCTTGGTTGCGAAGAACTGACTTTTCCAAAGCACTAACCCAAGACTCAGTAACTCTCGCCGCTTTGGCTGCATCTAGTACTCTTGCTAATTCTGTTAGAGGTCCTTCTTTTACCTTAATGTTTAAAATTTCGTTGTCGCTGACGTCATGTTCAAAACAAGGCGGCAAGCCAACACCAAAAATCCGAAAAATTAGAATCGTTCTTACACATTTTTCACAGCGTCCGCAGTTTTTATCGAGTTCTTTACCTTCCCAACAAACTCTCAAGTTTTGTTTTGCTTCTGTCCAATTTGTAAGATCTCTCATTTTAGAGATGCGCGTAAATTCTGCACCATCATGAATAATTGAAAAGGCGTTACTTGAAAGTAAACTATCTGTAATTGGGTTAGAACCGTAGGGAAATGAAAGCGCTTGATAAGGAAAAGAACTGGCAATTAATCCCGCAGAATAGCCACGTTGTAGTAACATTAAACAAGCGGCGGTGGCTGTACCAAAAACGTCTTCCCAATTTAAAGCTAGCTGGCGAATATTTGTTGACATGGGAATTAATTTCATGTCTAAACTAGATAGAATTGCCTCAGCTTTTGTAGTCGCATTATTAAAAGCTTGTTGTTTTTCTAAGGGAATATCAAACCCGTGGACTACCAAACCCGCTTCTAGGTTACGTTGCAGTCTGCCACAGCGTTTTGTGCGGTGACGCCATACCGTAAAGCTGCTATCGACACCGCCGGAAAAGGCAGCGATCGCTTTTTCTCCCGCTTCTGGGTTACACTGCTCTTGCTCAGTTTCAGCAGTAATTTCTATGGGATGATATAAATTAGGACGCCAGGAAGACCACGCCGCTTGAAATTCTGTTAAATTTCTTAATAACGAAGGTGAAACTTGACCATGAACTTTGAGATCCCTTGACTGACTCATCGCCATTAATAACGTCGCAACAACCAAAGCATCGCAACTGGGAGTAATGAGGGCACGATAATCAGAAGGCACTCGAAACCAGACAGAGGTACGAGTTTGGTCAGGATACTCAATAATAGCGCTAACGGTTGCTTGATCCGCGCCGCTAGATTCTTCTCGCCAGAGGTTAATTTGACGCATCACAGGTGGTTTTTTGACCAGAGTAAAAATCCAAGTAAAGCCTTGATGCCGGATGCTTCAATTATCGCATCTGTCTGACACGTAATCTTCACTTCTGGCGGCGGCACTAGTTCATTTAATACATCTTCATGGAAAAGCTGCTGCACCAAAGGACGACATAGCTCGGCTTGTTGCCGGACGGCTCGCCATCCTTTATTATTAATATCAAATATTTGGTAATAGTAACGTCTTTCTATGCCAACTTTCTGTTGCCAGCGCCGCCATTTTTGTTGCAAACGTAGCAGACGCTGCAGCTTTTGACGGCTTTTATTAGGTAGTAGTGGCTCGACATTAAAGGCATTACGATCAAGTGGTAATTGTGCGAGTTGGGGAAATTGAGTACACATTAACTCATTTTGGGCGCGTCGCTCATTGACGGTGGACAACGGTAGAGAAAGTGTCGTCTTTAATAATTCTAAATCTAAAACTGGTAGGACGGGCCAAGCGCCAAAGCTAAACCGCCAAGCATAGGCACCAACATGAAAACGTTGCCGTTGGTAAAGGGCATACCACCAACGGCGTCTAAATTCAAGATCAGAATAGCTAGAGTAAGTCTGACGTACTTCGGAGATGGTATCTTGTACTAAGTTGCCAAAAACTTCCTTACGCAAAAGTTTATTGAGTACTTCGGCAGAAATTCCCCAGTTATTAATCTCACGATTCCAACAAAGTTCAAAAGAACGTTTTTCTTGAGGGTTAGTCACCATAGATTTACCCATAGCTGTATCAATTGAAAACCCAGCCATGACTTTAGGAGCAAGTTGATTGAGAGGGGAGATGGTACTCCAACCCATAGCAACTCCATTAAAACCACTGGATAAATGCTCCCATTGAGTTAGCAACTCGGCAGAAAGTGGGTAGTGATCAAGTTGATTTATAGCCGTATGATACTCTAATCCAAGAGTTCGCGCAACGGGAATCGCACATTGCATTTCGATATCACTAGACTTGCCTAATGTTAAGGTAACAAAACTTTTACCTTGGCGATGTAAAAATCCTGCCAGCATTCGCGAATCTAGTCCTCCTGATAGTAGCAGGGTGTGTTTTTGCTGCTCAAGAGTATGACGCTTGAGAGTTTGATCAATAATCTGCTCTAATAGTTCTAAATGTTCTGAATAGTCAAGATTTTTGTATGGTTCATGTTGACTAAAACCAGGTGTTTCATATTGTTTAATTTCTTGGGGAGACGCTTGGGGAGGAGCAATTAGGCAATGTCCAGCATCAAGTCGTTTAATTCCTTTCCATAAAGTTTGACCATTCACTAAGCCGTTTGTTAAGAGAATTCCGACTAATCCAGCCGGGTTAAATTGGGGTGTAAAGAGTGGGTGATGGCGAAAAAGTTCAGGACTAGATGCAACTAAGGCGACTTCATCTTTTACATAGTAATATATCGGAAATATTCCCAGAATATCGGCAGTTACGGTTAGTCCAAAATGGGGATGGTAGGCAACCGCAGCATAAAAACCATCGTAGGGAGGTAAGCCTTGTTTTGGAGATTTTTGCCACAATGTTTTTAAAGCATTAGCATCAAGTCGGGTAGCTTCACCAGGAATTATGGCATCTCCCCAAATAACAGCAGCTTCCTCTTGTTCGACTATACAGCTAATCGGGGCTTGGGGATGAATTGCCCATATTGCTTGAAAGTCTCCGGTAGCGCAGGAGTTGATAGTTAAACCGGCAACGGGTGGCAGGTGTGACTCAATATTTTTGATAAAATGCGTCCGCCTTTCTGCATTTGGATCAACAATTATAAAAAAGTTCGCCATATTTACTCGCGTTGCGTTTTAAACTTAAAGCTAACATGGGCAGGCATTAAGTTGGTTTTTTTAAGGTATTAAGCAATTTTAAAGTTAGTTGCGGTGGTAAAAGAATTGCTGCGGCAATTTTAGTTAATATGATAAGCATAATTTTTGTTCGTCCTAGCAGCGATAAATCATACTTTACAGCCTGCAAAAGAAACCTTGCTGCTGTTAAGCCATTTTTGCGGTTTAAGTGTCCTCCTAAAGCTTTAAAGGTCAGGTAATTATAGCGACTTGCTAAAGTTTTTTGCTTCAAATGTGCTAATTCAGGTGATTGGGAAAAAACTCGTTGAATAACTTTTAAGCTTCCTGCCTCCATTTTTTCAATATCAAATGAGGCTGAATTTGGAGAAATTCTATATAAAATTTGTGGCACTTCTACTGTAATAAACTCATACTTTGCTGCCAAACGTAACCACATATCCCAATCCTCTGGAGGCGTCACAGATTGATCAAAATCACCCACTTCATCTAATGCCTGTTTTTTAATTAAAGGATTGGAACCACTTTCGATAAAATCCCTGATCAACAACTTTTCATAAGCATTACCATTGACAGTAATATGACCACCAGCACGTAAGAATTGCCCAGATTGATCAATCCAATCAGTCCAACTATAAGCAACTGCAGCTTGAGGATTATTTTGCAAGGCTTTTAGTTGTAATTCTAGCTTATTTGGCGTCCATAAATCATCAGCATCAATAAAGGAAATAAATTCACCTTCTGCCTTAGTTAACCCACGGTTGCGACTTGCTGATAGACCAGAGTTTTGGTAAGAAAACACTTTTATTTTATGATCTTTTATGGCTTGAACTATCTCTAAGGTTGCATCATTAGAGCCATCGTTGATGATGATTAATTCAAAGTTTTCAAAGGTTTGATTTAAAACAGACATAATCGTTTCTTTAATCGTTTTTTCACCGTTATAAACAGGTATAATTACAGAGATTGTTGGCATAATCTAAAATTTGGTTTAAGTTAAATGGACTCTAATTTTTGCATATATCCTAATAGAGTTTTGGTATTGGATAATTTTTTAAATTTAGTAATAACTACTTGAGCTAAGTTAGGAGGAAGGAAAACCATTGTCAATATTTTTAAGATAACTTTTCCGATTACTTTAGCTTGGAATAAAGATAAATCATTTTTAACTGCCGAAACCAGCATTTTCGCTGCCAATAAACCTTTTTGTGGTTTGGGAGTGCCTTCAAGGGCTTTGTGGGTAAGATACTTATAAAGATTAGCTAAACTAGGCTTTTTTAGGTATTGTAATGATTGTGGCGCTTGCTTAAAAGCACGTTCAATAACTTTTAAAGATTCTCTTTCTTGCTGCAAAATATTAGCAGACATTGAGTTAGCAGAAATGCGATATAAAACTTGGGGAGAAGCAACAGCAACAAAATGATAACGACTAGCTAACCGCAGAAACATATCCCAATCTTCGGCAGCGCGGAGAGATTCATCAAAGTTACCAACTTCCAGAAATGCTTGTTTACGAATTAATGGGTTAGAACCATTTTCTAATATATCTGTTAACAAAAGATGAGGATAAATATTGCCATTTACTGTGACATGACTGCCCTTACCTAAAAATTGACTATGTTCATCAATGTAATCAGTCCAACTATAAGCAACTGCTGCTTCCGAATGATTTTTTAAAGCCTTTAACTGAGATTCTAGTTTATCAGAAGTCCAGAGATCATCGGCATCAATAAAAGCAATATAATCACTAGTTGCATGACTTATGCCTCGGTTACGACTTACTGCTAAACCTGCATTTGGATAAGAATAAATTTGGATGCGATTATCTTTAATACTAGAAATAACTTCTAACGTTAAATCTTGAGAACCATCATTAATTATGATTAATTCAAAATCATTAAAAGTTTGGCTTAAGACAGATGTAATAGTTTCTTTTATGGTTTTTTCACCATTAAAAACTGGAATAACAACAGATATTAATGACATATTATTTAAGATGAAATAATGTGCTTAACTCTTCGACAGCCGCTTTAATTTGTGTTGGTTTTTTAACAAATTTACAAAACTCGACTTGAGAAGTCCAGGTTGTATAAAAAGCCTCGTTTTTATAATAAGAGTTGGGCATAAAAACATGAGGAATACCTAAAAGCAAACAAAGAATATGACCATGTAATCGGTTAGTAATTATTACGTTACCTTGCATAACCCGATAAATTCCACTATGCATCAAACTCCAGGAAAGTTGATAGTTAGAACAATTATAAAGGCGATTAAACGTAGGAGGAAGTGTCTTGATTTTGCTAGCATAAGGATGAAATCTTTCCCATCTTTGCCGAGATACCCATTCAACAGGATCAGATAAACCGCGTTGCCAACCTTCTCTAAATAAAAGGACACTAGCAGGCAGTTGCCAATACCAAGCGGGATCATCTTTGACCATTTCTCGATAAACCCACTTATCTAGCCAGTCTTTTATAATTAAATTAGGCAGATCAAAATTTGCGGTTGTAAAACTTTTATTCAACTCACTATCTTCTCGACATAGATAAAGAATTCGGCTTTGAGGATTGAATTTAAACTCAGGCAACGGCATTCCTACTAAGTGGAATACCGTATCTGGCGCTTTGATAATTTTACAGTTGGAAAAATGATTACAAGCTAATTCATAACTGTAATTATCACGAGTAAATAAGGTTAAATTGGGATGATTATTAAAAATTGCGGCTGATTTATTTAAATTTTCACTATTTGCAAAATAAATACACTGCGGTAAAATAATAATCGGACGGTCGCAATATTGAGAAATAATTCTCTCACGAAATTGTTGATGATGAGTCCAAATATCGCCAAAGTTGCCGCCGCCTTGCATAATTATCGGACAATTACCAGCTTTTGCCATTAAGTCTTCCGAGAAATCATCAAGACTGGCAATGTAATTAATTTTAACTTTGAGAACATCAGTAAGATAAAATACAGTAGCAAGCCAAATTAAATGGTCGCCAACATTCAGATAGTTAGGATAATCTAATAAGACACATTCTTTAAATGGTTCTAATTGTCCAAGACGATCATGAAGAATATCTCTAATTTTTTCTAATGTGGAAACTGGCATACTAAAATTAGAATTGCTCTAAAATCCGGTTTATCTGCCTGTCTAAAATTAGGAAACCTCCCAATCTTAGTAATACCCAAAAAGCTGGTGGCAATTATCATTAAATTGCCCCACTATTCTAATCAAGCAAATCAAAGATTAACACCCTTTGTTTAAGCTTTTTGTGAGATAGCTTTAGGCGATGACTTCACATTGAGCTTTTTTGTAAAAGTTAGCGCTTTGTCCACACAATCAATTACAATCGTGTCGCCCTCAATAAAGGTATTCTCCAACAGTTTAGTTGCGATCGCATTTTCTACCTGACGTTGAATCGCCCGTTTTAAGGGACGAGCACCGTATACTGGGTCATAACCCACCTCAGCAATATGATCCTGCGCCTTAGCCGTTAATTCCAACTTAATCTTTTGATCCGCCAATAAACGCTCAATTCGCTTAAGCTGAATTCCCACAATCTTACGCAACTCAGACAAACTCAGCGTATGGAAAATAATAATATCATCCACACGGTTCACAAATTCTGGGCGAAACTGTCCCCGTAATGCCTCAGTAACCCGTTTCTGCATTTCATCATACTGCGAATCATCGGCAAAATTGAGAATATGCTCACTACCAATATTACTGGTCATCACAATAATCGTATTACGGAAATCCACCGTACGACCTTGAGAGTCGGTAATTCGTCCATCGTCAAGTACTTGCAACAAAATGTTAAACACATCCGGATGCGCCTTTTCCACCTCATCCAATAACACTACCGAATAAGGACGCCGCCGCACCGCTTCCGAAAGTTGCCCTCCCTCCTCATAACCCACATACCCAGGAGGAGCACCAACCAACCGTGAAACCGAATGCTTCTCCATATATTCCGACATATCCAGTCGAATTATCGCTTCATCACTGTCAAATAAAAACTGTGCCAAAGCGCGGGCAAGTTCCGTCTTACCGACACCTGTGGGACCCATAAACATAAAAGAACCGATTGGGCGACCGGGGTCTTTCATCCCCGCCCTGGCACGTCGTATCGCCGCCGAGACGGCTTCTACAGCTTCTGTTTGCCCAATTACCCGTTCGTGCAAATGTCCTTCCAACTGTAGCAGCTTTTGGCGTTCCGATTCCATGAGGCGCTTCATGGGAATACCCGTCCACTTCGCCACAATTTCCGCAATATCGGCTTCTGTAACTTGTTCTCGCAATAAAGCCGTACCGTCAGCCTGCATTTCTAATAACTGCGCTTCCTTGGCTTCGCGATCGCGTTGTAGGTTTTCCAACTTACCATACTTCAGTTGCGCCGCCTTATTTAAATCATAAGCCCGTTCCGCTTGGTCGATTTGCAACCGCAGTTGTTCTTCTTCTTTTTTCAGGTTATTGATGTTTTCAAGAAGTTGCTTTTCTCCCTGCCACTGCCCATCCAGTTTTTCATGCTTACCTTCCAAACTAGAAATTTCTTGCTCAATGCGCTCCAAACGCTCACGGGACGACCGATAAGCACTACTTACATTAGTAACACCATCCCGTTGATTTTCCGCTTCCAGAGATAGTTTCTCCATCTTAAGCTGCATCAAGCGACGATCCACCGCTTCTAACTCCACAGGTTTAGAAGTAATCTCCATTTTCAGCTTTGCCGCCGCTTCATCAACCAAATCAATCGCCTTATCGGGCAAAAAGCGATCGCTAATATACCTGTCCGAAAGCGTCGCCGCCGCCACTAATGCCGAATCGGTAATCGTTACATTATGATGAACCGCATAACGTTCCTTCAAGCCCCGTAGAATCGAAATCGTATTTTCCACGCTGGGCTGATCAACCAAAACCTGTTGAAATCTACGCTCTAATGCGGCATCCTTCTCAATATGCTTGCGATACTCATCCAACGTTGTCGCCCCAATACAGCGCAACTCACCCCGCGCTAAAATTGGTTTAAGTAAGTTGCCGGCATCCATTGCCCCACTCGTTGCACCCGCACCAACTACAGTATGCAACTCGTCGATAAATAGGACAATTTGCCCTTCCGAGTTCATAACTTCCTTTAAAACCGCTTTGAGTCTATCTTCAAATTCACCCCTGTATTTTGCCCCAGCAATTAGACTACCCATATCTAGGGAAATCAACTGGCGATTTTTGAGAGATTCCGGCACATCACCATTTACAATACGTTGGGCAAGTCCTTCAGCGATCGCTGTTTTACCAACTCCCGGCTCACCAATTAAGACTGGGTTATTCTTAGAACGACGAGAAAGTACTTGTACCACACGACGAATTTCTTCATCTCGTCCAATTACTGGATCAAGTTTGCCAGCTTTTGCTTGTTCGGTTAAATCTTGTCCATACTTCTCTAAGGCATCGTAACGCGACTCAGAACTTTGATCGGTGACTTTTTGAGCACCGCGAATTGCCTTAATTGCGCCTTCTAGTTTCGGCGTATCAAGGTTAAAAGATTTCAGCAAACGCCGCCCCACTCGGTCATCTTCGGCTAAAGCTAGGAGTAAGTGTTCAACGGCGATGAATTCATCTTCTAATCCCGTTCGTGCTGCTTCAGCGTTATCGAGCATAACATCCAAACCGCGACCCAGGTACAATTGGTCAACAGTTTGGGTTTTTGGTTGCTTACTAGCAAAGGTTTCTAGCTGCTTTTTGAAGGGTGGAATATCGACGGGAATACGTGAGAGAATTTGCATCGCTAGCCCATCTTGTTCCAAAAGTGCGATCGCCATATGCTCCACTTCTAGCTGTTGATTTTTGAAGCGACGGGCAACATCTTGGGATTTAACAATGGCTTCCCAAGCTTTATCGGTAAACTTGCTAGGGTCAGTGGGCTGCATTTGGTATTTAACGAATCCTATTTAAATAATAAATATAAAGGCTCTATGTCGCAGTATAACAATCTACTGGGCTGGTGCAGCATTCTGGCTATAGACACAGAATATGGAAGTACAACCCAGAGAGATTAGGATTTACACAACACCCAATGGCAGAAGTCCTTTCTCTGAGTGGCGTGATTCTTTCCGAGATAGAAGAGCAAGGGCTAAAATTAGAACCAGGATTGACCGAGTTGAGGACGGTAATTTAGGAGATTGTAAGTCAGTTGGAGAAGGAATTTTTGAGCTAAGAATAGATTATGGTGCTGGCTATCGCATCTACTTTGGGCAAGAGGAATCAATAATTATTATTCTTTTGTGTGGTGGAGATAAAAGCACTCAAGCACAAGATATTCAAAGAGCAAGGGAATATTGGGAAGATTATAAGAGTAGGGATGATGCCTAGAAGTATAAGTTATCACGAAGAATTTATTACAACTCTTAAAGATCCATTGGAAGCGGCATCTTATCTTGAAGTTGTGATAGAAGAAGGCAACCCGAAAATGTTATTGAAGGCACTCAAAAATATTATTGAGGCACAGGGTGAAATTAATCAGTCAGAACGAGTTAAGCAATCATACGAGAAACTAAAGCAGATCTTAGAGGAGAAAGGAGAAATTGAATTTTATTGTTTGAGTACGTTACTAGATGACTTGGGTTTGCAGCTAGCAGTAACTGTTAAGTCGATGTGACGCAAGTCCTATTGTTGATATCACTTCTATTCTGCTTTTTAGTTAAGTATCACGAATCAACTTGTTGAATATATTGGATGGCAACTACTAGCGCATCGAGCATGACTTCATAACTAGAATCGGTAGAGCGTTCTAGTGTCATCAATCCCGATTGTTCAAGCGCAATAAATCCTGTAATTGCTGCGTTAACAATTCGCATTGCATCAATTAATTTTGTCTCACTGAGATTGTAAGATTGCAGCACTCGCTTCAGAAATCCGAAAACTTCTTGAATTAGTGGTGCTGTTTCTGGATCGTTGAGGTTGAGTTGAAATTGAGTCATAGTTCGATAGCGTTCTGGATACGATCGCGCAAAGTCCCGTGTTGCCTGTCCACCCGCCCGCAACAAAGCCTGCTCTTCTAAGCCATCGGTTCTTTGACGACACCATGCAATATATTGCTGCCAAATCGTCAGCGCAACTGCCCGTCGTAAAGCGGCATTTCCATCAAGATGCTTGTAAATTGCAGGAGGCTTGATGCCCAATTCTCGTGCAACTCGATTCACGCCTAAAGCAGCTTCACCTTCTTTGTCGAGGCAAGCGATCGCGGCATTAATCACATCCTGCTGTCTCAATGATTTTTCTTTAGTCGGACGACCCATAAATTATTTAGTTAATGCTATTAACTAAAAGTGAATATAATTAACTTTATCAATAACTATCTGTTTGTTGCTTATGACTAGCCTAACCTTCGCCTCTGCCTCTAAGCTAGCGCAAATGATTCGCGATCGCCAAGTCTCTGCCGTCGAAGTTCTCGATGCTTACCTAACTCAAATCGCCAAACACAACTCGAAATTAAATGCCATTTGTACGCTAGATGAAGAAAATGCCCGTAATAGAGCCAAACTTGCAGATGAAGCCCTAGCCAGAGGCGAAAACTGGGGCGCTTTACATGGAGTTCCTATCACAATTAAAGACATTTTTGAAACAGCCGGACTCCGCACTACAGCAGGCTATATTCCCCTCAAAGATTATGTACCTCAACAGGATGCAACGGCTGTGGCAAGATTGCGGGCAGCAGGTGCCGTGATCATGGGCAAAACCAACGTTGCCGAATTGGCTGGCGATTATCAAAGCAGCAATTCTCTGTTTCCACGGGTGAATAATCCTTGGCATCTTGACTATACTCCTGGTGGCAGTTCTGGAGGTAGTGCCGCTGCTGTCGCCGCTGGACTTTCACCGTTAGATTTGGGCAATGATTTTGGGGGTTCGGTGCGTCAACCTGCTCATTTTTGCGGTGTTTATGGCTTAAAACCGACGGATCGCCGTATTTCTACCGCAGGGCAGATTCCGGAAGTACCTGGAATGCCTGTATGTATTCGACAAATGATGACAGTGGGGTGTTTGGCGCGATCGCTCGAAGATATCCGGCTCTGTTTTTCCTTAATTGCAGGCGCTGATATTCGTCGTCCAGATGTGCCACCTATTCCGCTCGATCGACCTTCTGGCAAGCCTTTGCAAAATCTCAAAATCGCTTGGTGTGATCAATGGGCAGGTGTTCCCGTTGCTGCAGAAATTCGAGGCGCTATGCAGTCGATCGCGCAAAAACTCTCGGAAGCAGGTGTGCAAGCTGAACCCTGGTTTCCCCAAGACTTTGATCTTGCCAAAATATTTAATCTCTACGGACGGCTCACAGCATACCTTAATATCTACGCTCAACCAGTCGATCGATATAATATCCGTCGTAGTTTGCAGTTGCTTTTCCGTACCGCAACTCAGGGCGACAAGGAGCTGCGAAAATTGGGTAACTTCAGCAACTTTCTACCTGAGTTTATGAATCCGAGTTTAAAAGGATATTTCGAGGCACTTACAGAGCGCGATCGCTTCACAGCTTATATGGATCAGGAATTAGAACCCTGGGATATCTGGCTAACTCCTGTTGCGGCAACTCCTGCCTTTACTCATTGTCCCCCTTGGAGTGCCGTTGATGTTGATGGCAAATCCTATCCTTATGCAGTGGCAAATGGTATTTATACGATACCTTTTAATTTGAGTGGACATCCTGCGGTAGTAATTCCCATTGCACAAACGGAGAATGTACCAATTGGAATGCAAATTGTTGGTAAACGGTGGTGTGAAATGGAGTTGTTGGCGATCGCTTCTGAGATTGATAAAGTGGTTGCTGGCTTGCAACATCCGCCCGGTTACTGAGTTAATATTATCTGCCAAAGCACTACCTATCTTTGCAGACTAGTTAAGTTGTAACGCTGAGTGCAGATAACAGTTAAGCCAAATGTGAGAATTTTTAAATAACAGGTAAAAAAAGTGGTAAACGATGAGTAGGATGGGCATTTGTGTCCATCCTACAACACCTCTAAACCACCATTGCCGCCGCCTTCAACGCAAAAATCCGCTCGATCGCATCTTCTACAACTTTATCCGGCGTGGAAGCACCAGAAGTTACACCAACTACAATTTCCCCATCAGGAAGCCAGTTTTCTTTTACTTCCAAATCTTTGTGCAATGGCTTATGCTCAACCGTATTACCTGCACCAATTCTTTCGGCACAATCGATATGATAAGAAGGAATATTTCGCTCAATGGAAATTTCTTGTAAATGCGTGGTATTAGAAGAATTAAAACCCCCAATTACCACCATCAAATCTAACTTTTCCTCTACTAAGTCAAACATGGCATCTTGTCGCTCTTGAGTTGCATCACAAATCGTATTAAAGCTTTGGAAATGATTATTTAACTGGTCTGGACTATACTTTTTGATCATTGTGCGTTCAAAAAGCTTACCAATCTGCTCTGTTTCACTCTTGAGCATAGTTGTTTGGTTCGCGATGCCAATTTGCACCAAATCCTTGTCCGGGTCAAATCCGGCTGAATAAGAGCGGCTAAACTTGCTCATAAATTCCTCACGATTGCCACCGTTAAGAATATAATCAGCCACATATTCGGCTTCTTTCATATTCAGTACGACCAAATATTTATCAGCAAAAGAACTCGTGGCAACGGTTTCTTCGTGGTTATATTTGCCGTGAATAATTGAGGTGTAGTCTTTTTTCTTATGCTTTTCTACGGTATTCCAAACTTTGGAAACCCAAGGGCAAGTTGTATCAACAATTTTGCAGTTTTTCTCGTTAAGTAACTGCATTTCCTGAACACTTGCACCAAATGCAGGTAAAATTACTACATCACCAGCTTCAACAACAGAGAAGTTTTTCTGACCATTTTCTACTTCAATAAAACCAACTTTCATTTCTCGCAAGCGCTGGTTTACCGAAGGATTATGAATGATTTCATTAGTAATCCAAATTTGCTCGGTAGGGAAGTGTTGCCGAGTTTCATACGCCATTGCTACGGCACGCTCAACACCCCAACAAAAACCAAATGCTTCTGCTAGCAAGATAGTAACATTGCCGCGTTGTAGGCGATAATTATTGTCACGAATTTCTTGGATCAGGTCGCTTTGATATTCTGATTGCAACTGGGTGGCAACTTCAGCTTCATGACCAAATCCTTTACGGTGGTAGTTTTCTGAACTGTGGAGCGATCGCTTAAAGGCTTTTGTATCCATACTTTCCTAGAAAATAGCTATATATTTGTTAATTCCCCTCGTTCTGCGCTTTGCAGCAGCGCTAACGCTATCATAGAATGCCAGGAGGCTTTAACTATATCTCAAGGCTGGGATTGAGGCTCCACTATAAGCTGGTTGAAGACTATTATGGCATTGCGCCAAATTTTATAACCTTGAGGACTTAAATGTAAGCCGTCGCTACTGAATTCTGGGGTAAGGTTGCCGTCTTTGTCAGCAAAAAGTGGATAAAGGTCGAGATAAATGCCGCCTTCTTCTTTGGTGATTGCTTTTATTCGTTCATTCAGGGCAAGGATACGAGTATTGGGAATGGCAAGCAGGCGATCGCGTCCTTCCCAAGTTACCTTATCTGTACCATGAGGCAAAATCGACTGCATGACGATCTTTGCCTGGGGATGCACTTGTCGCAAGTAGCGAATAATCAGTTGTTGGTTTGCCAAAATCGTTTCATCTGTTGTGCCCCGAATCAAGTCATTGATGCCAATGAGCACAAAAATGACTTCCGGTTGGGTTCTGTCAATTAAAGCCAAGCGTTCGAGCAACCCAGCCGAGGTTTCGCCGGAGATACCTTGATTTAACCAAGTTCGTTTTGGTGGCAAAAGTTGAGCAGGAAACCACAAACTAATTGAATCACCTAAAAGTATCGATAAATGTTCAGGTTTTTGTGTCGCAGCAACTTCTGCCTCTTGTTGTAAGAGTGCTACCCATTGTTGATAACTGAGCAAATGGCGCGTTCCCAGTTGAGTCGGCTGCGGTGTAGAAGTTGCCACACGGGCAGCTACGGCGGACTGGTTAACCGGAGGTATAGACCAATGGTAGTTCCGTTGCAGCCCCGTGGCGACAGCAACGACGAGTAGCCCATTAAGAGCTAGGGAGATGAACGCCCAAGCGGGAAATTTTTTTGAGTGTGTCGGCACGCTTCTTAGATCCAGCAATTGGTTTGAATCAGATCTTAGTCGCATTGCGCCGATCTGCTCAAATAATATTCAATATTTGTCAAAAATTCCGCCTGCATTGAGTTATTGAAACTACAAAAAGAAGGAATTATCGTGGTTGGCAATTTGATGGGAGTGGTCACTAGCAAACCAGCACCTCATAAAATGTATGGCAGATTGTGAGTTGGTTGGGATAGGTTCTCCTTAGACTAAGCCTGATCACGGCGACGAGGGCACAGACGCCTGAGCTAATATGCACAAATCGAGCGCTCCTAAGCCACCTTTTGCCCAAACCACGTCTCGCTACCGTTGTCGAAAATTAAACTAAGCACAATCGACTTTGGTAGGAGGTCTGAAGAGTGAAAATTGAAGAAGCGTTAACAGTTGTAGATAAATATTCTCAAGATGCGTATTACAAAAAACTGCCTCGACCCTAATCTGATGGTGGATGAATTGAGCAACAAAAGCTAAAATGGTAGTATATGCTACAGAATATATATGTACTTTGTGGGCGGAAAGCTCTATAAAACAGTTTTAGGTCTATATAGACAAATTTGTAGTGTATTTTTCCTGATGAACCAGCACAAGTAAGCATTCTTTTCAGATATGAAAAGCACTTTTTTCAATCCGCTCCTTTCTTTAGCCACGTCGGTTTTACTTTTATCGGTAGTTAATAAAGCTTCTGCTGCTGTGACTCAACCAAGCCTAGACGAGCCACAAGTGTTAACGTTTGATCTGGTTAATAGCGATCGCACAAGTAGCGCTATTCCTAATAGTAAAAATCCCCCTACCACAGCACAACCAACCTCTACTCAAGCTAATTTGGCAACACAAACAAATCAAGTCAGTGAACCTGTAGGCGGACTTTTCCTTACCTCCGTGTTCGTCGTCTATATCTTAGCTGGGCTTCAATACCGCAAGCATCGCACTCATCGGGCGGCGCTGTTGCTTCAACAAATTGAAACTTTAGAAAGAATTTGGAATATGCAGTCTCATCGGTAATTAAAAGTGATTAATTGACGAAAAAGCCACCGTTACCGAAAGCTTAAGGATGGCTTTCTATATGTAGTAAAAGTTTTAGCCTTAAACTACAAGTAAATTTCCTTCTGCAGGAAAAATGCTGAAGACAAAAACAGAAAAATTGACCTTAAGCAACTCAAGGTCAATTTTCAAACTAAAGGAATTATGGCTAGACAATTAAGAGCTTGTAAAAACTAAGCCAGTCATGTTTTTACAAAAACCACGCAAAGTGAGAAAATTCAGTTATTTAAACACCGTGCCAGGACCACCAGTCATCCCAGACGTCATGCCTGCCTCGGCTTCTTTGCGGAAACCGCGATAAGCTTCCATGCCGTGTTCGCTAATATCCAAACCTTCCATTTCCTCTTCTGGAGTGACGCGGATGCCAAGGGTTGCCTTGAGTCCTAGCCAAAAGATGGTGCTAAGTAAAACAGTCATGCCTCCGACTGCAACTATGCCGATGATTTGAGGCAGCAGTTGGACAAAACCACCCCCGAAGAATAAACCTGCTGCTGGACCTGCGGTGTACAACGGAGCGCCTCCACGTAAGATGACATTTGGACCGACGCTAAATAAGCCAACAGCTAAGGTTCCCCATATACCACAAACTAAGTGAACGGAGGTAGCACCTACAGGGTCATCAATTTGGATTTTGTCAAAGAAACCGACAGAAAACACAACGATGACGCCAGCAATAAAACCAACAATTGCAGATGAGGCAATACTCATCCAAGCACAGCCAGCGGTTACGGCTACTAAACCCGCAAGGAGTCCGTTGATTACCATTGAAAGGTCGGGTTTACCGAGATATAGCCAAGCTGTAAAAGTAGCGGCAATAGCACCAAAAGCCCCGGCTGTATTGGTGGTGACGGCGATATGAGCGATCGCATTTGGATCGGCAGCCATTGTGGAACCGGGATTAAATCCAAACCAGCCTAACCACAGAATCAAGCATCCCAAAGTGGCGATGCTCATGTTATGACCAGGAAATGCCGTCGCTTGACCATCGAAATATCGACCAAGGCGTGGTCCTAAAAATGCGGCTCCCATTAAAGCTGCCCAGCCTCCAACCGAGTGAACAACTGTTGAACCTGCAAAATCATAGAAATTTGCTTTGGCAAGCCAGCCACCGCCCCAGATCCAATGTCCTGTGATTGGGTAGGCAATTCCTACTAGTAAAAGGCTGAAAATTAAGAAGTCAAGAAACTTAATTCGTTCCGCTACAGCACCGGAAACAATCGTTGCGGCTGTTCCAGCGAATACTAATTGAAAAAAGAATTTAGCAAGTAGTGGTACTCCCGCCCAATTCAGAGCGCCAAAGATACCTTGATAGGCATCTCCTGTTGCCGGACTACTATCAGCTCCACTCAAAAACCAGCCGCCACTAGTACCAACAAAACCATTTCCATCGCTGAACATTAAGCCAAAACCAATTACCCAAAAAGCGGCGGTAGATAAAGCAAAAACAATCAGGTTTTTGGTCAGAATATTAACAGCATTCTTTTGGCGACAGAAGCCAGCTTCTAACATACAAAAGCCAGTGTTCATAAAAAACACTAACATTCCGGCAATCATCACCCAAATTGTATCTAAACCAACTTTCAGCTCTGCTGTTGTTGGTCCTGCATCGGCGGCTGGTGCGGCGACTGGAGCTTGGGCAACTGCGGCATAACTCCAGACCAAAAAGATAATGCTTGCTAGGGGTATGCAGGCTTGCCAACTTGGTGTTAGTCGGTTAACTGAAGTTTGCAACTGCTTGAAAAATAATGCAGTTTTAGAGGTTTTTGATTTTCGAGATAAGGAGTATGGATTACTTTTTTGTTGCCGATTTTTTTTCCTTTTCTTGAACATCAGTTTAGACATTGCCATAGCATTTTCCTTGATTTTTGAAACACATTCCAAAGTTTATCGATAAGCCCCATCGTTCTAACAAAGGATTATATGTTTGTTTGATATTTGGGCTAAAGTTATGATAAGAAACCACCCTGTTTTTGCTCCATTCGAGCGCTTTCCAGAACATTTATTCTCAAAAGAGTTAGGGATCTTTGGAGGCTGAGTTTTTATTTTCAAACAAAGCTTACAAATAATGGGGGAGCCGCCAAGACACGCAATTTTATTAAGATAAACTTTAGTAGTGCCTTGGAAGTTTTCGCATCCTAATATTTCTTAAATTGCCGTTCTGTATCAACGTATACATTTCCCTGCTAACTGAGACAATCCAAATACCTGGTCTAGATTTTCCTCAAAAAAAGTGTCAAGATTTCGCTAAGTATTGTTCATAGCCCAACTCATCGAGTCGCGTTTGCTTGTCGATTACAGATTGAGCTAGATTTTGTCGATATTGCTGGACTTGCTTGAGTAATTCTGGCTGGTGGGATGCTAATATCTGCACAGCCAGTAATCCGGCATTTTTAGCATTACCGATCGCTACTGTTGCTACGGGAATACCGGCAGGCATTTGTACAATCGAGTAAAGAGAGTCAATACCTTGTAAATGACGACTCGCCACAGGCACACCAATCACGGGTAGAGGCGTCAGGGCGGCAACCATTCCCGGCAGATGTGCAGCACCACCTGCCCCAGCGATAATTACTTTGAGTCCTCGTAGATGTGCTTCCTGGGCATACTTTACCATACGTTCGGGCGTGCGGTGAGCCGAAATGATCGCAACTTCGCTTTTGACGCCAAATTCTTCACAAATAGCGATCGCATCTTGCATAGTAGGCAAGTCAGAATCACTGCCCATAATAATGCCAATTAAAGGATTGTTAGTCATTAGTAATTTGCCATTGGTCATTCGTTATTCTGACAGAGGATAAATGACTTAGGGGAATTTACCTGTGGATATTATTAATGCAAGAGTGCCTGGTTATTCTGGTTTGCAGCAAATCAAGATTGATCAGTATGGTATTATTGCCGCAATTACAGCGATGGATCAGGAAACGGCTGTTGAAGTAATTGATGTTGCCGGAGATTGGGTAACACTTGGCGGCGTTGATTTACAAATTAATGGCGGATTAGGTTTAGCTTTTCCTGATTTAAGTATTAGTAATAGTGACCAAGTGATGGCAATTTGTCAATACCTTTGGCAGCAAGGAGTTGATGCTTTTTTACCGACAATAGTAACGACTTCTGTAGAAAAGATTCAGCGATCGCTTTCTATTATTGCAGATTTTATGTCCTCCTTTAACAAACCGGAGTTAGAGAAAATAACTTCTCACCAAGAAGGGATGGCAAAGATTTTAGGAGTACATTTAGAAGGACCATTTCTTAATTTCCAAAAACGCGGTGCACATCCCGCAGAATATTTGTTGCCGCTAACATTGGAAAATGTCAAACAAGTATTAGGAGATTATGCTCATATTGTTAAAATAATAACCTTAGCACCGGAATTAGATACAACAGATGAAGTAATTGATTACTTACATTCTCTTGGTGTAACTGTTAGTCTGGGACATTCCCAAGCAACAGCAATTCAATCAGAAAAAGCCTTTAAATTAGGGGCAACAATGGTAACTCATGCCTTTAATGCCATGCCTAGTCTGCATCATCGAGAACCAGGATTACTGGGTGCCGCTTTAATTAATCCTCATGTTTCTTGTGGATTTATTGCCGATGGTCAACATATTTGCACGACTATGATTCAATTATTATTAAGTGCAGGTGGCTATGAAAAAGGATTATTTCTAGTTAGTGATGCCTTAGCACCAATTGGATTAGCAGATGGGGTTTATCCCTGGGATACGCGGCAGATTGAGGTGATAAATGGCACAGCAAGGCTGGCTGATGGTACGCTTTCTGGGACAACTTTGCCGTTATTAGTTGGGGTGCAGAATTTAGTTAAGTGGGGAGTTTGTGGAGTAGAGTCAGCAATTAGTTTAGCGACAGAAGCACCACGAAAAGCGATCGGTTTAGCGGGTATAAGTGTTGGTGAATCTGCTCAATTATTGAGGTGGAATTTGGATGAGGAGAATAATAATTTGAGTTGGCAACGTATAGGCAAAGAAAGTTATTGAGTGGCTACTCCCAAGGTATTAAGCTATGTAAGACTTGAACTTTGAAAATCAAAAAGCATCGAATGGCGGAAACACCAATTGATTTGTATCGAAGTGGCAACTCTAATTCTCCTAGAATGGATAATGTCAGACCCAAGGATGTTGCCACTTATACTGATGATAGTGGTCAAGTCTGGGTCAATGCTGCTTTAGGTGGAGGAATCTCGACATTTGCAACTCCAAGAGTAGGAAGAAACTGCTGGAAATTAGAGAGTGGTACTGAAATTCCGCCTCAACTAGAATTAGTTAACGATCACGATGATCACTGGTTATGGAAACCTAATCAAACTATGCTGATAGATGAATATAAAGCAGCACTGCAACTAATAGGTACATTTTTTTACAAGGTGAATTAATTGTTGGCTAATAATAGCTATTAAGTAAGGAACTTCACATGAATTTATCTTATAAGGCAACGCAGTTTATTATTGAAGCTATCGAATATCAAATCAACGCATATCAAGAACGTTTAAACATGGAAGATTTAGATGAGGATGAAGCCTCGGATATAATTAATGATTCTGGTTTTTTAGAAGCGCTCTGTATAGACTTAAAGAAGATTTTAAATGAGGGTAAAACATCTAATGTACAAAAGTCTTCTGATAGCTCCTTACTCGAAATAAAAGATAGGTCTTCAGAAGAATTAGTGAGGCAAGTTATACAGTTATCAATAAATGAGCGATTATCACTGGTAGACACTATTACTGAGTCTATTCGTCAGGAATTTCAGTCTCGCCAAGTACAGAATTTATCAGGGGAGCATCCTGATTATACAAAGGTCAGTAGAGAATAGTTGATGTGAGTCCATCGCTCCTTGATAGTAGAACTAGCTGATGTCTGGGAACACTAAAACCAGTCGAATCTTAAACAGTTATGAGCAACAATCCCAATCAACCACAAACCAATGATGTCGTCCTGGGTGGGCAATCACCATCACCGACTTCTCTGTCTCCTTGTCCCGTTTGCAAGACTGAATACAATCAAGGCAAGGTAAATCGCTGCTCCGTCTGTAATTGGGACTTAATACCCTGTCCAGAAGCCTTTGTGGAAAGGCACAATGCTCAACTAGCTTGGGCAAGGGAGATGTGGATAAACTTTCAGGCACAAGAGAAGCAACTTCATGCATCACAGTCTCAGCTAGAAGAGGTTAAACAGGAGAAAGCGCGATTTGAGGGAGAGGTTTTGCACAGATTGGAGCAATTAGAGCAGGCGCAAGATAAATCTGAGCCTATTATTTGGGCGCAGATGTCGCAGGATACTTCTACAGTTGATGAATTAGAAAAGCAATTGTCAAAAATAAAGGAGCAATTAAAAGGAGCTGAACGAGAGCGGCAAGGGCTTAAATCAGAGCTTAATCAACTCTCTTCACAAGTAGCAAAACTTGAATCAGAACTGCAAAAAAAAAGAGCTGAAGATCCACCACTTATTTCTGTGGCTGGCATAGACTACAGCCGTCTCAAGAATTTTCTAGCCGCTGGAGAATGGGAAAAAGCAAATAATGAAACAAGAATCATTCTAGAAACTATAACGTGGCTAGTTACAAGAGATTCAAGAGATTGTTACAGTATTTATGTTATTAACGAGTTTGACAGTACTTACAATCAAGGTATTCAACAAATACCCGCTCGTGATATCCAAACTATAGATAAACTTTGGTTAAATTACAGCTATGGACGGTTTGGTTTTAGTATACAAAAAGATATTTATTATAAGGAGGTAGATGAGAACTTAGTTCACCTAGGGAAGAGATTGGGATGGGTAACTGGGGTTGATAATGAAGAGTTTTGGCGATCGTATTCTAAACTCCCTCCCTATGAGTATGAAGACTTATGTAAACGTGATTTAACTTTTAGTTTTGACAACTTCTACATCGGACACCTACCGATGCCTGATTGGCGATTCTACTACGACTACTATAAATGGAAAAAGTGCCAAGAAGGCGATGACCAAGAAGGCGATGACAGGGAAGAGCAAAATATTGTCTATATTTTTTCAAAATTGCCAGAGTCTGGAATCGAGCAGGATTAAGCTTTATGTATTTAGAGAGCATAAGCATCGCTTTAGAAAAATTTAATTATTGGGGACTACTCAGAATAATAGTCTTACGCTACGGTTAAGGCTATTAGATATAACAAAGCCTCGTCAGGTGAATTCTCCCTACGGGGCTTTTGTTTTTTAGCACAGTAGAAAACCAATGACTAAAAAATCTAATCCTACCAGGCTGATCAGAACATCTGGGAAAGTCGAGAAGTGCCAGGGCGGGGAAACCAAAATCGAGATGGACTGTTACTGGCCCGAACTGAGGCAGGACGAACAAAAGATGGTCTGGCAACTGGCTCATAAGAAGTTGGATAATTCAAGGATTTACAGGTTACATTTTTTGGTAGAGTTTGAGCGAGGCAAACTCAGCTCGGAGCCGAAATATTTTGCGCTCTGTGGAACCCGATATTATCTTTAACCTCTCCGCAGTGGTGCAAAACGTCCTCAAAGACGCGACTAAATGAACAATCCAATACAACCACCCCGCCTCACCCCCAATTATGAGAGCAGCAGACCAAGATTAACCCTCGACCCGCAACACCTGCTAAAGTAATTAACCGTCCCCATTTTTTATAAAATTCAACTAATGACCACAATTGATGACAAGTCCGTTGTCAAAGAATACTTTAACGCCACAGGATTCGACCGTTGGCGTAAAATTTACGGGGATGCTGAAGTTAGTAAAGTTCAATTAGACATCCGTACCGGACATCAGCAAACGGTTGATACTGTCCTACAATGGCTGGAGGCTGACGGTAATTTAGCGGATTTATCGATCTGTGATGCTGGTTGTGGCGTGGGTAGCCTCAGTATTCCCGTAGCACAACTCGGCGCAAAAGTCAATGCCAGCGACATCTCAGAAAAGATGGTAGGAGAGGCGCAGGAAAGGGCAAAGGATACTTTTGGTAATAATAGCAATCCCACCTTTGCTGTGCAGGATTTGGAAGCCTTAAGCGGCAGCTACCACACGGTTATTTGCCTGGATGTCTTGATACACTATCCCCAGGATAAGGCTTCCCAGATGATTGCTCACCTAGCGAGTCTTGCCGAGTCGCGCCTTATTCTCAGCTTTGCGCCAAAAACCTTTAGCCTCAGTATCCTCAAAAAAATCGGCAGTTTCTTTCCTGGCGCAAGCAAGGCAACTCGTGCTTATTTGCATCGAGAAGCGGATATTGTCAAAATTTTGGAGAGTAATGGCTTTACCATTGAGCGGCAGGCAATGACAAGTACTCGATTTTACTTCTCTAGACTACTGGAAGCAACTCGCAGATAAGGTTAGAATCGCGGCATTATCCACTAAAATTTTTTCCCATATATGGCGCGACTCAACAAACTAATCCCAGGGTTGTTACTGGCAGTCGGTATCCCGTTGTCGTTGTTTGCTGTAACAAGCCTACTAAATCCTCAGCAAAAGGATAAAACTGGCGCTTTGGTGTTAATGGTAATTGCTCTACCGGCAACAGCGGCAGGGGGCTGGCTTGCCTTTGGTAAGTCGAAAGGAGGTAGAAAAGATAAAGGCGATCGCTTAAAGTCTATCTTCTTTCAGCTTCTCATGGAAGACAACGGACGAATCAGCGTTATGCAATTTGCCAAAGCAACCCAAATATCCAAAGAAGAAGCCCGGAAATATTTGGAGGAGAAAGCCAAAGAATTTAATGCTACTGCGAAATCAGATGATCGAGGTGGTGTATCTTATTACTTCAATCCTTGATCAATATACCAATGTCATTTAGGCTCTAACTTTGATGATGCGGATTTTCTTCTGCTTTGCCGCTATTTTTGGCGGTTTATCTGTCGCTGCTGGTGCATTTGCTTCTCACGCCCTCAAGGAAAAGTTAAGCGAAAGGGCAATGGAAATCTTTGAAACTGGTGCACGTTATCAGATGTATCACGCTTTGGCACTACTAATGGTTGCTTTATTATTAAGTCGCGCTGAGGCGGCACAAACAACCCTTATCGCTGCTGGAGTGGCTTTTATTGTTGGGGTTATGGTTTTTTCTGGTAGTTTGTATACCTTAAGTCTTACTAATATTAAATGGCTAGGAGCAATTACACCTCTAGGCGGCGTAGCTTTTATAATTGGTTGGAGTTGTCTTGCTGTTGCTGCTTGGAGTTTTAAGTAGTAGTGGTAATATTGAGGCGCAAACGCACTAATAAGTCATTTAAGGCGTCTTTAGCAGAAGGTGTTTCGGGTAAAATGCTGGTTTGATAAGCTTCTTCTAATTGAGTTTGCAGTCGCTTATATTCCTTGTGATGAAATGCGATATCTGCATAAGTAAGCACAGATTTTTCAGCGCCAGCAAGTTTTTGGGCAATTAAGTCAGGAAGATAAGCTAAGTTAAATTTCTCATTTAGCCTTATTAAGTTGGCTTCGATAACGCCAGTTTCCATGAGGTGGATGCCTGTTAATAGTACCCGATAAACATATAGTAAAGGTTTTACACGGTGCTGCTGTTCTTTTTCAAATAACTTCCATTGGGTTTGGGCAAAGCCGAAATAGTGATGAGAATGATGGCGTGTGATACATGAAGAAGCGATCGCTTTTAATTCTTCATGTTCTGGCGTAGTATAAACTATCAACGGTGAATATAATTGTTCTAAAACATAGCCATTCTTCTTCAACAATAACAAAAAGAATTTTTTGGCATCGTGAGATACCAAATCGATTTGTAACCCTTGACGCACTTCTGAAACTTCAATTGTTTCACGCCCTGGATCAAGTTTTACCACCTCAGCAACTGGTAAAATATGCACACCCCGCAAGTCATAATCTGAATCGGGAGAAGGAAAACCATAAAGGTGTGCCCCGCTTATCGTGGTAAACAATAGCGGGTAAGGTTGACGCTTAATCTCTGTGAGCAGTTGTTGATTGATATCCATCAGTCTACTTGTCAATCTAATCGCCTACTGTACAATTATCTTCCTCATAAATGCCTCAACTTTTTGAGAATTGGGCATGATCTTAATGATGATATATTTTACAATTCTTCTATATAAGAATTAGGCGCAGATTGCTGCCCTCTCAAGGGACTGATTAGTAGGGATTTCAAATCTGATTGGGTTAGCTGCCCAACTCTTCAAATCTGGTGCTAGTCGAATCATTTTGTGTAATATTTCATCATTAATCCACAACACCAGCGGAAAGGGAAACTGTTTAGGAAATTCATTCCTTACTAAGTTTGTTGCCGTTAAGACTTGCTCAATTTCTGTGACTGACTCTAATCCAAAAACCATTAAAGCTTGCGGTTGCTCTTCAACGACTGTATCTATGGTTGTAAATAAAGTGTTGACGGAGGGATGAAGGGTAATTTCGGCAATTTGTATTGAGGAAATTTCTTTGAGTTGCTTAACCATTTTCCGCCGCCAGGATTGTTGATTGCAGCAGACTAAAATTAGAGAAAACTGATTTTGTGACATAGCGATCGCTCTTTCTAGGCTTTTTAGCGATCGCTTATTACTTTTAATTATATCTTCTGAGCCGGATTTGTGAGTCATCGGAAAATCATCTGTAATGTTATTGTTGCAAAAACTTAAAACTGTTGAAATAATTCGTAGTTTTGAGGAACTTATTGATGCTTGTTAACTCAGAGAGGACTTGCATAATCGCTTCATAGATCCCATACAAAAACTCTAATACTGCTAACAATCAACATTGGTTTAACACAGGCTCCCAGTTAATTACATAATTTTGAATTAGTTAGTTTGATATAGTTCACTCCAGGCTAATGACCATCATCCTTCCTTAATCTTTAAGTATTTGTTAATACATGACACTTCAATAACTGTGCTACTTTCTCTCTACTTTTTGATATTATGTACTTCTGCTTATCTTCTTATTTAGATTGAATTTCACAATTTTCTAATCCCTAAGATAGATTTCAAAAAGTCCACTAATATAAAAAGAATTTTTTTGGGGAAATTTAGCTTATATCGATGATCAGATAATCATTCAGCAAAGCTTAAACAAAAGGTTTTGTTTTGATCTTCTATATCTTTATCTAGTAATTGAGTATTGTAAAAAACTGGTCTTAGTAAAGCCTCATATATGATAAATTTTCCTTATTGTTGCCATGAGTCGCATCTACAAGGTTTGTTGACAGACATCAAAATCTCTCAACAATTAAATGGCATTTAAGCCGTCTAATTAAATTTAAATTATAAGCAAAAGCAGATCATTGCTCAACGCACTTCACACAAAATTCATCTAAACTGGAAAATCAGCATCAAAATATCTCAGCAAAAAGCAGAGCAATTGCTAAAGAAACCAACTTATCATCAATAAAGCCCATGTTTACATTTTGGTTAAACTTGGCTTATTTAAAAATAACTTGTCAATGCCAGGACGGAGATTTGAACTCCGGACACGAGGATTTTCAGTCCTCTGCTCTACCAACTGAGCTATCCCGGCTTGTTTTTGGCGCTTAACTAAAGTAGCAAAAATTCTCAGCGTTTGCAAGCAAATTTTTATATACGCTCAAATTCATCTGAAAAATAGTTGAATATATGTTCAGTTGTCTAAAAAAATTAGGCAAACTGAAAACGTTTATCATTCCCATCCGTTACCATAAAGTTAATATAGTCATACCCGCCAGGTATTAAAGCAAAATGTCAGCCCAACCCAAAGCCGAGGCGGCTACAGTCAGTCGAAGAGAAGAAATAAAAAATCTCAATTGCAATTCGCCACACCCGGTTGAGATTGAGGATGTCGAGCAACTTCAGAGCAAAACTCTTAGCATAGACAAAGCCCAACAGATGGCAGAGTTTTTTAGCCTTTTGGGGGATGCTAACCGATTAAGAATTGTTTCAATTCTAGCGCTCAGAGAGCTTTGTGTCTGTGATTTGGCAGCAGCGCTAGAGATGAGTGAATCAGCCGTATCACATCAACTACGAACCTTACGAGCCATGCGATTGGTGAGTTATCGTAAGCGAGGGCGCAAAGTATTCTACCGTCTTTTAGATCATCACGTTTTAGAGCTGTATCACACTGTAGCAGAACATTTGGATGAGCCTGGGGAATAAGCTTCAGCAATAGTAACGTGATCAAAGGGTATCTAGCTAGATGCCCTTTTTATTGTGATTATTGATTTGGAGCAACGAGGCAGAAGCTACCCGTACAGAAAACATCTAGGCATAAAGTATTACTAGGAAGTCCGACAACTGTAAAGTATCTAGAAAATCTCAAACGGGTATGAGGAGAGCAAATGAAGAGAAAATTATGCCATTTTTGGCAAATTAGCCCAGCCATTTTGGGCGCGGCGTTAGTGGTAGCAGCTAGTAGCAGGGTAGAAGCGACACAAACAACAGAAGCGATTACAATACCGCAAAAATCTACAACCATAGAAACAACTCAACCAGCTCAACTTACACCGCCAGCAATTCCAGCGACACCTGCAAACGCGATCGCCGATAATGAGGCTGTATTCCAACAAATTGAGCGCTATAACAACCAGCGCGTTGAAGTTGACGATACCTTGCAGCAAGTTACCTCAGTAACACAACTAACCGATGTCAAACCGACAGACTGGGCTTATGAAGCAATACGCGGACTTATTGAGCGCTATAGTTGTACCGCAGGCTATCCTGATGGTACATTTCGCGGCAACCGCGCACTTAGTCGCTACGAATTTGCTGCCGGCTTAAATGCTTGTTTACAAAGAATTCAGGAATTAGGTACAGACAAACCAACTGATATTGTAGTCCAACAAGACTTAGCAACAATTCAGCAACTAATTGCCCAATTTGGTCCAGAAGTCGCCATCTTACGCGCCAATGTAGACGCCCTACAAGCTCGAACTACCGAACTCGACCTTACACAATTTTCCACCACAACCAAGCTAAATGGAGAAGCCATCTTTGGCTTAACCAGCATCGTCGCAGGCGAAAATATTTTTGGTGAAAAGGTTGACAATGTAACCATCTTTGGTAATCGTACCCGACTGAGTTTAGATACCAGCTTCAGTGGGCGAGACTTATTGAGGACAAGACTACAAGCATCTGGGCTTAACACCTACACCAGCCGCACCCAAACCAACGAAGGTAACCTAGCTTTTACTGCCGACAATGCCAATAATAATGTGCAAATCGATGCACTGCTTTATAAATTTCCCATCGGCAAAAGTACAGAAGTGGTAATTGCTGCCAATGGAGGTAGAGCTTATGATTTTGCCAGTACCGTCAACTACCTTGATGGCGACGGCGGCTCAGGCGCACTGACACGCTTTGGCACACGCAACCCCATTTACTACCTTGTAGAAGGCTCAGGGCTTGGCTTGAGGCAGCAGTTGGGCAAAAAATTTGAGTTGAGTTTGGGCTATTTAGCTGGTGAAACAAACAACCCAAATAGCGGCGGTGGTTTGTTTAATGGCGCTTATGGGGCAATGGCGCAATTACTTTATAAACCCAATAGCCGTTTTCAGTTGGGCTTAACCTACATCAACTCTTATAACCGCGAAACCCTCACAGGTAGTCCAGTTTCCAACCCTCGCACATTTATTAACCAACTTGCCCAGCAACCGGCAAATATCAACTTTCAACCAGCTTCTGCCCCGGCAACTCCTCTGCTTTTTCCGGCTAATTCAGCAATTCCAGCGGGAACCCAACTTCCAGCAGGCACACAGCTTCCGGCGGGTACAACTTTAGTTGGCTCAACAACTCTGCCGTTTCCTGTCACTATTTCACGAGCACCACTGCCGGGAAATATTACCATTCCGGCTGGTTTCACCATTCCGGCTGGAACTACTTTGCCTTCTGCCGTCACTCTTCCGATAGATTTTCCTCTACTCGCACCGATTACGCTGCCTGTAGACTTGACGCTACCTGGGGCAACAACGCCGCCGCTACCGCCGATTGTCTTTAATGGTACGGTAGGTGATTTATTAAGGCAGCCTGATTTTGCGGGTATTCCCTTGGGCTTTGATCTGAATATTCCGATCGCTAGTAATTCTTATGGAATTCAGGCATCCTGGCAGGTAAGCGATCGCTTTATATTAGGCGGTTGGGTTGGCTATACCCAAACTAATACCCTCACCACCGGCAATGGACTAATCAGCCGTGGCACAATTAACAGCATCAACGGTGCCCTTACCCTCGCCTTCCCTGATTTAGGTAAAAAAGGTAACCTGGGCGGCATAATCGTCGGAGTAGAACCGGTCGTATTTGATACCGATGTTACGGTTAATCAAAACTTCACCAATCTTTCCGCCTTAAATCCCGCATTGGTTCCCGCTGGACTGGCATTATTGAACTCCGCCCCCCGCATTCGGCAACTTGTCAATAGTTTTAATGATGTTGACCCGAATGTGTCA
The DNA here is from genome assembly GCA_049671305.1 of Coleofasciculaceae cyanobacterium. Classification (GTDB taxonomy): domain Bacteria; phylum Cyanobacteriota; class Cyanobacteriia; order Cyanobacteriales; family Coleofasciculaceae; genus CADCTM01. The sequence continues at coordinate 29,857 of JBATUR010000093.1, forward strand.
TTACACCTGGAAGCGTTCTACCAAATGCAGCTAACCAATAATATCTCTATTACACCGGGAATTGTCTGGATTACGGCTCCTGGCTATAACACCAACAACGCTGGCTTGCTAATTGGCACAATCAGAACCACATTTCGTTTTTAGCGTAGTTAGCTGAAATATTTCTAACTCAAAAAGACCAACTGACGTAGGTAGCTGGTCTTTTCTCATCGCTATTAATGTTGTCTGCTCTACACAGAGTTAACCCAAGGCTGCCCGTTCCCATGCGTGCCGCCTTAAGATTTCATTAAATTTATCGTAACATAAAATACATTTTTTTGTAAATAAAATTTACATGACTCTTAAGACAGATCTTTCCTAGGATAGGTGTTGCCTTGGTCTGGTTGACCCCAAATAATTTTTTCCTGCTTATAAATTGCCATGCCTGGTTTTGCACCTTTGGGTTTGTAGACATATTTGGGTGTGGTGTAAACCACCGGCACTTGCTCACTTTGACGCGCCCGACTGTAGTAGGCAGCCAAGTCAGCCGCAAACTGCAAATCGGCATCCTGGGCGACAGCACCTGCCGGCAAACGCATCAACACATGACTACCAGCAATTTCTTGAGTATGAAACCATAAATCATAATCGCCTGCAGTGCGAAAAGTTAGCAAGTCATTTTGGCGATTATTACGACCAATTAACAACTCAAAACCGCTGGGAGTCTGGTATTTATAAGGCTCAGAAACATCAATAACCCGACTACGTTGCTCAGGCACATCTAAATACTTTTGTGTAATTAATTCCTCACGAATTTCTTGTAGTGTTTGCAAATCTTCAGGTGCTTTGTAGCTATCTAGCGCCGTTAGCGCCGCTTCTACCTGCTCTAAGTATTGTATTTCCTCATTTACCTCTTGCAGTAATGGCTCAACAGCATTACGAGCACGTTTGAGCTTTTGGTGGCGTTTGTAGAGGGCTTGGGCATTTTGGACGGCATTTTTTTCCGGGTTGAGGGCAATGCTCACGGGCTCGTTAGTGGCAAAATCATTCAGGGTAATGCTTTTCATCCCTGGTTGCCACTCTTGCAAATATGCCATCAACAAATCAGCTTGTTCTCGCTGCTGGTCTGCCTGATCCGATTGCTGCAAGCGTTCTTCAAAGGTAGCGGCTTTTTGGCGTAATTTTCCGAGAATATTGCCCAACTTTTGGCTGAGTTGATGATGTAATTGGGCAAAGTCTTGTTGATTAATTTCGTCGGTGTAGTAGGTATTGAGCAGGGCTTGGACAGATTTGGCAGGTTTAATCATGCCCCAACCGAGGACAGTGTAGCCTGTTTCTGTAAAGCCTGGTTGAAATTGTGGTTCTTTTTGCTCAAGTAATTGCAGCCATTCCTGCCAACGCTCAAAGAGTCGTTGCCAGTCTGAATCGTTGAGAGTTTCGGTAGACTGATTTGGATCAAAACCTGCTGCTGCTGCCATTGAGCGGGCAAGTGTTGGGCTCAAACCACGATAACTTTTGAGTAGCTGACGATGCAGTGCGCCAGGAACCAGGCTAACTCTTTCTTGCCAACGGGCTTGGGGTTCGCTGAGGCTGGGCGTTGTGCCGGTGAGGACGGGGGGGAGTTCGTAGGGTTGTCCGGTTTGTATAGCGCGAATTCTGGACTGCTGGGCGCTGACTTGATGGGCGGTGGTGATGATTAGGTTATCGGCATCGGTGAGGGTGACGTTGCTGTATTTGCTGATAATTTCGACGTAGAGATGAAATATGGGGGGATCTCCAGGGCGTCGAGCAAATTTGAGGTCGAGGACACGTTCCCAGGGGGCGATGGTGTCGATGGCAATTAAGGCTAAACCACTGAGTTGATGGCGTAGCTGGTCGCTGAAGGTAAAGGTATCGGGGGTTTTGGGGGGGGGATCGCCGATGTGGATTCGGGCGGCTTGGGGATGCCAGCAGATGGTCAACCAGCCACGATGAGTGAGGGTACGCAGTGCGATCGCAATGGTGAAGCGATCGCGTTGATAAACTTGTTCGGTGCGTCCTGGTATCCACTGGGTACGCAACTCGTAACAAGCCGCATTTAGGGTCGTAAAGTCAACAGGTTGCACGGGACGCCTTGCTAATAATGGGTTGATACTGCCCAAATTTTAGAGAAAATTGGGAACTCTTGCTTAATACAGGCAATCTTATAAGTTTAATCGCCGTTAAATAAAAGCTTTCCTCTACCTAAAGGTGATGTCTTGCCGTCTGATTTAGCGTATAAATCCTAAAATCAGGCTTTTCTTGGAAATTTAGCCTTGTAAGGCTAAATTTTTCTGGATAACATAGAAAGCTAAGTCTCATGTAAACGCACTTCATTCGGCTCTTGCCGTTAACACATCATGGACATTCAACTGATTAATATCGGTTTTGGAAATATCGTGTCGGCAAACCGAGTCGTTGCGATTGTTTCTCCTGAATCTGCCCCCATCAAGCGTATTATTACAGATGCACGCGATCGCGGTCAGTTAATTGATGCTACCTACGGACGCCGTACTAGGGCTGTAATTATTACTGATTCGAGTCATATTATTCTCTCAGCAATTCAGCCAGAAACCGTGGCTCATCGCTTTGTGATCAGCAAAGATGGTTCAAGCAGCAATAATTAGTTTCAACAGGTAATGTGATCCCCAACTTCTGAACTTAAATCCTAAAATAATCGCTCAACTTACTGAAGAAGTCGGGGATCTATATCACCAAAAGGCAGATTATGTGAGAAGTTATGTTTAGATAACTTCATACTTGTATTGAAAATGCAAACAGGCAGACTTATTGTTTTAACAGGACCTAGTGGCGTTGGTAAAGGTACTTTATTGAGAAGTCTCCTGCAAAGACATCCAGAGTTATATCTTTCCATTTCGGCAACCACACGCCAACCCCGCCCCGGCGAAATTCCAGGAAAGCATTATTATTTCGTAACCCGCGACGAATTTGAAAAAATGCTGCAAGCTGGGGAACTTTTGGAATGGGCAGAGTATGCTGGTAATTATTATGGGACTCCCTTCGCTCCTGTAGAACAGCAGATACAATTTGGTCGATTAGTAATCTTAGAAATTGAAGTTGTTGGTGCTCGGAAAATTCACGACACATTCAAGAGTGCTTTACGGATTTTTATTTTACCTCCTAGTGTCGAGGAATTAGAGCAACGGCTGCGTAGTCGAGGACAAGATAGTGAAGAAGCGATCGCCAAACGCTTAATTTGTGCCAAATCTGAACTTGATGCTGCTGATGAATTCGATTTGCAAATTGTTAACGACGACTTAGAAACTGCGCTTTTAAATATTGAGTCGGCTATCTTTTTTGAGCCAAATATTGTCTAGATAATTGTTTCAAAAAAAGCTTTAATCTATTGACAAAGGTGCAGAAATGCCTGAAAAGTTTAAAGATTATCAATTGATAGCGGCGGCATTATTACTGTGAAAATTCTGGCTAATTTGAAATCAGCAACACCTGTTTTATGCTTAAAAATTCTTTAATTACTCTTTTAACTGATTTTGGTTTGAGTGATGTTTATGTGGGGGTAATGAAAGGCGTTATTGCTACCATAAATCCAGCTTTAACTATTATCGATCTTACTCATCAAATTCCACCCCAAAATATTGCCGCTGCGCGGTTTAATTTGATGTCTGCTTTTGCTTATTTTCCCACAGAAACGGTGCATATTTGTGTAGTTGATCCTGGGGTAGGTAGTCAGCGCCGAGGCATTGCTTTACAACTTAATAAAGGTTTTTTAGTAGGACCTGATAATGGCTTATTTGGCGGTGTATTAAAGCACAACTCAATTATCAAAGCAGTTGAACTTACTAACCCTCAATACTGGCGCACAGCATCACCTAGTCAGACTTTTCATGGTAGAGATATTTTTGCCGCCGTGGGAGCGCATTTAGCAAGTGGTGTTTTAATTGAGAAATTAGGCAATATTATTGAGCCAGAAAGTTTAGTTGAATTAATAATTGAAGAACCGCTACAAACTGAGAATAAGATTATTGGTTGTATTCAATATATTGACCATTTTGGCAACTTAATTACCAATATTGCGGCTGATCAAGTTCAAGGTAAAAATTGGTCGGTTGTTGTTGGGAAAAGGCAGATTTTAGGTAGTCAAACTTATAGTAGTTGTCCAACCGGAGAAATTGTCGCTTTAATTGGTAGTGAGGGTTGGGTAGAAATTGCTGTGAATGGTGGTAGCGCTCAGTCTCAGTTGCAGTTATACTATGGTGCTAAGGTAGAAATTATTTTGGCGTGAACTAAAAGTCAACTTAGATATAAGTCTTTGATTTCAGAAGAAACTAATCTGAACTGTTCAGGCTTATAACTACTAACGGCGTTAAAATCACAACATTTCTATTGTCTTTACTGATTTGTAATGGTAAAGCTATTTCGTTGAATTGCCTTCTTTGAAGGTACTCGAATTGGCAAGAGTCAGTAAATTATTGTAGCTTTTTTTAAGAGATTCAACATTGAGATGTACAAGTTAAGAGGAACTAATAATGCAGCTACAGGCATCTGAATTAGAAGTTTATCAAGGACAGTTTGGGGAATTTACGATTACACCAAGCGATCGCACTGGCGTTATTATTTATCGTAGTGGCTTACTAGTAGCGGCGTTGAGTTTTGCGATCGCAACTTGCCTAATTTTACTCAAAGGCACCACGCCAACGGTTTTAACTACTGTAACTTGGCTTTACGGCATATTTACTATAGCTTTGGGTATTAGTTTATACACAATTCATATTTATCTTGCCTTGCTGCATAGGTTGTTACAGTTTTTTTTGGCGATCGGTACAATAGCAGCAATAATCATAGCTGTTTCCAACTCTGAACCGCTGGTATTATTTGTTTACAACCACCCAATTTCACTGCTGGGAGTTGGCTTTAGCTTTGCGGCGCTGACAGGTATTTATTTCAAGGAAGCTTTTTGTTTTAATCGCCTAGAAACTAAGTTTCTCACATTCTTAGTCCCTATGCTACTTTTAGGACATTTGGCGGGTGTGTTGCCGTTAGCTTGGGAACAGGTTTTACTAGTAATATGGTCTGTTTTATTTGTGGTGTTTGCTCTGCGTAAAGTAGTGCAAGCTATCCCTCCAGATATTGGTGATAAGTCCGTCTTTTCTTATCTTAAGGAACGTGGCGCTCATTCATAAATTGATCAGGAGTAGTAATGAGTTTGCAAGGAAAAGTAGCAATTGTTACAGGAGGTGGGCAGGGAATTGGCAAAGCAATTACTAAGCGATTTTTGTCAGAAGGAATAAAAGTTATTATTGCTGAAATTGACGAAGCAGCAGGAAGGGCAACTGAAGCTGAATATCAACATCTTGGTGATATTTGCTTTATTAAAACAGATGTTTCGTCAGAAAGTTCAGTTATCAATTTAATCAAAGAAACCGCAAAAAAATTTACCAAAATAGATGTTTTAGTTAATAATGCCGCCATTGCTGATCCAGAAAATGCACCATTAACAGAGCTGAGTTTAGAAAATTGGAATCGTACCATTTCCACAAATCTTACCTCAGTTTTTCTTTGTAGTAAATATTCAGCAATTCATCTACAAAAAAGTCAAGGCACAATTATTAATATTGCCTCAACAAGAGCCTTAATGTCAGAACCCCATACAGAGGCATATTCTGCTGCCAAAGGTGGTGTGGTGGCATTAACTCATGCTTTGGCAATTAGCTTGGCACCTGTCAGGGTAAATTGTATTAGTCCAGGGTGGATCGATGTCAGCGAGTGGCAACAAGCCAAAACCAACCAAACTGAATTAACCCCAGATGATCATCAACAACATCCAGTTGGTAGAGTAGGAAAACCAGAAGATATTGCCTCATTAGCCGTATATTTTGCTTCCTCTAATGCCGCTTTTATAACTGGCACAAATTTTGTTGTTGATGGGGGAATGACCAAAAAAATGATTTACCTTTAAGGTAGAACTTTTGTCAATTTAGATTCTTGTTCACAAGAGTTGCCTTAAATTAGTTTCGGTTAGTTTGAATTAGAGTAGTCAATTCTGAATAAATTCAGGCAAGGCTTGCTCGTGCAAAAAACTCAGCTTTCATAAAAAGCATCTACGTCTAACAACGTAACAAAAACTCAGAAATTCTGAGTGCTTAAATCTTAAGTTGGAACGATTTGAGCAATTACTAACATATCTAAACTAAGACTTTAGTCAATATACAAGCAATTAGCTTTGCTTACAGGTAGCGCTACTTACAATAACATCTCTTTCCTAATTATCATGGGGCTATTAATCTTAACGAGTTATTTTCTCGCCCAAGTGTTACAAGTCTCGCTACCTCCTCAATCATTAAACTTGAAAGTAGAATCTCCTAATATTTTACTTTCTTCTAAGCCTTCTGGATTAAGTCCAGGCGTTTTTGAAGTCTTGCCGCAGCCTTTGGGAGAAGTGGTAGAAGAGCAATGTCGAGATGTTCCTAGTGGCAATAATATACCTGGATTTCAACCAGGAATTATGAAAAATGATGTGCTACGAATGCTAGGTACTCCAACTAGAATTTCTGGAGGATATTGGCCCAATACTCGTGCTGTATCTTATGAATTAATTCCTGAACAAGTAAGCTTAGGTTTCTTATTTGATAGACGCTCTCAACGCATCCGTCAAACCGAAGCTTCTTTTAAAAATGGAGTTAATTCTCAAATAGTTTTAATGACTTTAAATAGTATGTTAGGATGCAAAATCAATGAACCAATTCAACGAGGACTACAACAAGTACAAAAAGGACAATTTAAGAATTATTATTTTAAGTTAAACACTTTAGAGGGAGTAATTGAACAACAAAAAAATAATCGCATTTATATTGGAATCTGGGAAGAAGACTTACATTGACTGGTATTTCTTGATTTGTGGAAACCGGGAATGGCTGGGAAAATCAAATGTACCTGACAAAAAATTGCTATAACACTAATAGATTTACTTAGTTTCCTAAAAGTGGCAATGATACGTTTTATTCATCGGCAAGAAATCTGGATGCTGACACTTCAAGGCTGGTTAGCAATTAGCGGATTTATTATTGCTTTAGCGCTATTTTTGGTAACTCATATCCAACCCTTTCTTGCCGTCAATTATCCAATTCAGGCAGATATTTTAGTTGTAGAGGGTTGGATACCAGATTACGCCCTCACAAATGCCATTGCTGAATTTAACAAAGGAGACTATCAAAAGCTCATTACCACCGGACTACCCATAGATCTCGGATACTTTCTTTCGCCCTACAAAAATGCTGCCGAATTAGCAGCAGCAAGCTTAATCGTAAACGGCTTTGACTCAGATAAATTAGTCGCAGTTCCCGCTTCAAATGTAACCATAAATCGGACTTATGCATCTGCCGCCGCCTTAAATCAGTGGTTGAAGACTTCCGACTTAAACATAAAAACAATTAATGTTTATAGCTTTGATGCCCATGCTCGTAGAAGTTGGCTGATTTTCCAACAAGCACTTGCCCCCAATATTAAAGTAGGGATAATTGCTGAAAAACCGATAGAGTACAATCCTAAAAAGTGGTGGGCTTCTAGTGCCGGCGTCCGCTCCATTATTTCTGAAACAATTGCTTACATTTACGCCCGCTTGTTCAATTGGAAAAGCTAAAAAAAGCTAGATTATTCTCAATCAAAAAAAAAACAGTACACTAGGAGCAAAAATGGTAGAAGAACGCGCTTATTGGCTAGCTTGGTCGCAAGTTGACCGTGTGGGACCCATCTTAATAAAACGTCTCCAACAAAAGTTTGGCAGCCTCGCCGCCGCCTGGGAGGCTAACGCCAAGCAAATCGCCAACGTTGAAGGTTTTGGTCCGCAAACTATCACAGCCATAACCGCCAAGCGATCGCAAATTGATCCCCAACAATTCCTAGAACAACATTCCCTAAAAAACCCCCATTTCTGGACACCAGCAGATGCTGACTATCCCCGTTTATTACTAGAAATTCCCACTCCTCCGCCCGTACTCTACTACCGAGGAATAGTACAAAATCAAGAAAACCACGGCATCATACCAATGGTTGGCATAGTCGGCACCCGTGAACCCACCGACTACGGCAAACGCTGGACTCGCAAAATCAGCAACGCCCTTGCCAGACACGGTTTTAGCGTCGTTTCCGGCATGGCAGCCGGCATTGATACAGAAGCCCATAATGGCTGCTTACAAGCTGGAGGACGCACTCTCGCCGTTTTGGGGACAGGTGTTGACATGATTTATCCACCGCGCAATCAATCTTTATATCAACAAATTCAAGAACAGGGATTACTCTTAAGTGAATATCCCTCTGGCACCCAACCCAACCGCGCCTACTTTCCCCAGCGTAATCGGATCATAGCTGGCTTAAGTCGTGCAACTTTGGTAATGGAAGCCCCCAGCAAGTCTGGTGCATTAATTACAGCTTATTGTGCCAATGACTTCTGCCGGGATGTTTATGTGCTACCAGGAAGACTTGATGATCAACAATCGAATGGTTGTCTAGGGCTTTTAAGTCGGGGCGCTCATGTAATCTTAAATGAAGGTCATCTGTTGGAAATGTTGGGGGCAATACCAAAACTTGACAACACCGCGCCATTATTGACACAAGAAGCTACACCATTGCCAGAATTAGAGCCAGAATTAGCTCATGTATTACAGGGATTATCTTTTGAACCTATCCCATTTGATTTAATTGTCCAACAAGCTGGGTTAGCGCCAGGGTTAGTTTCCAGTGCACTGTTGCAGTTAGAGCTTTTTGGGCTAGTCTCTCAATTACCAGGGATGAGATATCAACGAGGTTAAGGCATGAATAAAATCAAACGGTTTGGTGTGTTGATGCTGCTAGCGTTGGTGGCAATTTTCGGAGTGGCTTTTTATGGCAGTACACAATTGGCAAATAATAGCTTACGCGCCTTAGCCAAACAACGGGGAATTAGCATTGGTACTGCTGTACAGATGCAACTTCTGCGTAGTGATCAAAGTTATCAGGATATCTTGGTGCGCCATTTTAGTAAGGTGACGCCAGAGTATGAAATGAAATTTGGTCCTTTGCATCCCGAACGAGATCGCTTTGATTTTACCGCCGCAGATGGCATTGTCGCCTTTGCCAAGCAACATGATCAAGAGGTACGAGGTCATACCTTGGTTTGGCACGAAAGCCTGCCTAACTGGCTCACAGAGGGCAAGTGGACGCGGGATGAGTTAATTGCGATTATGCGGCAACATATCAACACAGTTATGGGTCATTATCGGGGACAACTTGCCGTTTGGGATGTCGTTAATGAGGCGGTAGCTGAAGATGGTAACTCGCTCAGAAATACGGTTTGGTTGCAGAAAATTGGCAAAGAATATATTGAAATGGCTTTTCGTTTTGCCCATGAAGTTGACCCCAAAGTACGACTATTTTACAACGATTATGGCGGCGAAGAGTTGGGCAAAAAGTCTGATGCCATTTATGCTTTGGTAAAGGATTTGCGGCAACGAAATGTTCCTATTGATGGCGTCGGGTTGCAGATGCACGTTAGTATTAAAAATCCTCCCAACCCCGAAAAAGTTGCAGCAAATATTAAACGTCTTAATCAGTTGGGAATGGAAGTACAAGTAACAGAGATGGATGTTAAAATTTCTGACGGTAGTGGCACACTAACTGAACGACTGGCTGCCCAAGCGGATGTTTACCGGAATATGATGCAAGTATGTTTGTCTGCCCAAAACTGTAAAGACTTTTCTTTATGGGGAGTAAATGATCGTTATTCTTGGATACCTCGATTTTTTAATACGCCAGATGCGCCGCTGATTTTTGATGAATCATCTCGTCCTAAACCAGCTTATGAGGCACTTATTGAGGTACTTAAGAAGTCTTAGTTGTAGTCTTTGGGTTGTTTAATAGTTAAAATTAAGCATCTAGGTTTTTTGAGTAATGATTGTTGTATGGATAGTAATATGAAACCAAAAATGAAGCGAAAAAATTCTTGCTCTTTGATTTTGCCGCAAAATTTTTTTGTGAAATATTAAGACGCAATAGAGACATTTGAGTTTATAAGTTGATTGTAGATTATCAAGGCAATTTTAGACCAGACACCACATTCATATTCGCAAGTGAAGCAAGAGAATTTACTGACGTGGTTTCAGTGGCTAACGCTGTGGGTTAAACAAACCTTTGGGCTCCAGAGCACTGAGCAAAAACTTGTAAAAATCACCGAAAGAATTTATTCTTACGATGAGTCAACCGTATTAGTATCCGTAGAGCGAGAGGCTCCTAGTGCTGTCGCAACTTGGTATCTTTTTCAACAAAAAAATCCCCGCAACAAACTGTTGATTACTCTGGATAATTTGACAGCAATTCGCTTAGAATTACGGAGAAATCGACAGCTATCTAGTAGTGATCAGTCCTCACTTGAGCTATCCTTAATTCAATATGATCCAGTTATTAGAACCCATCGCTTAAGCATTCAGTGGCTGATCAGGCTAGATAGTTCTCGTACTGTTTTTAGTTTAGTTGGAACTTGGGATGCTGACTTACAAGGTGATAGTTTTGATCCAGATGCTAAAGGTATCACAATTGTTAGGTCAATTGCTCAAGAAGCTTTAAATTTAATGCCATTATCGGGAATACTTTGGCGCACGCGCATGAATAAGTTTCCTTGGACAGAGAGCGTAGAAAGTTATGCTTATTCTATAATAGGAGAGCGCCACAAGTGTTATATCAAAAAATTGAATTTAAAAGTACTTAAAGAACTTCAAAATTTTGATAATTCTTAGTCCTAGGTTGTGGTAATGAAGAGAAAATAAAAGATATTTCACCCATAAAAATTGCTCTAAGTTTGAATGCCAATATTGCCAAACTCAAGCTTTTGATTAAACTACTCGATTATTACGAATGCACTCTTGATACCATTCAAAGCTAGCCTTGGGAAGGCGTTTTAGTGTCTGATAGTCTATATAAATAATGCCAAAACGTCGCTCATATCCCCATGCCCATTCAAAGTTATCCATTAAGCTCCAGAGGAAGTATCCTTTAAGGGGATAGCCTTCTTTAACCGCACGTTGCGCTGACTTTAAGTGCTGACGTAAATACATAATTCGATCAGTATCAATGACTTCACCTTTGGCATTAATTTCATCTTGCGCGGCACAGCCATTTTCGGTTATAAATACTGGTAAATCTGGACGTCCAACGGTTTCGCTGATATGACGAATGCCCCAATAAATACATTCTGGTAAAATGCTTAACCAAGGCATATTCATTTTGGGATAACCTTTAGGTAAATCGAGGAATTCATAGCCCAATTCGTGATCACTTGCTCGCACATAAACGCCCGTATAAAGGTTAAGTCCGATCGCATCTAATGGCTGATGAATTGTTTCTAAATCACCCGTTTTTATATCCGGTGCATTGCTACCAAGTTGCTCAAGTAATGCTGGACTATAATTACCTGTAAGGGCAGGAAAAATAATTCCCCCATTCTGTCCACAAGTATGAAAAGCTAATTTAGCAGCGGCAATCTGAAGAGATGATTCGTGGATGGGAATTGTTGGTATAATGTTATCCACAAGGGCAATAGAACAAGGTACAGGCGAGGCGGCACGAATTGCTTGACAAGCCATACCATGAGCTAAAAGGGCGTGATGTGAAGTCTGCCAAACGTCTTTGAGAGAAGATACACGTTTGCCTGGAGCATGAGGCGGATCACGGTCTACAGCATAGCTATGATGGGTAAAGCAGGATATCTCGTTAATCGTCATCCAGTGAGAAATGCGATCGCCTAAGCGACTAACAACCGCAGTCGCATAATCAGCAAAATCATCAGCAATTTCTCGACTTTCCCAAGAATTATACAAATCTTCTAGAGCTTGTGGCGTGTCCCAGTGAAATAAAGTTGCATGGGGCGTAATGCCATAATGCTGCAGGCAGTCAACCAGGCGCTTGTAAAAATCAATTCCTTGTTCGTTAACTTCACCACGACCGTCGGGAATAATTCGCGACCAAGCAATACTAAAACGATAGTGCTTAATACCTAATTTTACCATAAGTTGCACATCTTGTTCATAAAGATGGTAATGGTCACAGGCTACGGCACCTGTATCACCGTTGAGGACTCTTCCAGTTTGGCTGAATGTATCCCACACACTAGGTTTACGTCCCCCTTCAGACGCCCCTCCTTCTATTTGATAGGAGGAAGTTGCTGCACCCCATAAAAAATTATCTGGAAATCGATAGCTATTCATAATTGATTTTTGAGTTAGCCCCTTAAATTTTAGTTTGAGTAAGGGCATTAGGAACTTTTTTCAGCAATTTTCGTCTGTAACGCATATTACTAGCAATTTCACCTGCTCTTTTCCATATTTTGGAATAAAATAAATTGGTAAATGTACCTCAACGAGATTGGTTTTATTGAAAAATAAGCTTGAATTTAATCACTTATAAAGAGTATAATTAAAGGCATTAAAAATAATATCTAATCAGGAATTAAAATACTAATTAAGGACAATAAAAACTAATAATTGATTAGCTGGGTCAAGACAAACCAGTTTAATCCTAGAGGTAAACGTGCCTTTGTAAGGATTAAGCTTAAATTAATAAATATTAAACGATTAAAATTTTTTAAGGAATATATGAACTTTTTGCGTCCAAATTGTGACAGAGCTCTAAAATAGAATATATGTTCAAGATGTTAATTTAGACTGAATCAAACATTTGTATGCCCAATAACTTCGTATATATCATCATGGATAGCTGTCGTTATGATAGCTATCACGCTGCATCTACACCCAATATGGATAAGCTAGGATTAGCTGAACGTCGTTATAGTTATGCATCTTGGACTTCACCTTCTCATTATGCCATATTAATGGGCATGGTTCCCCACACCAGTCCACGCGGTGTTTTTGCTTCAGAAGTATACAAACAAGAATTTGCTAAATGGGTTGAGAGATTAGGCATTCCCGACTTATCATTTAAGACATTTGTACCACAACTTTCTTTACCAAAGGTACTAAAAGACCAAGGTTACAAAACAATAGGTCGCGTCTCTTTACCAGTTCTCAATCAATTTACCAGTATCAATAAATACTTTGATGACTACAAATTGATGTCAAATCATAATGATTTTGCAACAATGGTAAAAGAACTAGAATTTCCCGATCAAACACCACGGTTTTACTTCTTCAATTTGGGTGAAACTCACTATCCTTATATGCTGCAAGGTGAAAATTTGCCTCATATTTCGGGAGTACATGGGGTATTTAAAAAAATGGATGAGTTTATGTTAGCAAATCAAGAAAAATCAGAAATCTCATTTTTTGAACCAGAAGAAATGCAACGTTTACATCAACAACAGATTAAATGTGTTGAATATGTAGACGGACTGTTGGGAGATTTATTTAGTAAATGTCCTCCCAACACCCATATCATTGTCACCGCTGATCACGGCGAATTATTTGGCGAAGATGGTTATTTTGGGCATGGTCCAGTAATGCATGAAAAATGCTTTGAAGTGCCTTTTTTAGAAGGATTATGTCCCTAATTTGTTAGGAATGTTACAACAACTTAGTTCAGCTTGCGTTAAGATCTAAATAGCCAGATTGTTGAAGTTTGTCTAACACCTTGGCGACGCTTTCATCAAGGCTTTCTAAATCAGTTCGACATTCCACATCGGGATTAAGCGGTGACTCATAAGGATCATCAATTCCGGTGAAATTTTTAATTTCCCCCGCCCGTGCCTTTTTGTACAATCCTTTAACATCTCGTTGTTCACAAACTGCCAAAGGAGCATTAACATATACCTCAACAAAATTGCCAATTCGTTCTTTAACTTCTTGTCGAATTTCCTGATAGGGAGAAATAGCAGAAACCAAAACAAGTACTTGGTTACGAGTCAAAAGATTTGCCACAAAGCCAACACGACGAATATTTTCATCTCGATCTTCCTTACTAAATCCTAAACCTTTAGTGAGATTTTGGCGGACAACATCACCATCTAAAATCTCAATATTTTTGTAGCCATAAGACTGTAGCCTTTGCTCGACAGCACGGCTAATAGTCGTCTTGCCGGCACCACTTAGACCAGTAAACCAGATTGTTACACCAGGATGTTGATGCTTCATAAATTTAATCCGACCTTCGGTAAATGTTTCAGACATTAACTCATCCTTACAACAACTGAGCAAACAATTATTATGGCAAGAAATTTGCTCACTGCTGCCAAATATAAATTTTTAGGCGCTTCTGCATAGTTATCTTGGCAAAATGGGAAAGATAGATACATAGCCTCCATTAGACATTGGCAATATCTAGCTTCAAAGCAATATGTTTGATTTTTGCTGCCTCCACTAAAAATTTATAAAATTATCGTTTTGATGCCAAACTAAACTTGCACTTATTACCTTAACTAGACTTCTGACCCACATTCAATGGCTATCTACATGAATTCATTCCAATGCTTGTCCCTCAGTCCAATCGAATTGGCTCATTCTGGTTTAGCCGTGGCAACCACACGGGCAGGCGGGGTTGGGGTGCTAGATTTGGAATTTTGCCACAATTTGGGAGAAGATAGCTCAGGCGCAATAAAAAACCTAGAGGCGCTGCTTAAATTAGTTCCCCAAGCGGCAGTTGGGTTACGCTTGCCCGAAGCGCGAATAACCGAAAAAGCACTACTTGCCAAGCTTTCTGGGCATTCCCATTGGCTGATTTTTTGTAGCTGGCAGCCTTCTACTATAGAATCTGCGATCGCATCTTTACCTCCAAGTACCACTCGCAAAATCTTACTCGAAGTCACCGACATCAAGCAAATCGCACAAATTCCAGCAGTTGATGGACTAATTGCCAAAGGACATGAAAGCGGCGGTTGGGTAGGCGAAGACTCAGCATTTGTTTTGACACAAAAACTAATAACAAGACAAACTTTACCCGTCTACGTGCAAGGAGGCATCGGCATTCACACCGTCGCCGCTTGTCGTGCTGCCGGTGCTGCAGGCGTCGTCTTGGATGATCAATTATGGCTGATGCCAGAGTCACCATTACCCCAAGACTGGCAACGCTATCTGAAAAACCTCAACGGACAAGAAGCAACGGTAATTGGGGAAAGACTTCTCGGCAGTTGTCGTGTCTTATCGCGCCCTGGTTTTACAGCAGTTGCCAAATTACAAAAACTAGCGAAAGATCTCGAAATAAAAGACGATCCTGCCCGATTATTAACCGAAAACCCAACACCAAACCAGGAATGGCAAAGCCTTGCACAACCCTTAATTGGCTGGGAAAATCTTGATTTTGCTTTCCCGATAGGGCAGGCAGTGGGTTTAGCCGTAGAATTACGCGATCGCTTTTCCACCACAGGCAGACTAATTCAAGCCCTCCTCAAAGCCAGCCAAGAAAACCTCAAAATCGCTCAAAATTCCCCTTCCCTAGCAGCAGGAAGTCCCCTAGCCCAGTCTCACGGCACAAAATATCCCATAGTCCAGGGACCCATGACCAGGGTTAGTGATAGTGCCGAATTTGCCAGCGCCGTCGCCAGTGGTGGTGCCTTACCCCTACTTGCCCTGGCATTGATGCGGGGTCAACAAGTTAGAGAATTATTAGACAAAACTAAAAAGATCATCGGCAGCAAATCTTGGGGCATCGGCATCCTTGGTTTTGTCCCCCAAACTGTGCGAGATGAACAACTCAAAGAAGTCCTGGAAGTCAAGCCACCCTTTGCCTTAATAGCCGGCGGACGCCCTGACCAGGCAGCACATCTAGAAAGTCAAGGCATTGCCACTTATCTTCATGTCCCCGTCCCTAATTTACTAAAAATGTTCCTCGAACAAGGGGCGAAGCGTTTTGTTTTTGAAGGCAGAGAATGCGGTGGTCATGTTGGACCTTTGAGTAGCTTTTTGTTGTGGGAAAGCATGATTTCTACACTTTTAGAAGTCGTACCAAAGGGAACAGCAGCAGAAATTCATATCCTTTTTGCAGGCGGCATTCACGACGCCCTCAGTGCGGCAATGGTTAGTGCCATGTCTGCACCTTTAGTGCAGCGTGGGATTAAGGTTGGCGTATTGATGGGTAGTGCTTATTTATTTACTGAAGAAGCCGTATCTTGCGGGGCAATTGTCAAAGCTTATCAAGAACAAGCCGTTGCCTGCGATCGCACGATAAATTTAGAAACAGGTACAGGTCATGCCAGTCGTTGCGCTGTAACGCCTTTTGCCCAAGAATTTTATGCAACTCGTAGAGAGTTACTGTTATCTGGGACACCTCCTGACGAGATTAAGAATACTTTAGAAGACTTGACACTAGGGCGATTGCGAATTGCTTCTAAGGGATTAGTGCGTCAAGGTAGCGCTATTAACGCCGTGGGCGAAAGTCAACAAATCCATGATGGGATGTACATGATTGGGCAAGTAGCCACCTTACGAAACAACGTGGGAAGCGTTGAGGCGTTGCATGAGGCGGTGTCTGATGGTAGTAGCCAATTGCTCAATCAGTTATTAGTTGAAGAAGATCAAAATACAACTACACCGTCAGATATCGCCATTATTGGTATTTCGACTTTAGTACCGCAAGCCGATTATCCCGAAACTTTCTGGTCAAATATACTCAATAAAGTTGATGCTATTACCGAAATTCCGGCATCTCGTTGGGACTGGCGGCTTTATTTTGACCCAGACCCGAAAGCTCGTGATAAAGTTTATTCCAAATGGGGCGGCTTTTTGGATGATGTGGCTTTTGATCCGTTGCGTTTTGGCATTCCGCCCAAGTCATTGAAATCAATTGAACCGTTGCAACTGCTGACTTTAGAAGCCGTAAGACGGGCGCTAGCAGATGCGGGGTTAAGTAATGGTAACTTTGATCGTGAGATGACTTCGGTTATTTTAGGTGCTGGTGGTGGACTTGCTGATTTAGGGCAGCAATATGCAACTCGTTCAGAAATTCCTCGCTTTGTGGAAACGCCGAATGAGACAGCGTGGCAGCGTTTGCCGGAATGGACAGAGGAATCATTTCCTGGTTTATTACTGAATGTAATTGCCGGCAGAGTGGCAAATCGTTTTGATTTGGGTGGTTCTAATTTTACAGTAGATGCTGCTTGTGCCTCATCTTTGGCGGCGCTAGATTTGGCAGTGCGAGAATTAGAAAGTGGTCGCAGTAATATAGCGATCGCTGGTGGTGTGGATACGGTGCAAACTCCCTTTGCTTATTTGTGTTTTAGTAAGACACAAGCTTTATCTCCCCGTGGCAAGTGTCGGACTTTTGACAAAACGGCAGATGGTATTGCTATTAGTGAAGGTATCGCGATTGTCGTCTTAAAAAGATTAGCCGATGCCGAACGAGATGGCGATCGCATTTATGGTGTAATTAAATCTGTAGCTAGTTCCAGCGATGGCAAAGCTTTGGGCATGACGGCACCGCTACCTGCTGGACAAATGCGGGCTTTAAATCGAGCTTACAACAAAGCGGGTTTTTCCCCAAGTACATTAGGCTTATATGAAGCTCATGGTACAGGAACAGTTGCCGGCGATCGGGCAGAATTAGAGACAATTATTAGTACTCTCAATACTCAAGGTAGCCAAAGTAAAACTTGTGCGATCGGCTCAGTTAAGTCCATGATCGGACATACCAAAAGTTCCGCCGGTATTGTTGGATTAATTAAGGCGACGCTGGCGCTACATCATCAAACCCTACCACCTCATGCAGGCGTTGAAACTCCCCTTGATGCCATTTGTGATCCTCAAAGTCCAGTTTACCTGCTAAAAGAAGCCCAACCCTGGTTAAGTCACCCCGACTATCCACGTCGTGCCGGTGTGAGTGCTTTTGGGTTTGGTGGCACAAATTTCCATGCTGTGTTGGAAGAATATCAAGGTAACTTGTGTCAAACGGCACCATCTGGCTCTAATTGGTCTTATGAGCTTTTGGTGTTTAATGCTGATAGTCGGGAAAATTTAGTTAAAGAGTTGCAGTCACTTGATGCGGCATTGCAAGCCGGCGCCGAGCCGAATCTTGCAGATTTAGCTTATAGTTATGCAACCGTAGGGGCAGGCACAGGGGCACTGCCCCGTTTAAGTTTGGTTGTGGAAAGTTTGACACAACTCAAAGAGGCATTAAAAACAGTTTTTGCTTATTTAAATAGCCCAAACCCTCAACCCTTACCGCCCTATATCCAACTGAATTTAGCGCCAGATTCAGAAGTGCCGAAAACTGCCTTTTTGTTTCCTGGGCAAGGGGCGCAATATCCAGATATGGCGCGGGAAGTAGCATTATACTTTAATGAAATGCGATCGGCGCTGGAATTTGCCGACCGACATTTAGGGCAGCGTTTAAGTCAATTTATCTATCCGCCTAGCGCTTATAGTGATCTTGAACAAACCCACAACCAACAGCAACTAACTGATACGCAAATTGCCCAACCTGCTATTGGTACCGTGGAAGTCGGTTATTTAGACTTATTGCGTCGTTTGGGCATTACTGCTGATATGGTGGCAGGACATAGTTATGGCGAATATGCGGCACTGCACGCTGCGGGTGTTTTGTCAAGAAAATCGTTCCTAAAACTTTCCCAAACACGGGGACGGGTGATGTCAACGGCTTGCGCGGCGGCAGACGGGGCAATGGCGGCGGTGACGGCGACTCGTGAGGAATTATTGGCGCGTTTGAATGGTGTGGAAAATGTAGTCATTGCTAACCATAATGCACCCAAACAGTCGGTGATTTCTGGATCAAAGCAGGCGGTACGTCAGGTAGTGGATAGCTTAAATGTGGCACAAATTATGGCGCGGATGTTGCCGGTAGCGGGGGCATTTCACTCGTCGTTGGTGGCATCAGCACAGGTATCTTTGGCAGGTGCGATCGCATCTTCACCAATGGAGTTGCCAAAAATCCCGGTTTATGCTAACTCAACTGCCCGTCCTTACGAAGTTTGCCTTGATGCCATTCGTGAGCAATTATCACAACATTTGCTTTCGTCAGTTGAGTTTGTCGCTCAAATTAATGCCATGTACGATGATGGTGCCAGGGTTTTCCTGGAAGTTGGACCAAAAAGCATCCTTAGCAAATTAGTTGGGCAAATTCTCAGCGATAAAGATCATACCGTAGTTTCGGTGGATGGACACGGCGGCGGTTTGCGCGGTTTACTCATTGCTTTGGGTACTTTGGCAGTTAAGGGTGTTGGCATCAATTTGACGGCACTGTTTGCAGGGCGTGATGTCCAAGCTTTAGACTTATCGAAATTGCTGGAATTAACTCATTTGCCGAAATTACCAGCAACAACTTGGTTAATAAATGGCGGTGGCGCAAGACAAATGAGTGAGGCAGTTGCCATACCAAATGAGTTGCCTCCTTTATCTTTAGAAACGGCAACCCAGGCACAACAGACACCGGCAGCAATTTTAGATACAATGCCATTGCCACGACGCCAAGAAACAAAAACAGTGGCAGAAACGCCGAAGAAACCATTGGCACAAGAAATGCCATCTCAAAATTTTGTACAACCTACAACAGCATTAGCAATGTCAACCGAAACTGGGGCTTTTCAAGCGAATTATCAGTCAACTCCTACGCAAGATGCAGCTTTAATTGCTTATCAAGAGTATCAGCAAACTATGCGGCAATTTTTGTCATTACAAGAACAAGTAATGATGCAGTTTTTGGGGAGTAGTCAGCAGATTGTACCACCTCAAATGAGCGCACGGCAGATTGCTCCGACGCCACCAACCAATAATAATGCCCGCTTAGTTACACCGCAAACCATTCCTCAACCTGTTACTAATGGAAAAAATGGTAATGGTGTGGCGCCAACTCCTCAACCAGTGCCAATGGTAACGCAATCAGTACCAACAGTAACGCAAGTAACACCGACGACAGTAACAACACCAGTACCAGCGGTAAACCAAATTCAAGCGCCGATTGTTGCACCTGTTGAGGTAGCCAGTACATTACCAGATAAAATGCAGTTGACACAGATGTTGTTGCAGTTGGTAAGCGAACGCACTGGTTATCCTATAGATATGTTGGGATTAGACCAAGATTTAGAAGCGGAACTTGGTATTGATTCAATTAAACGGGTGGAAATTATGGGGGCATTACAAAAAACTTTACCCCAAGTAGCTGCAACTGTTCAATCAAATATGGAAACTTTGACACGGGTCAAGTCTCTTAATGGTATTGTTGCACAATTATTAGCAATGCCTAACCAGGAGGCAAGCAGCCTGGGAAAGCCCAACCACACAGGCAGTCTGTCGGGCGCTACGTGATGCAGGCGCAACGGGAAGTTTGGGCAAGTAGGGAAGAACTACCTCTTAAGACTGATGATTTATTTTTGATCACTGAAGATCAACTTGGGGTTGCTGCTTTGGTTGCCCAAGCTTTGCAGCAACGTGGGGCAAAAACGGCAATTATTAAGTCTGAAACTTTATTATCGCCTCCAGAATTATCTCAGATAAATACCTCCTTAACAGTTAAAGGCATCATTCATTTAGCGGCACTGGCGGCACTGCCAATGCCGGATAATTTAATTGAGTGGCGTAATTACACTCAGATTCATGGCAAAAGCTTGTTTCAGTTATTGCAACTATGCGCTGATGATTTGCAACAGCAGGGGTTAGTTATTGCGGCGTCTTTGTTGGGTGGTTATTTTGGGCGCAATGGTGGTGGTAAGGGTTTGGTGACTGGGGGCAGTAGTACGGGTTTATTGAAAACTTTGCGGATGGAATGGGCAAAAGTTGAAGGAAAAGCGATCGACTTTGATGCTAGTTTAGCGCCAAATCAAATTGCTGGACATCTTATCAACGAGTTGCTATTGCCGGGGGGACGTTTGGAAGTTGGTTATCCCGAAGGGCAACGGACAATTTTTCAGACGGTTGCTGCACCTTTAAATAAAGAAATTTCACCTCAAATTACTGCTAATTCTGATTGGGTTGTTTTGGTGACAGGTGGCGCCCAGGGTATTACTGCTAACATCGTTCAAGAATTTTTACTGCCTGGAATGACTTTGATTGTGGTGGGAAGAACGCCTGAGCCTGCCCCAGAATCGCCTGCGACGGCTGGAATTGAGGATTTAGGTAAATTGCGGCAAATACTACTTAATCAAGCCAAAGCGCAAGCCAAGGCGGTTACACCAAAGCAGATTGAGGAAGAGATTAAGCAATTAAAACGCGATCGCGCTATCCATAATAACTTAAGCCAATTTTGGCAAGCGGGGGCGTCCGTATTCTATGAAAGTGCTGATGTAAAATCTGAGGCATTCGGCAACTTAATTGATCATATTTACCTTCAATACGGTCGCCTTGATGCGGTTATTCATGGTGCTGGCATCATTGAAGATAAACTAATTGTGGATAAAACATTAGATTCTTTGCAGCGTGTATTTGATACTAAAGTTGATAGTAGTTTTATGCTTTATCGTCATTTACGCCCAGATAATTTGAAATTTATTGTATTATTTAGTTCCGTTGCCGGACGTTGTGGCAACCGTGGACAGTCTGACTATGGCGCCGCTAACGAAGTGATGAATCGTTTGGCATGGCAAATGGATAGAGAATGGCAAAATACGAGAGTTGTTGCTATTAATTGGGGTCCTTGGGATACAGCAGGTATGGCGTCGGATCAGGTGAAGCGTCAATTTCGAGAACGCGGTATTATTCCCATACCTCTTGATGCTGGTTGTCAGTTTTTTGTTGAGGAATTGCGTTATGGAATTAAAGGTGAGGCAGAAGTTATTGCAGGTGAGGGTCCTTGGGAAGCATCTGATTTAGTGACGCCAAAAACCTAACTGATCAGGTGGAATAAGCCTAGATAAGATATCCCATTTTTCCAAAGCATACTACTAAATATTTAACCCGCTATGAGTTCAGCCAACTCACTTACCGACATTGCCATTATTGGAATGTCCGCTTTATACCCCGGTGCCAAAGACTTACAAACCTATTGGCAAAATATTCTTAATAAAGTTGATGCTGTCCATGATGCACCGGATAGCTGGGCGATACCTTATTTTGACCCCAACTCGACGGAAAATGACCGCATCTACACCCGTAAAGGTGGTTTTTTGGGTGATTTAGCCAAATTTAATCCGATAGAATTTGGGATTATGCCGAATGCGGTGGATGGTGGGGAACCTGACCAATTTTTGGCGCTGAAACTGGCACGGGAAGCCCTTAAAGATGCGGGTTATGACCAAAAACCTTTCAACCGTCAAAAAGCAGGAATAATACTCGGACGTGGCACTTATGTCAATCGTGGCAATATTAATTTAATGCAGCATGGTTTGGCGGTAGACCAAACTATGGAATTATTAGGACAACTGGCACCGCATTTGGATGACGAGACGAAACAGAGTATTCGTCAAGCTTTGATAGCTAGTTTGCCTCCTTTGACGCCGGAAATTGCGCCGGGTTTTGTGCCGAATGTGATCACAGGTCGCATTGCTAATCGTTTAGACTTGATGGGACCAAATTTTATTGTTGATGCGGCTTGTGCTTCTTCTTTGGTGGCGGTAGAGTTGGCAATGCGGGAGTTATTAAGCGATCGCTGTGATTTGGTGATAGCGGGTGGGGTTCATGCTTCGACGCCTCCACCGATATATATGGTTTTTTGCGGTTTAGCGGCGCTATCTCGTGACAAGATTCGCCCCTTTGATGCTACGTCTTCGGGTACGTTGTTGGGGGAAGGCGTGGGTATGGTTGTCCTGAAAAAACTAAGGGATGCGGAACGGGATGGCGATCGCATTTATGCTGTAATTAAGGGCGTTGGTAGTTCTAGTGATGGTAAGGCGCTGGGTTTGCTGGCACCGAGGAAAGAAGGCGAAGTGTTGGCACTGCAACGGGCTTATGGTGATACGATTGCGCCAGAGACGATTGGTTTAGTAGAGGCGCATGGCACGGGGATACCATTAGGCGATCGCACTGAGGTACAATCATTAACCGCCGTATTTGGTCAGCGGCAGGGGCAAATGCCTCACTGTGCCTTGGGTTCAGTTAAATCTTTAATCGGTCACTGCATTCCAGCGGCGGGTTCAGCTAGTTTGATTAAAACGGCATTAGCATTATACCATAAAATTTTGCCGCCGACGTTGTGCGAAAAGGTCAACCCAGACTTAGAAATTGAAAAGACGCCGTTTTATATTAATACTGAAACTCGTCCTTGGATTAATGGCAACTCAAAAGCGCCGCGTCGTGCAGGTGTAAATGCTTTTGGGTTTGGTGGTGTCAATGCTCATGCTGTCTTGGAAGAGTATACAGGTTCGGAAAATAATTATCAATTATTGCATCAACAATGGACTACAGAACTTTTAATTTTTTCTGGGGAAGAAAGACAAGAAGTTATTGAATTAATCAATAAAGTACAACGACAATTAGCAGATGATACTGTTACTTTAGCTAACTTGGCATATACGCTTTCTCTTCAACCAATTGGCAAACATCGCTTGGCAATTGTTGCTAAGGATCTCAATGATTTAGAGAAAAAATTAAAGACAGCAATTGATAAATTAAAAGAGCCTAAAGACCATTGGCAAACTCGCACTGGTATTTACTATACTTCGACGAACCAAACACCACAACCTCTGGCTTTTCTATTTCCTGGGGAAGGTTCGCAATATCCTAATATGTTGGCTGACTTGTGTTTGTATTTCCCACAAGTGAGGCAGTGGTTCGACTTTTTAAATGAAACCTTTTCTGAACGAAAAAATTCACCCAGTAGCTTTATTTTCCCGCCTCCCACAAGTTTAACTGAGGCAGAAAGTCAGCAAGCAAATAAGCAGTTGTTTGAGATGGACTTGGCATCAGAAATCGTTTTTACCTCAAGCATGGCATTATACGAATTGCTGAGTGATTTTGGTATTAAAAGCGATTTTATGCTTGGTCACAGTACAGGGGAAAATGTGGCACTGATGGCATCAAGAACAATTAAGAAGCTATCTCGTGCTGAATTAATGTCAAAGGTTCGCTTATTTAATGGAATTTATCATAAGTTAAACGAGGCTGATTCTATTCCTAAAGGTACACTTTTAAGTGTAGGAGCAGTTGAGGCGAATTTTTTACAAAAATTAATTGAAATCCCAGGACGCCTGTATTTAGCGATGGATAATTGTCCAAATCAAGCTGTATTATTTGGTAGTGAAACTGATATTAATAAAGCTGAAGTTGAGTTGACAAATGCAGGAGCAATTGTTTCACGTTTACCTTTTGACCGTGCTTATCATACACCTTTATTTGATGATGTGGCAACAGCTTTTCGCGAGTTCTATGATGCCGTAGAGGTGGGTGTGGGTGAGAGTTGTTTGTATAGTTGTGCCACGGCAAGTGTGTTTCCAACTGAACCAGAAGCTATTAGAAGTTTAGCAGCTAAACAATGGTCGAGTCGTGTCCGTTTTCGGGAGACAATAGAAGCATTATACAAGGAAGGTGTAAGGACTTTTATTGAGGTTGGTCCCAAGGGGAATTTAACGGCATTTGTACAGGATATTTTAAAGGGTAAAGAACATTTAGCGATCGCAAGTAATAGTCAACGCTTATCAGGTTTGGAACAAATTCAACATCTTTTAGCGCGACTTTTGATAAAGGGAATTAAGCTTGATTTTGCACCACTTTATCGCTTAAGAAACTTGACAGCGATCAATTTAGATGCTGAAGTTACACAAAAAATTGTTGCTAATAGTTCAGTTTTGAATGTAGAAATGCCAGCGATGCGTCTACAACCAGAGTTTCTCCTACAAATACAGGATAAAATTAAGCTGACTGAGGCAAAATTGTCTGTTGATAATGCGCCTGTTTCAGTTGTTAATAATTCCCCTCAAAACTTCGATCCTAATCAGGGTTATCAAGAGGAGAATAACAAGTATGAAATACCCGATATACCAAACACCCATTCAACAATTGTTTCAGGTCATTTTGATTTGATGCAAGAATTTTTGGCAAATCAATCACGAGTGACTGCTGCATTTTATTCTAGGGGAAATACCACTGCAACAGAATCACGAATTGCAGACAATTACCCATTTTTAGGAAAAATTATAGAAAGTGACTCTGAGCATTTATTAGCAGAACGACTTTTTGATTTAAATCAAGATGTCTTCCTCCAGGATCATACTTTAGGCGGCAAGGTTTCTCAACGCCATCTAGAACTTTACCCACTACCAGTTATTCCCTTTACATTTAGTATGGAAATAATTGCTGAAGCGGCGGCATATTTGGTAGGTGGAGATAAAGTTGTTGTGGGACTTGATCATCTCCGAGGTTATCGCTGGTTAGCCCTTGATCAAGGTCAGTTGCTATTACAAATATCAGCAAAAGTTCTGCCCCAACAGGATGCCGCAACTTACAACGTTTATGTACAGTTATTTCAATCTGCTGCCACAGAATTAGGGCAAATTTTGGTTTTTGAAGGCTATGTTAGACTAGCAAATCAACTTCCCTCTGCACCTCTTCCCCAAGCTTTCATTTTAGAATCTCCAGCACTTTCTCAATCTTCTGACCAGGATTTATACAGCAAAGGAATGTTCCACGGCAGGCGTCTGCAAGGAGTAAAACATATATATCAATGGTCAAAACAGGGTATGGAAGCCGAATTAGAGGTATTGCCTCTAGATGAATTTTTTACTAACATTAAAAGCCCAATTTTTAAAACAGATGCAGGACTTTTGGATGCGGCAGGTCAATTAGTTGGCTATTGGTTAACTGAACAATTTGGACCTGATGTTAATTGCTTTCCTTTCCAAATAAAGGCTTTCCGACAATATGTTGAACCTTTACCAGCAGGAAGTAAGATATTATGTAGAGCCTTTATTGAATTTACTAGCAGCAGTCAAATCAAAGCCCAATTTGAGTTATTGGATGAAAATAACAAAGTAATTGCTAGTTTGGCAGAGTGGACTGATCGGTATTATACCGTTCCTCATAATTTCTATCAGTGTCGTTTGCAGCCCCAAACCTCATATTTGTCAACAGCTTGGATGCAGTCGGATCTTGGTTTGGTATGTCGAAGAATTGAACCATTTCCTGAACATTTTCTCGATGATTCTTGGGGTATTTGGAAGCGTGTGCTTGCTCATTTAATGCTTAATCAAGCTGAACGAAATTTTTGGTACAAGTTACCCGAAAAAGGTGGGCGGCGTACTGATTGGTTGCTGGGCAGAATTGCGGCGAAAGAGGCATTAAGTCAGTGGGCAAAACAAACATTTAATTTGGAATTGGCATCGGCTGACATTGAAATATTACCAAATGATTTGGGTAAACCATTAGTAAGTTGTCCTGAATTAGAGGTAATAGGATGGCTGCCAAATATTTCAATTAGTCATAGTAGAGGTTATATTATTGCCGGAGTTGCTCCTGCTAATATGCAATTAGGGCTGGATTTAGAATATCTAGATGTGCCGCGTCCTGATGATTGGCTTTTAGGAGCATTTACCGAGCAAGAATTAGCCTTAGCACCTCAAATTAATCGAGAAATAACTATTGGGTTTTGGTGTGCCAAAGAGGCGGCAGCTAAGGCTTTTGGTACTGGTTTGAAAGGGGTTCCGCAGCAATGGCAAATTACTCAATATGCACAAAAAGATAACTTAGTTACTGTTGTTCATGAAGGTAAATCTGTTACAGTTAAACTTTGGTACGGGGAAAATGAAATCATAGCAATTTGTCTGTATTCAGAAAAACATTAGGTTAATATTTTATGCAAGTTCAGTCTGATATTATTGCAATTTTGAAAGATATGACTCAGGAATGGGACATGGATTTGAGTGAAATTAATTCAGAGACGAAGTTAATGGAAGACCTTGGCTTTGTTTCGGTGGATATCATTCATCTAGTAGTTTCTATTGAAGAACATTTCAAACAAAAGCTAGGATTTAATGCTTTGTTGATGCAAAATGGTCGTTATGTAGATGACCTTAGTATTGAAGAGATATCGAGTTTTGTTTCAAGTCAATTAACAGGTGCTAAATAATGACTAAAACTTTGTTTATTGGTTTAGATGGCGCGACATTTACAGTGCTTGATGAAATGACACGTGATTTGCCAGGAGTTGGCATCACCATGCCGTTTCTAAAATCATTTTTGGAAACAGGTTGTCGGGCAAAATTACGCTCAACGCCTAATCCCTTAACGCCGCCAGCATGGGTGGCAATTATGACGGGGAGAATGCCAGGAAGTCATGGAGTTTATGACTTTATCCGGGCGGAAGAGAAGGACGGGGATGTTTATTTCACCCTCTCTGATTCCAGGGATATTCTAACAGAAACTATTTGGTCGATGGCGAGTCGGCAAGACCGTACAGTTGTGGCATTAAACTTTCCTATTACAGCGCCGCCACGTCCAATTGCTGGTTCTTTGGTTCCCGGTTTTGTGCCTTGGAAACATCTGCGCCGTAATACAACTCCTCCTGAATTATATGACCGTTTGAAGGCAATTCCTGACTTTAATCCGAAGGAATTAGCTTGGGATTTTGACCGGGAAAAGCAAAGTTTAGAAATCATGACTGAGGAGGATATGGAAAATTGGGTACGCTATCATATTCCCCGTGATGAACAATGGTTTAGAATTGCCGAAACGCTTTTGCGTGAAGATAGTCCTGATTTAATGGCAGTCTTATTTGATGGAGTTGATAAGCTGCAACATCAAGTTTGGAAATTTGTTGATCCAGCTTTAGTGCCAACTAATCCAAATCCTTGGGAACAGCGAGTCCGTGAACTTTGCCTTGAATATTTCCGCAAGTTAGATACTTATATTGAAAAATTAATAGAACTTGCTGGACCAAATGCTCAAGTTTTTATGGCTTCAGATCATGGTTTTACGGCAACGACTGAAGTTGTGAGAATTAATGCTTTCTTGCATGAAAAAGGTTATTTGGCATGGAAGGAAACAGATGATAGTGAGATGACAAAGCGGCGAGAAGCTACGGCTTTTGCTAATCTTGATTGGGAGAAAACTTCAGCTTATTGTCGTACACCTTCTAGTAACGGAATTACAATTAGAGTTGCCAAAAATCCTGGTGATGCTGGTGTTAAACCGGAAGATTATCAAGTATTTAGAGAGAAATTAATTAAGGATTTGGAAACTTTCAAAGATCCAAATACTGGTGAGCGAATTATCCAGACAATTTATAAACGTGAAGATGTTTATTCGGGCGCGGCAATGCTTGAAGCACCCGATTTAACTTTGGTACTTCGGGATTATGGCTTTGTTTCAATTCGCAATATCTTACCACCTGTTGAACCTCGCGAAATGCCTGCCGGAACTCATCATCCTGATGGTGTTTTCCTAGCAGGTGGTTATGGTATTAAGTCTGGATATCAGGGAGAATTGCAGCAAATTGTTGATGTAACAGCAACACTAATTCATAGTCTTGGTTTGCCTATTCCTAAAGATCAAGAAGGAAGTGTTGCTGAAAGCTTTTTTACGGAAGATTATTTACTCAACAAACCTGTTGTTTTGGGTGAACTTGTCTCAGTTGAAAAGACTAAAGAAGATGATACAGAAGACATTAGTGAGGAGGAAAAAGAACAAATTCTTGCTCAGTTGCAAATGCTTGGTTATATGGAATAAGACTGATTATAGTTTGGTGCGATACAGATAGCTTGCTAAGGTTTTGCTGGAGTAAGGAGCTAGAAGGCTAAATATTCAATCTTCTAGCTTCTTGTCACTAAAATCTTTTGCTGAAATGTCTTTATTGATAGCCAAATTCTTGTGCTAGCTTGATGATGGGAGGGATAAAACCTTTATTATCTCCACGCCAGGGCAACGGACCTTCTAAATAACTTGAGGTTATAGGTTTATACCGAAATGCTGGTGATTTCAAAAAGTTAGGATCATTTCCTAAGTGTGCGGCATAAGGACCGAGGCAGGCATAAGGAGATTCTTGTGGCTGTAAGATGTTATTAAAAATAGACTCATCCCAACTTAAGTTTAACCAGTTACAAATTTTTTCAAAATACACTTTTGGCTCACTTAATATATTTTCTCCTAGCAAGCGCATTTGTTGGTGATCAGGAATTGTGCTAAGAAAATCTACAATATTACTTTGCATTTTGTACCAAGAATATTGCGGATCTAGTGTTGGTGGTTTGGTGGAATAATCAATAGAACCTGTCATAATTGCGATTGCACCATTAGCAATTTTTGCCATTGACTGTCCTTGGGTTCTCGGATGTCGAACAAGGTGCAAATAATGAGCATCAGGAAAGGTTTGATGCAGACGTTTCAGAATTTCTGGTTTAGTCACATATACTGGACTTTTATCAACAATTCGTAACGGTGCAACTTTGCGACATAGTTCTAAATAAACTTCTCCGGTGCTTTTATCAAGGCGAGTTAATATCCAACGATATGCCATATCAACTGATAGTATTGTTTGTTCTCCGGCATAAAGTTGTGCAATAGTTCGCAGTAAACCATGTAACTGAAATTGACGTATTCCTTTGAGGCGTTGTGTCAGTTGATCTAAAGTTTCATCAACAAATAAGTTTAGTTCCGGGACACCATAAGTTTCAGGATGCTGCCCTAACATAGCGCAAATTACAGAAGTAAAAGAACGGGGTGCTCCTAAGATGAAAATTGGTTGAGGTTCGGACATATAGGCTAAAATTACTAATTAAGCGATCGCGTTTGCAAAAAGTTTCCTCCTTATTATATTGATATTACGACTACTTATTATTTTCGTATTTATTAACATTTTATTAATTACTTACTCTTTTAATCTTATCTATTCTGTTGTAAACTAGTTATATAAATTAAACTTCTATGTTTTGGAATTTTCTTCAATGCATCTGCGAAAAAATATTATCTCAACTTTAGTTTTCTTATTGGCTTTATCTATTATTATTTCTGGTGCATTCTATGCAAGAATAACAACAGCGCAGACTTCATTTGTTGGCAGTTTACCGCCCGGTTACGCGAGCTATTCTGGCAAGTTAGTGATGGGCAAATCATGCAGTTGTGCGAATACAGGTATATCGGGTGCTCCAGCATTACCACCTCTTTGTAACACAGCAGTTTGTTTTGGAAGTTCTTTCACTCGCTATGGCTTTGTATTTACAAACGTAGAGGGAATAAACTCAAAAGCTTGCGATCAAATAAGGCTTTCTACGAGCATACCGCCATGTTTTCAGTTAGATGCAGATGACGCCATCGTAATTTCAGGTAGTATGGCATCTGTGCAAGATTTATCTTATTATGGGTTCACACTTTACCAAAGTTTGGTATATAACAAAAATTTTCCAGATAACTTTGCATCGATTAAAAGTAGTGTCGGTCTAAACCTTAATAGCGCTAATTTAAAGATTGGTAATAATGGCAAATATATTTTAATTTTTACGGCAAGCACTCGCACTTTAAATGTACTTAAACGGGGACTACAGAGTATTGGTGTTCCCAGGGCAATTATCAATCACTACCCTATCCCTAAAACGGTGGCTAATTTAGGAAAAATAGATTATCCAGATCAACTAACTATACAACTGCGTTTGACATCTCAAAGTCCTGAAGAAAGGCAGCAAGTTAATACTTTTGCACAAGAGGTTGCACCTAACACTAATGTTATTTTTATTAAGGGTCCAAAAGTAGATGGTGATATAACCTTTGACGATATACCAACGTGGGAAGATACCTTAAGAAGTAACCCGATTGAGTATCAAATGGGATTGGATCGTCAACTGGCGCTATTAGAAAGATCGGTAACTAATACATACGCTAGACAAGGATATAGTCTCAAAGCTCGTCTAACAGAAAAAGTACTTCATGTAGATACAAAAGAATGTAGAGAGTCTGCTTCCATAGATTGTGTTTACGATTCACCTGATGCCCTTTATAGTAGCTTTCCTTGTGACTTTTCTCCGAGCGCTCTCAGGAATGGGAATTGTTTTATTCAGCTAGAACAAAATAGTGATGACGTTTTAATGTTATTAGGAGTAGACCACACTTTAGTAGGAGACAAAACTCTTGCTGCCTACGTTTCTGCTGAATCAAAAAAAAGTGCAGGAAGTAATGACGGAACTTTTTCTTTTATGGGTTTGTATACTCAAGGTTCAGCAAAACAATACTGGCCCAGAAACAAAGGAGATGACTTGTATGCTGTGAAAATAACTCGCGACTGCGGTGATTCGCCTTACTGTGCCTCTGTACCATTTTTAGGAATTCCTGGCGCTAGAAGGGGATTTTTCATAGTAGGGCGAACTTATTTAGATAAAGTTACAGCTTCGGGTCCTAATCCAGCAAATTTGATTCCGGCAGTCTTACTTTGGTTTAGTAAAGGTTAGTAAACCAAATTAATAATCAGTGTTTTAATACTTATGTCAAAGCAATTTTATTGGTCGGTTTTCTTCTTAGCGCTCTTGCTACCATTTATGTTGGAAGTAGCATCTAGTAGTTCCTTAGCTACAACAGATTCCAATTTGAATTTACCTGTATGTTATATGCAAACCGAAGATGGAAAAATTTCGGATTTGGGGAATCTTTGTCAAGTACCTGCAAGCAACAATATTAATTCAACAAATCGAGTAGCAGGTGTTAAGCGTTTGCTAGATACCAAAGAATGTCCCGGCTGCAACTTAAGCGGTGCTAACTTAGCAAATAAAGTCTTAACTTTTGTCAATTTATCGAATGCCAATCTTAGTGGTGCGAACTTAACTGGTGCAAGGTTAATTGGTGCAGACTTAAGTAATACCAACTTAACAAATGCTAACCTTAAGGGTGCAAAATTGAATGGCGCCAGAATGATCGGTACTAACTTAATTGGCACTAATTTAGCTGGCGCTAATTTATTAGGTGCAAATCTTTGGAATACAGATTTAGCTGGCGCAAATTTAAACTCAACTAAGATGCCTGATGGCACTTTTCACAAATGAACCTGCGATAGTTAAAGCACTGCTATTCTTCAAATCGCATTTTCAAGGTTATCGATAGATACACACGAAATGAATTTGAAAATCTGTATCCAAAAGCTAGCTTTGCACTAATTAAACTTAAGAAATGCTGGGAGATTTAACAGCAGACTGTTTAGAATCAACCATATCTCGCACATTTTCTTGTAACTGTTTGACAACTGGAACTATCGTCCGCCACCTGTTTTTAACTAGAAAAACTCCTATTAAGTTCCGCTGCAGATCAATCCAAGGTGAGAAGCCAAAAGCACCCTGACAACTAAGTTGAATTACCCGCCCCTTATTATCAACTATGTCACGCCATAGTCCTAAACCATAACGACGACCGTCTTTATGGGGTGAGAGCCTAATCGGAAGACCACGAGTTTGATCACGCTGCATTTCTGTAACTGCCTGCGTTGAAAGTAGCCGTTTGTTGTTAAAAACTCCGCCATTAAGATGCATTTGTAAAAGGTTTGTGTAATCTTGCAAAGTGGAAACTGCCCCACCTGCAATGCGAGGATTTAAAGAAGCTTGATAGTTAGTATTTCTCATGTTAAGAGGACGCTGAATTTTCTCTTCAAATAAGCGGTCCCAAGACTTACCACTGGCAATTTCTGCCAATCTTCCTGCTACTTGATAGGAAGCACCTCCATAACTGAAGTCCGTACCTGGTTCTGTCCGCAACCCTCTCTGCAAGATTTGGTCAGCGCATTCTTTCAGTGTGATTGAATTATTACTAAGGCAGCGATTCTGTCCGGGCAGACCGGAAGTGTGGGACAATAACTGACGTAGAGTGATGTTAGCTTTTTCACCTCTCAAATTGGGCATATATTTAGAAATTGGTGCGTCCAAAGCTAGCTTACCTTCATCTACAAGAGTCATAATTGTCGAAGAAGCTAACAACTTGCTAGCAGAAGCGATCGGCACAACAGTACTCAGGTTATACCTACCAAAACTTTTTTCATAAATAAGTCGATTATCCTTCATCAAAAGTACAGCAACCCCTTCTAAGCGGTCTTTG
Source organism: Coleofasciculaceae cyanobacterium (assembly GCA_049671305.1). Lineage (GTDB taxonomy): Bacteria > Cyanobacteriota > Cyanobacteriia > Cyanobacteriales > Coleofasciculaceae > CADCTM01. Next base: position 62,679 of record JBATUR010000093.1, read on the forward strand.
TTCACCGCACTCTCAACGGTTCTAGTGACGATAGGCAGGTCACTGGCAGCCTCGGTAGTTCGTGGTTGTCCCTTTAACGGTTGCAAGCAGCCTGTTAGAGAAACAAACATAAATGCTAGTCCTGCAAGTAGAAGGAAGGAAACGCGACGGAAGGTAAAATTCATAACAACTTCCTGGTTTTCACCGATTAACAATAAGAAATTTGATTCAAAAAAAGCCTAATAGTTCCCCAAAAAAATAGCAAAGTCTTGGTAATCTAAAAAACTTTAGTAACATCATTTAACAACTCTGGCGATCAATAGCTTGGCTATTGCTTATACTATTTTTTTAGCGATGTTAATTTGTAGTTATGATTCTCCAAACTTTACCATTATCTGAAACCTTTGGCAGCACTGTATTAGGGACGAAAAAACAAGATATTTGTGGACTTGATCAAGCCGAGGTTATAAGACAATTTAACACATCTAGTTTATTACTTTTTCGAGGATTTGATGTTGATACAGAAGATTTTAAAAAATTTACAGAATTATTTAGTACCAACTTTGTATCATATATTGGCGGCGCTTACAGCCGGGAGATGATTAATGGAGACAAAACCTTATTATCAGTAACAGGAGGAAAGCTAGCTTTTCCCGTGCCACTGCATGGGGAAATGTATTATCGAAAACACAAACCTGATATTCTCTGGTTTTACTGTGCCTCTCCAGCCTTAAAAGATGGTGAAACTACAGTTTGTGATGGCATCCAAATTTATAATAATTTAAGTTCTTCCACACAAAAATTATTTCAAAAGAAAAAATTAAAATATATTCGTACTTATCCCACAGGTATTTGGCAAAAAATCTATCAAACTGATGATTTAAGCCATGTTGAAGCCGTATGCCAAGAGAATGATCTGCAATTGGAAGCTAACAGCGAACAAATTACCACATATTATTTGGCTTCAGCAATTCAACCGAGTCGATGTGGCAAACACCAGGTTTTTATTAATAATATTTTGCCTGTAGTTGCACAAGAAACTAATGGCAATATTTCTAGCTTAGTTAGATTTGAAGATGATTCAAAAATTCCCGAATCTGTCATTGAAGAAATTCAAAATATTACTGAGCAATTAATTCATTTAGTAGCTTGGCAAAAAAGTGATGTTTTGATGATTGATAACACTAGATTGATGCATGGTAGGAGAGCATTTGCTGACAATCAACGAGATATTTACGTGAGACTTTGTGAGGCAAGTTTTCCCTTTTAAATATGGTTATTGACCTAGCCAAACTTCTAGACCACCATGAGGATTATCAACATAAATCCATTTACCATCCTCTAGTTGTTTGGCAACACGAGGTCCAAAGGGATTAGCAGTACCCACAAAAACACCATAAGGAGTAGAAACAATGTTACGGACACCATAGTTATAAGGATTACCAAATCCTTGGCGAGTCACAGGTAGCCAATTTTCGCCATCATAAGAACGCCAAAGTTCAAAACCGCCTTGTTGTTGTACAACATTTTCTAATCCTACTTGTCCAAATAGTCGAATAAAATTATCTGGTCTATTTTCAAATGTGGTGAAACGAAGGACAGTACTCCAATCCATAGTCCCAGCATAAAGCCAATCTTCATGAATACCCATTTTCCAAATATAGCCACTGAAAATATTATTAAATCCAGCAGATAAACCACTCAAAGGACGATTACCATTACGGATTTCTCCGACCATAATTTCCCACGAACCATCTGGCTCAATTCTAATAATTTCTGCCCCGGCGGGACCAATTTTATTTAAATGATCGTAACCACCATTTTGAATACCTGTACCCACATATAAAGACTCTTTGAACACCATCATACTGGTGATCATTTGATTAAGACTGCCACGACCAGCACCATTACTAATCACATTTGTCCAATTATATGGAGGCTTGCCTTCAGCTAAAGTCCGCCAGATTTGACAGCCGTTATTATTAACTGTTCCGGCATAAAGATAGTCACCAAAACCTCTTAATTCAAAAATTGTCCGATTATTTAAATCACCAAATCCTGGTTCATTAACAGCTTGCCACTCACCTTTTGCTGGGTCACTGCTTTCATAAACAACCGGCACTCCAGAGGTATTAGGATTACCTTGACCAGAACCAGTAGGAGCAGTAAAAAGTCTGCCTTTAAAAGGAACTAATAAACGTAAACTGTTAATCGGCAAATCGATTAATCCTGGCTTAGAAACAGTCACGAAATCTGTGCCATTTTCTGAGCGTAGAATCACTGGACCCGGACCACGAGAACGTGACCAAGTACTAACATACAAAGCCGGTTGATGATCAGACTTTCCCTGAAAGACAACCATGCCACGATAGCCTAATTCCCGACTAATTTCTGCTCCTTGATTACCCATAATCATCGGAGATTGAAAAACCCTCTCCCACTGGTCTAAAATAGGACTGTAGCGCCAAATTTCTGCCCGTGCTTCTGTTTGTTCAAATTCTGGAGAATAGATAGGATTAGGGCATTCAACGGGCCAAATATCAATTCTTAAATGAGGCTGGCTTTTGCGAATCAAACTGAGGTTGGCACGGGTTGTCCCAACATATAAATGGTCTTGAAACCATGCCATCGAATGAGCGTAGGCATTATGGCGGTCACCAAAACCGTTCTCGCAAATTTTCCGAAAATTGGCAAGACTAAGACCGCGCTTTGGCTCTAATTTTAAAATCCGCATAAGTTAGGTATTACTAGCGCAAAAAACTACTTTGAATAAAGTTCAACCTCGCCGTTACTATCAATTTTGAGAGTATCAGACCCAAGATACTCTTTGCCGGAACTTTTGCACTTTAGATAGGCATCCCAGAAGGCAATACTAGCACTTTTTAGATAGATTTTGATGCGACTATTTTGGTCAAATTCAAACAATTGTTTTTCGCGTATGGCATTTGTTCGCTTTATTTTTGAGTCGATATTCTTAGCAACTTTTGGCTGTAAATCGAAAGAAAAATGATTGGCACCTTCAACCATTAAATGATATTTATTTCCAGGTGGCATATATTTAAAAGCTTCCATCCTCCAAGTTGCGGGTTTGCCTTCCCACCCTTGATCTTTTGCTCCACTTACCAACATCATCGGGGCTTTAATTTTATGCCAAGAGTTCTTAGTTAAGCCTAAACGATTAGTGCCTTGGGGAGATATTCCTAAGAAAAAGCCGATCCGATCGTCTTGAAAGCTTTCTTCCTCTCCTACTGCCATCTCTATAACTGAACCTGCTAGCAACATCGTTGTATAAGCACCATAAGAATGTCCAGAGACGGCAATTATATCTCGATTAATTTTTCCCGCTAATTGAGGAATTTGCTGTTCTATTTCTTCTAAAGAATCGATGATAAATGATACATCATGAGGGCGTTCTCCATATAATTCAGGATTATTAGTAAGTTCTAATAGTGCCTGAAGACCAATCTTTTGTAAGACTGAAACATCACTTCCCAAATGGGTTGGATGGATGCAGACATAGCCACAACTTGCCCAAAAATGACTGAGATAGGAAAATGAATCTTTAGAACCTCCAGCACCGTGAGAAAAGATAATTAACGGAAATACACCATCTTCTTGTGGGTAGTAAATTTTCAGTGGAATTTCACGATTTCGCCAGCTATCTTTGATGATAATTTGATCTACAACCTCAACCGAATTTGCACCAGAAATCCCTTTTCTATAAAAGCTTGACGAGGAGTTTTGAGATAGCAATTTTTAGCCCTCATTACTTTTTTTAAGGTGATTTGTTTGAGGCAGTTCAGCGATAGGAGAAATGAATTTTATTTCTCTTTGGGTTTCCTCTAAAATCGCCTGTAGCCACACTTGTCGATATTGCAATTGCTCTTTGCGTTGTTGAATTTCTGCTAAGGAACTAGAACCCAGAAGTAGTTCGGGGGCAGTGGGAAGTTGTGACCATTTGTGAAAGTTATCCAAAAATTCTAATAAGCTGCCTGATGGTGTTGTCGGATGTTCTTCATCTGCATCATTTGTAATTACTTCGCCAAGCTTAGTACGCTCATCAGTTAAATCTAAATTACGGATAACCTCCATTAGTTTATCCTCTAAATATTCATTCTGCTTTGCCTGAATTTCAGCTTTTTCTTGTGCCTGATTTAGCTTAATTTGTGTCGCCTCAACCATCTGTTGAATACTGCTTACTATTGGCATAAATTCAGGGGATAAGTCAATCGCTAAATGGTTAGAATCGCCTTGAGCAACTGCTGCCAACTGAGTTTTTAACTTGTTCAAATTATGATGAATTTGAGCAAGTTTTCTTTGTCCTAAAGCTAAGGTTATAACTCCTGCGCTAACTCCTGTAACTAAAGCAATTAAAACAATTGTCAGCCATTGAGACGAGGTGGTACTAATCGGCATCAGGTAAAGACTGACCGTAGTTAGGACAGAAATTATTGTAGTTGAAAAGGCGATCGCTAAAGCTTGGAGAAGAGAGGCTTTATCAACCGCTAATACTCCTGAACTACCTGGGGTTTCAGACTCAATAGGTTGCTTTTCCACGCTAGGCATTGGTAGTTGTGCTGAAGTATTTAAATCCCCCGGTTTTTGAGATTTTTGCATAAAAGATTAAGTCGAAATTCTCTTGTATATCGGAAAACAACTACAGTATAATTTTAGCTTCATCACATTTATAAGCGCTCTTTTGCGATTGACTCAAACCAGACATTACCTAAGAAATCTCTCCCTATATCCGTAATTTTGTAACAACCTAAGCTTGATCTTTATTGGATTTTTCTTTAAGTCGGCGCTGTCTAGCTTCTGCGACTCGCTTCACCGCTGCGGCTTTGTATGATGAAATTACTTCCTGCCCTCTTTCCTCATCATCTTGCCATGCGTCATCATCTTCACCTATCAGCGACTCCCAATTAGCAAGATCAGCCAGCGTATCACCTTCTTCTGCCGCTAGTAATGCCGCCGCCCGATACTCATCTGTCGCTTCTTTAAGTAAACCTTGGCGACTATAAAGATCTCCCCATAGTTGATGTTTTCTGGCTTGAATTGGCTTATTTTTAGGCATCTGCCGTAAAATTTCCGTTGCCTCTTCAAGTTTGTTCTCTTCAATTAAAGCTTTTGCAAAGCCAAATTTAGCAATCGGTGCCAAGTCAGGTTTCAACTCCAACACTTTCTCAAAAGCTTCTTTCGCCGCACCATATTCTTGCAGTTGCAGATAAACACTACCTAAAGCTTGGTAAATACGCCAGCGGTTAGTATTAATATTTACCGCAGACTTCAGCTCAGAGAGCGCCTCAGCCAGCTTTCCTTGCCTCTGATAAGCCCTTGCCATCAAGCGACGCACCCCCATCCGTTGCGGATCTAAACGTTGCGCTTGACGCCATTGCTGTATTGCCTGATCGTATTTTTCCTGCCGCGCCAAGACTCGCCCCAGACCCTGATAAGCCTGGATAAAATAGGGATCGATGTTGATAGCAGTTTGATATTTCTCCTGCGCTTGTTCAAATTCACCCCGTCTGAGGTGAACTCGTGCCGCACCAACTTGTGCCTGGGGCATGAGAGCATCTAGCTGCATGACTGTGTAGTAATGTTTGAGCGCTTCCTCGTCACGTTTGAGCCGGAAAAGCATATTGCCAGCGCCGAGTTGAGCTAGTTTGGAAGCAGGATTGTTTTTTAAAATCGTTTCAAATTCCGCTAAAGCTTCGTCAAAGCGCCCTTCTTTTGCCAAGCTAAAAGCAAATTTTATCTGTTCTTGCTCATTTTTTACAACTCGCTTGACTTGGGGAGTGAAATTTGTCATGAGGTTAATTAAATCCAACAACAAAATTCTATCATGCGCTAATTATGACATTTGCCGTTGCCAACTATCAATATGTATTAACTTTTTAAATAATTATGAGCAACCAAAGCGAGAGCTTTATCTGAACAGCGTTTATAATCATGCTAAAACCCTTGATTTAAGACAAATTACCGAATTAAGGTTTATCTTAGTAAATTAGCCAATTTTACTTAACTTGATTGATAAAATAAAATACTTAATCTTTTGCGTGTTATCTAGTCCTTGTGGGTGAAAAATGTACATACCTTTACAAAATAGTTTTCGGAAAGATCTAATTATTACCCAGACAAGTAATTCCGAAGACTCCACAAAAACTTATTTAATCAAAGACCCAATTTCTGAAGAAACTTTTGAATTTGGTGAAGCAGAATATTTTTTATGTCAATCAATGGATGGCACTTCCACACCAGCAGAAATAGTAGCAAATTTTCAAGCAAGTTATGGTCATGTCATGACAGAGGAGGATTTTAATAATTATTCCAGCCAAATTTTTGAACTTGGTCTTTTGGAATCTTCTAAAATCCCAGTATCTATAGCCACCTCCCTTGCTTCAGAAAAAAATCCAGAGTTAGCACTTAACTCTCATCATAGCTCCATTATAAAAGATCCAAATCCAGAAATTCAACCTCAGCCGTCACAAAACAAAGATGAAAAACATTTAGAAAGTGACTATAAGCAGCCATCAAAAAATACTAAAAAAAGACTAACTTACCTTTGGGTTCTCCCTAATCCCGCTTCTAAATTTGCTAAAGCGGCGGCTTTTGTTAGTCCCTTTAATCGACTCTTCTTTCTTTCTGTTTTGGCGCTAATTCCTGGCTTGCCAATTGCTTTTTTAACGTTTTTTAATAATCAATCAATTTTTTGGAAAGACTTGGCTGATTCTGTAGAACCTTTACCTTATTTAGCCACATATCTTTTTAATATAACCTTTGCAAGTTTAACAGCAAAAGTTGCTCAAGGGATGGTTTTTGCCCATTACGGCGGCAGAGTTAAAAAGTTTGGATTAGTTCTCGCTGCTGGCTTTTTTCCTCGTTTTTATCTGGATAGAGAAGGAATGTGGCAACTAACCCGCAAACAACAATTATGGACGTTTTCTACACCTTTAGTTGATCGACTTATCTACTTTGTCATTGCTGTTTTGATTTGGTATTGGACACGCAGTACAGGCAACGATTTACGGACTTTAGCGCTTCTTTTAGCTCATGCTAGCTTCTTGGATTTCTTATTAGATGGCTGTCCTTTTTGGCCCGTTGACGGTTATGTATTTATGGTGGCATATTTTCGGCTACCTGCTAACTTTATTGGGCGTGCTTATCAAGTTTGGGGTATGGTTTTGCGTCGTCGTCCTTTGCCATCATCAATGTCTTTTAGAGAAAAATTAATCTTATTAGTATATGCACCAATTACCATACTATTTTGGTTGGCAGCAGTATTTGTGATTGCTTTATCTATTGGTCAAGGATTAAGTGAAAATTTTTCTGGTGTTTTTGGTAGAGCGACGGCAGGTATATTAATTGGTATATTTATCATCGCTGCTTCCCGGCAACCAATCGCTTTTTTTAGAAAAGGTTTAACTCAAAAACCCTCAATACCAAATGTTGAAACTCCTAGAATAGCCAAGAAAAAGTTTAAGTTTAGCAAAAAAAGATTAATTCAATTAGCTGTTTTAATTAGTTTCTTAATTCTGCTAGTTTTACCCTATCCTTATCGCCCTGGAGGACAAATTCAATTATTACCGCCAACACAGCAAAATATTCAAGCTCAAGTTGATGGACAAATCATTAAAGTTTTCTACCAAGGTGGTGATGGACAATGGCTCAAAGCTGGTACACCCATTGCTATAATGGAAGCCATTGATATCGAAAATAATGTTTTAACTCAACAAGAACAAATCAAAAATCAGCAAGCAATTGTTGAAAAACAGCAAGCTAATCTTAATAAACTGTTAGCAACTCCTAGAAAAGAAGATGTAGACGTAGCAAGGCAGCAGGTGGAAGTCGCCAAACAAGATGTTGAAGCGGCAAGACAGCAAATTGAGGTGCGTCAACAAGATGTTGAAGTTGCTAAAAAAAGCCTCGATACAGCGATATCTAAAGCAGATTTTAGCTTAAAGGAAGCCTCACGATTTGAAGAATTATACAAAGCTGGCGTAGTTTCTCGACAAGCATTTGAAAACAAGCAAAGACAATCTGAAACAGAAAGAATTAATGTAGAACAAAGTCGCCAGCAAGTGGCAGCAAAAGAAAAAGAAGTTGATGCGAGTCGCCGTGAATTAGCGACTAAACAACAAGTGGTAGAACAAAGACAAGCCAACTTAAACTTAGTTTTAAGTGGTCCATATCCTGATGATATTCAAGTCGCACGTAAAGAACTAGAGGCGGCAAAAGCTGGTTTAAAACGTCAACAACAACAGTTAAAATATGAGCGAGAGCAACTGCAACGTACTCAATTAATTATGCCCATTGACGGGCGTTTAGTTACGGCTTATTTAAACCAAAAAGTTGGCAGCTACCTCAAACAAGGACAGACTTTTGCTGTGGTGGAAGATGACCGCTCAATTCGAGCTGAAGTGAGAATTGCTGAGTATAATGTGGGTGAGTTTGCTCTCGGTGCACCAGTGGAAATTAAACTTTTGGCTTATCCAAATCGTCCCTTTTTTGGTAGGGTAGTTTCTATTGAACCAGCGGCATCTGCTGAGAGTGCAACTAATGCCACAGTTAGGGAACCAACTAATAAATTAGATGAGCGTTTTATTAAGGTAATTGTGAATATTCCTAACCAAGAAGAAAATTTGAAATCATCAATGACAGGTTATGCAAAAATCAAGGGAAGTACCAAACCGCTATTTGTTGCCTTCACTCGTCCAATTGTCCGCTTTATTGAAGTAGAAATTTGGTCTTGGCTGCCTTAAATTTCAATTGTTGAAGTTAGCAAAAATAGCGGTAAGAGGTAAGTTATACCATTTAATTATTTGTAAAAAAAGCAACTAAATGGTATAATTAACTAAGATAATTCCCTATTTTTCCTAATTAAGAGGAAGTCTTAAGCAGTTCGGGCGGCACCTGTTTAGGAACAGTCCAAACATAAATTGTCCGTCCATCTAACTTAACTGTTTGTTCCGGCTTCCATTCACCCATGTTGAACTCGTGAGAAACAATGCGAGTGCCTGGTTTTAGCTGCCGCAAAAGCTGGGGACGCAGTTTGAGGTTGATTTGAGGTAATAGGTATAAGGTGACAACTGTTGCCTCGCTTAAATTGACATCAAACAAATTCTGCTGCCGAAACTCAACTTTATCGCTGACTCCTGCTGTTTGGGCATTGGCTTTTGCCTTTTCCACAAGCTCCGGATCAATCTCAACCCCGACTCCCTTTGCGCCATACTTCTTGGCGGCTGTAATTACAATTCGCCCGTCACCACTGCCTAAGTCGTAGAGCAAATCGTTTTTATTGACTTTTGCCAGTTCTAGCATCCGTTCTACCACAACTTCAGGCGTTGGCACATAGGGAACATCTGGTTTGACGCTTGTAGTTGTTGCAGGTGACGACGTAACATCAGCAGGAGATGTCGGTGCTTGGGTGGTTTGTTGATTCGTACAACTCGTCAGGGCTAAGGTACTAAGACTGAGAGAAGCAATCGCAAATTTGACCAAAGTTCGTGTGTTCATACAAAACCTCTGAAGTAAACTTGACTTGTGAACTGTATTAGATAATGGATTTTTGGGCAAACAACAAAACCGGAAAGCCCAAAATTAAGACGGCGATACCAACCAGCGCCCCAACGCCTGTATAGTTGATGCTGGAATACAGCATATAGCCGCACACGACACAAAATAAAAGTGGTAAAACTGGGTACAATGGCACTCGAAAAGGACGAATACGATTGGGATCGCGAGTCCGTAGAATTAGCAGCGAGACACTGGTAAGCAGGAAAAATAACCAGAATACAGGTGCCGTAAAATCAACCATTGTTTTAAAACCTTGTCGCTGCCAACTTCCCAACAGCACCAACCCACTAGCGATCGCAGCTTGAGCTATTAGTGCTGTACTCGGTGTGTTACTTTGCTCGTGCCAGCGTCCGAGTCGGGAAAACAACGCGAAATCTCGACCTAAAGCATAGTTGGTGCGTGCGCCTGTGACAATAGTGGCATTGAGCGAACTAAGAGCAGCAATAGCAACTAATATACTTATTATTGCTCCACCCGGTTCACCCAAAGCTTGCCGCATCAAATCAGCCGCGATCGCTTTAGACTGTGCCATTGCTGAAATTCCTAAGCCGTGAACGTATGCTAAATTTAGCAGCAGATAAATGGCGCTGATGATGCCAATACTCCAAACGAGCGATCGCACCATATTCCGCTCAACTTGTTTAAGTTCGGCAGAAATATAAGCTGCTTCATTCCAACCGCCATAGGAAAGCAAAACAAAGATCAACGAGGCACCAAGAGGGTTGGAGGTTACTACCTGTGGTGTGGTGGTTGTCGTGGGTGATGAACTAAAACCAATGACTACAACCATGATTAATCCTAGTACTTCAGCGATCGCTAATAGGTTTTGAGTGCGACGGCTTTGGTGCATTCCCAGCAGGTTGAGTCCTGTTAGCAGTATGATTACAGCGATCGCATATAAGGAAGGAGAATAAGCGCCCAAACTTAGTAGTTGCGTGCTGTAGTCACCTAGGACAAAAGCCAAAAGAGCAATTGAGCCTGGTTGAATGATCGTCATTCTTGCCCAGGAAAACAAAAACGCCATGCGATCGCCAAAGGCTCGTTTTAGGTAAGCATAATTGCCTCCTGGATCAGGATAAGTCGTAGCCAGTTCAGCAAAGCACAAGGCACCAACTAAAGAGATGCCGCCGCCTAAAAGCCATACTTGAATTACCGCCGAGACACTGCCAACTTGAGCCGCCACCAGTGCTGGTGTTTCAAATATACCTGCTCCAATGACCATACCAACGATAAGAGCGATCGTATCCCAGAGCCGCAGAGTGGGCTTGAGAGCAACTTGAGATTGATCAAGCGGAGAGGAGTTCATGAATACTTTTGGTTCTTTTTATCTATCTCAAAGCTAGGCAGTTGGGGTGAATGAAATTTCCGCCTGATTGATGTCTTGAAAGGAAGGTGAAGGCAATTAGCTTAATTATAAAGTGCCTTTTCAAGACTGATTGGAAAGTAAGAAGAAGCTTTTTTAGTTTAGCATTGCGTCCCCATTCTATATTAATGGATGACACAATACCACAATTTGTAAGCATAAGACTCAACTCAATGATGCTGATCCTACAGAAGCAAGAGTTCAAAAATGAATAAAGTATATCTTTTGAGAGAAGACTACCGCTGTATTTGTCGTTCTTATTTGGTAGCATTGCCAATAGTTGAGCATAAAAATTACATTGATGCCGATTAACTATTGTTTATGTTACCAGCCTGATTAAGTCAAACCTTCGACAGCTAGTATGGGCGTTTTTTCATATATTTATTATTTAGCACAAAGCTACTTAATTAAATATTTACAAGTATAAATTATAAGCCTTTAATTATGATTATTTGTATATAGCGAACCTAAATAAATTGTGCAAATAAAATTAAATGCTATAAAAGGGAGATAAACAATGCTAAAGCCAACTCAACAAGATTGCCAAGAAGATATACAGGAAATGTGTTCAAGATTGTAGAAGCAATCTCAAAATATAGTTTTATCTCTTATTTCCTTCTGGCAATATAAAATTATGATGGCTAAGATCATTTTAATCTGTCAGGCGACCAAGGACCGACAATCGTTTTCCCGCGCTTTTCTTTCTCTGCCAGTTCTAAATTCAACTCCAATAGTTTTGCCAAAATATCATCATCTGATTTAAATTCGTATGCCTGCATAACCAGTTGATCTAACTTGGCATGAAGCTTGAATAACTGACTACTTGGCTCGTGGAAAAATTGGTTATAAAGCTGAGTAATTCCCCACTGTTTTTTCTCCATTTGTTCAGTGCGGTAGTCGTGCAATTCTTGCGCTGCTGCACGAATTTGTTCAATTAGTTTTTTGTTGGGTGATTGGGGAAATGGGAAGGTTTCAAAACAAGTCTTGTGAGTGTAGCGAGTTCTATCTTCTAATGTTGAACTTTGTGCTTTTACCCAAGTTCTATGTACTTGGGAAGTGAGGATGCCGAAGATGTAGAAATCATCTGAAGCCGCAGGATGAGAGTTATTTCCAGGCAGCCAATCACGAGAGCAAGGAACAAAGATAGCCCATTTAGAAAGTTCCGGAACAGCAAAATAGTAAGACAAATTAGCGATCGCTTTTCTCATTGCTGGACGTTTTTCTCCATATTTCCACCAATTCAATCTTGTAACTTCCCTGCGATTACCATCTCTTTCTGGTTTCACATAAACTTTGACGTGCTGAAAAGGTAACTTATAATCACTCGCATCTTCAAGACTCATATCACTAAAATCAATAATCCAGCGTTCCGGCTTTCCGTGTGGATTTTGCGCTAAATTTGCACCCATCGAAAACAATTTTAGAATATTTTTGTTCTTAGAATCTGCTTTAATCCAAGCCTTAACTTGCTCTTCTGTAACAATGAATCCTTTACCAACAGGAATTACACCTTGAAAACATTGGTTGAGATTTACTTGCAATCGAGCAGCTTCTGAAACATCAATATTCGCAGTTAGAGACGAATTAATCTTTGAAACAACTTTATTATCTAAATGATAACTTTTCGGTTGTTGCTTACTCCAATTCACCAAACTAACATGACCCTTTGCCTCACCTGACCAAGGTTGTGTAGAAATTGCTTCATGAATGTACCCGTTATTTTGAGTAATGTAATCTAAGCTAGCTCTCCGACTTTTACCTTGACTAATTGAGTTAGTTCCAACAAGCCCAGCTCTACCATTCTCATCAATATGTTCATGAGCTAATCGAAACCAATAGGAACAAAAATCAACTGAATCTTTCACATCTTTAAATTGCCCAAATACTTGATCAATATAGTCATCTCCTAAAACAATCCTCATCTGTTTACCACCTAAAAACGGCGGATTTCCAATAATCGCATCTGCCTTTTCCCACTCACTAAAAAGTGCATCGTTGCAAACAATATTATTATCCAAAGTATCCAAAGGCAGCGCATTTTCCGTTAAACCTAACTTGTCGATCGCAATCTTACGCCCAATCATCATCGTCACCCGCGCCAACTGCACCGCAAACGGGTTAGTATCCATGCCAAAAAACTGAAGCGGCGTCACATAACCCATTGCTATTTGCCCAGAAGGCGATCGCTTTTTCTCCGCAGTTTTATCAATTAACAACTTCTCTAACCGCTTCAATTCCTGATACGCCACATACAAAAAATTACCACTACCACAAGCCGGATCAAGCACTCGATACGCCTGTAATTCCAACTGCAGTGCATTCAATTCTCTAATCGTACCTGCACTATTAATTCTTTCTTCCCAATAATCACTAATTGTCGGGCGAACAATCTGCCGAATATCCACCTCACTTGTAAAATGAATTCCATGAGCATGACGCTTTGTCGCATCAATTGCCCCTTCAAAAATATTGCCAAAAATCGACGGGCGCACATTCGTCCAATTATCTCGTGCACACACATCCAACAACTTCAATTCTTCCGGAATAAGTTCAATCGGATCTATCTCAGAAAACAACCCGCCATTAAAATAATCCACACCCTTAAAACGTCCCGCAGGCGTCTTACCTTTGCGGTTCATTTCCTGAAATAACCCACCAATCAAATCATAAGTACTGCCCTTACTTTCCAGACAATCTTGAATCAAAGAAACAAAAATATCACGCGGCAACAAATCCCGATCTTCTGCAAACATTGCCAACACACACTGCAAAATAAACCTCTGCAATTGCTCTTCAGAAAAGTCTCGAAAACCACGTTTTTTACCACGTTGATAAATCAGTTGATACAGTTGCCCCAAACGCCGCGCCGAGCGATCCGTAACTTCTACCTGGTTATTTTGGAAAACTGGACGCATTCCGCCAATTTCCATAAACGTCAACGCTCCTGCCCTTTCTGGAAGCTGTTCCAGTAAGATTTTGTCTACAGGTTCATCCACCTGATTTTCAAAATCAAAAATCCAAAATTCATTAAAGTTGCACAGCATCGCATAACGGGGACGGTTCGGCGTAATTCGCATCCAGTAACGCTCCACCTGAGCATAATGCTTACTCAAGTCTTCCCCGCGCTTCTTCATCTCAATTAGCACACCAGGGACACCCAAACGCGATCGCCAAACCAAATCTGCAAACCCCATCTTGCCCTTAGCACTCGCCTTCTTGAGCCGATCCTCAAACTCCGCCCCCGCCTCAATTGCCCCTTCATGACCAAATGCCCGAAAAAAGCGGTCAAGAAACGTCTGTGACTCACCTTTCTCGTCGCCTCTCAGTCCTAAAGCGAACGTCACAAATGCTTGCAAATTGGCAGGAGTCGCTGTCATAAGGGCTTTCTCGTAGGGTGCTTATCTTTAGTATTCACCCACAATTATCAAGCATTATGATTTCCGGCATATTTCCGAACCTAAAAATGGACACAACTGGACTCGAACCAGTGACCCCTACGATGTCAACGTAGTGCTCTAACCAACTGAGCTATGCGTCCGCACGATTTACTATCATTACACAACTTTTACCTAAACGCAATCGTGCCGCGCCAAAAACTTACTTTACAACCGAGACGCACAAATCGCCGCCCCAATTAACCCCACCTGCGGATTCAAAACAACGTATACCGGCACTCTTGACAACAAACTACTTACCCGTCCTTTTTGCCCAAAAG
>JBATUR010000094.1:0-64268 GCA_049671305.1 Coleofasciculaceae cyanobacterium
GGTGCGGCAGGTGTTTGATTCCTGTCTGTATTTAATATAACGCCTTTGTGAAAATTTGTAAAGGGGTTTTTGCCGATCGCTCTCATCTTTGTTAAGTTATTTTGCTCATAAAGGCTGCATCCTTTTAGTGTTAAGGTTTTTAAAATTCTGATATTTCTAACTTCAACCGGGGGGCCATTGCATTTGCCGCCCACCCAGAATGTGTAAATGGAGATGGTTAACCGTTTGACCGCCATCTGAGCCATTGTTAATCACAACGCGATAACCATTTTCTAATTTCTCCTGCTTGGCGACACGCTTAACTGTTAAAAGCAAATGTCCCATCAAGGCATGATCATCAGATTCGGCAGCATCCAACTGGGGAAGCGGTTTTTTAGGAATGACGAGGATGTGAACAGGTGCTTGAGGAGTAATATCTCTAAAAGCAAGCGCTAAGTCATCCTCATAAATAATGTCGGCGGGAATTTCTCTACGGATAATCTTGCTGAAAATAGTTTCACTCATATTTTTGCTCTTAATATAGATACGCTAGGAGCAATTTTAAAGGCTATGTGTGTCAACTGACGAGGTAACAGCATTAATGTAACGAATCTCCTGCCTCTGGTTGTACTGATTAAGCCAACTATTTCGGTAATTTCTCGGTTCAGAAATCAAGACGGTAAGCACTATACTGCCGGAAGTCTCAGGATGATAAATTATGCTTGCCAGGGTTTGGAGTGCTGCAATTGTTGGCATCGATGCTGTAAAGGTAGGCGTTGAAGTGGATGTTTCCAACGGGTTGCCAGGAATTGTCGTCGTTGGTTTACCTGATGCAGCAGTGCAAGAGTCGCGAGAAAGAGTCAAAGCGGCACTGAAGAATGCAGGTTTTGCCTTTCCCATGCGTCGAATTGTGATTAACCTAACGCCTGCGGATTTGCGAAAAGAAGGTCCTTGCTTTGATTTACCAATTAGTGTGGGAATTTTAGCAGCCTCAGAACAGGTAAGCGCGGAACTTTTGGGCGATTATTTATTTTTAGGTGAAGTTTCTTTGGATGGCAATTTGCGTCCAGTTGCGGGTGTGTTGCCAATTGCCGCCGCAGCAGCAAGGTTAGGAATTGCGGGTTTGGTGGTTCCGGAGGGCAATGCACCAGAAGCTGCTGTTGTCAAGGGTTTGGCAGTTTACGGGTTTAAAGATTTATGGCAAGTTGCGGATTTTTTAAATAAACCACAATCTTATTCACCTTTCAAAACAGAAGGGTTACCAGCATCAGCTCAAACACAGTTAAATCAACCCGATTTAAAAGATGTTAAAGGTCAAGCTCATGCTCGTCGAGCTTTGGAAATTGCCGCTGCTGGAGGACATAATCTCATATTTGTCGGACCGCCGGGAAGTGGTAAAACCATGCTGGCACGACGACTGCCAGGAATTTTGCCGCCGTTGAGTTTTGAGGAGGCGCTGGAGGTAACTCAAATTCATTCTGTGGCAGGATTACTGAAAGATCAGGGAATGTTGGGTAATGGTCACTACGGCGCGGTACTATGCACAGAGCGTCCTTATCGTAGCCCTCATCATTCAGCATCTGGTGCTTCTTTGGTGGGCGGTGGTAGTTTTCCGCGTCCGGGTGAGATATCTTTGGCTCATCGTGGTGTGCTGTTTTTGGATGAGCTGACAGAATTTAAGCGTGATGTGTTGGAATTTCTACGTCAACCTTTAGAAGATGGTCATGTGACGATTTCTCGCACCAGACAATCTGTTAAGTTTCCTTCTCAGTTTACTTTAGTTGCTAGTACTAATCCTTGTCCATGTGGCTATTTTGGCGATACAATTCAAGCTTGTACTTGTTCACCGCGACATCGGGAACAATACTGGGCAAAGCTTTCGGGTCCTTTGATGGATCGGATTGATTTGCAAGTGGCGGTGAATCGTTTGAAGCCAGAGGAGATTACACGACAGCCGACTGGGGAAGATTCTACACCTGTAAGGGAAAGAGTTCAAGTGGCACGCGATCGCGCTTACCAACGTTTTGAAACTGATCCTTATGTGCGTTGTAATGCTCAAATGCAGAGTAATCATCTACGCCATTGGTGTCAACTTGATGATACATCGCGCAATTTGTTAGAAGCGGCGATACGGAAATTGGGTTTGTCAGCACGAGCAAGCGATCGCATTCTCAAGGTAGCGCGAACTATTGCAGATTTGGCAGGTGATGATACTCTCAAACCTCAACACGTTGCCGAAGCGATTCAATACCGCACCATTGATAGAATGCAATGATTTATTTGTTGGTCGCAGCCGTTAACTGCTCCTTTGTCTACTGAGGTTAACTAATAATTTAGAGGCAATGCTTTATTTTCTCAATGAGGTACTCAATTCAAAGGGCAGCATCGTTAATAAAGCTGTAAATAAGCGAACCATGCTTTGTGGATAGATCATTGCCCAAAGATTGATGCCTAACGCAGTGCTTCCCAGCCATAACAAGATGTAAGTTGGAGCCATTACCACGCCAATCATCAACCAAGTATAGACATGAAGAATCATCACCACAGCCGGAATGCAGGCAAGTATAGCAGCTTGTTGCACCTGAGATTGAGGACGCTGTAGTCCTGTAAAAACCATTGTACGTGCCGTCAAAAGCAAGTTAGTGGGAACCAAAAAGGCACATATGGCTACACAGTTGCTGCGTGAAAATTCAAAGA
The DNA here is from genome assembly GCA_049671305.1 of Coleofasciculaceae cyanobacterium. Classification (GTDB taxonomy): domain Bacteria; phylum Cyanobacteriota; class Cyanobacteriia; order Cyanobacteriales; family Coleofasciculaceae; genus CADCTM01. Next base: position 2,677 of record JBATUR010000094.1, read on the forward strand.
GACTATTGAGGTCGAACATCCCAGGAGCTGTTATGGTTACTCTTGCTAGTTTATCGTGTTGACCTAGATTCGACTTCTATCTGCAGACTCTTGATCCATCAGTGACAGAGGAGTAAATTTCAACATTCACTTACAGTAATCCACAGACTGCGGAAATATTTTTCAGGATGAAATTCATCTTTAATTTTTTTACATTCCTGACCATCAACTCGGATAATTGAGCCATCATCACTAATTAGTTGAAATTGATTTTTTCGATTAGGATAAAATAACACGGCTTCGGGTCTAAAACTAGGCGGTAAATTGATTGATTCAATTTTTTGGGGAGTATCTTGGCATTTTCCTGACCACCAATACAAAGCAAATTGATTGCTACTATCATAAGCTCCAGCAACTATTAAATATACCTGATAAACTTGCCAATATTCGATACTCCGAATTCCTAATCCTCCTAAATCAAGTTCCATTGCTTCACCAAAAATTGCCTTAATTTCCGGTTCATTTTGATGAATAAGATCGAGAGGATTAGTTAAGGGTATAATTAAAGCTTTACTATTAGGAATAGGACTGCGAAAAGCAATTAATAAGTCTCCGTTAGGAGTAGCAGTTAAACCTTCAATATTTATGCCACCTTCTTGTTTAGGCGCTAAGGCTTCTGCTTTCTCCAGCTCATATTTTTTAAGTTGTTCATCTTGCAACATATCCTTAAAAATAAGTTGGGTATAAGAGTTCCCAGCTTGCTCTAAAATTGGCTGAATATGATTAGTTATTTTATTAGCAAAAAATTGATGACGTTCCGGTTTAAGTTCTGCCTTTTTATTCCTGCCGTGAGAAGTTATCCAATAAATCAGTCCATCTAGTTCTGTGGCAGCTTCAATATCAATTTCTTTGCTTTTGGGATTATTAGTAAAGTAGCTGTTTATATCAATATGTTCTAGCGCAGCGCCGGATTTATGAGCAGAGTAAACTCTTAAAATATTATCTTCATCGTTCCCAACAATAAAACGATTTTCGTCTAAAGCTACAGCGGCAGAAGCGTCACAAATGCCATAATGTTGTAATTCTTGAGTGATAGTAAAGTTTAGATTTTGCATAATTTAATCTTGATGTTACTAGAAAAATATTACCTAAATTTTTATCAAAAAAACAAGTATTCAGCGCTAGCTTTCCACTTACTCTGACGTAAACACAGGCTGAAGGAAACGTCACAATATTAAGAATAAACCCAACTCACCATTTAAAATCATCTCTGCGTTACCAGCGCGGTCTTTAAGCGGTAGAATATGACGGTTGTATTTTACGACACAGGCTGTGATCGAGCGTTATACCCTGCCCGAAATGGGCGAATTGTGGACTGAAACCTACAAACTCAAAACCTGGCTTCAGGTTGAAATAGCCGTTTGTGAGGCACAAGCTGAATTGGGCGAAATTCCCCAGGCGGCAGTTGAGGAAATTAAGGAGAAGGCGAATTTTGATCCTAAACGGGTTTTAGAAATTGAGGCGGAAGTCCGTCATGATATGATCGCTTTCTTGACAAATGTCAATGAGTATGTAGGGGATTCAGGTCGTTATATCCACTTGGGTTTGACGAGTAGTGATGTCTTGGATACGGCATTGGCATTGCAAATGGTTGCCAGTCTAGACATTATTTTAGAGCACGTAGAGCAACTATCTCAGGCGATTCGTTACCAAGCCCAACAGCACCGCGATACGATCATGATTGGTCGTTCTCATGGTATTCATGCTGAACCGATTACTTTTGGCTTTAAGTTGGCGGGTTGGTTGGCGGAAGTCTGCCGAAATCGCGATCGCCTAGTGCGTTTGCGTCAACAGATAGCTGTTGGTAAAATCTCCGGTGCGGTGGGAACTTATGCCAATATTGATCCGCAGGTAGAAGCGATCGCTTGCCAAAAACTGGGACTACAACCTGATACTGCTTCAACTCAAGTTATCTCACGAGATATTCATGCTGATTTTGTTCAACAATTAGCGCTTTTAGGAGCAACAATTGAACGTTTTGCCGTAGAAATTCGCAACTTGCAAAAAACCGATGTCTTGGAAGTAGAAGAATTCTTCTCCAAAGGACAAAAAGGTTCTTCAGCAATGCCTCATAAGCGTAACCCAATCCGTTCCGAAAGATTGACAGGAATGGCACGAATTTTACGAGGTAATGCGGTTGCTGCTTTGGAAAATGTTGCCCTTTGGCATGAACGAGATATTTCTCATAGTTCTGTTGAACGAGTTATCTTGCCAGATACTTGCATTCTGACTCATTTCATGTTGGTGGAAATTACTGATTTGGTAAAAAACCTATTAGTTTATCCAGAAAATATGAAACGGAATATGAATCTTTATGGAGGAGTTGTCTTTAGCCAACGAGTGATGCTGACGTTGGTTGAAAAAGGTATGAACCGAGAGGAAGCTTATAGTATTGTGCAGTCTTGCGCGCACGAAGCTTGGAATCAACCTAACGGTAATTTCCAGGAACTAATTGCTAAAGATACTCGTGTGACTAAGCAATTAACACCTCAAGAAGTTGAGCAATGTTTTGATCCGAGGCATCATCTCAAACATTTGGATGAGATTTATCAACGTTTGGGAATTTAAGAAAATACTTACTATTAAAAATGGAGGGTAAGTCTTTACTTATCCTCCATTTTTGTTTAATATGTCCCTAAGTCAAAACTTATATGCTTGGTGTTTTTAGTCCAACCCTCTCAAAGAGTCGTCAAAAACCCACTTAAGCTAGAAAAGATTAACTTAGGTAATAGCCAACTAATAATTAGTCAATTGCATCTTTAGCTTTATCTTTCACATCTTCAGCAGCGTGACGCGCTTGTGCTTCAGCTTGCTTTGCTTTGCCTTCTGCTTTATCTTCTGGGTCGCCGGTAACGTTACCTAGAGCTTCTTGGGCTTTGCCTTCAATGTTTTTGCCAACTGCTTTGGCTCTATCTTCAGTACTCATGTTTTTCCCTCTATTTTAAAATGAAGTTGCTCGTCAAGAAAGTGCAAAACTTTTTTTGTCTTTCTTCGAGTTATGTATCAAATTTAACGGATTTTTTTTACTTATTCGTCTGCCCGGAGATGGATTAGGTCAGGTTTATTTGTATTCCTAAAGACAAACGCGATTGAAGCCAAAACGATGATGGATGATCAATCTCGGTATGGCTACAAAAAACGGTGACTGCTATTTTGGCTGTTATTAACTGATAATAGATATTAGTAAATTGTGGATGCAAATATGCATAATAATTGATTAAACTTCCTGCATAAACATATTCCTGCCCCATGCTAAGAGTGAATTAGGTTGATTTTAGCCCAGTTCAATAGTCTAGAGAAGAATTGGAATTCATGCCGGAAGTCTATAAAAGTGAAGATTAATCTAAATAACCCATCAAATTACCTTCACCTTCAAAGAAATTGGAGGCGACGGGGCGGTTGCCCATAATCATTGCTGTTGAAGAAATCACCAGATTACTAGAGTAAATTGGACGCTCTCCTGACATAGTAATTGTATTCCAGATTTTGTTATTACTAGCCACAATTGGGCGTTCTCCCATCACAGAAATCGTACTAACAACGTGAATATTACTAGAATCAATTGGGCGGTTTCCTGGTAGGGGAGTTAGTGTCATTTCTGATGTTTCTAACTTCGTATTCTTGGCTAATTTAGCTGTTGCTGGCATGGCGATAATTTGTCCTGTTTGATCTGTATTGGTTTCGGTGTCGTTTATCGCGGCTGTGTTGTTTCGGTTTACTGCTTGACTTTTTTTACTGCTGACACGACGTGCTTTGGCAGTACGACTGTTGGTCATAATTGAATACCTTTCGTTTTCAAGAGTGATTTTGTCCCTGAGTGAATGGGAAGACTAAATGTTGTTGGTTGATAATCGCTGTTTTTGATTTATTAAAATATTATAAAGCCATAAGTATCTTAAAGAAAAGAGCAAAAGATGCTAGCAAGTGTAAACTTTGGCAAAATATAGATTGAATTTAATGATTACTATTGAGGTATACCCCAGGTTTGGGCTGTATGGCAGCTTCTGCTAAACTATGAGTAAATTTCCTATTTTTCTCTGACGTTTTGCCAATTTAGCTGAAAATATTCAGCTCAAGTGTCTTAAATGTAACGCTGTACTACTTGGTAACAAAACCTCAGTGCCAGCTTAGTATTAAGAAATATTATGATTTATTTTTTGCTGGTTTGATAGCTCTATTTGATTTCTCGAAACATCAATAATCAATTATCTTGTAGTTGCTTTGGTTGTATTAGTAATAGTTTGACTCAAGATTTAGGGAATATGCTTGCTTGAGTATTTTTGTTAACTAACGAATAACTAAAGTTTAAGAATAGACAATAGTATTGAGGCAGGTTAAGCGATATTGCTCACTTTTATACCTGCCTTTTTAGACAAACAAACTTATTTATTGTTTATTTACTCTCTACTGATTCCCATTTACTTGTTAAATCTTCCACAAAAGTTTTTTGTCTTAATTCTGTATCATTTACTACTTCTACCTTGAGTGTCGGTAGATAAACACTATCAATCATTTCGTGTCCGTGAGCAACAACTTGACCTAGCTTTCCCGTAATTTTGTGAAGCGCGTAGTCGCCAACATTTAGTAGGGTTTTCATGAGTAGCAATACTCCTTGCTGTAGCGTTCATTGCATACCCTAACAAGGGGATCAAAAGCTGGCAATTATTATTAATGCCAATTTAAAATTGTTACAATTGAATATAGAACTCTCAAAAAGAAATTCCGTCCTAAATTGTTGGAAGCCCAGCAATCAAAGCTGATTAGAGAGGCAGTGAATAAAGAGAGAACTATGAGAAACGATGCCGCAATATTTCAGCAATCTGAGAGATGACAAATAAGGTAATCTTTAACCAACACTCTTATGACACCATTTAATCTGCAAGCCCCATTTCAACCCACAGGCGATCAACCAAATGCGATCGCACAACTCACCTCATACTTACAATCTAATTCACGTCATCAAACCTTATTAGGAGCAACGGGAACCGGGAAAACCTTTACAGTTGCCGCCGTGATTGAAAAAATCGGCAAACCTACCTTAGTTTTGGCTCACAATAAAACCTTAGCTGCCCAATTATGTAACGAGTTGCGAGAATTTTTTCCTAATAATGCAGTTGAGTACTTTGTCTCTTATTACGACTATTATCAGCCCGAAGCTTATATCCCAGTTACCGATACTTATATCGAGAAAACAGCGGCAATTAATGAAGAAATTGATATGCTGCGACACTCAGCAACGCGATCGCTTTTTGAGCGTCGTGATGTCATTGTGGTTGCCTCAATTAGCTGCATTTACGGATTAGGAATGCCCTCGGAATACCTAAAAGCTGCTATTCCCTTTCAAGTAGGAAAAGAAGTCGATCAGCGGGAATTGTTGCGAGATTTAGCAACGGTACAATATTCTCGTAACGACATAGAAATGGGACGGGGAAAGTTTCGAGTCAAAGGTGATGTTTTAGAAATTGGTCCAGCTTACGAAGACCGTATTATTCGTGTAGAATTCTTTGGCGATGAAATAGAAGCAATTCGCTATGTTGATCCTGTAACTGGTGAAACTTTGCAAAGTTTAGATGCCATAAACGTCTACCCAGCGCGTCACTTTGTTACACCAGACGACCGACTTGAAGAAGCTTGTGACGCAATTGAGTCAGAACTAAAACAGCGTTTAGAAGAATTAGAAAAAGTTGGAAATTTACTAGAAGCACAAAGATTAGAACAACGCACTCGCTACGATTTGGAACTGTTACGAGAAGTTGGTTATTGCAACGGTGTCGAAAACTATTCGCGTCATTTAGCAGGACGAATTGCAGGACAAGCACCAGAATGTTTGATTGATTATTTTCCCAAAGATTGGCTCTTAATTGTCGATGAATCACACGTTAGTGTGCCGCAAATTCGGGGAATGTATAATGGTGACCAAGCCCGCAAAAAAGTGTTAATTGAACATGGCTTTCGTCTACCTAGTGCTGCTGATAATCGCCCCTTAAAGTCAGAAGAGTTTTGGCAGAAGATGCATCAATGTATTTTCGTTTCTGCAACACCGGGAGACTGGGAAATTGAACAATCAGAAGGTCGAGTTGCCGAACAAATTATTCGTCCTACGGGTGTACTTGATCCAGAAATCTTTGTCCGTCCCACAGAAGGACAAGTGGATGATTTATTAGGTGAAATTAAAGACCGAGTTGATAAACATGAGCGGACTTTAATTACTACTTTAACCAAACGCATGGCGGAGGATTTGACAGAATACCTGCAAGAAAGAGGCATTAAAGTTCGTTATTTGCATTCAGAAATTCAATCAATTGAACGCATTGAAATTTTGCAAGCGCTACGAGAAGGCGAGTTTGATGTGTTGATTGGAGTGAATTTGTTGCGGGAGGGTTTGGACTTGCCAGAGGTGTCCTTGGTGGCGATTTTAGATGCCGATAAGGAAGGATTTTTGCGGGCAGAAAGATCGCTTATTCAAACTATTGGTCGTGCGGCGCGTCATGTGCAGGGGCAAGCGATTTTATATGCCGATAATCTCACTAAAAGCATGATTAAAGCTATTGATGAAACGGAACGTCGGCGGGGAATTCAGATGGCATATAACAAGATGCATGGCATTACACCACAGCCAATTGTTTCGAGATCAAGTAATTCAATTTTGGCGTTTTTAGCAGTTTCTCGTCGCTTAAATGCCCAACAAATTGAAGAAGTTTATGAGCAAGTTGATGAGTTGTCTTTAGAACAAATTCCCACTTTTATTAATCAATTAGAAACACAAATGAAGGAGGCTGCCAAGAAAATGGAATTTGAAGAAGCGGCAAAATATCGCGATCGCATTAAGCATTTGCGAGATAAACTTTTGGGGCATTAATCTATAATTAAACAAACTGGCATTACCGCACAGCACATGGACATTACCTTGACTATCCCGAATTTGAGCACACAGGGTTTCTCTGAACTCTGCCAAGCCAACCGAGACTTACGACTAGAACTTACTGCCACAGGAGAAGTAATTGTTATGCCCCCGACTCATTCCTGGACAGGTAAGCAAAATTTTGGTCTGATTGCTCAAGTTGGTGCTTGGATTAGTCAAACAGGTTTAGGTTTGGGTTTTGACTCCTCCACCGGATTTACCCTCCCTAGTGGTGCTGTGCGGTCGCCTGATGTTAGTTGGGTAAGTAAGGAACGGTGGGAGGCGTTAACAAAAATTCAGCAAAAGGAAGAGTTTTCTCCTCTATCTCCTGACTTTGTAATTGAGTTGCGATCTAGTAGTGACTCACCCAAAAAGTTAAGAGAAAAAATGCAAGAATATCTTGATAATGGGGTGCTTTTAGGTTGGTTGATTGATACAACTAAAAAGCAAGTTGAAATTTATCGTTTGGGGCAGGATGTTGAAGTTTTGGAGTCGCCAACAACCTTATCTGGTGAGGATATTTTGCCTGGGTTTGTTTTGGATTTAAATAAGATTTGGTGATCTTAATCTCGCCACAAAGCAATACCACCCAACAAACCAGAAACATTAGGGACAATTTTCACATTATCTGCTAGTTGAAGCGTGACTTTTTTGGCTTCACCGCCGCCAATGTAAAGGTAGTCGTAGTTAAATAAATGCTCAAGAGAAGCGATCGCTTTTCCTAAACGATTATTCCATTTTTTATCCCCTACTTTATCCATTGCCGCCCTACTTAACTGCTGTTCATAAGTTTCACCTTTGCGAAATTCATGGTGTCCCATTTCTAAATTTGGCACCAATTTTCCGTCCAAAAATAAAGCCGAACCAAAACCAGTTCCCAAGGTTATTACTAATTCAACTCCTTTACCTGCAATTGCTCCTAAACCTTGAACATCGGCATCATTGGCGACACGCACTGGTTTCGCCAAACGTTTAGACAAAACCGTTGCCAAGTCAAACCCCACCCAGTCGGGAACTAAGTTTGCTGCCGTTTCGGTAATGCCGCCCCGCACCACACCTGGAAAACCTACCGAAACGCGCTCAAATTCACCTTGTGTGGAAGCTAAATTAGCGATCGCCTCGATCACCGCATCAGGTAGGGGAGGTTGGGGCGTTTCTACCCGACTGCGTTTTGTCAAAGCCGTGCCTGCTTCATCAAGAAGCATTACCTTAATACCACTGCCACCAATGTCCACAGTTAGTGTGCGAATTGATCCTACCACTGGCTTTTTATGCTCCTTTTTTAGGTTTATTTTAGCGTTAGCAGCAGCCTAATTTTATCTATTCTTGCAATAACTTAGTGCGGGCACGTTCGGCTCTTGCTTCGGCACTATCCATCACCTCAGCCATTTTTTCCAGCATTTCGCCTGGATAGTTTTCTAACATTCTTGTAGAGAGAGAAATTCGTCCTTTACCTTCGTCCAAATCAATAATCAGGGCTTTGATGATTTGATCAATTTGAAAGACATTAGTTAGTGATTCAATATAACTTTGGCTGACTTGTTTAATATGTAATAAACCAGTCGTACCATCAAACTCAACAAAGATACCAAAAGGCTTAATACTAACAATTTTACCTTCAATTAGTTGACCTGATGCTAGCTGACTAAAACTGGCGCTTCTGCTGGCTTCACGTTGAGAAAGGACTAGTTTATTGGTGTCTTGATTTGCTTCTAAGAAGGTAACAGTTAGAGTTTGACCAATTAGTGAATCTAAGTCATTACGTTCGCTCAAATGCGATCGCGGAATAAACCCCCGCAAGCCCCGCAAATCAACTGTCACACCACCTTTATTCACCGCTACAACGCTCACCTGTAAGGATTTGCCATCTTCTTGCAACTGAGCAACTTCCTCCCAAGTCCGCTTAATTTCTAGTTGACGACGTGAAAGAGTCACTTGTCCATCGGCATCTTGATCGCCAATAATTAAGAAATCTAGAGCTTCTTTTAAAGGTAGTACTTCTGCCCAATCTCCTGACGTTTGCAACGACACTTCATCAATGGGAATGTATGCCAAAGATTTACCGCCAATATCAATATATGCACCGTCATTTTCATAGTTGTGAACTTTGCCACGAACTACTTGTCCTTTTTTAAACTCATAGCTGTGTTCATCTAGAGCTTTCGCAAAGTCGTCCATCGAAAAAGACGCTGAGTTGGCTTGACGAGTCGATTTAGAATTCATAAGATTAATTACTTCAAAAACTTAGTTAACCATTTAGCTTAATTATCTGTCAAAAGCTTAAATGATTAACAAAACAATCCTTGACTGAGACTAACTTCATTGTTTTCAGATCATCTGAAGTTCTTGCCTAAATAGCTGCTTTACTTGTTTCCAAGCCTCGGTGGCTGCAGCTTCATTGTAACTGGCGCGTTGGTCACAAAAGAAACCATGATCTGCGCCTTTGTAACGAAAGATGCGGTGCAGAATTTGATGTTTGTTTAGCGCTTGCTCAATTTCATCCACCTCTTTTGCCGGTATACTGGCATCTTCCATGCCAAAGAAAGCGTAGACGGTGCGTCCTTTGATTTGATCTGTTAGAGATAGGGTTGGTTCCCCGCCACCTGGAGTCATCTTGGTAATGCCAGCACCATAAAATGAGGCTGTGGCTTGAATTTCCGGCAAGGTGGCAGCAAGATAAGCGACGTGACCGCCAAAACAAAATCCAATACAGCCAATGGCATCGCCGTTAACAGCCGTTTGACCAACTAGGTAGTTAACAGTGGCTTGGATGTCATCAAGTAGTTCTGCTGCTTTGGTTTGGTTTTTGTATTCCTTGCCAATTTCAATTTCTTCTGGGGTGTAACCTGCTTCAAAACCTGGTGCGAGGCGTTGGAAAAGTGCCGGGGCGATCGCAATATAGCCTTCTTTGGCTAAACGTTCCGTTACATCACGAATATGGCTATTTACACCAAAAATTTCTTGTAGGACAATAATTCCTGGCAATGCCCTGTCGCCTAATGGCATTGCCAGATAAGCGTCGATTTGAAGGGAACCATTTGTAACTTTAACGTAACTTGTAGAAATTTCTCGATTTGCCATAATTTGAGTGTTACAACTGTTGAGGCTCTGTTGAGTCAGAGCGGCTAGTCTTCGGTTTTTTTTGGCTTTTTGCCTTTTGCAAACTATGATTGCCTCTTTCTAAGTTTAAGTCACTGACGCCATGCCTAAGTTAAATATGAATTTCTTTTTACGTTATAATTTTAAATGATTTTAATACCTTTAAGTACAAGGTTTTACATAAATTATGCAAAGTTGGTCATTTCAAAATATTTCTGTGTATTATTTTCCCAAAAAAAGTTATTATTTTAAAGATTCCAGTAATTAAGTTCAATTCAAAAAAAATCTCAAAGTTTTGTATTTAGTTGATGGAAAACCTGATTTTGCTACAGGTAATCGAAAAATAATTGCCATTATTATACATTCAACAGACTTAACAAGTTGCTAGAAAAGAGAATGAGATCATACTATTAATAGTAACAATTTACCAAAAAGCTTAAAAGTAAGTAAAAACAAATTTAATACAGGGAAAAGCATTTAATATTACTAATGCCTAGAACAAAATCCCTTAAATGGGTCTACAAAAGTGCTTGGGAGAATCTGTAATGGTTCAATATCATATTCAGCAAGACAGCGAAATTCCTGCATCAAAGCAATTGTTTGACCAAATACAATTTGCGATCGCATCTCGGCAGTATCCACCCGGACATCGACTACCAAGTACACGCCAATTAGCGATGATTACAGGACTGCACCGTAATACTATTAGCAAAGTATATCGGCAGCTCGAAGAAACCGGGTTAGTAGAGTCTCAGGCAGGGTCAGGCATATATGTTAAAGCCCAAGGTCACGAAGGCGGCACACAACGCCAATCGCCAATTTTAAAACAGTATCCCGAAGCTTATAAAATAGTTCAAAATAGTCTTGATGAATTATTAGCACAAGGTTGCTCTCTTAGCGAAGCAAGAGAACTTTTTTTAGGAGAAATTGATTGGCGGTTACGTTGTAGTGCGCGAGTATTAGTAACAGTTGAGTCGCGAGACATTGGTGCTGGCGAATTAATGGTACAAGAATTAGAACAATCATTAGGAATTCCTGTGCAATTAGTACCAATGGAACAACTTGCCCAAGCACTAGATCAAACCAACTCTGGAACAGTTGTAACCAGTCGTTATTTTATCGGTCATGCTGAAGAAATTGCCGCGCCAAAATCAGTTCGTGTTATACCCGTTGATATCCATGACTATGCACCAGAAATTCAGGTAGTTCAACGCCTTGCTAACAATACTTGTCTTGGTGTAGTTAGTCTTAGTGCCGGAATTTTACGCATCGTAGAAGTGATTATTCATAGTCTACGAGGCGATGATTTGTTAGTAATGACAGCTCAACTTAAAGATACCTATAAACTCAATGCTTTAGTTCGCAGTGCCCAGACAATTATTAGTGATCAAGCAAGTTATGATACTGTGAAAGCCGCAATTTTAGCAGCAAGAGAAGACCTTATTCGTCCGCCAGAATTAATCTGTAGTGAAAACTATATTGGCACTAAATCAATTAACTTGCTTAAACGTGAATTAGGTTTAGGTTAAGGAGTAGGACACTCAGTAGTTAATTCTTGCTCAATTTCAGGATACTACTAACTTAATCAACTGCAACTTATTATAAAGGGAAAGCTGCTTCACAAGAGTTGAAACTGCTTCTATCACTCCCCCTTCTTTTTACGGGAAGTATTAGCTTTGAAGAGCCTGACTTTAGCATTTTTAGCTGAAAGAGCGCTCTTTTAGTTTTGTAACTTAATCGCTCAAAATAAAACTAACCCTTCCCAATACCTATCAAAGACAAGCAACCTGACATCTAAATAGTTAATAAATACCAGCAACCTCCCTCACCACATTCAAAAAGTTGGGCAAAATTTTCGAGGGATTATCTCGTCGCCAAGCAACTGTCATTTGAAACACAGGTAATTGCCCTTGAAGTTGCCGACAAACAACGCCTGTGCGCTGAAGATTCATGACATTTGCAGGCAGCAATGCTACCCCAATTTCACCTGCAACCAAAGCAAGAACCGTTGACATCCAGGTTGCTTCCTGAACTACCTTTGGTTGAAATCCTGCTTCAATACAAACCAGGCGAATTCGTGTACTTAAAGCTGGCACTGTGTTATGGGTAGGAAGTACAAATAGTTCACTCTTCAAATCTTGAAGTTGAATTTGTGGAGCATCAGCTAAAGGGTGGTTTTTGGGAAGTACAATCACCAGTGGTTCTTGAGAGATTACTTCATAAGTTAGACAATGTTGCTCATCTACATCTTGCAGATTATATAAATTCTCAAAATCTACATCAATTCTGCGCTCTTGGAGTCTTTGGCGGCTTTCTTGATTCAAAAGTTCTTGCAAAACTAAGTCCACCTGGGGAAATTTGCGGCGAAAAATCCTCAGAATATCTGGTAGCAAGCTATTAGATATCGACGTATTAATTCCAACTGTTAAGCGTCCAATTTCACCATTCCCTGATTGTTGAGCAGAAAGTTTAATCCGCTTAACTTGATCGAGCACATATTGGGCATCTTTTAAAAAAAAATTACCATAAGGTGTTAACTCTAAACGGGGTGTACGGACAAATAGTTTTACACCAAGCTCTGCTTCTAATTGTTTAATTTGTCTACTAAGATAAGGCTGAGGAATATGCAATTGTTCAGCAGCATGGCTGATATTAATATCTTTTTGACCCGCGTCATTCTTTAATGTTGCCAAGAAAACAAATCGTTCGAGACGTTCCAGATTCATTGTCAGCTATTACTAGAGCGATTTAGTTATAACACGATATCTAGTATGATAATTAAGTTATAGCAATTTACCTTTTACGATAATTCATAGTGATTTAAATTAACAACTTGACAGTTCATTGCCGTGTCCCTACAGGCAAAACATTGATTAACAATCGAATACTTCTTATTCAAGAAGTAGGTTAATTTATCGGTGAGGCACAACGACGAGCCGCTATTTCTTGAACTACTAGGAGGAACTGGTGCAGCAAAATCGAATCAGTTGATGATGGCTGTAATAAATCGTTGAGATCGGCTCGTCGCCACACTACTGCAATTTGTCGAGTTGGCGCGTCTTGAAGTTCTCGGTATACGACTCCCTGACGCTGAATTGTTTGAACATTGTCCGGTAAAATCGAGACTCCAGCCCCTGCTGCCACTAAGCTGAGGTTGATCACCATCCAAGTCGCTTTGACCGTTTCTAGCACCTTTGGCTTAAATCCCATCTGTTCAAATTGAGCTAAAATCACCGTGTAGGAGGGGACAGCATCGAGGGGTGGCAAAATCAATGGCTCATGCTTGAGTGCTTGCAGGGGAATTTGCGATCGCTTTGCCAGTGGATGATTTTCGGGCAATGCCACCACAAACGACTCTTGCACTATGGGCAAAAAATTCAGCGTCGCATCTTCAAAGTAAGGATTGGGCAAATGCTCAAACCCCACATCAACCGAGCTATCTCGCAATCCTTGCCTCATCTCTTCTAGCGTCATTGAGGGCAGTTCTAATTCTAGATTGGGATAGCGGACGCGAAAGGTTTTGAGAATCTCTGGTAGTAAACTATTGGCGATCGCTGTATTAACGACTATAACCAGCTTGCCAATTTCGCCACGACTCGCTTCTTGTGTCCGGATCACCGCTCGTTCCAATGCTGTGACGGCAAGCTGAAGTTCAGCCAGAAAAACCTTGCCTGCCACCGTTAAGACGGGAGGGCGACGACTACGATCAAAGAGTTCGACGCTCAACGCTGCTTCTAAGGCAGCGATCGTTTTGCTCAGGTAAGATTGCTCCACATCTAAACGTTCAGCCGCTTTGCTAAAGCTTTTTTTATCGCCCCTTTCTGCCACCAGCTCCATAAAATATTGAAGCTGTCGCATTTCTAGCTGATGCCAAGGTCGAAGGATCATTTTCCAAAATAGTATAACTATAAAGTTATATTAATATATCAAAAATCCTCTTACTATCATAATAATTAACTTCTAAGCTGTCTTTCATAAACTCATGACTCGCAACTAGGAGATAGTTTATGAAAGTACCTGCGATCGCTCTCACCTCTAGCCGCTTAAATCGAGACATCGAACTAGCGCCTGCCATAAAAGCGCAAGCAGCAGCAATTAGTTCCCAAACAATCGCTTATTGCCACTACGTCCTTGAGCGCAGCGACTTTTTTTGCCTACTCAAAGCTGAAACCATCACGCCGCCGCTGATGCAATATGCCTTTCTCCAGTATCGTTTTTGGCGCGATCGGCTGCATCAGTGGTTTGGTTTATGTATCGTCAAAGCCGGAAGTTGTACTGACCAAAACCAAAATGCCCTTATGTCTTTGGCAGATCACATCTTCACCGACTTACAAGATAATCACACTCAGATGTACTTAGAATTTCTGCATGAGTTGGGATTGAGTGACGCTGAAATTGTTGTAGCTCAACGAAGTTCAGCAACTACATCATATGAATGCTCATTTTTAGATGAATTCGGGTACGGAACCGAAAACTTTTACGAAGCTATAGCTGCATTGAGTGGTCGAGAACTTTGTGTGTCAATCCGAAACCAGAGAATTCTCAAATCTTACTTTGATGTACGTGGCATGAAGCACCCAACTTGGTTGAGCTTACATGAAGAATTAGAGATGAATCATTTCCAAGATTCGTTCCTTCCAGTGTTAGCTCATTATCAAGAAAATTCAGTCAAACTGAATAGCGTAATTAAAGCCATCGAGCGTGGAATTGAGCGACACGTAAAATATTTTGATGATTTATTACATGAGTACGAATCCTGAGTCAATGCGCTATGTGGATTCTGACAATCTTTCGAGGATTTTTACCTCTTTAAATAAACGAAACAACATTCACTATGCTTAATTGTTAGTTTGTGTCAATAAAAGTTCGATTTATGATTTTAAGTTTGGTGTCTGGCTAGTCAGTTGATTTAGGATTTATTACAGACGTAAATTAGATTGTCAGCAAAATTTACACAAGACAGGTAGAAGAAGAAAATACAAGGGTTCGCTTGTTACTGCACTACCTCAAGTTTTGGGATATCACGATTCTTCAATAATTCATGGTGAGCCAGTACTAGATCAATTTAGTTATAGCACAATATCTAAACTGATACTTGAGTTATGGTAAATCGCATTCTAGGATAAGTTACATCAGCCACTTAGAGGCAAAACATTGATTACAAATCGAATATCTCCAATTCAACGAGTTTTAATTGTTGGAGGAACCCACGGCAATGAGTTGACGGGTATTTATCTTATCAAAAAGTTAGAAAAGCACCCCGCTCAAGTTCGTCGCTCGACTTTTGAAACTGTAACTTTGCTGGCAAATCCTAAAGCCTTTACCAAAGTTCGCCGCTATATTGACAAAGATCTCAATCGTTGTTTTCGACAGCAAGATTTGCAAGATTTTAGCCGCTTTAGCTATGAGGAAATTAGGGCAAGAGAAATTAACTTGCTCTTTGGTAAAAATAGCAAAACCCCGGTTGACGTAGTTTTAGATCTCCATAGCACGACGGCTAATATGGGTTTAACAGTAATCACTGATGAACAGCCATTTAATCTTCGTTTGGTTGCCTATCTTCAGAGTGTGAATCCTTTAGTCAAGGTTTATCTATCATCGCCATCTAAGCAGGAAGCTTCTGGGTTGCCATCCATTTGTAAATTAGGCTGCACAATTGAAGTTGGAGTAGTTGCTCAAGGCATTTTGCAAGCTGAACAATTTCAGCAAACTGGAGGATTAATTGACGCTGCTTTAAATTATTTTGAACAGCACAATCGAGCAGAACTTGCAGCATTTGACACAACAATAACCGTTTATCGTCATGTCGAAAGCCTCGACTATCCTAGAGATGAATTTGGTGAAATCCAAGGTATGATTCATCCTCAAATCCAGTTTAAAGACTATGAGCCGCTCCATCCAGGTGAGCCAATATTTATTACCTTTGATAAGGAAACTATCACATATAAAGGCACTTCAACTGTCTATCCTGTTTTCATCAATGAGGCTGCTTATTATGAAAAAGGAATTGCTATGTGCTTGACAGAAAAACAGCAATTGACTATTTGAAAAAGAAAGCATTTATGCCTAATTATCTGTGAAAAAGCGGCTCAACGCTTATTCATCTATTAAAAGAAGAACTATGTCTAGTGAAATACACTTAAACTCTTTGTTACCAAATTATAGGATTGATTTAGTCAGTGATTGGGCAATTTTAAATGATTTAGCATCTAAACAACTGCGTCGGGGAATAATTCATTTTGATACAGACAACGAAATTGAACAGGCGTGTCATCTTCTAGAAAGTTACCATGCTGTCTACCGTAAAAACTTGATGCAACTGCGTAGGCAAGGATGTCGAGGTAAATGTCCCTTGCCAACAACAGCACAATTGCAGCAAATTGCACAAGATTTGCAGGCAAAAACCAATCAAAGCTATTCTCCCCAACAAGTGATGGAGCAGCTTCAAGAGATAGTACAAAAACTACGAAGTCACTCTTTTCTTTGCCAATCTTAATAAGTCATTAACTTGGCAGCAATAAGCATCAAAATACAATCTTCTCTTACAAATTCAAAGCGCTTGAATCCACTCTTTCACCTCATATTCAGTCCAAATTCCATTTTGCCAATAAGGATCAGCTTCCACTAATTGACACACCGCAGCTTTATCTTCCGCCTCATAAATTCCAAAGACTTGAGTCACGTCTTTTGTTGGACCAATTGTTATTAAAACACCACGTTCTTTTTGAACTGCCAAACCATCAAGATGAGCTTGCCGATAAGGCGTCCGCTTTTCCAAAACATCCTCACAATAGCTTCCCCACATCACATATTTAGGCATAACTTTAATTAGTCAAGATTAGCTGAAACAACTTACACTTCTAGTCAAGGTACACCTTTGTTACTTGCCCACACCCAAGAGTAGGATAACAAAAAGTACCAATAGCAATCAATTACTCATGCCGAAAAAGCTTATTGGTTGTTGCAAATTACCAAATTACCAACAACCAACAAACACCATCTAACTTCTCAAACTAACACCAAACTTTTCCAACAAAGCTTCTCGAACTTGTTGATGCACTGGCTCAATTTCTTGCTCAGTAAGAGTGCGATTGCTTGCCCGATAAACCAACCGAAAAGCCAAACTTCTTTGTCCTTCAGGAACTGACTCTCCTTGATATTGATCAAACAATTGCACCGACTCCAATAACTTCCCTGCTGCTTTTTGGGAAACCCGCTCAATTTCTCCCACCGAGACTTTTAGCGGGGCAAAGAATGCCAAATCTCGGTCAGAAGCTGGAAAAGTAGAATAAGACTTAAAGTGTGGCGTCAAACGTTCATCTTGATCCAAAGCATCTAAGATCACATCCAAATCCAACTCAAAAGCATACACCGCATCCGGTAAGCCTCTTTCCTGCCTCAACAAAGGATGCAACTGTCCAAAACTGCCTAAGCGATCGCCTTGTATCCATAATGAGGCTGTACGCCCTGGATGATAGCGATCGTCTTGTCGATTCGCCTGATACTCGACATTATGTATTCCCAATCGCCCAAACACGCCTTGCAGCAAGCCTTTTGCCTCATACCAAGTCATCGGCAAATCACGCCCAGCCCTCACCCAGCGCCCTTGTGTGGTGTCTCCGCCCAAAATTCCGGCAACGGCATCAGCTTCTTCTAAACCATCTTCTTCTGTCCAGAAAATTCGTCCTATTTCAAAGCCATTCAATGCCCCATTACCCTGCTCCAAATTGTATTGGAAAGCATCAATTAAACCACCTAATAAATCTGTCCTCAAAGCTGAATATTCTGTCAGCAAAGGATTAGCTAAACGAATTGGTTTATCATCTTTTGGTTTAACCAAAGAATAGTGAACTAACTCCGTCAAACCTGCTGCCCGCAAAGCTTCTCGCAGTTGTCGCACCATCTGCTGTTCTAAAGACAGATAACCAGGTTCCGTTTTATCGGGCAATTCTTCACAAAAATTATCATAGCCATAAAGACGAGCAACTTCTTCAATTAAGTCAATTTCTCGCTCTAAATCTCGATAACGGTAGGGTGGAACTGTGACAATCCATTGCACAGCATCTGTTGGCTGTAGTTCTAATTTACAACCCAAAGCCGTCAAAATACGTTCGACATCTTCAGTGAGAATTTCGCCCGTTTCTTCCCCTAAATCCACAGGACCTAAAATCTGATTGATACGCTCAAGACGTAACTCAATTGAACGCGCCCAAGTTGCGGGATCACTTCTGGTATCAGCAATTGACTGTGCTGTGGCAGTGCCAGAGGCTAATTCTGATAGTAATGCGATCGCTCGATTCAAAGCAATTCCCAATTCTGCCTGATTCACACTCCGTTCATAACGGGTAGAAGCCTCTGTCCGCAAGCCTTGTGTCCGGGCAGAACGACGAATTGCCGCACTTTCAAATAATGCCGCTTCTAGCATTAAATTTTGTGTACCATCATAAACTTCCGTTTCTTCACCCCCCATCACGCCAGCCAAGGCAACTGGTTTGTCATTTGCCGTAATTAACAGCGTTTGGGTTTGCAGAGTGCGAGTTTGTCCATCTAGGGTTTTTAATGACTCGCCAGTGTTGGCAAAACGGACACCAATAGTCAAAGACTGATTACCAGTTAAAGCTAAAAGGCGATCGCGATCAAAAGCATGAAGCGGCTGTCCCCATTCCAACAAAACGTAGTTAGTCACATCCACCACATTATTAATCGGTCGTACTCCCGCAGCCAAGAGACGCCTTTGTAACCAATCTGGAGAAGGTGCAATTTTCACCCCTTCGATCACCGTACCAATATAAGCCGGACAAGCATTCGGCTCGGCTATTTTCAAACTTAACGATCCCTGTGGAATCGTCAGCTCAGAAGCCTCTGGCAGCCTCAAGGACGCCCCTGTAAGTGCCGCGACCTCTCTTGCCACTCCAACCATACTCAAGGCGTCAGCGCGGTTAGCAGTAGCCGTTAAATCGAGAATGACATCTTCCAAATCAAGCAGTGGACGGACATCGCTTCCTAGTGTTAAATTTTCTTGCTCAAAAATATAAATTCCCGCCGAGTCTTTTTCTAAACCAACTTCGGCTAACGAGCAAATCATGCCTTCCGATCGCACACCCCGCAGCTTTGAGGCACGAATCTTAAGATCAATCGTTGGTAGGTAAGTGCCCGACGTAGCCACAGCCACATAAATATTAGCCCGCACATTCGCCGCACCGCAGACAATATTTAGGGGACCTGCTTGATCACCAACATCGACTTGGCAGACTCGGAGTTTATCAGCGTTGGGGTGAGGCTGTACATCCAGAACCCTACCAACTACTACACCCTCAGCTAATTTACGGCGGTCTTCAATATCTTCAACCTCAAACCCAGCCATCGTTAGGGTTTCGGCTAGCTCTTCTGGAGCCAGAGTCAGGTCTACCAGTTCTCGTAGCCAATTTAAAGAAATACGCATTAACTCTAAGCTTTTACCATACCAAAGAATGTGATTATTTTACCGTCAGCCTAGAAAGATTGACAGCAGTAATTATTATCGCCACCAGATGAAAAACTTGATCTAGATTATTCCTGATCTCCGACTTTGAAGAGTGTTGTAGAGTGAGAATGGGCTCAAACGCAGCCGATTGTGTAAAGATACCTCGAATTTATGTTGTCCATGCGAGGTGCAAGATAAAAAGTAGGATATCCTGGTCTTAAATGAGATTTCTACCAATGGCTTGCCAAAACGAGGGTGCATTCGGCGGTGCGTTCCCAACCATAGCCCAATTTTATTAAGCCGGGTGCTTCGATCAAAAGCTTTTGTACCAGCACGGACGACGCCCATCGGTGACGCTGAATGAGCTACTGCCTTAATCCTGCCTGTCCTCAACCCAAAAATCCTCAACACGTCTCCCTCTGTCAGGCGTGTGGCTCAAAGTTATTATTACGCGATCGCTATCGTGTCGTAAGAGCTCTGGGTCAAGGAGGCTTTGGTGCGACATTTCTAGCAAAAGATGAATCTTTACCGGGTGAGCCTTGTTGCGTGATCAAGCAACTGCGTCCCACGACGACTAGTGCTCACCTGCTCGCTATGGCACGAGAACTGTTTGAACGAGAAGCCAGAACCCTGGGAAAAATTGGTAACCATCCCCAAGTTCCCATGCTTTTGGCATATTTTGAAGACCACGAACAATTTTATTTAGTACAGGAGTATATTAGCGGCTCGACTTTACAACAAGAAGTGAGAAAATCGGGTCCGGTTAGCGAAGCGGGAGTTAAACAATTTTTAAGTGAAATTTTACCCCTGCTGCAATATATTCACAGTCAGCAAGTAATTCACCGCGATATCAAACCCGCCAATTTAATTCGTCGGGAACAAGATAAAAAGCTAGTTCTCATTGATTTTGGAGCTGTCAAAAACCAAGTTGGTTCAACAGCCAATAACTCAGAGCAAACGGCATTAACTAATTTTGCGATCGGTACTCCCGGTTTTGCACCCCCAGAACAAATGGCATTGCGTCCCGTTTATGCCAGTGATATTTATGCTGTGGGCGTTACTTGTATTTATTTACTAACAGGAAAATCGCCCAAAGATTTAGATTACAACCCCTCAACAGGGGAAATGATGTGGCAAAAGTATGTTCAGATCAGTAATCATTTAGCAGAAGTCTTGAAAAAAATGCTAGAGGCTTCGGTTCGTCATCGCTATCAGGCAGCAGGAGACATCCTGAGAGCGCTTGATTTGGAGCCTTATATTAGTAGTTTACGTGATGGCTTATCCAATCAACCGAATAATCCTCAAGGACCAATTTTAAATAACGGTAACTCAATTTTTTCTACTGACTCAAACTCACAAAATTCTTCTTCTAATACTTCATCTGCTACCTCAAAGCTAGCAATGGCAATTCGTGCTCGACGCGCCAAACAAGAACAAAGTGGTCAAAGAACCATCGGTCAAGATAATCGCGGTATTCCCACTAAACGTGCGACAACTTCCTACAAAAGCGACGGCGGCTATTCAGTTAACAAGCCGAAAGCTCAGGCTAAGTTAGATGCTGACGGACTGTTGATGGCTTATTTGAAAGGACGACGCGATTTTGCTTCCCAAGATTTAGTAGGACTTAATCTTCAAAAAGCCGAATTAATTGGTGGCATTTTTCATCAAGCAAAGTTGACAAAAATCAACCTCCAGGGTGCAGATTTATCAAATGCTGATTTTGGTCGAGCTAGTTTAAATAAAGCCAACTTACGCGATGCAAATTTGGGACGGGCATACTTAAGTTATGCCGATTTGGAAGGCGCAGATTTGCGAGGTGCCGATTTGAGTTATGCTTATCTAAATCATGCGAATTTGAAGGGTGCAAATTTGTGTGGTGCTAACCTTACCAGTGCTAAAATTACTGAAGAACAGTTGGCTTTGGCAAAGACGAATTGGTCTACGGTTTTACCAAGTGGTAAGCGAGGTTTTTGGTAAGTTGGCAATTGGTAGAAAGCTTATACTTAATCTACTGGTAAAACTTGCACAAATTCTCCTGCCGAAATTAGTTTTTCTCCCACAGGAACAATAGCAAGACCTGTGGTTCCGGCAAGATTAATTAAATTACCAGAATTTTGAGTGCCGCCTGACAAATGAAACTCAGAATTTCCCATAGCGTCTATTCTTAACTGCCCCCAATGATAAGTTTCTAGTCGCCCATTTGCCCTAAGATCATTAAGCGATCGCGCTTTGACAAACATCGGCATCCAGTTTGACTCCGCCAACCCCGAAAGCTTGGCAAGTGCTGGCTGCACAAACCGCCAACTAGACACTAAAGCTGAAACAGGATTTCCGGGTAAACCAAAATATAATACAGGACGATTTAAACCCGTATCTGCCGTAAATGTAGCAACCGTTAACGGTTTTCCAGGTTTGACGGCAACTGATCTAATCTGTATTTGCGCCCCCAACTGCGCCAAAATTTGGTCAACATAATCATAATCTCCCACCGAAACCCCACCCGTGGAGAGAACCAAATCCGAGTTGGAAATAGCTTCACTAATCGCCGCTTTGAGCGCCTCTGGCTGATCTGGTACAATTCCCAACAACTGCGGAATTCCTCCCCTTTGCCTGACAAAAGCTGCCAAAGCATATTGATTCGAGTCGATAATTTGACCGGGTTGTAGCGTTTGCTCAATACTCACCAACTCATCACCTGTCGATAAAATAGCTACACGTGGACGACGATAAACAGACAATTTATGACAGCCAGCCGCCGCTAATACAGCGATTTCTGGCGCATTTAGCCTAATTCCTGGCATTAATAACGCCGTTCCTGCTTGATAATATGAGGCGCGATGACGGACAAAGGCTTGAGGTGCTGGTGCTTCTAAAATAAACACACGGCTCCCCTCACGCCGAGTTACTTCCTGCATTACCACCGTATCCGCACCCTCTGGCAGACAAGCACCTGTAAAGATACGAGAAGCTTGTCCTGGTTGCAGAGAAAGTTGAGGTTGATAACCTGCGGAAATTTCTTCAATAACCTCTAAAACGGCGGGATTTTGGGCATTGCTAGCTTGAACATCCAGATGGCGCACCGCATAGCCATCCATTGCTGAATTATCCCAGTGTGGGAAATCCAACTTACTAGTAATAGTTTGAGCCAAAATGCGACCTGTGGCATCCCAGAGTTCCACAATTTCTGTATCTATTTGCTCAAATGGTTGTACTAAATCAAGAATGATTGATTGTGCTTCTTGAACTGGCAGCATGGCGATAACCCAGATTTTAATGATTATTTGTTAGTTTAATTGCCTCTTGTGGCAGACAGAGATGGGAGAGGCGACGACAACGGCTAAAATTAAAATAAAGTGTAAAGCGTGCCAGTCTGCACAAAGCAACCTATGAGTCTTGAGCCAAGTTATCAGCGCTTTCCAAAAGTGCCAATACAGCGACGGGTTGCTGCTTTTGGTATTGATTTTGTTGTGGTTTGGCTATTTAGTTCATTTGTGGCAGGTATGATTGCTCAGATGTTAGCTTTTCTGACACTTTGGCTGGGGTTGCGGGTGGTGTTAGTATCGAGCAATCATGGTCAAAGTTTAGGGCGTTGGGCATTGGATATGAAGGTGCTTGAGGCGAAATATAGCCGCCTTCCTGAACTGTTGGCTTTGACGAAACGAGAAGCCATTTTAGGCTTTTGTGCTTTTTTGGCGATGCTGGGATTAAGTAGTGGTTTGGCTGGCGGTGGCTTTTATCTGCTATTATTACCAGTGCCTTTGGCAGTAGATTGTGGTGCAGCTTTTACTGATGCCCAAGCACAGCAGGCATTGCATGACCGCATTGCCCAAACCGTCGTTATTCAGACCCAGCGGGGTTTTTCTTTAGACCTGCGACTCAAAAGACTGGTTGCACAGATCAGCCGTCGCATGAAATAATAGAAAATTGTGTTAATTTAGCCGAACCATTTGAGTTTTTAAAAGTAGGAATATGGCAAGTAAGAAAGGCGTCCGCATTATTATTACGCTCGAATGTACCGAATGTCGCACCAATACCGATAAGCGATCGCCTGGTGTCAACCGTTACACAACGATGAAAAATCGTCGTAACACGACAGCACGTCTAGAACTCAAAAAGTTCTGTACTCACTGCAACAAACACACAGTTCACAAAGAAATCAAGTAATTGTTGCTGATCATAGCAATTACTAATCAATCATCCCCAACTATTTACAGCAAAACTTATGGCATACTTTCGCAAGCGACTTTCTCCGATCAAACCTGAAGATCCTATTGACTACAAAGATGTTGAATTACTGCGGAAATTTATCACCGAACGTGGCAAAATTCTGCCCCGCCGTATTACAGGTTTGACAGCTAAACAACAAAGAGACTTGACAACAGCGATTAAACGTGCACGCCTTGTCGCCTTGCTACCTTTTGTGAACCAAGAAGGGTAACTTAACTATGCAAGACTAAGAAGCTCAAAACAAAGCAACAGCGGCTAGATCAACCCAATTACCAATTCTCAAAATTTGGTAAGGCTTGATACTTAGCCTGCTCGCTTTGGCATTGCACGACGCACCGGATAAACTGGGTGTAGCTTGGAGTGAAAAACACGACCGGGGTTAGGGAAACTGGTGGAAAAGGGAACATTAATTGAATTTCGTCTGCAAGGAGAGCGCCGTCTGGCAACTGCAGACCGTCCAGAGGGCAAAAAGCACTGGATAGTTGTTGATGAACGTGGTCAAGCTCACACCTTGCACCCTAGGCAAATAACTTATGAAGTAACGGGTTGTAACCTAAAACCATCAGAAATTCCCAGCTTCCTCAAAGAGGTAGAACCCTATCTCGATCCATCAAGTCTGGAGGTAGCGTGGGAATTATTGGTGGAAGATGGAGAAGCCGTTAATTGTGCAAAGATGGCACAGTTGTTATTTTCTGACCAAAGTCCGCCTTTATGCTATGCGGCTCACTGTTTGTTGTCTGAAGACAAAATCTACTTCAAACAAAAAGCCGAGAGTTATGAGCCTCGCACAGCGACGATGGTGGCAGAAATTAAGCATCAGCGTCATGCCGAAGAATCAAAGCAAAAAGAGCAACAAGAATTCTTTACACGTCTACAACAAAAATTGGCAGATGTTGCGGTAGAGTGGCAAGAGAGCGATCGCCCCAGGCTCGAAGCCTTAGAGCGATTCGTGATCAATCCAGAAAATGCGTCTCGTATTGCCCAAGAAGTTCTTGCTGCTGTAGGACGACCTCAAAACCCCCAAGGTGCCTTCGAGTTATTGGTGGCATTGGGTTTGTGGAGCCTAAACGAGAATTTATTTTTGCGGCGTAGTCAAATCCCTATCCACTTTCGTCGTGAGGTGCTTGAAGTGGCGCAGCAATGCCTGGACTCTCCGCCTCCTGACCAAGATACAAATCGTTTGGATTTAACTCATCTCAAGGTTTATACCATTGATGATGAAAGTACTCAAGAAATTGATGATGGCTTGAGCCTAGAAACCCTGGCAGATGGGCGCGAAAAGCTGTGGATTCATATTGCCGACCCGACGCGCTTGGTCATGCCAGGAGATGAACTTGACC
This sequence comes from Coleofasciculaceae cyanobacterium, assembly GCA_049671305.1. GTDB lineage: Bacteria > Cyanobacteriota > Cyanobacteriia > Cyanobacteriales > Coleofasciculaceae > CADCTM01. The sequence goes on from JBATUR010000094.1 coordinate 27,746, forward strand.
TGGAAGCACGGCGCCGCAGTACCACGCTGTATCTGCCTACAGGGATGATTCCCATGTTCCCGCCCATCTTGGCAACGGGACCGATGAGTTTGGTGCAGGGAAAAATCTGCCCAGCTTTGAGTTTTGGAGTTATTTTAGATGAATTTGGCGGTGTTGAAGATTATCAAATCTGCGCCACACAAATTAAACCAACCTATCGCCTCACCTACGAAGACGTAGATGAGATGTTGCAGTTGGGCGTCAGTGCCGAACCAGAAATTGCGGCAATTGCCACTTGGGCAAATCGGCGAGAAGAATGGCGCCGCAGTCAGGGCTCAATTAGCATTCATATGCCAGAGTCGGTGATTAAAGTTAAGAATAATGAAGAAATCAGTATTGAAGTTTTAGATGATTCCCAAGCGCGGCAACTAGTGGCAGAAATGATGATTCTGGCTGGTGAGGTGGCTGGGCGCTATGGTCAAACTCATCAACTGCCTTTACCATTTCGAGGACAGCCGCAACCGGAGTTACCTTCGGATGAAGAATTGGTTCAATTACCAGCAGGTCCTGTGCGCTTCTGTGCGGTGCGAAAGTGTATGCCCCGTAGTGAGATGAGCATTACACCTTTGCGTCATGCTGGTTTGGGCTTGGAAACTTATACCCAAGTTACCTCGCCGATCCGTCGCTATACTGATTTGCTGAATCATTTTCAAATTAAAGCCCATCTACGGGGCGATCCCCTGCCTTTTTCGGCACAAGAACTTCAAGAAACGATGCAGAGTGTCACGGAAGCGGCTAAGGCGGCAACAATGGTGGAACGGGATACTAATCGTTATTGGGGCTTGGAATATCTACGCCGTCATCCTGAGCAAGTCTGGCAAGCTTTGGTGTTGCGCTGGCTCAGGGAGGATGATAATTTGGGCTTGATTCTTTTGGAGGATTTGGGTCTAGAATTAGGGATGCATTTTAAGCGTGGGGTAATACTCGGCGATCGCATCGAAGTTCAAGTCAGCCATGCAGACCCCCGTGAAGGTAAGATTCACTTCCGAGAGTTAGTCAACCAAGAAGTACAAGCCGTAACTTAGGCAAATTGAGACGTACTTAGTTTGTCTCGTTAGAATAAAAAAGTAAATCCTACTAGGCACTAATTTGTGTGAAAATGACAATCGGTTCGGCTCAAAAATTTCAGCCCCGCCAGATTGTTTGTTTGGAGCATGAAAGTACTTATTTATATGGGGAAATTATTGATTTTGTAGAATTGCGGCAGGTTTGTTGGGTACGCCCTTTAATGCTAGCCTTTATAGAAGTTGGCAGCGAGCAACTCCTAACTTTGTGTGACTTGCGTTTAGGTGCAGACTTATTGTGGCCCGCAAGTTTATTTCGACCGGCTTTGGATACAGAAGTGATCCCCTTGTTGGTTCAACTTAATGTTTCTGATACCTCAGCGCCGATTTGTCCAGATGCTCATCAACAATTATCTCGCTTTGTTCATGAGGTTTGGCAAGCTTATAAAAGCGCTTTTTAAATTTTATAGTAGAAGCTCGTTTAGTTTTTAATTTTCTTGACAATTTGGAAAAACTGTCCCTGATTACTTTACAGTTTTTCTATGGCAATTGAGGTATTGACTTAGCTTTTTTGAGTTTATTAATCCACAAGACATTTGACTGAAAGCCAAGAGAAACTTGTGACATCTAAGCAATTTTCAGTTTTTAGTTTTGGTCTAAGTGCTTGGAACTAGCCGAATTCTACCAGCGTCCATCTCAGACATTAATAACTCTAGGGCTTCATAATCAACATCAGAAATATGACCCAAACGAGTCAATTCATAGTTGATTTCATTCTCTATATCAGGAGTTAATTTCCGGATATAAAGGGCTTTTTCTACAAGTTGACGAATAATATATGTAGTCTTCACAAGCTTACGCACAGAACTCCATACCTATCTATTTTCGTTGGAATTTGGCGGTTTAGCGTGATCCAACTCTATTAAGACAAGTGATTTACATCACTTATTTTCGTGACAAGTTTGGTTGTTATTTTTAGAGGCGTTTCAGGAACTAGACTTGAGCCTTGTTCGGACTCGATGGAGATGTGTTATACCTGACTCAAGACAGATGATTCTCTATTTCTAGAGGCTTTATCATCTAACAGAATCTTACTTTTTAAGTAGGTCGCTCTGTTGGAAATTAGAGTTCTGAGAGCTAGTCTGACTTAATCGTGCTTGTATCTATGTAGGTTTTAATCAGTTGAGAAAAGCTCATTGATAAGAGCCGATTATAGCAAATCAGAGAGCCAGTACAGTGATATACATTCCCAAAATTCCTGATTTTTCGTATAAGCTGACACAATAGTTTACATTTTTTTATTGAAAGATTTAAAATTGTAGGACAGCTCAACAAAGATTTTGCTAAATCTATCAAAGGATGTAGTTGAATCACGACTGCACGCATTACCTTCAGTACATTAGCTGGTCAATTTTTTTTACTAACAAGTGAGGATTTAATTATGGCGATCGCGATCATGGATTCACAATTGACGATGATACAGCCTTCGGGTCACATCAATGCCTCGAATGCTAGCGAGTTTCAACGACAGCTTACATCGGCGGTTGCCTCGCAGCAAAACGTGATCTTAGTCGATATGCATCGAGTAGAATCACTTGACAGTGCAGGCTTGATGGCGTTAGTTTCGGCATTGAGTTTGGCTCAAAACCTGAAGCGCCGTTTTAGTATATGCTGTGCTGCGCCTTCGATTCAGATTATTTTTGAACTAACTAAATTAGATGAGGCGTTTGAGATTTTTGAAACACGGGATGCTTTTCTGGCGACACTAGAGACAAGCGAAAATGAGATGAGGCTTAGTGCATAATACCTGGATTCAGACAATGGACTGTTGGTCTTTACCACTACACTCAGCTAGAAAAGCAGTGATTAATTCTTAGGCGGTGATCGACATAATTGAACATCCAGTAAGATAAATGGGTGTCCAAGGGTTAGCTGCTTCATATTGCAGCAAGGAAGGTTTCAATGCCGCTCACCGTCGATGAAATACTCACGAAAAATATCATGAAACCAGCGCGTTATTTAGGTAACGAGTTGGGTGCAGTACATAAACCGTGGGATGCCGCGTCGGTACGTTGGGTGCTGACTTACCCGGAAATATACGAAGTTGGTGCTTCCAATTTGGGGCATATTATCCTCTACAATATTTTGAATGCCCAGCCTCGGCAGTTATGCGATCGCGCTTATCTCCCCGCTTCAGATTTAGCGCAGCAGCTACGAGACACCCAAACCCCACTATTTGCTGTTGAAAATAAGCGTCCGTTACTCGATTTTGATATCCTGGGATTTAGCCTCAGCTACGAACTAGGGGCGACTAACATCCTAGAGATGTTAGATCTAGCAAGAATTCCCTTAACCTCAAAAGAACGCGCTACAGGAAGCTATCCGCTGATTTTTGCCGGAGGACAAACCGCTACATCTAATCCGGAACCTTATGCCGACTTTTTTGACTTTATTGCCCTCGGTGATGGGGAAGAATTACTGCCGGAAATTGGTTTAATTGTTTCAGAAGGCAAAGCGGCAGGATTAACTAAAGAAGCATTACTGCTAGATTTAGCACAAATTCCCGGCGTCTATGTTCCGCAATTTTACGATATGGCGGCAGATGGCTCAGTCTATCCCAACCGCGCCGATGTGCCAAAACGCATATTACGCCGAGTCGCCACACCGATCCCCGCTTATTCTATCGGTTTAGTGCCTTATGTTGAAACCGTACACGATCGCCTAACGATTGAAATTCGTCGTGGTTGTACTCGTGGTTGCCGCTTCTGCCAACCTGGAATGTTAACACGCCCAGCGCGGGATGTGGAACCGGAAAAAGTGCTAGAAGCGATCGAGCAAGGCATGAGAGCAACTGGGCATAACGAATTTTCTCTTTTATCCCTGAGTTGTTCCGATTATTTGGCACTGCCTGCTGTGGGCATGGAAATCAAAAATCGCCTCAAGGATGAAAATATTTCTCTTTCCTTGCCCAGTCAGCGAGTTGACCGATTTGATGAGAATATTGCTAATATTATCGGCGGCACGAAACGCAGCGGCTTGACATTTGCGCCGGAAGCTGGTACGCAGCGGATGCGGGATATTGTCAATAAGGGCTTAACTAATGAAGAATTGCTCAGAGGCGTCAAGACGGCGTTTGAGCAAGGCTGGGATAAGATGAAGCTCTATTTTATGATTGGTTTGCCTGGAGAAACCGATGTTGATGTGCTGGGTATTGCTGAGACGGTGCGTTGGTTGCAGCAGCAATGTCAGGGATATCGTAGAAGGTTGCTCAATTTTAACTTGACGATTTCTAATTTTACGCCCAAACCGCATACACCGTTTCAATGGCATTCGGTTTCAACTTCTGAATTTAAGCGCAAGCAGGAGTTGCTGCGGAGTGAGTTTCGCCGAATGCGAGGAGTGAAGGCGAATTTTACCGATGTGAGAATTTCGGCAATGGAAGACTTTGTGGGGCGCGGTGACAGACGTTTGTCGGGCGTAGTGCGTCGGGCGTGGCAACTTGGCGCGGGGATGGATTCGTGGTTTGATAATTTGGATCAGGCGTATGGTGCATGGGAAAATGCGATCGCAGAATCTGATTTAACTTGGAAATATCGCCAAGTCGAAAATGGTGAATGGAATATTTTTGGCAAAGAAAATCTTGCTGAAACAGAGGTTTCTTTTGAATCACTAAATGAGCCGCTTCCTTGGGATCATATTGATACAGGAATTGATAAAAGTTGGCTAATTGATGACTTGCAAAAGGCATTAGAAGCAGCAACTGTGCCAGATTGTTCTTTTGAAGGTTGCTCACATTGTGGCATTTGTGGCACAGATTTTGGTCATAATATTGTCATTGAAGCGCCTGCAATTCCTGAGTTTAAAGGTGAGTTTAAACCAAATCCTGAAAAAGTCCAACGCTTAAGAGTTTGGTTTGGTAAGTTGGGTAATATGGCGTTGGTAAGTCATTTGGATTTGGTACGTTTGTTTGAGCGTGTAATAAGACGGGCGGTGCTGCCTGTTGCTTATACAAATGGCTTTCATCCTAGCCCTCGAATTATGATTGCTAATGCCTTACCTTTGGGTGCGACTAGCAGTGGTGAAATTGTCGATTTTGAGTTGACTCAAGTCATGGATGCGGAGGTTTTTAAGGCACAACTTGCTGAGAAAATGCCGGAAGATATGCCAGTTTATCGCGTAGAAGCGGTTGATTTAAAAGCTGCTGCGGCAACACAAATTTTGGTAAAGGCTGAGTATTGGGTAACGGTTGCGGCGGTGGAAACTATTGCGCTTCAACAGTGGCAGCACTGGGTGGAGAAAGTTAAAAGTAGTGAGGAGATTTTGTGGGAGAAAACTACGAAGTCTGGGAATAAGAAACAGGTAAATTTACGGGATAGATTGTTTGAATTGGAAGTTAAGGAATTAGCGAAAGATGATTCAGTTGTTTTGCGTTATGTTGGTAGTTGTCGTAATGATGGAACCCTGTTACGACCTGAGCATTTAGTTTATATGTTAGAGCAAGTTTCAGGGATGGAATTTCAGTTGTTGCATAGTCATAGGGAACGGTTGATTTTGGAAAGTTGAGGACTATAATTTTCTAATTGAATAAATAGTGATCCGCTTTTAAGTTATCTGTCAAAACAGGTTTCAAAATTCCTGGGTAAGAGATAACTCGTTTAAATTTAAATTTTTAAACCCAGTGAGTAAAGTTGCTGGTATACTAATCTGATTGATCTGATCTCCAGGAATGTTTAATAGTGGCAAGCCTATCAACTACTTCCAACACCGCGTCTAGTAATGGTTTAGGAGAAATTGAAAATCTTGATAGGCAAATGCATCAGTACTTTCAGAACAAGTTCGTAGTTCAACCATCCTTAACTAGACTTTTAGTTAGCTTTCAAGCTAACAAAACTAGACCTACCTATCGTTGGTACAAATACAAGGAAGCTTTTTCTGCATCCTTAGTTGAATTTTTAACTCACAAATATGAGATTACTCAAGGTAAGATTTTAGATCCTTTTGCTGGTAGTGGAACAGCTTTATTTGCCACTAGTGAAACTGGAATTGATGCTGATGGTGTTGAATTATTACCTATAGGTCAGCACATAATTGACACCAAAAAGCTTTTAAATACTGAATTTACTCTTGAAGATTTACAGCGGTTAAGAACTTGGTCAAAGTTGCATATCTGGAAACAGTTTGAAGGAGACAAACCTCTGCTGGAGTTAAATATTACAAAAGGAGCGTATTCTCAATTAACTCAAACTAGAATCGAACGATATGTTGAAGCTTTCCAGCAAGAAAATCATAGAGTTCAAACAGTTTTAAACTTTGCTTTATTGTGTATTTTAGAATCAATTAGCTATACACGTAAAGATGGTCAATATCTTCGATGGGATTCTCGTTCCGACCGTGGTCAAGGTAAAAAAACTTTCAATAAAGGCAAGATTTTGGAGTTCGATAATGCGATTACTGACAAAATCAAAGAAATTATTAATGACTTAGCACCTTTAACGAAACAATTTGAGCTTTTTCCAACTAATAAATCTAAAGGGAAAATTCATCTTTATCGAGGATCTTGCCTAGAAATTATGCCACGCTTACTTGATGCTAATTACGATGCAGTAATTACATCTCCACCATACTGCAATCGATATGACTATACACGAACTTATGCACTAGAACTAGCCTTACTTGGAATTTCTGAAAAGGAGTTAATTAGGCTTCGTCAGGAAATGTTAAGTTGTACAGTTGAAAATCGCCCTAAAGACTTATTAGCCATCAACACGGACTGGAAAACAGCCATAACTGTTGCTGATTCGCATAATCTATTGCAGTCTATCTTGAAATATTTAGATAACCAAAAAGCTCTGGGTATATTGAATAACAACGGTATACCGAGAATGGTAAAAGGATATTTTTATGAAATGGCTTGCGTAATCCAAGAATGCTTTCGTGTTCTTAAACCTGGGGCTTTTTTATTTATGGTTAATGATAATGTTCGCTATGCTGGCGCAAGCATTTCAGTAGATATGATTCTTTCTAGTTTTGCTGAACAACTAGGTTTTATTGTTGAAAATATTCTTGTTTTGCCAAGTGATAAAGGCAATAGTAGCCAGCAGATGGGAAATCATGGACGTGAGCCGTTACGGAAGTGTGTTTATGTATGGAAAAAGCCGTAACTTTAATTTTTATGTGTTCCTATCTTAACCACATTCATAGCAGTGATGATCTGGTAACAACCTATGAAGCAATTCGTGCAGGCTTTGTTGCTCTTGCACTTGAAAAGAACCGACGTGCTACACCTTACATCGCAGAAGCAAGGGCACTTCAAGAAGCTGCTACTCAAGCCAGAAGTCCTGCTGAGTTATTGGAGATTAAAGGCATTGAAATGGGACTGCTAACTGCGGCAGGGCTGTCTGACAAATCTCTGTCTCATCTGATGATTGAGGATAAAAATGATGCCATAGTTGGTCTGATCAGAAATTTTCTTGAGCCAGCAGGTGCAAATTTTGTAGAGGAATTGGTATTTAGATTTTTGCTGACTCGTGGTGATACCCTTGGCGGTTCAATGCGTAATGTAGGAGGGGCGTTAGCACAAAGAAAGCTGACTCGTGCCATTCTCTCAACTCTTACAATTTCTGGTGCAAAATATTATTGGCAACACTCAAAAACCAAAAAGTGGATAGCTATGACTAATAATGATTCAGGAATTGAGTTATCTCTACGTGGAATCAGTTGGAAAAATGAGATTGGCACTCGCACATTGATTTACAACCTGACTGTGCCGCTAGTCAGAAGTAATGTGGATATGTGTTTATTTAATCTTGCTCCAGCAGAGTTAATTGCCAACAAATCCAGTAAAATCGAACCATCTATAGTTGCGCCATACGTTATTGCGCTTGGTGAACTTAAGGGTGGAATAGATCCCGCAGGTGCAGATGAGCATTGGAAAACTGCACAAGCAGCATTGAATCGTATCCGTGAAGCATTTTCTAGAGTTGATCATTCACCTCTAACTTTCTTCGTCGGATCAGCGATCGCAAGAAGGATGGCAGGTGAAATCTGGAATCAGTTGGAAAACGGAACTCTTAGTAATGCTGCCAATCTAAATCAAGAGAACCAAGTTGCATCTATTTCTCGTTGGTTATGCAATTTGTGAAAGCGACAACCAGCTAATAAATCTTTTTATAGAGATTGTGCTGATTATTTTAGGTTAATAGCAGTGACTCAACTTAATCTTTACAAGTGCCTAATCCTAACTTTGACTCAATTTAGATGAAATGCTAACATTAATTCCCTCCAACTCCTTGAAGCGTCGGCAAAATAAGTTCCTCAAAAGACTTCACCTCTTTCTCCAATAACCCAACATCAAACATCAACTTAGCCTGCCTCAAAACCCCCTTCGGAACCACATTATATTGCAACGCTTCATTAGTAATCAACTTCTTAAATTGCTTCCGTGAAATCTTACTTCTCCCTTCATTTTCTAACACCTTAGCGGCTTTATCTGGTTCTTCATTCAACAGTTTTGTTGCTTTATTAACAGCCGCATACAAATCTTTAGCAAATTTTGGATACTGTTGATAAAAATCCTCTTTCATAAATAAATTAGCAGTACTAGTCTTTCCTAAAATATCAGCACTTTTCAAAATAACTCTACCTCCTGCTTCAACTTCCTTAAACTGAAAAGGAGGCGTTGTAAAATGTCCGACAATCTTCTTATTTTTTAAAGCTTGTAATCCTAGCGTATGAAGAATTTCTATCATATTTTTATCCAATGCTGCGGCATTACCTAATTCTTTTTTGGCAGCCAGGCGTAATAAAATTGCCTGAATAGAATCGCGTGAAGGTACACCTATCTTCATTCCGGGCTTAAAGTCTTTTAAACTTTTAATCTTAGAATTATTGACAACTAACCATAAATCTGTATGATTTAAAGATGCCAGTAATTTCCAATTTATATTGTTATCCCGACCGATGAAAAAAGTATCAGTATTACCTGCAACAACTTGAAGTTGATTTGCTAAAATTTTATCTTGAATTTTTGATTTATTTGCCAAAACTTGCCAATCAAAACTAATATTAGGAAACTGCTTCTCTAAAGTTTCTTGATGCATGACAATCATCAAAGGGGCGTAGGTGATACTAGGTTGAAAAGCGATCGCTATTTGCTCCGGCAACCGCGACTCAGCTTGCTTGTGCCAAAATGTAAAAGTTACCACCAACATTGTCAGCAACGCCAGTCCGCTTAACACAACGCTTTTTTTGAGTATCTTAAGTTTCATTGCTACCTAACTGGCTAAAATTATAAAATACTTGCAATTAGAGAGATTTTATGCAACACTCCCATTAATTTCATTAAATACATAAATCTAAGCGTTGTACAGAACTTTAAAATAATTCAAAATTAAAAGCGCTCATTGCTAATATTGTATTTACCAACAAAGAACTAACAATTATGACCACAGCAGCCAAATCCTACACATTAGAAGGACAAATTCTCGAAGCTTGTTCTTGCTTGGCACCTTGTCCTTGTTGGATTGGAGACGACCCAGACGGCGGTGCTTGTGATAGCTTTGTTGCTTATAACATAGAAAAAGGACAAGTTCTAGGAATTGATGTTTCTGGATTAACTTTAGTTAAAATTGTTTACATTCCTGGTAATGTTTTTGCTGGAAATTGGCGTGCCGTAATTTATGTAGATGGTAAAGGTACACCAGAACAGCAACAAGCATTAATTAAAGTGTTTAATGGTGACTTGGGTGGTGCGATCGCAGATGTTGCCAAATTAGTCAGCGATGTTATAGAAACGAGAATTGCCCCCATTGAATACCACATCACCGAAGGCAAAGGCACAATCAAAATTGGTGACGTTTTAGAAAGTGAAATGGAACCTTATCGGGGACCCGAAGGCAGACCTACAAAACTAGTTGATGCTATTTTTAGTACAATTCCTGGTTCTGTTGCTTATATTGGCAAAGCTTCCGTTCACAAAGTCAATATTCCTGAGCATAATCTTAGCTGGGAATATAACGGACGCAACGCTATTCAAGGTTTTTTCCGCTTTGAGGAATAATTAAATATAGTGGAATCATCAGGGACACCATTAAAAGAAAAGTTTCGTCAATTTGTTAATAATGACTTAACCATACTTTGGGCGATCGTTTTTATCGCTTGGTTGCTAACAATTTTAGCTGCTGCTACGGGACAAGAACATTGGCTTCATCAAAGTGCTTTAATTAAACTTGACCGCATTCCCTTCTTACTTAAACTACTGCTATTTCTTGGCGCTTGGCAGGTAATGACAGCAGCAATGATGTTACCTAGCAGCTTGCCAATGGTGCGCTTATTTGTCAAAGTCAGTCGTCAACAAACCAAGCCTCAGTTAGCGCTGCTAGCCTTTTTGGGCGCTTATGCCGCCGTTTGGACAGGTTTTGCGATAATTGCCTTACTCTTTGATATTGGCTTACACTGGCTTGTACAGCATTGGCATTGGTTACATCATCATCCTTGGATTATTGCCGGTTCAACCTTAATTTTAGCAGGTGGATTTCAATTTAGTGACCTAAAAGAACAATGTTTAAATAGTTGTCGTCATCCCCTAAGTTTTCTTACCCACCATTATCAACGTGGCTTAAAAGCTGCTTGGAATTTAGGCATTCGTCATGGTTTATATTGTCTTGGTTGTTGTTGGGCATTGATGTTAGTAATGCTTGCCGTAGGCGTGGGACATTTCACCTGGATGATTGTACTAACAGTTGTGATGACATTAGAACGAACTTGGAAACAAGGGCGAAAAATCGTGCCAATTGTTGGTATTACTTTCTTAGTTTGGGGCGGGTTGGTGTTATTTAATCCAGGATGGTTGCCAGATTTATTAGGAGGTTATGGAGGTCATTAAAGGAAGAGAAGATCCCCGACTTCTCCAAGAAGTCGGGGATCTAAGGAAAACTACAACCAAGCAACTTGTGCTAACTCATGCAAGACTCGACCATATACCCCCTCAGTTTGTTTAGCAATTTTTGCCCAACTAAAACGATGCTCTAAATCTTCATAAGCATTATCAGTCAACCATTGAGCATAACCGGGATTTTTCAAAACTTCCAAAATACCCCAAGCTAGGGAATTAGAGTCGTTTGTCCAAGTTACAACACCAGTTTTGGTATGTCGCACCACTTCCGGAAAACCACCTGTATCGGAAACTACAACCGGCACACGCGCGGCAAAACTTTCTAATGCCACAATGCCAAAAGGTTCATACAAACTAGGGAAAACGGCACAGTCGGCAACGCTTTGGAATCGATCTAAATCCAAATCCGACATGAAACCTGTAAAATAACACTTACCGCCCAATCCTAAATTCCAAGCTTGCTGTTTTAGGTGGTCAGTATTGCCGCCACCAATAATGACAATTTTGGCATAACCGCCCATTTCTTCCAACACCTTCGGCGCAGCATTTAGTAATACTGAAACACCTTTTTCATAAGTCATACGACCAACATAATAGACAATTTTTTCACCATCATCAGCAAAACGGCGGCGAAATTGTCCATGATCAAAATCGGGAATACGATGCTTTTTTTCAGGACGAATGCCGTTATAAACTACATCAACTTTATCCCAAGGCGTCTCTAAAGCTCGTCCCACTTCTCGGCGCATATAGTCGGTACAAACTATTACCCGCCAAGCATCAAATGCCAGCAGCTTTTCTTTGCCACAAATATAGTTTTGAGTGTCAGTACGAACACCGTTATGGCGACCAAATTCAGTTGCATGAATGGTGGCAACTAATGGAATTTTAAAAGTATGCTTAAGTGCGATCGCAGCATCTCCGACTAACCAATCATGAGCATGAATAATATCAAAAGGTCCTTCTTCTAAAAGTAGCTTGCCTCCCTGATGCCCCATGCTTTCATTTAGGTTAACAATCCAGTGAAAAAAGTCATGACTCGGCGCCACGGGGACTCGGTGAATATTTACCCCATCGACAACTTCATAAAGTGGTGCTTCGCCAAATTCCACCGTTACCAAATGAACCGAATGCCCCAACTTGACTAACTCTGGATACAACTCCGCTACATGACGCGCAATACCTCCTACAATCCGAGGCGGAAATTCCCAAGTAAGTACCAGAATTTTCATGTGACACCATTTCCCCAAGCTTTACACAGGTCAACAAAATGAGATATTTCTTAAATTTTATTTAAAAATTAGAGGAACTGACCTGTTGATGATAAAGATTGATAATTTGCTCAGTAACTTCTGCAATACTTAAGCCATCGGTGGTAATTTCAATCGCGTTTTCAGCTTGACGCAAGGGGGCAATGGCACGGGTACTGTCTTTGTAGTCACGCTGCTCTATATCCTGCTCTAGCTGTTCTAAACTGACACTAGGGAGTTTTTGGTCTTTTAAGTCTTGTTGGCGTCTTCTTGCCCGTTCTCTAGCTGAAGCAGTCAGGAAAACTTTTAGCTCGGCATCAGGAAAAACATGGGTGCCAATATCGCGACCTTCGGCAACGATACCACCCTTAGAACCCCAGCGCTGTTGTTGTTTGACTAATTCTTGGCGCACCGATTTTTGGGCAGCAATTGCTGAAACATTCTTTGTAACTTCTTGAGAACGAATTTCTTGGGTGATATCTACGCCATTAACCCAAACACGAGGCGGTTTTCCAGATTCTTCGTTAGTTGTCAAGCAAATTTGCGACTGACTGACTAATTCTGCGATCGCCGGTTCATCTTCAAAATCAATTCCCGCTTGCAGCACTTGCCAAGTTACGGCGCGATACATTGCCCCTGTATCCAAGTGCAGCAGTCCTAATGCTTTTGCTACCTTGCGAGTTACAGTAGATTTTCCCACACCAGCCGGACCATCAATTGCCACAATCGCTTTACGATGCTGCAGTATTACATTATCAATTAAACGAGTTGAACCGACACGAGCCGCGATCGCTAATAAACCGCCGTCCTCAATCTTCTCTAACGGCGTTAGCCTTGTTGGATGAACCAATTCTATATACTCCACCTGAATATCTTTAACAGCAGCTAATTCTGACTTGACTACTTCAAGCAAAGTTGCACGATCGCAAGATCCCACATCATATGCTTTCTCTGCTTGCTGCAACGCTTTATATAATACCGATGCTTGGGCTTTTTGCAATGGTGTTAAATATTGATTGCGAGACGAGAATGCTAGTCCTGAATCTTCTCGCACAATCGGGCAACCCACAATCTCCACAGCTAAATTCAAATCAGCAACCATTTTCTTGACAATTGCCAATTGTTGTGCATCTTTTTGTCCAAAATAAGCACGTGTTGGCTGTACCAAGTTCAACAGTTTCGTTACAACCGTCGCCACACCCTGAAAGTGACCAGGGCGAGAACGTCCACACAGTACAGAAGTCATGGCGACGGGTGGGATAACCTCAGTTAAATTCTCACTAGTTTGAGCTTGTCCATACAACTCCTCTACCGTCGGCGCAAAAATAGCATCAACCCCTGCTTGTTTGCACAATAGCCTGTCCGCTGCCAAAGACTGCGGGTAGCGCTCAAAATCTTCTGTTGGTCCAAACTGCAATGGATTGACAAAAATGCTGACAATGGCGATCGCATTTTGCCGACGAGCCAGCTTAATCAAACTCAAGTGACCCTGATGCAATGCTCCCATCGTTGGGACAAAACCAACATCCTTGCCACGGCAGTGACGCTCCAAATAGCAGCGCAGTCCGGCTATTGTCGTAAACAAGCGCATGAGATTATATGAAGTGGGATTCTAGATTGATGTTAGCAATTGAAAAACCATAAGCCAGTTGGCTCATGGTCTAACCCATTGACAGATAATGCTCCACAGGTTTTTTCTCAGTCCAAAATCCCACCCTCTTTTTCTGTCTAGCGGAACTAGGTTTCCTCACAAAAAGTCAGATCAAGAGTGTTGGTAGCTCATATCAACCTAGCAGTAGGGGACGGCAACATCGACAGTTTAATTAGAAAGCAATTGTCAATTGTGACGCCCGCACCCCTACTGAAAATTAAGCAACCTACTTACTTATACTCAGTGGCTACAGAGTCAGGCTTACCCAAGACATCTACACGTACAGGTGCAACTCCTGATTGCATCAAGCCTAAGACTCTTGCCGCCGCCGCCGACAGGTCAATTACTCGCCCGTAAGCATAAGGTCCCCGGTCATTAATCCGCACCACGGTTGTACGACCATTATCTAAGTTGGTCACTCTTACCCTTGTGCCAAAGGGTAAAGTTTTGTGAGCGGCTGTCATGGCATTTTGGTTGAAAATTTCACCACTGGCGCTTTGGTTACCATTGAAACCAGGACCGTACCAGGAAGCCATACCCGTAAATTGCACTCGAATTGGACCGATGGCAATTTGAGGGACGGCACGGGCGACGGGCATTCCGGCAACTTCCTTGAGAGGTGGAGCGTTGCCCATCAAGCGCCGCAGCCGATTTGTGGCTTGTAGGGCATCTTGAGCAGCGTTACGGGTTGTATCTGGAAGTATGGTTTGATTGTTGATTTGAACCAATTCTTGGTTATTAACTCGGATGCTGTAGGTTTTGCTTTCTGGAAGCCAACTAACTGCAATTGCTGAAGCGGATACGTTATCTCGATTCAGTTGATTTAGCTTGGAGGCAACTGTTGCTGCCCGCCATACGGGGTCATTGGCTGAATCAGCATTTGCCATGCCATTGGGTTGTTTGGCTAGTGATGCTTCGGTTGCCTGGTAATTGGAAGCGGTTTTTTGACGGTAGTTTTCTGGATCGATTTGTCCAATTTTAATCGATTGACTCGTCTCTATTGAAGAACCTAAAAAGGTCAAGACTGGAATGTTACGAACGTAAAGTGTTGCTACTTGACGCCCCTGAAATTCGTAAGCCTGAATTTTGGCAATTACGTCTCTTTGTTGAGCCGCTATACGACGAGACTGAGATTCCCCGACCTTAACAACCTCCGGCGGCGCAACGGTTGGTTGAGCTGAGGTTAAATTTGCTGTCCCTGATTGTGCTTTAATCTCTTGGTCAACTGCCTGATTTTGTTGGGCATAACCTGCTGTTGCCGTACCGATTGTTGCTAACAGAGTAACGACGAGGCTACTCAAAATTCGTTGATTCATAAGTCCTTTGTTAAAAGCATTAGAGTTTGAGATTTGTCGCTTGCTGGCTGTACTGCAATAGAACATCCGTTGACTTGTTTAACTCGTACTCGTTCCGTGTTCGCTCTGTTTCATTGAACTGCAACAGACTAGCATGAAGTTTTGGGTTAGGGGATCAGGGTAATTTGGTAAATCCGGAAAATTTTATTAAAACTTCATCAAGAAATTTTCCGGAAAATCAAGTCACAGCAAGGGTTAACGTTTTTTATTTCTTTGCAAAAATTGTTGGAAAACTTAACAAAACTTAATATAAATAACCTAAGATTTCGCACTAAGGACGGAGGGCAGACAGGCAAATTGAAGCTAACCTAATTTAGGGGATAAACGATTCCTCACTGCCACTGCTAAAATTCTGAAGAGAAAAACCCCTAGTCGCTGTAAGAATGGATTATCGAGAGGCTGGTGTTGATGTTGAAGCAGGTCGAGCGTTTGTTGATCGCATTAGTAGTTTAGTCAAAGGCACACACCGACCAGAAGTCCTGGGCGGTTTTGGCGGTTTTAGCGGCTGTTTCCAGTTACCTGTGGGTTATCAGGAACCAGTATTAGTTTCAGGAACCGATGGCGTTGGCACAAAGCTCAAATTAGCCCAACAACTCAACTGCCATAACACCGTAGGTATTGATCTTGTCGCAATGTGTGTCAACGATGTCTTGACATCTGGGGCAGAACCGCTGTTTTTTTTGGATTATTTAGCAACTAGCTCACTCAACTCCGAACAACTGACTCAGGTAGTTGCCGGCATTGCCGACGGCTGTAAGCAGTCTGGGTGCGCCTTGCTGGGAGGAGAAACCGCAGAAATGCCAGGGTTTTATCAGCCAGGAGAATATGATTTAGCTGGGTTTTGTGTGGGAATTGTCGAAAAAAGCCAAATGCTGGACGGTTCTGCTGTAAAAGTGGGAGATATTGCGATCGCCTTATCCAGTAGCGGCGTCCACAGTAACGGCTTTAGCTTAGTCAGAAAAATCGTTAGTCAGTCAGAAAACAATAACTGGCAAACCTGCCCAGAACTTTTAGGCGGTCGTAACTTAGGCGAAGTTTTGTTAACACCAACCAAAATTTACGTCAACCCAGTACTTCAAGCGCGACGAACCGGATTAGAAATTCATGGCATGGCACACATTACAGGCGGCGGCTTACCAGAAAACCTACCACGTTGCTTGTCCTCCGGTCAGTCAGTAAAAATTAATACAAAGAGTTGGGTAATTCCACCGATATTTGCATGGCTAGCCCAAGCTGGTCAAGTTAGCCTCAATTCCATGTTTAACACCTTCAACATGGGCATTGGTTTCGTGCTACTTGTCCCGCCCCAAGCAGCAGAGCAAACTCTTAGCTGGTTTAAGTCACAAGAGATTGAGGCTTACCAAATAGGCGAAGTGATCGAAGGAGATGGTCAAGTTATAGGCATACCCAAGTAAAAAACCAGAACCCACCGCCACCTGCATTTAGTCCTCACACTTAGGCGGTAAATTAACAAACCCCAACCATTACCGCCTCAAAAACATTCAGCATTGCAGCAGCCTACAACACTACTATCTGAATCGTTAGCTTAAACTGTGATTGGTCAAAACAAGAGTTTGAGAGCGAGACTATGGACGCCGCAGCACTCTGGCAACGTTACCAAGATTGGCTTTATTATCACGAAGGGCTAGGACTTTACCTTGATATCAGCCGGATGCGGTTTGATGATGCTTTCTTTGGGAAAATGCAACCCAAATTTGAGAAAGCCTTTCAGGAAATGGACGAGTTAGAGAAAGGAGAAATCAAAAACCCCGATGAAAACCGTATGGTTGGTCACTATTGGCTACGAGATGCCGATATAGCGCCAACCGCCGAATTGCAACAAGAAATCATTAAGACTCTAGAAGAAATTGAAGACTTTACCGAAAAAGTCCACACAGGGGCAATTCATCCGCCGGGAATGTCAAAGTTTACTGACATTATTTCGATTGGGATAGGTGGTTCAGCATTAGGACCGGAGTTTGTCGCAGAAGCCCTGGCTCCCATTACTCCACCGCTGGCGATACACTTTATTGATAATACTGACCCAGCAGGCATTGATAAGGTTCTAACCAAGCTAGAGTCACGACTTTCTAGCACACTGGTTTTGGTAATTTCCAAATCTGGTGGAACGCCGGAAACTCGTAACGGCATGATTGAAGTAAAAAAAGCCTACGAGTCAATAAATCTTGACTTTGCGCCTCATGCCGTAGCAATTACCGGTAAAGATAGCCAACTGGATAGACTGGCGAAATCTGAAAACTGGTTAGCGCGGTTTCCCATGTACGATTGGATAGGAGGACGCACCTCAGAATTATCAGCAGTGGGACTTGTGCCAGCGGCATTGCAAGGCATCAACATTCGGGAAATGTTAGCTGGGGCAAAAGAAATGGATGCCGCGACTCGCATTCCTGAGATTAAAGCCAACCCAGCAGCATTACTGGCATTAGCTTGGTATTTCTCTGGTAATGGTAAGGGCGAAAAAGATATGGTTGTTTTGCCATATAAAGACAGTTTGCTGTTGTTTTCCCGCTACCTACAACAGTTGGTAATGGAATCTTTGGGTAAGGAAAAAGACTTGGATGGCAATACGGTTTATCAAGGCATTGCCGTTTATGGCAACAAAGGATCAACCGATCAACACGCTTATGTGCAGCAATTACGAGAAGGCGTGCCTAACTTCTTTTTAACCTTTATTGAGGTTTTAGAAGACCGTATCGGCAACTCGCCAGAAGTTGAACCTGGTGTCACATCTGGAGATTATTTATCAGGGTTATTGCAAGGCACAAGACAAGCATTGTATGAAAATCAGCGGGATTCCATTACACTAACGATTCCTCAAGTTAATCCTCGCATGGTTGGGGCGCTGATTGCACTTTATGAACGTGCTGTTGGACTTTATGGCTTTTTGGTGAATGTTAATGCTTATCATCAACCTGGTGTAGAAGCTGGGAAAAAGGCAGCAACGGCGGTTTTGGACTTACAAAAACGGGTAATGCAGGCATTGCAGGATGAAAGCGCAGCAATAACGCTATCTGACTTGGCGACAAAAGCTGGGGCAGTGGGGGAAATTGAAGCCGTTTACAAGTTGCTGCGTCATCTACACTCCAATCATCGGGGAGTTGTGTTGCAGGGAAATTTGGCACAACCGGATAGTTTGATGGTTTCGTCGGCGCTTAATTGAAAAGGTAATTAAATTTACACTTGCGGAGATCCCTGCCTTGAAGAGGGGTAGATAAATTTCTGAGTAAGTCTTCCTAGGGGCGGTGTCTCCCTGCCCGCCCTAAGTTGGGGAGATTTCTGGAATTGAAATTATAACGACACTTGTAATATGGCGATATTTTCCACCTCAATGCCTTGAAGAAGAGCCTTCTAACACACGTATTTGCACAATTTGGTAGAGGACGCTTTGAGCCACAAACACCGCTCTAGAGGTGATATAGCCCCGGTTCAGATAATGTCGAGTAATGGCACTCTTCTAGATTAATTAGCTAAATGGACAGCTAACTTGAAACCGGGCATCGAAACTTTAAAAACTTGAGGCAGATAAATTTTATTGAAGAAGCAGGTGTTAGCTTCGCTTTGCTGCCCACAAAAACAAATTATGCCTGAATTTTCGGGAATTCAGCAAAATTTCCGGTTTTAATTTTCCTAAAAAATCCTGATACTTGCCGTTAAGGCTGTAGCTGTTAGCGAAAGTTACTTTTAGCTGATGGTAAGACATGGAATCATCAATTAAAAGTGCTGTTTTGTTAGCAGCACTGCCTCTTGTACCGATCGCGGCTGAATGTGCACAAGCACAATCTGTTGTTCCTGCCAATGGTACTCACACAATTGCTGCTCCTGAAGGCAATACAATTGAGATTCGAGGCGGGCAATTATCTGGTGATGGCAAAAATCTTTTTCATAGTTTTACTCAATTTGGTTTGAATTCTAACGAGGTTGCTAATTTTATTTCGCGCCCACAAATTCAAAATATTTTAGGTCGAGTTGTTGGAGGCAATGCTTCAGTAATTAATGGATTAATTCAAGTTAGTGGCGGTAATTCTAACTTGTTTTTAATGAATCCATCTGGCATTATTTTTGGTCAAAATGCTAGTTTAAATCTTCCTGGTAGTTTTACTGCTACTACCGCCACGGGTATTGGTTTTGGCTCAAATTGGTTTAATGCTACAGGTGCTAACAATTACGAGGCGTTAGTTGGTACACCCAATAGTTTTGCTTTTGCCACACTCCAACCTGGAGCAATTATCAACGCTGGACAGTTAGGCGTCAAGCCTGGAAATGATCTGACTTTGCTTGGCGGTACTGTTGTCAGTACGGGAAAACTTGCTGCTCCTGGCGGTAATATTATTATGGCAGCAATTAGGGGTCAAAGTGGCGTCCGTATTTCTCAACCAGGACAATTACTCAGTCTAGAAATTCAACCGATAACTAATACAAACTCAGCTCAATCTTTACCGGAATTGCTGACAGGTGGTAACGTTGTGCAAGCAACTGGTTTAGCAGTTAATGCTAATGGTGAGGTACAGTTAATTGCTTCTGACACAAAAGTAGAAACTGGGGATATTGTTGCCAAACAACTAAGTTCGAGAAATGCCACTTTAGCTGCGGCAAATAATTTGACTTTAATAGAAAGTAATCTGCGTACTGGTGGAGATTTAAACCTGCTGGCGCAAAATACAGTGAGGGTGCGAGATAGTGTGGCAACGCCTTTTCTGGCACGCGCTGGGGGAAATATGACAATTCAAGGCGATCGCCATATTGATATTCTCGCACTAAATCATCCTCAAACTCCTTTTCAAAGTGGTGGTAATCTAAGTTTAATTAGTGATGGCATTATTTCTGGTGATGCTCATTATGCCAGTGGTGGTAATTTTTCAATTCGTAGTTTATCTGGTAGTCCGAGTCAGTTTTTAAGCTTACTTGATCCGATTATTACTTCAGATGGAGATGTCACTCTTGATTCTTACACTGGTGCTTCTTTACAAATAGTTGCTGGTGGTAAAATTACCATTAATGGTGATGTTCAAATCACGGGTATTGATCCAGCTTTAGATCCAGTAAATCGAGTTTTAATTCTGCAAGCTGGTGTTCCCGGTACAACGAATAATGTACCTTTTAATCCTAACTATGATTACCTCGATTTTGTTGGTCTAGATGAGGTGTTTTCTAGTGGTAATTTTACTAGAACTAACCCAACTACTGGTACAATTTCTGTAGCAGGTACAATTGACTCTGATCAGTTTTCTAATCTAGAAGGAGCAACAGAGAAATTAAATGTAACGATGACTGCGCCTGGTGATATTACGGCTCAAACAATTCGCTCTTCAGGTGGAGATATTAATATTACTAGTACTGGCGGTTCAATTAATACCAGCGATCCTGTTAATCGAGTATATAATTTGGATTCTCGTAATCAAGCTAGTAATGCCGGAAATATAACTTTGAATGCGGCGGGTAGTATTACGACAGGAGATGTTTTTTCGGCTCCTAATGGCGCTGGCACAGGTGGTAATATTGTGATTACTGCGGGTAATAATATTACGACAGAAACCCTAAATGCTAGTTCTAATAGTAGTGCAGGTGTCGTTTCTCTTACGGCTGGTGGTGATATCCAAAGCCAATTAATTAATACTCAAAGTACTAGTAGTGCGGGTGGTAATGTTACGGTAATGGCGGGTAATTATTTCCGAGTTACTAATGTTTTTTCAGACCCAACAATTAGCCCAGATTATAGTATTAATTCTAGGGGATTAGGTGGCGGTGGGTTGATTAATATTTCCCAACAAGGAGGAGCAGTTGCACCATTTACTGTAGGTGATGCTACGACGAATGGTACAGCAAGAGCGATTATTTCTGGTGATTATACAATTTCGCCGCCAGAGTCATTCCCGGTTGGATTTATTTCTCCTTCGGGCAGTATTGTAATTAATGGTACTACTCCAATACCAACTCCAATACCAACTCCAATTCCCACTCCAACTCCAACTCCAATTCCCACTCCAATTCCAACTCCAATTCCAATACCAACTCCAATACCAACTCCAACTCCAATACCAACTCCAACTCCAAACCCAACGCCAGATCAACCCAGTCAAATGCCTCAAGCTGATAACGGCATTATCAAAGACTTGCAAGGTAAGGTAATATCTCAACCTTCACAAAATCTAACAAATACAGGGCAAATTCTCTGTGTTGCCGATGATTTTAATGATGAATTGCCTGTCAAACAACGCTTGCCTCGCTGCCAAGAGACACAACAAAATAATCGTCGTCGTATTAATAACTTACAGAATAATTCTCAGTTTTGAGGATTTTAATAGTGCAAATTTTGGCTAATTTCCTAGTTTTTTGAATGCACATAAAAATAGAGACGTTTCGACGAAACGTCTCTACAAAAATGAATTTTGATAACAACTGAGTTTAGTTGCTAGGTTGAGAATTGCTGGTTGGGTTTTGTGGTAATTGCTGCTGTAGGTTGCCATTTGAAGGCTGGTTAAGCTGGCGTTGTTGCTCAAGACGGAAGCGAGTTGCCGCATCACTGATGCTTTTACCGGGATCTGTTAATTCACCAGTGCCTATCTGGGAGCGGTGAATTAAGTTCATCACATTAAAATCTCCAGACTGCCCATACATTGTATCTTGTTCGCTTTGCTGAGTTGTGACATTGCTGGGAGCTAGAACCGGGTTTAAAGCCTGTGCTGAGGCTTTTTGAGGCAAGATTGTAGATGCGATCGCTACTGCACAAACACTTGCCCCCAATGCCACACTAACAAGACGCTTTGAGGCGAATTCAGGCACTAACAAATTGATGTTTTTCATGATAGTTATGCTGCAAAAGGTTACTTCAATCATACTCAAGCAAAACGGCGGCGTAGTAGCGGTTGAATTGCCACTAATACCACAGCATCAAATGCTAGTAATACTAACAGCGCACTACCAAAACTGATTGATGCCCAAGGTGTTTGCATTACAATACTACCTAAAGACCAGTCAGCATTATTATAAAGATAGCGAATTGGTTCAATTGCATAACTTAAGGGATTGAGACTTGCTACAACTTGCAACCATTTGGGCATAAAAGATAGCGGTGCAAGTGCCGTACTGGCGAATAATAAAGGCAAGTTGGTAACGAAAATTACAGCAATTAATTCAATATGTCCTGGTAAGGCAAAAGCCAGCCCAAGACTAAGTGCTGTAACACCCAAAACAAGTAAAAAAATGATAGAAGCAATAATTCCTAATCCGACAAGATTGGGTAAACCTGCGCCTAACAAAGCACTAACACCAATAATTGCTGCAGCTTGCAAAAAACTGAGGGCAATTATATAAATGGCTGAGGCAGCAACGATAGAAAATCTTGAAGCAAGTGGGGCGACGAGCAAGCGGTTTAAGAAACCAAATTCTCGATCAAACATGACGGGTAAACCAGCATTTAATGCACCAGCAAAGGCGGTGAACACAATCACACCTGCACCAAGAAATTTGCCATAACTAAGACCATTAAATAGTCCTTGAGGTGCATTTTGAAATAAAGCCCCAAAGAGAACTAACCACATTACAGGTTGAATAATTCCGGCAATTAAGGTTGAGGGGCGGCGTTGTAATTGAATGAACAAGCGCTTGGTTAGCGCTAAAGTTTCTTGGACAAATTCACCAACCGAGTTGTTATTAATTGGTGTTTGACTGGCTACTTTTGGCTGTAAAGTAATATCTGGTTTGGAAGGAGTTATAGTTCCGCTCATTTTTTTTGCTTGTATATTTCAAAGGACTTATCTTTGTTAATCTAGGTCAAGATATCTATTTTAAAAATATCTTAAACTAGCGCATATTTTGTTTTTTCTCAGCTTTGGCATCGCGACTGCCGGCGGCTGCAAGTTCTGCATCCATAAGGGTTTTTCCGGTAGCAGCGAGGTAAACATCATCTAAACTTGGGCGTGATTGAGCAATACCAAATGTCGGTAAACCAACATCTTTTAATGATTGCTGAATGCTCATTAAAGCATCACTTTGGGGTGTTACTACCAAGTTTAACGAATTACCTTGGGCGCTATTAATAATTACTTCTTGCACAAAGGGCAGATTTTGTAGCATATTTTTGGCTTTTTCAGCTTCTGCCATTGGAGAGAATTCTTGGATGCGGAGTGTAATGCGATCGCCTCCTACGTTATCTTTTAACTGGGATGGCGTGCCTTCAGCAATTACCATACCTTTGTCAATGATAGCGACGCGGTTAGCTAAGGCATCAATTTCTTCTAAATAATGGCTGGTAATTAAAACCGTGGTTCCCGCTTCTCGCAGTTTCCGCAACAAATCCCAGACAACAAAGCGACTTTCAATATCTAACCCAACTGTCGGTTCATCTAATACTAAAACATCAGGTTGATGTAATAAGCCAGCAGCTAAATCGATGCGGCGGCGAATACCTCCAGAATAGGAACCCGTTTTTTTATCGGCATATTCTCCTAAACCTAAAACTTCAATAATATCTTCAATTCGCTTTTTGGCTGTAGCTTTAGGAAGATGATAAAGTGCGGCTTGTAGTTGTAGTAATTCTCTACCAGTTAGTACTTTATCTAATGCTACTTCTTGGGCAACATAACCGAGGCGTTGTCGGGCAAGTTTTGGTTGGTCGATAACAGAAATTCCCGAAACTTCAACAAGACCCGAATCTGGCGTAGTTAAGGTACACAAACATCTAATTGTTGTCGTTTTTCCGGCACCATTCGGACCTAGTAAGCCAAAGATTTCTCCAGGTTCAACTGATAAGGAAATATCTTTAACGGCTTCTACTGTACCGTAGCTTTTTTTGAGGTTTTGGATTAAAACAGCGGCTGTCATAACTAATTCTCTTTCTCTGTCTGGATGAGCTACACAAATCTAAACACTCTTTAGTTTCTATTTTAAAGGTTTAGCTGGCATAGGGCGCAAAAGGTTAGGCTAGACAGCAGAATTATATTATTAAATTAAGGCAGCAAGGGAGTTTAGGCGATGGTAGCGACTCAGGTTAAATTGGATAATGTCTCTTTGGAAGACTGGATGCAAGAGCCTCCCGAAGGTAGAGAGTGGGTGGATGGTAAACTAGTTGAGAAAAATGGTATGACGCTAAAACACAGTCGAATTCAAGCTAGATTAGCTCGTTATTGGGGAATTTACATCGACTCTAGTGGACAAGCTGGAGAAGTTTATACAGAAGTGCCTTGTCGTACCAATAAGCAAGGACGTATTCCCGATGTTGCTTATCTTACGCCTGAATTGGTGGCTGAGTTTGGTGATGCTGCTACTTTACCCCAGAGTTTCCCGCTAATTGCTGAAATTGTTTCACCGACTGATATTGCTGAGGATGTGTTTCAAAAAGCGCAGGAATATTTACAGTCTGGTTGTGAGGAAGTTTGGTTGGTGTTTGGTGAAAGTCGCTTGGTTTTGGTGATGACTCAAAATCAAATAGTTGGGTTTAAGTCGGGTGAGGCGGTGAGTACTCAGAAGGTTTTGCCGGGTTTTAGTGTGGCGGTGGCTGAGTTGGTGGCGTGAGGCTGATAATTCGGCTGGTTTTTAGGCAGAATTTAATATAGAGACTAATGTGCCAATGCTTTCTTAGATATGCTCTATTGTTCCAATCCCAGTTGCTTGAATCCTTTTAGTCCCGATGGAAATCAGTTTTGCCTAAGCTGCGGTTCACAAACACTTTCACCATTATTCCGCAACCGCTACCGCGTGATTCAGCTTTTGGGTGAGGGTGGATTTGGCAGAACTTATGAAGCTATAGATACAGATAGGATGGATGATCCTTGCGTGATTAAGCAATTTTTTCCGCAAGTTCAGGGGACAGCAGCACTTGAGAAGGCAACGGAATTATTTAAGCAAGAAGCACAGCGACTGTATGAACTAGGAGAACATCCTCAAATTCCCCGATTAATTGCTTATTTTGAGCAAGATAAGCGCTTGTATTTGGTGCAAGAGTTGATAGAGGGACAAACTTTACTGGCAGAATTGCAGCAGCAGGGAGCGTTTAGCGAAGAAAAGATTCGGCAGTTGTTAGCTGATTTGTTACCAGTTTTAAAGGTTGTCCATGAACGGGGCGTAATTCACCGGGACATCAAGCCAGAGAATATTATGCGCCGTCGCAAGGATGGCAAGTTAATGTTGATTGATTTTGGTGTTTCTAAACAGGTGACGGCAACAATTCTTGGTCAAGCTGGTACGACGGTTGGGACGCACGGATATGCACCGATGGAACAAATGCGCGGTCAAGTTTATCCGGCTAGTGACCTTTATAGTTTAGGCGTGACTTGCATTCGTTTACTGACCCAATGCTTGCCAAATGAAGAGGGTTTTGATGAGCTTTATTGTGGGTTAAATGGTCGCTGGATATGGCGAGAGCATTTGCCACAAAGTACAACTATTAGTATTCAGTTGGGGCAAGTGTTGGATAAGTTGCTTAAAGACTATGTGAAAGAGCGCTATGAATCTGCTGATGAGGTTCTGCAAGCCCTTAATTTCGTAACCTCTAAATCTTCTAATTCTGCCCCTGACAATCTGAATTCAGTAAAGGGAATAGACTACACGAAACTGCGAGATTTACTAGCAGCAGGGAAATGGCAGGACGCAGATCGGGAAACTAAGGCAGTCATGCTAAAGGTATCAAGTCGAGAAATAATGGGCTATCTCCAACTAAAACACATAGAAAATTTTCCCGCTCAAGATATTCTTACTATTGATCGACTTTGGGTAGATTACAGCGATGGACACTTTGGGTGGAGTATCCAGAAGCTGATATGGCAGGATGTAGGGGGAAAACTGAGCGCAGATTATGAAACCTATCGCCGTTTTGGAGAGCGTGTGGGATGGCGCGTGAACGGTTCCTGGCTGAATTATTCAGACATCACATTTACGTTGAAGGCTTTACAAGGACATCTTCCTTGGGATATAGAGGTGTTTTGGCATTGGTGGACTCCCAATGGGCTAGGTTGGAAAATGGGTTGCGGTGGAGCATATCTTCTCTCCCACCCAAGCTTGTAAACTGTAACATCCAGTAGTTAGGCAGTACGTTAGTAAATGATGATCGCTTTTTCAAAACTACCATTGCCAGGTTCAAGAAAAGCTATCACGTTGATTCTTGATGAAAAGGCGATCGCACTTTTCACCACCTAACCTCAAATCGCCATCAAGATAAAACAGGATTATTAAAGATTTCACCTGCCAATTACCAGCCAAGGAGCTAAATCCCTGGCTAATAGCCCTCATTTAGATACGGTATAATCAACCGCCTGATGCAGCTAATTTCTGGCAAAATAAACAGGGTCTTGATCGCGCCGATGTTTAACGGGAATTGGTGCACCTTGCCTGTCACCTACCAAACTTGCCGTCTTTTCCAAAGCCTCCCTCAGTCGCTTGGCAGCAAAAATTGACATATCACGAGGTACATTAACGCGATCGCGTAAATACCTCAACGCCACATCAGATCCTGTCGGCGGCACACAAACCTCACCAGTCATCATCCAAGTCAACGCACAACGCAAAGCCTGATCAAACAATTGATCATCCGCCGGATTAACCTTAATAATATTATCGCGATGCCTAATCACCCGATAAAGCGCCTCAGTACGGGAATTTTCCGGCTCTGGATAAGCAACATCAGGCAGCCCAAACCAAGGGCCATTATCCACCATACTTTTCCTCAAAAGCATACTCTGCTCACCATTTTCCCAGCAACCGCCCATCTGAGGAGGTAAATCATGAGCGTGGGTGTGAAAATCGCTCTGAGTGCCGCGATAAGTCGGGCGGCTTTCCATAGCGTCAAACCAAGCCGCGAAGCCAGAATTATCCTCTCGCAGCGAATAGCCTTTGTAATAATACAAACTAGCATTCATGCGTTCGACATAAGGCGTGAAAATCACATCAGCCGTACCGAATTCTGCCAAAAAATAGGGACTTGGAGTCGAAGCGAGGGCAAATTCCACCTTTTCTACCACTTTGATAAACTGCTCTCGATGGCGCTGCTCTTGCTGAGGCGATACCACCGGATAGCAAAGCCAGCTACACCAAGCTCTAAATAAAAGCCGCTCCAATCGCCGTAAGGGTAGTACTGCGGGGCTTTCCATACCCTGCCCTAAAGCACCAAATACTTGTTCGAGTGCGATTAAAATGTCATCACTTTCAGTGATCATGCGTCCGTCCAATTCCAGTGCTGGTAACATTCCTGATGGAACTTTGCGCTTGTACCAGCTTTCTTTTTCCCCATAACAAAACATCGTCACTTTTTCGATGCGGTAGGGGATTTGTTTTTCTTCCAGCCATAACCAGATTTTCTGGCAATAAGGACACCAGGCGTGGTTGTCGCGGTAAAGTGTGACTCGCACATCGGCTTCTGTTTGACCAAATAAACGTAGTCTGGCTTGGGCGTTAGTGGGACCATTAACGGGGTCAATTTGATAGTCTGTGAGGGTTTCTAGTTCTTTCCAGCTTAGGGGTGCGCTTGTCATTGGGTGATGTTTCAGGTTGTGAGCTTCATTATTCATTTTGACGGGTTTTGTAGGAATATTTTGGGCATAGCGCTCGGTAGATGATGTTAAAGCTGGAAAGGCTTGAGCCACAAAATCGCTTGATGTTGCTATAAGAGTAAAATTAGGCTAGATTAGCGTCTTATGGAGGAATATTCAGGCATTCCTGCGGCAGTTAGACAATTTATTGGCGCATCTTGACAAATGCCATGATTGTTACTTCAAAAAGACAATCTGCTATTATTTTGAAGAAAAATGTCAGGGAGAAAAATACTGAAAATCTGCAAAATTACCCAAGTTAAAAACTTAAAATATCTGCTTACTCATCAAAAAATTAAGGAGATTTAAAATGAGTAGTGAACAAACCGGAACACTCAAAAGTAACGTTCCAAGCGACCCCAATTTATTAGTTAGAGTTCGTACAAGCGCCTCACTTCACTCATCAAAAAATTAAGGAGATTTAAAATGAGTAGTGAACAAACCGGAACACTCAAAAGTAACGTTCCAAGCGACCCCAATTTATTAGTTAGAGTTCGTACAAGCGCCTCACTTACGGCTTCTTATGTCTCTGTTAAACCAGGCACTCATGTTACAGTTCTGCCCGACACTCCTGTTAAGGATGCCAGTGGATTTACTTGGTATAAAGTCAAGTATGATCCGGCGGCAAATAAGGTTGGTTGGGTGAGAAATGATGTAATAAAGTTAGACCCCGCGCCTTCAAATCCCACGCCGCCTAGTTCTAAAGCAAAGTATAAATTAACAGTTACAGCTAGTACTACTTGGTTCAAACAAAGCCCTGTAGACTCTTCGCAACTTCAAGATGATGTCAAACATAGTGTTCCTAAAAATAGTGTATTTTTGGTAAGTGCCTATCAAGAGAATCCTCCGCAAGACCCAAACAATAATCACTTTTATGTCACCTTGGCAGATCCGCTTCAGATTGGCAAATTCAATAGTTGGTATGTCTTCAAACCGGATGCTGCAATAACACTTAATAAGTAGATTGACAATTGATGAAAGTATCAGTGCAAAGTTGTGGGATATTACTTCGCACTGATTTTTTTGATATAGCCAGTCAATGAAGAAGTGGAAATCAGCATTACAGTTCCCTTCCCCCTTAGTAAGTTAAGGGGGAAGTAAAAATAGAGAATTAAGCCCTCTTTTAATCCTTCACAAAAGTCCACTCCAACGGTTGAACCTTTGCCTTCTTTAAGTCTTCTGTAAACTCAGCATCACTATCAAACTTCACCTGAGTTAGATAACACGCCTCAACATTAACCGTAAACTGCTTTTCTTCAAAACACCAGGGCTTAACTGTTACTTTTTCATCTGCTAATTTCACGACATCATAACGCTGCTTATCAGGACCTATAGCAATTTCCAAAGCACATTGATCTTCTGGCAATTGCTTCATACAAAGAATTAAAGAAAGGCGATCAAACATCTGCATAAAAGCATAAGCGTCTTCAACATCTTTTTTAGTTAGCTTCAACTCTTTGCGCCATTTTTCTTGATTTTCTAATTGTTCATCAAGAAACTTATCCATTTCTGCCGACTGTCCACGTCTGGCTTCATTTAAAAAGCTGATATGCTTAGAAATCAAAAATGCTACCCACCGCCCACGATAGCGAGCACTTTCGGTCATTTCCTTGAGCTTTTTTAGAGACTCGGATACATCAATAGACTTGTCAAGAGTAAAATCTAAAGGAACTCCGAGGGGAGATAGTTTTTTACCTTCCCATTCTTTTTCCAAATCATCATGATGGGAAATTGCTGCTATTGTCTCATACAAGCGAACTGGCGAATCTTCTTTCTTCCAATGTCCTGCAAGTTGAGCAGCAAGCAACGCATGAGCACGATGATAAATAATTTCCCAACCTTCTTCGTGTTGATTAACAATCACTCGACTTTCTTCCTTTCTTAATCCTGTAAATTGCCTGCTCTGCTCAAAATTACCCTCATACTAATGTTTGAGGACTAGATAAACAAAGTCCGCATCAGCAGACTTTTATGGCGTTTGTATTTTTTATATTTTGAGTTACTTCTGTTATCTCAAAGTTTCATGACAAATGCTTCATTCTTGGGAGAGATTGTCAGGGTAATCTCTCATAGTTAAGCAAAAAATAGGGGTAAGCTAAAGAAGCATTACCCCTACAAAAATTAAATGTATTCTGTGGTTAACTACAACTAAACATTGCACCAATCAAAGTTTGCAAATTTGTCATCAACCCAGAGGTCAAGCGTTCAGTTAAAGGCAAACTATCTACAACTATCCCAGTACATAAAAGCATCATGTAAAGGATAGAGTATTTAAATAGCGATTTGGCAAGTTGCTTGTCAGAAGGAGATTGCAGCAATAAAAAGGCTTTTTTTAAGAAAATAATGCCTAGAAATAATGCGATCGCACCATAAACAATTCCTGCTTCTCCCACAGGATAAATCAGCAACAATGAGGCAGGTACAACTAACAGTGTGTAATACCAAATCTGACGAGTCGTAGACTCTTCCCCCGCTACCACCGGCATCATCGGAATACCGACTTTGGCATAATCATCACGAATCATCAACGCCAATGCCCAAAAGTGAGGCGGTGTCCACAAAAATACCAAGGCAAATAATAACCAAGCCGCCCAGCTCAAACTACCTGTCACCGCCGCCCAACCAACCAGCGCTGGAATTGCCCCTGCCGCGCCACCAATCACAATGTTTTGTGCGGTATGCCGTTTTAACAAATGGGTGTAAATGAGCATATAGAAGACGATGCCAGACATAGCTAAGAGCGCACTTAGCAAGTTAGCAAAGACAGCCAGGAGGGTGAAGGAAAGAATGGCTAAAGCGATCGCAAATATCAAAGCATCACGTGGCTGTACCTTACCCGACGGAATCGGGCGATGACGGGTACGCACCATGTCATAATCAATATCCCGATCATAAATGCAGTTGAGCGTCTGTGCCGAAGCTGCTGCCAATGTTCCACCAACAAGAGTTACTAAAAGCAAAAACGGGTCTACTCTACCATCGGCTGCCATCCACATTCCGGCTGCTGTTGTAATTAACAACAAAGGAATAATCCGAGGTTTTGTTAGTTGATAATAGCTTTGAATAACTTGTCGTAAGTTTTCATGTTGAGGGGAAATACTTGTCCCTATCATTAATTCACCAAATCCTTTTTTTATGAGCTGTATAATGGCACGATGTTTGTGCGCTGTGAGGAGATTTTGAGAAATTTACGCCCCATAGCAAGGCAATTTCGGCATTAGTTTTGCAAAATTGATCTGAATTCTTGAGCAAATTGTCAATACTTTAGGATCTAACAGCATCTACCAAAGGAGATTTGATTTCTTCTGCTCCTTGCCAATCGCGCCAAGCTAAGACGGTAAATGATACTAGCACTCCGAGTAATGCGGCTCCTACTGCTTGATGGCTAACGGTTAGAGGTTCAACTTGCAGGTGTAAACGGAAGGTGGCAACACCAAGAAGTATTTGTAAAACTACCAGTCCTCCAGCCAAATTAGCTAACCTGCGGAGGCTAGGGTGCAGTGCAGGTGTGCGCCATGCCATAAATACTACAGCTACTGTTGCCAAAGTTGCAGGCACGACACCGATAATATGGCTATTCATCACACCGCAAAGTTGATCAGCGAAGCATTGGTGTAATGCCCATTGGGAGCCAACTAAGCCCCCTAAGATACTTTGTAAGTAAACCAAAATTGCTGCAGTTAATCCTACCCAGGGTAATTTGCCGACGGCGCCCGTACCTTGGTAGGGGATCAGGGCTGTACCAATTACTAACAGGGTAGTGAAAAATAAAAGTGCTGTGCCTAAGTGGGCAGTAACGATGTCAAAACGCAGTAATTCTGTAACCGTCAGTCCACCCAAGACGCCTTGGAAGATGATTAAACCAAGGGCAAAAGTGGACGCCCAAGGTAGCCAATTGGGTAAGGAACGTCTATGCCACCAGGATAAACCAGATAAAGCGATCGCACTACATCCAATTAATGCTGCATCAAGTCGATGAAACCATTCCAGAAAGACGAGCATATTCATCTGCTTGCTGGGTATGAGTTGACCATAGCATAGGGGCCAGTCAGGGCAAGCTAAACCAGCATTCATCACCCTTGTGGCGCTACCAACAGCCATCAACAAAAGAGTTGCGATCGCAATTTTCCAAACCAAGCGACGAATTTGAGCAGAAGGTTGGGGGGAATACTCCTGAGTATTAACCGAGCGTGGTCTTGTTGATTGTGCCATAGCAACAAATGTCAATCAAAATTTACTTTTCTTTTTGAGTAGTGGCTCATCCTCAACCTAACACCAGAAATCAAAAGATGACCAAAATCTACTTACCACTCTCTATGAAGCTATCGCTATTGCCTCATATCCTTTAGAGAATTTTCAGATTGTCAACAAGTTTTGAGATGAGTAAAGTAGAACACGGGGAAATCTTCACATTTATTTAATGGTAATTGTGCAGTAGTAACACTTAATTTTATACACTCCCCTATAAACAGATTGATCCCAAAAAAATAAATAAAAAAATAATGAAAAAGCAGCAAAAGTGAACTCTTTTACCCGTCAACTGCCTTACCTTGGTAAGTGACCCCAACGGAGAAACTAGAGAATCAAAGTTCTGGTGCGGTTGACCTGGGTCAACAGGTTATACCTAAATACCGAATCAAATTGGACTTTGACTCAACAACTCCTGGTTGTCAAAGTTTTGTAAAAAGTCCTACCACTCTTCTCAACCGTGAACATTCCAAGTCAAATCGCAACCCTACTAGCTGGCATAGCCCTCACCCTCGTCAGCCTGTGGTACGGTCAAAACCACGGTCTACTGCCAGTAGCAGCATCAGAAGAAGCGTCTCAAGTTGATGCCCTCTTCAACATGATGATGACCATTTCCATCGGGCTATTTATCCTAGTCCAAGCGATCATCGTCATCGCGTTGATCCGCTTTCGTCGGCGCGACGGTGACGAAACAGACGGTCCCCCAATTCATGGCAATGTCCCCTTAGAAATCGTCTGGACAGCTATTCCTGCTGTCACCGTTCTGATTATTGCCGTTTATAGCTTTGAAATTTACAACGCAATGGGCGGACTCGATCCGATGGCATCCCACGATCATGGCACTAAGATTGCCATGAATCATCAATCACCATCCGAGCATAATGCCAAGACTAGCCTGATTGCCTACAACCCAAGTCAAGGCAACATTGCCCTTGGACTCGGTGCCTCTCCAGAAAATCAAGACGCACCTGCCCCCCTAACCGTTAACGTTATGGGGCTGCAATATGCCTGGATTTTTACCTATCCTGATGGTATTACCTCCGGCGAATTGCATATCCCAGTTGGGCAAGAAGTTGAGCTGAAAATCACCGCCCAAGATGTGCTACACGCCTTCTGGTTGCCAGAGTTTCGCCTCAAG
This sequence comes from Coleofasciculaceae cyanobacterium, assembly GCA_049671305.1. GTDB lineage: Bacteria > Cyanobacteriota > Cyanobacteriia > Cyanobacteriales > Coleofasciculaceae > CADCTM01. The sequence continues at coordinate 60,862 of JBATUR010000094.1, forward strand.
CAAGACGCGATCCCCGGAAGAGAAAGCGAGTTACGCTTTACACCAAGTCTAGTCGGACAATATCCAATTGTTTGTGCCGAACTTTGTGGCGCTTACCACGGCGCAATGGGCGCACAGCTTTTTGTCCACACACCAGAAGAGTATCAATCATGGGTTAAAGAGCAGCAAGAAGTTGCCAGTAATGACAGCTTAGAGCAAGCCGTTGCCCTCAATCCTGCCGCCAGATCAACTAGCGAAATTCTCGCGCCTTATGCAGCAGATATGGGAATTGAGTCCAATACTTTAGAGCAATTACACTCCCATCATGAGCAAATGGCTCACAGTAACTAGTCGTTAGTTAAGAATTAAAGCAAAAGCATGACACAAGCAGAGCTTCAAGAAAGAGCTAATCAGCCAGCCATAGACCACGAAGAACCAGAGAGGAAATGGCAAGATTACTTTACCTTTAATACCGATCACAAGGTTATTGGTATCCAATACCTGGTGACATCGTTTTTCTTTTTCTTCATCGGTGGCATACTAGCCTCAGTTATTCGTGTAGAGTTGGCAACGCCGGCATCGGATTTTGTGAGTCCGGAAACCTACAACCGGATGTTTACCGTCCACGCGACAATTATGATTTTTCTGTGGGTTGTCCCCGCAGGCACTGGCGCTTTTGCCAACTATCTGATCCCCTTAATGATTGGGGCGAAGGATATGGCATTCCCGAAGTTGAATGCTGTTGCCTTTTGGATGATTCCAGTCGGCGGCTTTTTGCTGCTATCCAGCTTTTTTGTGGGTGCGCCAGAAGCGGGTTGGACTTCTTATCCACCTTTGAGTCTGATTTCTAGTAAAGGCGGTGAGGCAATTTGGATATTCAGCCTGCTGATCCTGGGAACTTCTTCAATTTTGGGGGCGATTAATTTCTCAACCACTATTTTGAAGATGCGAATTCCAGGAATGGGGCTCAATCAGATGCCTTTATTTTGCTGGGCGATGTTGGCAACTTCGGCGCTGCAACTTTTGGCAACTCCTGTTTTGGCAGCGGCGTTGATTTTGCTGTCTTTTGATTTAATTGCCGGGACGATGTTTTTTAACCCGACTGGTGGTGGCGATCCAATTGTTTACCAGCATATGTTCTGGTTTTATTCGCACCCAGCGGTTTACATTATGATTTTGCCCTTTTTTGGGGTGATTTCAGAAGTGATCCCCATCCATTCCCGTAAACCGATTTTTGGTTATCGAGCGATCGCTTATTCTAGTATGGCGATCAGCTTTTTGGGGCTAATCGTCTGGGCGCACCATATGTTTACCAGTGGTACTCCAGGCTGGCTGCGGATGTTTTTCATGGTCACAAGTATGATCATTGCTGTGCCAACTGGTATTAAAATCTTCAGTTGGTTGGCAACGCTTTGGGGTGGCAAAATTAGCTGGAATACCCCTATATTGTTTGCCTGTGGTTTTATTTCGGCTTTCGTAATCGGCGGTATTACAGGCGTCATGGTGGCATCAGTGCCTTTTGATATCCACGTCCACGACACTTACTTTATCGTCGCTCACCTCCACTACGTGCTTTTTGGTGGTAGTGTTTTAGCCCTTTATGCTGGCTTCTATCACTGGTTCCCCAAGGTGACGGGACGGATGTACAACGAAACCCTTGGTCAAATTCATTTTTGGCTAACTTTCATTGGTTTAAACTTGACATTTATGCCAATGCATGAGTTGGGTTTATTGGGCATGAATCGCCGTATTGCCATGTATGACCCGAAGTTTCAAACCCTGAATGTGGTTTGTACAGTTGGCGCAATCATCATGGATACTTCAATTATCCCCTTCGTGATTAACGTAGTGTGGAGCATCTATAAGGGCAAACCAGCCGGAAATAATCCTTGGCGTGCTTTAACTTTGGAGTGGATGACCACCTCACCGCCAGCCATTGAAAACTTTGAAGGCGTTCCTGTTTTGGCAACAGGTCCTTACGACTATGGTGTAGGCGATCGCCAATATAAAGTCTATGTCCCCTTCTCTGAGGAAAAAGAACCAGTCTTAGCGGCTGGTCCCAACTCCATTTTACGGGCAGATCCAGACCCAGCAGTTGCTGTTCATCCTGACGACCGCCAAGGCGAAAGTCAAAATCGTGATTAATGGCAAAGATCCCCGACTTCTTACCTGAGATTTCTCCTGTAATTCTAAGTGTTTAAATCCAGAAGTCGGGGATCTGTACGTGGACTAATCACAACTGACCAAAAATATGAGAGGTTTATGCAAGGCTCAACCATTGACGAATCTAAAACTGTTCTTAATCATCAACATGAAGTAGCAGCAGGACATCATGAAGAACATCCCGACTTACGGATGTTTGGTGTAGTTGTATTTCTTGTTGCTGAGAGTATGATTTTTCTAGGGCTATTTACAGCTTTTCTGATCTATCGCTCAACTCTACCAGCCTGGCCCCCCGAAGGAACAGAAAGGTTGGAGTTATTATTGCCAGGAATTAACACAGTGGTGCTAATTGCTAGCAGTTTTGTGATGCATCAAGGCGATGTGGCTATTAAGAAAAATGATGTTGCTGGACTGCGGTTTTGGTATTTAATTACCGCAATTATGGGCGCAGCATTTTTGGCAGGACAAGCTTATGAGTATGCTCATTTGGCATTTGGTTTAACCGCTAATGTCTTTGCAAGTTCTTTTTATGTCCTAACAGGTTTCCACGGTTTACACGTGACTGTTGGTCTTTTACTAATCTTGTCAGTATTGTGGCGGGCGCAGAGAAAGGAACACTATTCTGATCAGGATCACTTTGGTGTAGAAGCGGCTGAACTTTATTGGCACTTTGTTGATGTGGTATGGATTATTTTATTCATACTGGTTTATTTGCTTTAAGTCTTTTTTCTACAAAGTGTTGCTGAACCCCCAAACTTGGGGGTTTTTGTTTAATTAGCTCAAGCTTTTGTTTGAGTTCTTGCCTGTTTAACCATATCAATTAAGGTATGATGAGCGTCTTCAGCATCTTTTAGTTCACGATCAAACTTGATGCGAATTGGCACAGATGAACCGTTAATTTCTGCCTGCAAGTTCATACCTTGGGCATCAATTGATTGCATTTGGGCGGCTTCGGCATCAGGGGAATTGCCGAAGACTTGGGCGTAAAGTGCGATCGCACTAGCATGATCTTCATTCATGTGCTTACAAATGCGATTGCTGATTTCAGTTGAAAAGGCTTCTGACATGGTTAGGCTTTGTAATAATTCAATTTCTATTATGAATTAATTCTCAAACTGCTTAACAAACTCACCAACAACTTTGGCAAATTCCCTGGTTGATTCATAAGGCAAAACATTACGACCAGAAATTTGACGCGCAGTACCATCAGGTAAATACTTAAGATATTCGGCTATTCGTTGTTGTGGTGTTTCAGATTGCCCTTG
>JBATUR010000095.1:0-11520 GCA_049671305.1 Coleofasciculaceae cyanobacterium
AAAGTTGCACAAGAGTATTAAGAAAATTCTCAAAATTAAACTCAGTAAGACAAAGTTCAGTTTTCTGAGATTCTATTTTAGAAAAATCTAAGATATCATCGATTAAGGTTAGTAAATGTGTGCCACATTGATAAATAATATTTAGACTATTATGTTGCCTTTCTAGCAAGTTTTTGTCTTGTTTAAGAATTTGCGTATAGCCAAGAATTCCATTTAGAGGAGTTCTAAGTTCATGACTAATACTAGTCATGAAATCACTTTTAGTACGGTTAGCTACATCTGCCGCTTGTTTAGCTTGTTGAAGTTCTATCTCTGCTTGTTTATGTTCTGTAATATCACGAGAAACACCTAGTACTGAATCAATTGATTTCTCTTGATAGAACTCAGGAACTAGGCGAGTTTGATACACTTTTAAGGCATTCGGTGTCATAAAATCAAACTCAATAACCTGTTCTTGCCCAGTTAAGAATACGGCTTGTAATGCCTCATCCCAAAAAGCACATTTGTCAGCAGGAAACCCTAAATCTTGATGGCGTTTACCAATAAACATTTCTGATAAAATTCCTGTAGCTTGTTGCATTGAAGGATTGACATATAAAAAGCGAAGTTCTTTGTCATACCGAACAACAATATCAGGTGAATTTTCAACAAGTGCTCTAAATTGTTCTTCTCTGCGATGCAAAAATGCTTCAGATTTTTTGATATTATTAATATCCTCCACCATACCCACGGCATACTGAGGATCACCGCTTGTAGTTCGCATTAGCGATATTGTTACCTTGACCCAAACCAAAGAACTATCTTTATGAATGTAGCGCTTTTCTTGTGAATAAGTTGAAATCTTACCTATTAATAATGAGTGCCATTGTTCAGTTTGATCTCGCTGCTCATCAGGATAAGTAATATCAGTGTAGTTTAAATTTAAAAGTTCAGTTTGACTATATCCAACCAAATCACAAAATTTTTGGTTTACCTGTAAAAAATCTCCATTTAAGGAAGCAATTACTGTGCCGATAGCTCCTTGTTCAAACATGGAGCGAAATCGATTTTCACTGTCTTTTAAGGCGGCTTCGGCAAATTTATGCTCAGTAACATCTCGAATCAAACCAACAATATTTTTTTTACCGTATGCATCTTTTAAAAGAGATTTCTTAGTTAGAATAATCCGAGTTTCACCTTGAGAGTTTGTAAAAGATTCTTCATTTTCGTGTTCGATACCTGTGTTTAATACAAGTGTATCTTTTCCCCAAAAAACATCTGCTTCTTCTTTAGGAAAAACATCATAGTCTGTCTTACCAATCAAGTCTGTACGATCGATGCCAACAAAATCGCAACAAGTATTGTTTAAAACAATCCATTGATGATGTTCATTTTTTACGAAAACCGGATCGGGAATTGTATCAATGATTTGAAACAAAAATGTTTGACTTTTTCGTAGAGTTTCTTCGCTTTCTTGCCGCTCTTTAATTTCCTGTTTGAGCCGCTCATTAATACAAGTTAATTCTTGGTTGTACTGCATCACCATTTCATTTTGTTTGCGTTCGGTAATATCTCGCAAAATTGATAGATGGCGATGGGGCAAAAAATTGGCAGTGGCGGCAAATTCTAAGTTTTTTACCACACCATCACGCCTGAAAAGACAAAACTCTCCTTTAAGTTCTCCTTGTTCTAAAAAGCTACGCCATGCTAAAGAAAAGTCAAAATCTGGCTCACTAAAGTCAGAAATATTACATCCTAAAAGTTCTGTCAGTGGCAGCCCAAACAATTCACAAGCCGCTGGATTGGCATCAACGTACAATCCATCATCGTCAGCGATTAACATGGCATCAAGCGCTTTATCAAAAAAAGCCCGCCAATAGCGATCGCTATCGTAATAAGAATCCTGGTCATCGTTACCCAGGGCAAAATGATGACGATTCATTAGTTATACTAATCCTTTCCTAACTTTTACCTTTTTGAGAAACTAAAACCTCATCGAAAGGGGCAGAAAAATAAATTAAGTTTTTTCTTTTCATTCTAATTGAATTTATTGCTGATTATGTTTTTTTAAACCAAGAAGCAAATCAATTAAAATCGTTGAACCTTTAGCGGAAAAGCTGGGTCTAAACACCACAAGCATAACAAACCGATGAGGAGAATCTATAGGTGACCGTCATACCAGCTAGGGCGAATCAGCCATATCTCGACAGCGAGTTGGTGCAGCAATGCCAACAAGGCAACTCGCAAAGTTTTCGTCAATTGTAGCGACGCTATGTTTTTACGCCATGCTTCAATTTTATCAATTCCTTTAATTATCTTAATAGGAGCAATAGCCATAGCTAAACCAAATCCTTTATTTTCTCAAAGCTTTGCACAAAATTCTGCCTCTCCACAGCTAAGGCAGAATCAGCCGAAATTAATGGATCAACTTAATCTTAACCCTAAGCAAAAACAAAAACTAAAAGTAATATAAGGATAAGATTTCTCAAAACAAACAAGCTGTAGGTCAAGCAAACAAAGAATTACGTGATCTTATGGCAAGTACTGCTACTGCTGAACAAATTCGTACCAAACGCGACCAAGTTCTAGGATTACGTCAAGACTTGGAAAAACTAACATTTGAAAGTATGCTAGCAACACGAGAAGTTTTGGCACTAAAACAACGCTTACAATTTGCCCAATTGATGGAACGTCACCAAAATTCTCGTAAGCAAAGAAATAAGCTAGTAGGAACTCAAAATTGAACTTTATTTACTTACATGGTTTTGCATCTTGCCCAGAGTCAGCTAAAGCAATTTATTTGGTTGATAAATTGTCAACTCTTGGAATTTCTCTGCAAGTTCCTAATCTTAATCAAGATGACTTTTCGCACTTGACAATAACGCGACAGATTGAGCAAGTTATGGAACTGTTTGAGTCTACTACCGCCCCTATTACCTTAATTGGTTCAAGTTTAGGTGGTTTAACAGCAGCTTGGTTAGGACAAAAAAACCTACAAGTTCAAAAGCTTATTTTACTTGCACCTGCTTTTGGATTTCTTGATCATTGGTTGCCAAAACTAGGAGATGTCCAGCTTCAGGAGTGGCAACAATCAGGTTCTATCCCGGTTTATCATTACTGCGAAAGACGAACCATTCCTCTGCATTATCAGTTTGTTGAAGATGCTCGTCAGTATCAAGAAATACAGTTGTTACGTCCAATTCCAACTTTAATTATACATGGACAACATGATCAAGTAATACCAATAAAAGCGAGTCAAAATTATGTAAATGTACGTTCTTGGGCAAAATTAATTGAATTAGATAGTGATCATGCTTTAATAGATGCCATGCCGATAATTTGGTCAGAAATGTTATCATTCTGTTTATAAGTTTGGTTAGTAATCTTTAACCGTAGATACAATTGACATGAGTAATTTTAATTTTAAAGAGAGACAAGCTAATGATTAAATCAACGACAACAAATGCACTTAAAGAATGGGCAGTTGCAGTTGAGGCTTTGCAACAAGGTAAGACAATTATGCTGCTTCGTAAAGGTGGCATTAAAGAAGAAAGCAATCGCTTTCAAGTTACTTATAATCAAGTTTTACTTTATCCCACTTATGAACATCAACAGCCTCATTTACTAAAAACTGAATATGCTAATCAAGTAAAGCCAGTAACTTCTGGTTGGCGTCCCGAAACTATTCTTATTAATGGTTGGGCAAAAATTACTGATATTTTGCAAGTAAGTGAACAATCAACAGTTAATGCACTGCTACCTTATCATATTTGGAATGAGCAATTCGCTGCCGAACGTTTCAACTGGAAACCACGCCAGCCTTTATATGTTTTATTATTGCGAGTTTACCAACTACTTGAGCCGATGCAGATTTCTTATCAACAAGAATATGGTGGATGTCGTTCTTGGATTAATTTAATTGAACCTATCTCAATTCAAGGCGCACTACCTATCTTAACGGATATAGAGTATAGTATGCAAGTAAAAGAAATTAAACAAATTATCAATGATTCTCCATCATATTTAGAGAGTGCCAAAAGTGATACCTAATTGTTTTAGCCACTTACGATAAGCGATCGCACCTTTATCGCATGGTAAATGATATTCTGCCTGCAAATCTAAAGGTAAACGTTTAGGGCGTTGTGACTCGACAATAGGCAAATCTTGAGTAACTATTTGATCTTGAAAAGCTCGTTGTTCTGCTTCTGAAACATCACAATCATAATTTCTTGCCATCCACATCCAGGCAATACATTCTTCTTCTTCAACAGGCGTTACAGTAAAAAAAATTGTTAGGCAACCGCTTGGTGTATCTTTAGAAAAGTAGGCTGTTAAAGGTCTAAGTATACGGTAATTATAAGCAACTAAACCGGCTTGTCCTGTACCATCAGGATTAGGTTGCCATACACTAACCTTATAAAAACTAATGCCATCAGCTCCAATTTCTACTTCATATTCATCAACAGTTGGATTAATAGGATCACCTAGTAAATCGGCATGAACAAACGGAAAATGAGCAACATCCAAAAAATTTTCGACTAAACGAAAAGCACTAGAATTACAATGATAAGGACCACAGAAAACTGGACGATAACTTGGTTTGTGCCATTCCCCAAAATCAGGAATACTTTGCACAGGATTACCTAATGATACCCACACTAAGCCGTAATAATCTTGAGCCACATAAGTGTGGAGATAAGTGCGTGTTGACGGTACTAAATTTGGAGCAACAGGAATTTGTATACACTTTCCTTGCTGATTGAATTTTAGCCCGTGATAAGGACAAACTAAAGAACCATCTTCTACTCTTCCTAATGACAATCTTGCACCTCGGTGAGGGCATAAATCAAGACAAACTGTAATTTGGTTCTGATAGCGCCACAAGACTAAATCCTCGCCCAATAAGCGTTTTGATTTAACTCTTCCTTCTTTTAAATCTTGTGAAAGCATCAGAGGATGCCAGTCGTTGACCAAAACTGAGTTACTCACCATTCAAGGTCAAAACATTTGATAAAATTCCTAATAAGAAACTTTTAACATTAATATCAGCTCAATAACTCCGTAATTATACGGATTATATAGTCAAGTTTTCTTAAAAATAGCTAGTATAATTTTTTCTCAAATGCTAAATCGTGTTAACCAACGCTTATCCTGGGTGCTTTTACTGCTAGGCTTCATTTTTGCAGTTTGCTTAAGCTTTTATATACCCGAATCAGGTTTAGCACAAACCGAAATACTTTGGGATAGCTGGGGTGTACCCCATATTTATGGAAAGGACGCTACGGGGATATTTCAAGCCTTTGGTTGGGCACAAATGCAAAGTCATGGTGACTTAATTTTACGGCTTTATGGACAAGCCAGAGGGCGAGCTGCTGAGTATTTTGGAGAAACCTATCTAAATTCTGACCGCTATGTTAGAACAATGGGCATTCCCTCTCGTGCCCAAGTTTGGTATGAACAACAAAGCCCAAAAATGCGCGGATTTCTTGATGCCTTTGCTGCCGGAATTAATAATTATGCAAAAGAGCATCCAGACAAAATTAATAATGAAGTAAAAGCTGTTTTACCTGTTAATAGTATTGATATTTTGGCTCATGTACAACGAGTAATTCATTTTACTTTTGTAGTAAATCAAGATGATTTGAAATCAGGACTTAATAATCAAAGTACGCCAGGATCAAATGCTTGGGCAATTGCACCTGCTCATTCTACCAGTGGCAAAGCCATGTTACTGGCAAACCCCCATTTACCTTGGTCAGACTCGTATCTTTGGTACGAAGCCCAATTAACCGCCCCAGGCATTGATGCTTATGGTGCAGCGCTGGTAGGAATGCCAGTATTAGCGATCGCTTTTAACAATAACTTAGGCTGGACTTTAACTGTTAATACTCATCAAGGTTGGAATAAATATGAACTAAAACTTACCGATAATGGTTATATCTTTGATGGCAAAGTTAAAGCCTTTACCACCGAAACCCAAACTATAAAAATCAAGCAAAAAGATGGCAGTTTCCGAACAGAATCTATAATAATCCAACAATCAATACATGGTCCAATTATCGCTAAAAATAAGCAACAAAAAGCGATCGCTTTACGTGTTGTCGGGCTAGATCAACCCCAAATGCTGCAACAGTTTTGGGACATGGCAGCGGCAACTAAATTAAGCGAATTTGAAGCAGCAATCAAACGCTTACAACTGCCTATGTTTAACCTCATCTACGCCGACCGTAACGACCATATTTTATACTTATTTAATGCCCAAGTTCCTATCCATTCCCAAGGCAATTGGAACTATTGGCAAGGCAGTATTCCTGGTGATACTTCGGCAACCTTATGGACAAAAACCCACCCCTACCGTGACTTACCTCGCGTCCTCGATCCCCCTAGCGGTTGGTTACAAAATGCCAATGACCCACCCTGGACAACAGCATTTCCCCAACTTCTTAATTCTAATAATTATCCCTTATATATAGCACCACACTCGATGAGTTTTCGGGCGCAACGTTCAGTCCGGATGCTATTAGAAAAGCCTAAAATTAGCTTTGAAGAAATGATTGCTAATAAGTTCTCTTCACGACTAGAGATAGCTGACCGAATTTTGGATGATTTAATTGCCGCCGCCCGCCAAAATGGTAATGAAATTGGGCTTCAAGCTGCTAATGTTTTATCAAAATGGGATCGTCAAGCAGAAGCTAATAGTAAAGGCGCGGTGCTTTTTGCTATGTGGGTAAAATCAATGCCGTCAACTCAACTATTTGCTACACCTTGGCAGGAAAACTCACCACTTAATACACCTAAAGGTTTAGCTGATACTATTAAAGCTGTACAGGTTTTAGAAGCAGCAGCAACAACGGTTAAATTACTTTATGGAACTCTCGATGTCCCTTGGGGACAGGTAGCAAGGCTACGTTATGGACAGCAAGATTTGCCAGTTAGTGGTGGACCTGGACTATTAGGAATTTTCCGAGTTATTGATTTAATTCCAAGCAAAGATGCCAAGTTTCAACAAGTTGCTGGAGATAGTTATATTGCCGCTATTGAGTTTTCTAATCCCCTCAAAGCACAAGTATTAATGACTTATGGTAATGCCACTCAACCAGGGTCACCCCATATTGGAGATCAATTACCATTGTATACTCGTAATCAGTTACGGCAGGCTTGGCGTACACGTCAGGAAATTGAAGCTCATTTGGAATCAAGAAAGGTCTTTTAGTAATAGATAAAATGGCTCAAAAAAAAGACCTTTATATTAAGTCTAAAAATAGCAACTACATCGCCAAAATCATTCAACAATATGATAGCCAAGGCTTTCATCGCACTGCTACAAAAGTTGATCAATTTTCTGCATTTTGGCTTATCCAACATATAGAAAAACTCGGCATTGAAGCGCAATTACAACCTTTTTCCCTCAGCCGTATTGATCCAGTTCAAGCTTACATCCAAATCGGTCAGCGTCGCCTGGAAGGACTACCTTTGTTTGATGCAACTTTTACTGATGTTAATGGCATTCAAGGCAAATTAGGGCTAGCTGAAAGTGATGGAAATCTTCTAGTCATGCCAATTACACCACAAGCTAACACAACCAAATATCAAGAGTTGCAAGCCTGCCGACGCAGTGGCAAATATCAGGGCATTATTGCCATTACTCACAGTATTTTTCCAGGACTTGCACCACTTAATGCTTTGGAATTTACCTCACCCTTTGGAGTACCAGTGTTGCAAGTATCTACTGAGGAGGCGAGTTGGTTGGAAAATGCGGCACAGCAAGGGCAAGCAGCCACACTTGTAACTCACGTACAACGTACTAAGGCAGAGGCTTTCAACGTTATCGCGACTTTAAAAGGCACAGACTCAACTCTAGCGCCTTTGGTCATAATGACGCCCCGCAGTGGTTGGTGGCACTGTGCCTCAGAAAGGGGTGGTGGACTGGCTTGCTGGCTGAGTGTGATGGCTGCTTTATCGGTGCGACGACTTGCCAGGGATGTCATATTTGTGGCAACTAGTGGTCATGAGTTAGGGGGAATTGGCTTAGAATCTTTCCTTGGGCAACAACCAATGCTTGCAAAAAAGGCAAAAGTATGGTTACATTTTGGTGCAAATCTTGGTGCAGCTTTTGGCAAACGTTGTGGGCTTTTTGCCTCTAGTGTAGAGTTTGCCGAGATAGCAGCAGGTTTGATGGAAAAAGCAGGCGCAGCACCAGATGATTGTTACCTTCCTAATAGTTTGCCTTATGGAGAAGCCTTGCTAATTCATCGTTTGGGAGGTGCTTACATTTCCCTGTTGGGTGCAAATCAGCTTTTTCATCATCCAAAAGACCGTTTTTCTGAAGCTGTAGATATTATGCAGGTGACTCGTTTTGCCGCAGCTTTTACTAATCTGTCCTTAATGTTTGCCGAAGCAATTAATTAATGCCACATTCGTCCAATTTTGCTGCCAAAACGCCAGCATGACGCCACCAATAGTAACCACCTACCCAACGGCGTGAGGGTAAATGTCCCAAAGGCGATCGCAAATTGAATTGTAACATTGAATCGAGATTAACTGGGTCATGAACGGGCCAGCCGACACACTGACAAAAGGCATAATAATCCTCACCAACATCTTGATAAATAAATCGCTGAATACTGAAACCAAAGCGATTATCACTATATTTTTGCCATAGCTGATCAATAGTTTTTAAATCTTCAGTAGGCAACCGTTCAATATCACCATTTTTTAGATAATAACCTGAATGTTTTCCTATAGCTTGACACAAAACCTCCCAAGTTTGTTGGTCAGCCTCTTGCCATTTTTGACGCTGTAATAAATTTTGGAGTTTACTATAGTCAACACTAATTTGTGTAACATTATTACCTTGTCCTTGTAGCGTCACAACGGTTTGTGTCAATTTCAGCCCTTGCCAAACTTCCTCAACGGATTTATAACGTTGTTTAAGACTATTTTGGGTTAAATTATCGATAACTTTAGCAAGTCGAGAACTAACCTGCTTTCCTGATAGTAAAAAATCCCGCCATACCCAACAATCATTAATTGAATCATACATCTCTAAAGGTGAGATATCTGTTAATAAATAAATGCAAGTAACTCCTAAACTATAAAGATCGCTAGCAGGAAAAGTCTTACCCTTTAACTGTTCTGGCGGCATATATTCAGGACTACCGATGATTGTACCCGTTTTCAGTAGCGCAGTTTCAGAGAGTAACTTAGCAACTCCAAAATCAATTAAAACTAATTTACCATCGTCACGACGACGCATAATATTAGCCGGTTTGATATCCCGATGCACAACTTTACGGGCATGAATGTATTGTAAAATTGGTAATATATCTTGCAAAATTTCCCAAATTTGCGTTTCGCTGTAAGCGCCTTTTTCTCGTAACTCTTGTGTTAGATTTTGACCAACAATTAATTCTTGAACTAAATACAATCGTTTATTTTGTTCAAAATGTGCCAACAAAGTAGGAATTTGAGAATGCTTTCCCAGCTCATCTAAGCGTACAGCTTCTTGATGAAATAACTCAGTAGCTTTTTTTAAAACTCCCAAACCAGGATTATGAATATAAAGTTGCTTAATTACACAACGAGGTTTGGAAGGCACATCTTCATCAACTGCTAAAAAAGTTCTACCAAATCCACCACGACCAAGGGGCTGAATAGGTCGATATCGTTCTTTTAACCATAGCTTAGAACCACAACTAAAACAAAACTTTGCTGAATCAGGATTTTGAGGTTTCAGACATCCAGGAATAACACAAAAACTCATAGTAACATCAAGATATTTAAAGCATTTCTTTCAGTAGTAAAGTTAATGCCCCTAATTGAGGTAAAGCTTTTGACAATTACTATAACTTCTCAGCCTGATAAATGTAAAACTTTTGGAAAACTCCTACCGACTCAAAATGATAAGCAGGCAAGATTGGACCAATACTTAAGTCAGTGCGATAAATGGTAAAAAAGATAAAATTTTGTTGCTGTGTCTTTTGGGAAATAATTTGCTGAATTTGCGGACGCCCTGTATCTACCAGTGTTTTACATTGACGTTGCAACAAGTCACCAATTCCCGCAACGGTGGGCGCTTGTGGGCAAGCTTCCTCTTTCAGATAGGTGGTTAGCGTCTCAACAGCATACTCCTCATAGTCATCTTGACCAGGATTTGTTAACGCCATAACACCTCCTAGCCCGACTATGGCAATTCCACCGACCGCTGTGATGACCTGTAAAACCTTCATGTGACTTGATTGACCATTAAATAAATTATCACTACATTCCCAGACGCGCCAGTTACTGACAAAGTTCTCAAAAAACACTTGAGCAACTTAGCGATCTCATGCTATATTAGGAAATGCGATGGCGAGCGTAGCCAAGTGGTTAAGGCAGTGGTTTGTGGTACCACCATTCGTGGGTTCAAGTCCCATCGTTCGCCCTTTTTAATAAAGTTGTCTTACCGTATAACGGTAACTCATCAGCGCAAAATTGGATCAGTTCTGCTAAATGTCTTGACATTAGCAGAGACACGGCTACTATATATTGCCATTTTGCACTACTTACAAAGAACAAGTAGCATCAATACGAATTACTACTAAAATATTACAGTCCGCCTTCAAGAAGTAGCATTTCTAGAGCAAATCAAGGGATAATTTTGACAAAATATTGTTATCAATCCAACCTATTGTAGAGACGTTCCGCCGGAACGTCTCTAATTAATACCAAAGCTTAATTTTATATTTAGTATTAATATAAACAGAATGAACCAACAAAAAACTACTGATTCCCCTTGCTTAAAAAACCAGGCTATTGTTATCGGAGGCAGCATTGCCGGAATGCTGGCGGCTCGTGTACTAGCTGACAGCTTTGAAAATGTGATAATTATTGAAACAGATAAATTACCTGACCATGCCTCTATCCGTAAAGGTGTAGCTCAATCAGTTCAACCTCACGTTTTATTTACCAAAGGCTATAGAATTCTCGAAGAACTTTTTCCCGGTATTAGTACATCTTTAAGTGCCGCTGGTGCAATCTCAATTGATTGGGCAAAAGAGTTTCATTACTTTAACGAAGGTAGATGGAGTGCTAACAACCCAGATAAATCTGACATCGTTTCTGTTACTTGCAGTCGCCCCTTAATTGAGTGGGCAATACGACAAAAGCTAACTCAGTTTTCCAATGTACAATTTCTAGAACAACATCGCGCCACCGGGCTACTTTCCAACTCCAACCAAACAGCAATAACTGGCGTTTGCCTGCATTCTCTAGTTGATAAAACATCCACCTCAATGCCCGCTTCCTTGGTGGTAGATGCCGCAGGGCGTCGCTCTAACGCTCCCCAGTGGCTAAAAACTTTAGGCTTTACCCCACCCCCAGAAACCGTAATCAATCCCTTTCTCGGCTATGCTACACGTCGCTACCGACAACCCGAAGGTTTTGCCAGCGATTGGAAAGTTTTGCTAATATCTCAGCAACCCCCATCAAATACTCGCTTGGGCTATCTTGCCAAAATTGAAAATGGCGAATGGATAGCCACGCTAGGCGGTTATGGGCATG
>JBATUR010000096.1:0-7112 GCA_049671305.1 Coleofasciculaceae cyanobacterium
TAGAAATTAGTGACCTCAACTATCGCCAATTGTTCGGCAGTAAATTTGCCTTAATTGTTGGTCCCGTTGCCGTTAACCCCGTTAACGTTTTCCGGGGTGTAAATCGGATTGAAAGTGCCGGTTCTGGTTCCCTTTCCCGTTTTGCCCAACGCAACCCAATTATCAACATCGGCAGCGGCGGTGGCATTGGTTTTGACTGGCAACTTGGCACACGCCTTAGTTTGCAAGGCGTCTACTCTGCCAACCGACTAGAAGACCCCTCAAATGGTGGTATATTTGGCGGCAATAATGGCGGCACCACCATCGGCACACAGCTAGTAGTTTCACCCACCGATAAAATTGACGTATCTTTGCAATACCTCAATTCTTACTCTCCCTCTGGGCGCTTAGGTACAGGTGTTGGGGACGATTTGCTAGTTATCCAAAATATTGACACAGGTCGTGCCCCCATCCAAACCAATGCCTTTGGTGCCTCTATAGAATGGCGCGTCACACCACGCTTTACCCTTGGTGGTTGGGGCGGTTACACTACATCCAACTTTAAAGGCGGTTCGGGATCAGTGGAAACCTTGAACTGGATGGCATTTCTTAATTTTCCTGATTTATTGCGACAAGGCAACTTAGCTGGCATCTATGTTGGACAACCGCCTAAAATTACCAGTAGCGATGTGGCATCAAACGGCGCCGGTCGCAATATTCCTAGTTTTGTTAATCGGGGTGATTTCTTGGCGGGTGAAGGCGGTCAGCCAGATACGACAATTCATTTAGAAGGATTTTACCGCTTCCGTGTCACCGATAACATTAGCGTCACACCTGGAGTGATAGTGATTTTTAACCCCAATCAAAACAATAACAATGACACGATTACAATTGGTGCTGTGCGTACAACTTTTACCTTCTAAAAGTTGTAAAAATTTTGGTTAAGTCAGGAACTTATCGCATTGCGATCGCGTCTCCTGGCTGAACAACCAAAAATCGCCACAATGGCTCGGTTCGTGTCTTTCAACACGATCGAAATTTAGAGCAACAATCCCTTCCAGATGATGGCACTATTGATTATTTCAATATCCTTCTTCCTTTCCTTTGCTCAGGATAAAACGGAAAAAAAGATTGTTACCTTTTAAGTTCAAAGCTTTCTCAAGAAAACGTTAATTCATTTACCTTTTTGGAGTCAAAAATATGGTTGCCAAGTCAACACAGTACTTTGTCTGCTTCAGTTTAGCGGGAAGCTTATCAGTAGCGATCGCACCTTCCGTACTTGCCCAAGTCCAAGTCACCGGCGGTAACGTCTCAGGGCAGGCAGCTTTTTTTGTACCAACACCAGGAAATACCGGGGCAGCCAGCGCAGGCAAAGTTGAACTGTTCGATATTGGCATCAACCGACTCCGCCTAGAAACCTCAGCCGGCAACACCAGTACAGCAGTTTTTGTCCCAACCGCCGCTAGCTTCAATGCCGGCAGCGATAACAGCCCAAATGCAGGCGACACAGGAACACTCAAAGGCAACTTATCAGGTATTGCCTTTTCCGGGCTCGGCGGCACTCCAGTTCCCTTCTCCAATCGGCAAACCGTCCTCAACTTTAACTTAACTAGCTTTAGCTCCAACCTAGGCACAATTGATGGCACATTACTCAGCCCTCGCACCGCAGGAGATGCCGCATTAGTTTTCTTGCCCAAAGTAGAAGCAACAGTCTCTAACGGATCAAGCTTTCAAGCGACTCTTGGTGACCTGCAACTGGGTGATTTTGGGGCTGACTTAAAAACTGGCATTATTGATTTGCCTTCTAATTTGGTGCTACGTGACTCAGCAGCAGGTGGCGCAAATCTACCGCCGGCTGCCCTCACACAACGCCTCAAATTCAGCTTTCAAGGCGAAGACGTTCGACCTGAAGATGGCACAGATTTCACCGTTGGTAGCAATAACAATGGCAGCATTCGTTTTGTTGGTCAAGCCAATAAAAAATTCCAGATTCAAACCATCGGTAATTCCAGCAGCACAGAGTTCAAACTTGAGGGAAATTTCGCCGCTGTTGATCTCAAACTCAGTGGACCTTTCGACCTAAAAAAAGACGATCAATTAAGTCAAACACAAATTATCGATAAGTTCAAAATTGAAGGAGAAAGCGAAGGTGTTGGTTCGTTGTTTGCCCTCAACTCTCTGAGTTTTACAGGCACTTCAAGAAGAGATACCAAGTTCTCATTTGAGCAGGGAAGCAACAAACTAGAAGGTAGCAGTAGTGGCGATGTCAACTTCTACGCTGTTGCTGGAGCAACCCAGTTTAACCGCGATACAGCATTTATTAATGCTAGTAGTTCCACATTTAGTGGTGGTTCTAGTTCTAACAATTCTAATCGTCCTAATTCCAGCACGGCACCATCAATGTGCAGCATTTGCGGCAACACTTTGGTCAACGACAGCACTATTGTGGTTGGCAGGACTAATGTTGTAGTTGGCAGTCCAATCATCATCAATACTAGTAGCAGTACTTCTGGTGGTGGAAGTGCTTCCGGTGGTGGTAACGTTTCTGGTGGTGGTAGCGTTTCTGGTGGTGGAAGTGCTTCCGGTGGTGGTAACGTTTCCGGTGGTGGTAGCGTTTCCGGTGGTGGAAGTGCTTCCGGTGGTGGAAGCGTTTCTGGTGGTGGCACTTCAACTGCAGGATCTGCCAATGCAATTAACGTCAATGTCTTTGCTTTGGCACAAGTCTTTACATCCAGTACGGCGCGTGTTCAATATCAATTTCTCACATCCCGTAACATCGGCAGCTTTACCAACACTGACAATTCCTCTAGTACTAGCAACAGTAGTAATACCAATATCCGCACTAATATACGGTTGGTGGAACGTGGTGGTGAGCGCTACTACATAGTTACTCGTGAAAGTGGCAGCGGTTCAACGACTGGTAGTTCCCAAACTCAAGGCAGTGCTTCGACAACGACTACCAACCGTCGTGATGATGATAATCGCGGCAATAATGCCAATAACCGTCGTGATGATGATAATCGCGGCAATAATGCCAACAACCGTCGTGATGATGATAACTCAACTAGCTCTGAGCAAACCGCTTATCAACTTGTTGGACCATCAAGTCGCTGTTTCCCTGGTTTAGTTGGTTTAAAACAGATTCCAGCTTCAGAAGTGGCTAATATCAGCAACGAAAATCCAGGCAACACTTCAACACCACCAAGCGTCAACAACAATAATACCTCTGCACCAGAAGGCGTATCTCAATAAGATAATGCTGGATAAGGGGTAATTTTTGTTGATTGCCCCTTGCTCAATTTAAATTAAGCGATCGCTTATGATTTCTGCTAAAATCACTCAGTCACTCTCCCTACTGCTAATAAGTGTTTGTACTGCAATGCCTCAACTAGCGCTAGCACAAACCTTAGCGCCCTCTGAAAAACCTTTAGAGACTGAACTTCTCAATCCCGATTCATCTTATAAGGGACGTGATATCGTAACAGCAAATACCATCTCTACTACTGGTTTATCAGTTCCTAGCCTCTGGTGGGCAAAAGAGCAGTTTAATGAAGTAGGCGGCAAACTGATCAATAATTGGATTGCCTACCAAGACGAAAAGCGCATCGATCTAATCGTCAATCGGCAACCCTGGACTCTTTTGGACTATTTAGGCAAATACCGTTTTACTAATAAATTTGGTACTGTTGCTAGAAACAATAGCTACAACGTCAGAATTTTTAATTTACAGGGAGATCTTTTAGCAACCTACACCTGCAACTACACTCAATCTCCAGCAACTTGTCAAATTAAAATCCTTGACCCATTTGGCAGGACTAGTTTGCCCGTAATACGTCCCTCATTGGGTGGAGAATAGCTGTTGACTCTTAAGATCTTGCTCAAAGACAAATGCTGTTTTTTTCTGACAAAATAAAATAGTGATGCTGCTCGTTCATACCCTAGATAGATTCAAGAGAACAATTTGAGCAGCACCGTTTTAGACAAATGCTAAGTTCTAGACACTATTCGATGATGTGGAAATAAAAAGCAGCAATGAGGAAGTTGCCAAACAAAAGCACTAATGCCCAAAAAAGACGGAAAGGATAGGGGGGCTTACCAGAATTAGCAACAGGGGCTTCATATTTCTTTGCCTTGGCTGTCATAGGCTGTTCTCCTAATTAAATGACTTTATTAAAAAAGCATAAAGTCAAACCGTACTCAACCGCCATCTTTCTATGGTATTTATTGTGAAGATTTTTGATGATCTGGCGATGCGCCTTAATTATTGCGGAAAATTACAGTTGATTTTGGTATAGATGAGCCGATTATCCAAGTTATGTTTTCTCTCCTGCATGGTAGGAACTGCGAACCAAGGGACCTGAGCGGATGTGATTAAAACCTAAATCTTGAGCAACTGTACCAAGTTCCTCAAATTCTGTGGGCGTCCAGTATTTTTGCACAGGTAGGTGTTGTAGGGAAGGGCGGAGATATTGACCGAGTGTGAGGCGATCGCATCCAGCATTACGCAAATCCACCATCGTTTCAATTACCTCGGCAACTGTTTCACCATGTCCCAGCATCAAACCTGACTTTGTAGGAATATTAGAGTTTAAAGCTTTCACAAAACGAATCACATCAAGCGATCGCTCATATTGTGCCCCGCGTCGTACTGCCCCTTGCAAACGCCGCACCGTCTCAACATTATGGTTATAACAAGCCGGAGCCGCCTCAACCACCGTCGCCACTCGTTGTCGCTGCAAATCAGCCAATGATACTGCCGCCCTACCACCCCAAAAATCCGCCGTCAGCACCTCAATTTCAGTTTCCGGGTTGAGAAGTCGAATTGCCTCCATCGTTGCCACAAACCAACCTGCGCCCCCATCTGGCAAATCATCTCGCGCCACCGCCGTCAGCACAACATAGCGCAAAGCCAATAACTGCACCGACTCAGCTACTTTTTGAGGCTCTTCTGGGTCAAGAGGTAGCGGCGCCTGACCTTTATTTACTTGACAAAAAGCACAAGAGCGGGTGCAGATTGGTCCCATCAGCAAAAAGGTTGCCGTCTTTTGGGCATAGCACTCACCTCGGTTAGGACAGCGCCCTTCTTCACAAATTGTATGAATTTGCCGTTGTTTAATAATGCGTTGTACGGTTGAGAGTTCGCTAGCTTTAGCAATAGGACGGCGTAACCAGCTAGGCATGGCTTCAATTTCTCTTCTCCAAGGGTCTTGAGTTGGAGTAGTTACAGCTTCCTTTTTAATTTTCCTAGATAAATCCATAAAACTTGGCTAAAGGCTACCAACAAATGTAACGATCTATAAAATACAAATGTTAAGGCAAAATCCCTAATCTCGTTTTACAGTTTTTTTGTTCTTACTAGTCAGACCAGACTAATCTAGAATCAAGCACATAGTTTTACTATTGGGTAAATCTCAAAAGTTGAGGATGTCGTGTCAGGCATTGCCGAATACTTGATCAAGCCCAAGTCTGTACTATGTGTATCGTTGGTTTAGCGGGGTTAAGGTGGTCGTGACTTGAAGACAAAAGCTAGATCCACATCAAAAGCTACATTATGAATCATAAAAAAAGCGACTTTTACCTCCGCACAGTTGTGACTCAAGGTTTAATAGATAGATCTAGAGTCAGCAGCAATTGTTTCAAAAAGCTGTAGTTTTGCTTTAAATCACCTCTCCAAAGGAGTTCGTCGTGGCAAGTCATAAAATCCTAGTAATTGATGACAGTAAAGTCATCCGGATGCGCGTCAGGGAAATGTTGCCTCCGGGTAACTTTGAAGTTCTAGAAGCAAAAGATGGTGTGGAAGGACTTAATTTAATTCGCCAAGAGCGCCCTAATTTGATTATGTTAGATTTTCTCCTGCCCAAAATGAGTGGTTGGGAAGTCTTTCAGCAAATTCAAACCAGTAGAGAACTTCAGACGATTCCTTTAGTGCTGATGTCAGGCAGAAAGGAGGAAGTAGCGGAGAAAATCACCGAACCGTTTGAATATTTCGCCTTTGTCGAGAAGCCTTTTGAGAAGAAGCAGTTGGTGGATGCAATTAAGGAGGCAATGGGTAAGGCGAAAAACCGCCCAGTCACAGCAGCACCTGCGGCAGCAACAACTTCAGCCCCAGCCGGTGGTGATGCTTCTTCGGCAGAAATTGAAGCCTTAAATGCCAAAGTCGCCAAAATGCAAGCAGAAATTGATGGTTTGAAGAAACAGATTTCTCAGATTGTGACGCTGATCAAGCAAAAATTAAGGTAGAGTTTTTGCCCTAGCTTTTGGGAGGAGATCAAGCGATCGCTTGCTTTACAACTATGGCGATCGCTTTGAGTCTTATTCTTAAAACCTCTATTCGCTGCCTAATCTAGTTCCCGTCTCCCTTCTAAAGCCCGTGCTAGCGTCACCTCATCGGCATATTCCAAATCTCCGCCCATCGGCAAACCAAAGGCAATTCGAGTCACTTTGGTAAACTCTTTGAGCAAATGCCCTACATAAAGCGTCGTCGTTTCACCTTCTACACTGGGACTAATTGCCAAAATTACTTCTTTAATCTGTTTATCTGTACGACAAACTCGTTGTAGTAGCTGATGAATGTGTAGCTGATCGGGTCCAATCCCTTCCATTGGAGAGATGACACCACCAAGAACATGATACTTACCACGATATTCGCGCGTTTTCTCCAGCGCAATCACATCACGAGCATCAGCCACCACACAGATTGTATTGTTGTCTCGGTTGGTATTACGGCAGATTTCACAAACAGGCTCGGCTGAGAGGTGAAAGCATACACTACATAATCCAACTTGCTTCTTCGCTTCAACTAAAGCTCTAGCTAATTCCTGAACTTCTGCCTCCGAGCGCTTGAGAATATGTAGCGCCAAGCGTTGAGCGGTTTTTGGACCGACTCCAGGTAAACGTTGCAGTTGCTCGATCAAGCGAGCTAAGGGGCGTGTATAAACCGTTGTCCTTTCTCCGATTTGTCTTGTGCCTTCTCTTACTATGATGCCATTCTTCTCTTGCTAAATACCCAACAAAAAAGCGCCCCAGTTATGGGACGCCTTTTCGAGACTTATGAAATTTTAGTTATCCTAAAACTTAGCCATTAATCGCAGGAGCAGTCAAGGCAACTGGAGTCGCAACACCAGCAGCCAAAT
>JBATUR010000097.1:0-105538 GCA_049671305.1 Coleofasciculaceae cyanobacterium
CCATCACCCCAATCTTGATCATGGCGGAAATACTCAATAAAACTCTTCCCCGCAATGCGGGTTAAATACGCCGCCGTCACCCCCTGAATCGCCTTACCAACAAGATAAGTCGCAACATTAAGCTGGAGTGCCTTTGAAAGTAATTCAATCGCACCCTTCACAATACCCAAACTCGCCAAAGTCTTACCCAGAGAAAGCGCCAACTCCCTCCCCCTTTCCATATTCAACTCACAACCATAAATCCTGCCAATTTCCACAACCATTTGAGCATTCACAGCCGCCGTTGCCAGCAAATCCACCACAGGCAAAGGCGTCACCGCAATCACACCCGCGCCAATCCACTGAAAACGCTCTACTACTTTCTCCGCCTGTCGCCGACGCTGAGTATCAATCAAACGCCTTGCCTCTTCCCCTAAGCGCTGAGATTGCAGCAAAATGTTATCGGCAACCAAATCTTCTCCCTCAGCCCGCAGAACCGCAGCTAGGCGTCGTATCAGCGGCATTATGTCAGCTTCCGGTTGGAAAATCTCACCATTTTCTAGGTGTGCAGGTTGTGGATTTGCCGTAATTGTCACCACATCCATCGCCGCAATAAAGCCCCGCACTCGCTGCCGTAACCGCGCTAAAATCGTTTCCCGGTCTTCTTCGGAATACAAGTCCGTTTTATTTAAAATCAATAAACTACGCTTGCCAATTTCCGCCAAACCCCGCAAAGGCTCATATTCAGACTGTCGCAAGTCATTATCCACCACAAATAACAACAAATCGGCTTCTGTTGCTAATTGTCGTGCCATTTGTTCTCTGGTAGTTCCCGCTACTCCTGCTTCTAAAATTCCTGGTGTATCGGTAATTAAAATTTGGCGATTTAATCCCTTCAACTTTAAACTATAAGTTTCCCCCGCCTCTGTCGTGCCCATTGGCGCCCCAACTTTACCGACAACTCGCCCAATTAAAGCATTAACTAAAGAAGTTTTACCCGCTGAACCTGTACCAAAAACCACAACTAGCAGTTCGCCACGGGCTAAAATTGATTCAATTTCTCGTGAACGAATTAATAATTCCTGCCTTGCTACTTCATCTTGTATTTGTGTGACTTGTTGTCGTACCGCTTTTAGAGTTTCTTCGGCAGCTTCGGTTTTGACAACAGGTATAGTTGGCGATAAACGGCGTTGCTTTGAGGTTTTTTTGCTTTGCCCAAATATGCCAACATAGTAAATAAAGGCAAAAATCAACATTCCAATCAGCGCAATCATCAATAACAGCAGTAAATTTGCCAAAAATGGTGCTGTAAAGGAAATTTGGATATACAGCCGATATAGCGAGTTAATCAGCCACAGCATTAGTCCTAGTATGATGCTAAGACCAACGATCAGCGTCAATAGGCGTGAAAGGGGCATGAAGGACAAGGGTAAATGTTTATAGTTTAGTTAAAGAATTGGCATGGCAGTTGATTGCTCATTTCCTATTTGTAGCTGTTAAAGTATCAGTCGTACTCTTATTGATGTGTAAAAATCCGACAGTAGTCATTGATGGTACACTCCGTCAACACTGGTTCTAAACTGACTGTAGGGGGAACAGCATCAATGTGAGTAGTTCAAGCCCTAAATGATCACAATAGAGGATAAGCTTATGAGTCTGTTTGAGCAATTCATTAATGCGATCGATAGTCCTACTCAGCAAGGTAGTACTAACGAAGTTGGTGACATTTTGAGTACGGTTCAACAGCTAAGTAATAATACTAATGCTGACCCTTCTGCGATTCAATCGGTTTTATCGGTTGTTGGCAATTATACTCGCTCGGCTTTGCAACAAAAGCGAGATAATGAGGGGGAGAACCAAGCTCAACAATTTGTTAGTCAATTTGGTGGCACTAATCCCAGCAATCAAGCGGTAAATATGCTTTTTAGTATGCCGCAGATTCAGCAAATTGTTCAGGAAGCTTCCCAACGAACTGGGCTAGATGCGGGTATGATTCAATCAATGTTGCCGATGTTGGTGCCGATTGTTTTGAAGTTCCTACAACAGGGTAATGCTCAAGGTGGACAAGGTGGCAACCCATTATTACATTCGTTTTTGGATGCTAATGGTGATGGTAATGTTGATGTTGCTGATGCGATGCAAATGGCTTTTCGTCATTTTGGACGGTAATTGTCGCCTCAATGTCTTACTTCTGGTTTAAGGCATCATCTTGCTAAGATTTTAGATGAAAAAGCGATCGCATATCTGATTAATCAAAGTGCGATCGCGCTTTCGTTGCTTCTTGGGCAGAAATTAAAGCTTAAATATCTTGTTCGCTCAACTCACGAGTCATATGATCAAAGGGCTGATCGATAAACGCCGTACTAGCAACACCAGCTTCTGCCGCCATATCTTTGACAATATCCTTCATAAGCTGAATACCGCGAACCGTAGGACCAATTGGCACTCCTAAAGAATTATAGGTTTCCCGCAGTCCTTGCAACACTCTTTCATCCAAAACATTGGTATCACCTGCAACCAACGCATAGCTGGCATAGCGTAGATAATAATCCATATCCCGCAAACAAGCAGCATAGCGGCGAGTTGTATAGGCATTACCACCAGGACGAATTAATTCTGGCAACTCTTCAAATAGTCGAGAACCAGCTTGCTTGACAATTGACGCCGCATTTGCATTAATTGTCGATGCCGCCATTACTCGTGCTGTACCTGTTTCAAAGTAAAACTTTAAGGAATCGATCGCATTTCTATCTAGATAGCGACCCGTACCATCGTAGTTTCTAATTAAGTTTGTTACTGCATCCCGCATTAAATTTTTCTCCCAACAACATCTGTATATCTATAATTTGAAGGACTAAAACATCCCCTCAAAAATTTTAGGTTGTTCCGTAACCGCCAACTTCTCAATACCCGCTTTTATTTAAGGCGGTTAGAAAGAGTGATAGCGCGTCCTGCCTTAGCGACACGTACTGACGATAGCGTCTCGTGCTTTGCAACACTCGAATCATCACTCTAACTTTTTTTAAGAGTGAAGCTATGCCTAATTCCATGTTCTGCAATTGTACCGGAATTGGCGCTGATAACCTACTTTAATAATCCTGAAACCCTTGTCAAGTCAGCCGAGTAGCTTCAGATAGCTTTACATAACTTCACTATAGTCTGATTGTTAATTATGAATATTAGCGGGCTGATATAATTACTTATAATTATTAGCCAAAGAAACGCCAGACTGTCGTCTCTGAGGCGAATTCAAGCGACGCCTTGACGAAAACCAGCTAGTACCCAAAACAGGCATGGGCAACAAATTCAACTCATGGGGATAGCGTGGATGAGGATCATTTGCTAACCATATTGGAGGAACCATCATCGGGTCATATTCAGCAATGACATCAACAACACCAGGACGAGAAATCAATTCTACACGTTGTCCAGGGCGGTATTGTAGAGCTTCTTGCTCCTCATCTTCAGTGCTGAAATTAAACTTCATAACTTACCCCGCCTAAACAGTAGCTTTAGATACCATTTTAAAGCTTTAACAATGCATATAAGCATTTTGGTATGTTTTGTTACATTTTTTCAATTTCTTAAGCTAGTAAGAAATACCCAAGATTAGTCTGTAGCCTATGATACAAAATCTTGTCAGACCTATCCATAGCATGGTTCTGATGTAGCGAGCTATTGCTTGAGAGTTTGCTTAAGATTTTGTAGAAATTAAGGAGTTCATCCCCATGTTTCAAACCCCGCAAGAATTTCTAAGTTACGTTAAAGAAAACAACATTCAGATTATTGACTTAAAATTCATCGATATGCCAGGAATCTGGCAGCATCTCTCTGTATTTGAAAACCAAATTGACGAAAGCAGCTTTACAGAAGGCGTACCGTTTGATGGTTCCAGTATTCGGGGTTGGAAAGCCATCAACGAATCTGACATGGCAATGGTACTCGATCCCACAACCGCTTGGATCGACCCCTTCATGGCGGAACCAACCTTAAGCGTCATCTGTAGTATCGTCGAACCTCGTACCGGTGAACCTTACAACCGTTGCCCCCGCGTTATTGCCCAAAAAGCCGTAGACTACCTAATCACCACAGGTATTGGTGATACAGCATTCTTTGGTCCCGAAGCCGAATTTTTCATCTTTGATGATGTCCGCTTTGACCAAAACCAACACGAAGGCTATTATCACATCGACTCAATAGAAGGACGTTGGAATTCTGGAAGAAAAGAAGAAGGCGGCAACCTGGGTTACAAACCACGTTACAAAGAAGGCTACTTCCCTGTTGCACCAACCGATACATCCCAGGATATGCGGACAGAAATGCTGCTGACAATGGCAAAGTGCGGCGTACCCATTGAAAAGCATCACCATGAAGTTGCTTCCGGCGGTCAATGTGAACTTGGCTTTAAGTTTGGTAAATTAATCGAAGCTGCAGACTGGTTGATGACTTACAAATACGTGATCAAAAACGTTGGTAAGAAGTACGGCAAAACAATTACCTTTATGCCCAAACCGGTCTTTAATGATAATGGTTCCGGGATGCACACCCACCAGTCTATCTGGAATGATGGACAACCATTATTTGCCGGGGATAAGTACGCTGGTTTGAGCCAAATGGCATTGCATTACATCGGTGGTATTCTCAAGCACGCCCCCGCACTTTTGGCACTAACTAACCCAACTACCAACTCTTACAAGCGCTTAGTACCAGGTTTTGAAGCGCCTGTCAACTTAGCTTACTCCCAAGGTAACCGTTCTGCTTCTGTGCGTATCCCCTTATCTGGTAGCAACCCCAAGGCGAAGCGTTTGGAATTCCGTTGCCCTGATGCCACATCTAACCCTTACATTGCCTTTGCTGCCATGCTGTGTGCAGGTTTGGATGGCATCAAGAATCAAATTGATCCTGGTGAGTCGCTAGATGTGGATATTTACGACTTATCTCCTGAAGAATTGAGCAAAATTCCTTCTACTCCAGCGTCTCTACCGGATGCCTTGCAAGCCTTGGAAAATGACCATGCCTTCTTAACTGAACCTGGTGTGTTTACCGAAGATTTTATCAAGACTTGGATTACTTACAAACTTGATAATGAAGTGATTCCGATGAGTTTGCGTCCTCATCCTTATGAGTTTGCACTTTACTACGATTGTTAATCTTGCTGTTTAGCAATTAAATCGAGAATGAGCCACCTCTAGGGGTGGCTTTTTTGCTTATAAGCCTTAAGCAATGGCGAAAAATTCTATCTTTCGGTTTGCAATTGCTCTTGATTTATTCGTTACAATTATTCACAACGCTAAGTAATAGATCCAACTTTCCTCAAGCAATTTCCATGACCGATACTTTAACGAAGCTGACTTATCAGACTTTTCAGCAGGGCAAAAGCATTTTTGGTCTTGCTCATAAAACCATTAGTGCGCGACTGCTGAATACCTTTCATCCGCCGGTTAATGAGCTAAAAACTCAACCAATTGAGACGAAGATTTTATTAGAAATCCAGCAACGGCTTAATCAAATTATAGAAACCGACTGGCAGGATGCCGAAAAGGGTGTCTATCCAGAGGCAATGCTCTTTGATAATCCGTGGGAAGATTTCTTCCGCTATTATCCAGTAGTTTGCCTAGATGTACCAAAAATTTGGGAACGTGCCAACCAAAAGCGGTATCAAGACTTTTCGCCAGAAATTCAGACAGAAGGTTATCCCAGCTATTACTTGCAGAATTTCCACCATCAGACAGATGGCTATTTGAGCGATATGTCTGCGAATTTGTATGATTTGCAGGTAGAAATTTTATTTAATGGTTCAGCCGATGCCATGCGGCGGCGCATTCTTGCACCATTAAAGCAAAGTTTGCAAGCTTTTAGTAGCACTCCTGCTCACCAAATTCGGGTTTTGGATGTTGCTTGTGGTACCGGTCGGACTTTAAAATTCCTGCGGGGAACTTTACCTGCGGCGTCTTTATTTGGCACTGATTTGTCACCGGCTTATCTGCGTAAGGCAAATCAGTTATTATCCGAAAATCCTGGGGAATTGCCGCAACTAATGCAGGCAAATGCTGAGGAGTTGCCGTATTTGGATAACTATTTCCACGCTGTTACCTGCGTTTTCATGTTCCACGAATTGCCGCCTGAAGCACGTCAGAATGTGATTGAGCAAGCGTTTCGGGTGACACAACCAGGGGGAGTATTTATCATCTGTGACTCGGTGCAAGCAATTGATTCACCTGAGTTGATGCCGTTGATGGAAAGCTTCCCGGCTATGTTTCATGAACCTTTCTACAGACACTATACAACTGATGATTTGGTGAAGCGTCTGGAGAAGGCAGGTTTTGGGAATATTACCACGGAAAACCACTTTATGAGTAAGTACTGGGTTGCTCATAAACCTTAAGTGAGTTAGGGGCTTTAAGGCAACCGTTTGGGTGCTATGAAGTATTCTGACGGTTGCCAATGCCCATTTATAATTAATATTAATTAGGGAAACCCCTACATTCCAATACGGTCAACCACAGGCGATACTGAGTCTTGAGTAAGTCTGCATTAAAGTAACAATTGACCCTTATGACTAGCCAACAACCTACGGAAACGTTTACAGAAAGCTTGTCAGCAACCGATGCTGACGATGTGACTGCAGTCAATTATGTAGAGATTATTGAAACGGTAATTGATACCCTAGACCAAGAAAATACGGCAATGGTCAGCCACAATGAAGAAGGCTACCTGTGGAAATTTAAGTATGGTAGCGTTGAGGTTTTTGTGAAACTGACTGGTATCTCTGATGATGACACCTTTACGGTTTCCTCAACTGTGCTGCAGTTGCCTCGTCAAAATGAACCAGAATTATGGCGTAAACTGTTAGAAATGAATTGTTCTGAAACTTTTGAGTCACATTTTGGGATTTTTGAAGATCAAGTTGTGGTCTTATCTTCAAGAATAGTTGCTGAGTTGTCAGCCGGAGAAATTTCTCGTGCTATTACAGTAGTTGCCACAATTGCTGATGATAATAATGACAAATTAGATGCGGAATTTGCGGCGGCATAAATAATAGTTGTAGCAAGTTGCCAAAAATTGGGGATGGACTCGTATAATTTAAGTCAAAACTTGCAGCCTGTTTGGCGTTTAATTCCTTTATTAGAAGCGTCAGGAAAAGTGCAAATGGCGATCGATAGTTGGTTATTGGAACAGCATAAAATTGGCAAACAGCCGCCAGTTTTACGCTTTTATACTATGGCATCACCAACAATTTCTTTAGGATATCACCAACGTCGATCGCCTGCTTTTTGGCAACAATTAATTTGGCAAGATTTACCAGTTTCTCTGGTGCGGCGTCCAACTGGAGGACGTGCTGTGTTGCATCAGGGAGACTTAACTTATATGGTGGTAACTTCAGGTATTACAGGGACGCGGTTGCAGGCGTATCAAAGGATTTGTGAGTTTTTGATTGAAGGTTGGCGATCGCTTAATCTTACTCTCAATTATGGCATTGCGGGACGAGACTATATGCACAATCCCAATTGTTTTGGGACAGCGACGGCTGCAGATTTAGTTTGTGCTGATGGTTATAAGCTCATTGGTAGCGCTCAATTGCGACGGGGTAAGGCTATTTTACAACATGGTTCAATGCGCTTAGAACCGAATATTGAGCTATTTACAAAAGTGTTTGGTGAGGAAATCTTGCCACCTAGTTTAGTAATTAAACAACAGGGAGAAACTTTAATTCAAACTGTGATTGAGGCATTAACTAAAGCCGCTGCTAATTGTTTTGATATTGATTTAATTGAGCAGCCTTTATCAGCAGTAGAATGGCAAGAAATTTTGGCACAACCTAGTTTAGAATTAGCTTAGTTTTGGCGCAACTATTCAGCTAATTGACTCGCAATTGCTGGTAATTGTAATCCTTGAGGGTAGCTAGCTTCGGCTTTAGTTCGTTTGATTTCGGCATCAGGTATTGCTAGATTTAGTGACTTAGCAACAGCACTAACAAGATCACCTCGATCAATAATTCCGGCAACAGTTCCTGCTGGTGAAAGTACTGTTAAACGTTTGATTTGATGAGATTCTAAACTATTAATTGCTTCTACTAAGGATGCCTTTTCCTCAACCGTAGCAAGTTCCGCTAAAGGACGTACAATACTTGCTAAAGTTTGAGTATCCCAGTTGCTGCGTTCGATAAAATGCAAATCTTCAATGGCTACTAAACCGCGATAACGTCCGTCTTGAGTGGCATAATAGGGTAGGGGTGTTTGGCTATCACTCAAAATATATTGATCGGCAAAAGTACGCAAGCTTTGATTGGCATCTACCACCCGAAAATCACGAGTCATGGCATCAGCAACCACAAGATTTAGTAAGGTTTCTTGAAGCCTTGTTAAACGCTCATAAGCCTTGGCATTGCGAATGATGAAGCCGCCGATAAAAGCAATCCAAATTATGCTCCATTCTTGGCTAATTAATGCTAAACTTAGACCAAAAGCGATCGCAAATCCTCCCAGAACTTTACCGATTTTTGCTGCCCAAAGCACAGCCTGAAAGCGGTTTCCGGTTAACTTCCACACTGCTGCTTTCAAAACTTGCCCACCATCAAGAGGCAGTCCGGGAATTAAATTAAATAAGGCAATAACTAGGTTAATTTGGGCAATATCTCCGGCAATTTGTTGCCCTACCCCAGAAAGTGGCAAAACCTGAGACAACAGATAAAATAAACCAAATAAAACTAAGCTGACAGTCGGTCCTGCAATAGCGACTTGAAACGCTTCTCCAGGAGTTTTTGATTCCCGCTCAATGGAGGCAACTCCACCAAAAACAAATAAAGTAATTGAATTAACTTTAATACCTTGAGAACGTGCTACCAAACTATGACCTAGTTCATGCAAAATGACTGAACCAAATAATAATAGTGCCATCCCCAAACCGGCACTCCAAGCTAAAGTTGCACCCAAACTTTCTGTAAAATTCCTGGCATTAACCAGAGTTAGGAACCCTAAAATTAAAAACCACGATGGATCTAAAAAAAACGGAATGCCTAATAAAGACCCAAGTCGCCTTGCCTGCATCAAAATTCCCTCATTATTCGACGTTTAAAGCCTCCTTCTACCAGGATAAATCATAGTTTTGATGTTCGATTGGTCACGCCCAGTTTGAGCCGTTTCTGGTTGATATACTGGGCGTTTCTGACCAATTATGAGGCTTGAGCACAAGAATTTAAGTAATCAAACCCGTGTTAGTCAAACCCAAAACCGCACCAATACCCAATACATGACCTAAGCTGATGCCAGCTAGTAATTCAGGAAGACCAAAGTTTTTGCCTAAAAACGGCTCTAGTAAAGGTAATCTCGGTCCCTTGCCTTTGTTCTGAATGGCAATCTTGGCAATAATAATACCGAGAACAATGCAAATATTCATGACCAGTGACCCGCTCCAGCTCCATGTCGAGGTATCAGGAACGGTTGACTGCACGGCTAGTAAAATTGAATTAAGCAATTTTTTCTCCTGGAATAACGTTGTAAAAAAAATAGATTAATTAAACGTTACCGAGAAAAAGAAAATTGCTTGTCTGTCTTGGGAATGATTGAGGTTGATAGATAGAGGTGAAATTTTGACGGTGAAGAATTGCTTGAGGTCTGTTGTTGTTGGCACATAGCAGCAATTTAAGGGAAAAAACCAACAACAACGGACTTAAACTATGATTCTAAATGACTCCTGCGTTGGTCAGCCCCAAAATTACGCCCACACCGATGATGTGACCTAAGCTTGCTGTTGCCAATAGTTCAGGAATGCCAAAACCCTTTAAAATGGCAGCATTCGCCCCTGGTAATGCAGGTCCTTTGCCTGGTTTTTGGATCGCATAGCGACCAATTGCAAAGGCAAAAACGTTACATAAGATCATTACTAGTCCAATAGTGGGTGTCCAATCTGGGGTAGCAGGAACGGTGGCTTGTACAGCGAATAAAATTGAGTTAATCAAGTGCTTTTCCTTTTGGGTTTGTAGATTAAACAGACATAAAGAATCATAAAAAGCTCTGGGGATCAGATTCTCAATTTGTTTAAACAATTAACATATTTGGATTATTCTGTTACAAAACTAAAAACTGAGAAAGCTAATATGCGGGTCAAAATTTGTGGCATAACTAAACCAGAACAAGGACAAGCGATCGCTTGCTTAGGGGCAACAGCACTGGGTTTTATCTGCGTCAAAGCATCTCCGCGCTACGTCACACCCCAGCAAATTCAGGCGATAGTGGCACAACTCACAAAGCCAGTTGACTGCATTGGGGTGTTTGCTGATGCTACGATTGAGGAAATTTTTCAGGTTGTTGGTAGCAGCAACCTGAGTGCAGTTCAGCTACATGGCAACGAGTCTCCTCAGTTTTGCCAAATGTTACGGCAAATGCCAGAAGTCGAAATTATCAAAGCTTTACGAGTTAAAACGCCAGAATGTTTAAATCAAGCGGCGACTTATGCTAGTTATGTTGATACTCTGTTACTTGACGCTTATCATCCTCAACTGCTTGGCGGTACAGGCAAAACCCTCGACTGGGCAACCTTACAACAATTTCGTCCTACCTACCCTTGGTTGCTTGCTGGTGGCTTGACACCCGATAATATTTTAGAAGCATTACAAGGATTACAACCCCAAGGTATTGATTTATCTAGTGGAGTAGAGCGATCGCCTGGAGATAAAGATTTAGATAAAGTTGCTCTATTGTTCAAAAATCTCAAATTGCAGCAGGAAACTTCTAAAATTAGTTAAAAATCTCAAGTAACTTATTTCGCAAGTTAGATGCTGCCGTAAGATATCGACTAATTTGAGGAAACTAAAGGCTGAATTTTCTTGCCTATTATGTTGATCATAATTGTAATTAAATTACAATTACCAAAAAACAACAACACCCTCTTGCCATTCATCAAGAAGGTGTTGTCGTTAGGGGCAGGTAGCTGTGATCATCCCTTAAGATTGATAGCTATAAATTACTCACTCAATAATAGATAACTACCAAACCAGCTATTGAAAGATTCAGCTACCATTCAGTGGCGCTTGCCCCGTACTTAAACGTTATATGCTGCTTACTAACAGGAAAATATTACTCGTTATAGTTACACTACAAAGCCTTTCAACTTTTCTTATCTAATACAACCCAAACCCCTAGCTACTCCTAATCGTTATGAACCCGTTCAATGTGGTAATCAATTTGACTTGCTTGATTAACGTTACTGTCTTACTGAGTATTAGTTTGAGCTTGAGCAAGAATATTTAACAGCATAAGCAAAAGGCTTGCTGCAATTACACCAGCACCAAGA
Source organism: Coleofasciculaceae cyanobacterium (assembly GCA_049671305.1). Classification (GTDB taxonomy): domain Bacteria; phylum Cyanobacteriota; class Cyanobacteriia; order Cyanobacteriales; family Coleofasciculaceae; genus CADCTM01. Next base: position 11,272 of record JBATUR010000097.1, read on the forward strand.
AAAATTTCATTTTTGATTTAGCATTATATTAAGACTATTCCTGTATATGATTAATAATAGTCTTGATACTCCTAATATGAAATCAATCTTTGGCAGTAAACTCAAATGATTGTTGATTCAACCCTAGAGGTAGAAAAGCTGTGGCAATATGTGTCTAAAGATAATTTTAAGAGAAAGTCTTTAGGCATTTGATATCTTATCGGTTCAAGCTAAGTCACATTGTCGGTGACAGCTCATGCTTAAAGTGCTACCAATACCAAAAGTTGTCTTTTTAGTCAAAATACCAGATGCTAAATTAATGAATATTACCAATTAAAAACCAGAATCTATTAAAATAAGTAAAATTTAATTTTCACCAATCACTAGCTGACTCGCTGTTAAAGTAAAAACTAGTTCCTCTATCTCAAGGGGATGACCCAAACAAGAAAGAATTGATAAGATTGCCAAAAAAGTTGAGGAATTAGCAATGTCATCTGTAATAGAAGAAACATGGCAACACGAGTATATTCTTACTAACGGCATCAAGCTGCATTATGTGACCAAAGGGCAAGGACCACTAATGCTAATGCTACATGGATTTCCAGAGTTTTGGTATTCTTGGCGTCATCAAATTCCCGAATTTGCCAAAGATTACAAAGTTGTGGCTCTTGACTTACGCGGTTACAATAAAAGTGATAAACCGCAGGACTCATCTGCTTATGTGATGAGTGAGTTTATTAAAGATATTGAAGGTGTAATTAAAGGTTTAGGATATAGCAATTGTGTATTAGTTGGTCATGATTGGGGAGGTATGATCGCTTGGAACTTTGCTTATGCTCATCCAGAAATGTTAGAGCGGCTGATAGTTTTAAACATACCTCATCCTGCTAAATTTGCCCAAGGCTTGCTGACTCCTCAACAATTGCTAAAAAGTGCATATGTCTTTTTCTTTCAGCTACCATTGTTACCGGAAGCACTGATACAATCATCTGATTACCAAGCGATTGAATCAGCTTTTAAAGGCATGGCAGTTGATAAGAGTGCTTTTACTAAAGCCGATATAGAAGCTTATAAAAATGCCGCTTCTCGGCGCGGTGCTCTGACGGCAATGCTTAATTATTATCGTAATGTTTTTGGTGGTTTAGTAAGAAAAGACTGGACAGTATTAGATGTGCCAACTTTAATGATTTGGGGAGAGGATGATACCGCTTTGGGGAAAGAATTAACTTATGGAACAGAAGTATATGTGAGAAACTTTCAAATTAAATATATTGTAAATTGTAGCCATTGGGTACAGCAGGAGCAGCCAGCCTTAGTCAATCAGTATATGCGCGAATTTCTCGCCTCCTAAAATAAACTTGTTTAAATAAGCCTGAGCAGTTGACGAGGTGACCAAAAAAGAGTGCTAAAACTCACAAAGCCGCGCACAAGTCAAGCTTTTGGCATCTCAATACCGCCATGAGTTGCTCAAAAAAGCGTGTTGTATGACGATTGCGCCGAATTCTATCTTATAGTAGTAAACTTACTGGTATTGGTCATCCCCGTAACTTATAACTGCTCAATGCCAAGATCAAACGGGGTTACGCTGAAAAATCTGAGTACATCAACCATTTGATTAGGGAAAACAGTCGTGGACGCGGGCAGTCAACAAAGGATTTTAGGCTATTTTATCGAGGAAGCCAAAGAACACCTCGATACTTTGGAAAAAGGGATATTAGAGCTACGAGCAGTTGTCAAAGATCCAGAAAGGGTCAATGAAATGTTTCGTGCGGCTCATTCGGTTAAGGGCGGGTCGGCAATGTTGGGCTTTGAAAGTATTCAAAAAACCGCTCACCGCCTAGAGGATTCTTTTAAAATTCTCAAAGAAAATGAGATTAAGGTCGATCGCAAATTAGAAACTTTGTTTTTAAGGAGCTACGACACTCTCAAAGACTTAATTGAGCAATTGCAAGGTCCTTTTGGTCTTCGAGAAGATGAAGCTGCCAAAACCATGCTAGCGGCAGAACCGAATTTTGTTCAATTGCAGGCATATCTTAACAGTATCGTCGGTGGTAGTGACGCCGCAACCCCAGCCGCAGCCACGCCAGCAGCCTCTACAATCAATCTGTCACCAAACTTTACAGCCCAGGTGATGGAAGTCTTGAAACAGATGTTGCAGTTGTTTAAACAAGAAGATACACCGGCTAACCGTCAAAAATTTCAGTTACACTGCAAGCGTTTAATGCAACTGGGGACGGGGATCAAACCTTGGCAGGAATTAGTGCAAGTTGCTTATAAGGCGATCGCCAATCCCAAAAATTCCAGCCAAACCTTAGCACCCGTAATTATCAAGGAACTCAAACAGGCAAGTGACGCCTTACAAGCAGGCAATACCAAGGCACTAGCGGCAAGTCCGACATTGCAGCAACTCGCAGGTGTCAGCACTGCCGCCAAGACTCCTGCAACCGCTAAACCCGCAGCAGCAACGGCACCAGCCCCTGCCACTGCCAAACAAATCACAATTATGGTAGAACCAAAAGCAGCGGCAAAAGCGATCGTGCAAGCCTTTGATAAAGCGCAACTGCTGCAATTAGCCAAGATATTGGTGCAAGCGACAAAGCAGAAAACATAGCATAAATCCCCGACATCTTTGAGAAGTCGGGGATATTGAGTCAATCAAGGCGGCACCCGGATTTGAACCGGGGGTGGAGATTTTGCAGACCTCTGCCTTACCACTTGGCTACGCCGCCACAAGCTCAGTTATTTATCATACCAAATCTTGGGGTAGACATTGCTTTTTTTAGTGAAGATAACTAAGGTGTGAGCCAAAGCCTTATGATGGCAAGGCTTTGGAGTAGTTTATTTCTTTAAGTTATCTGTTTTGGCGTTTGCCAAATCTGTCTCTTTCAGATTCGCACCTTTAATATTGGCATTGCTTAAATCGGTATTGCTGAGATTTGCACCTTCTAAATTGGCATTAGTCAAATCTGCACCTTGTAAATTGGCATTTGCCAAATCTGCATGACTGAGGTTAGCACCATTCAAATTGGCATTACTTAAATTAGCCTTACTCAGGTTAGCGTTTTCTAAGTTGACCTTACTTAAGTTGGCATTGCCTAAATTAGCCTGAGTACAATCTGCACGTTGAAAATTTTTATCTCTCAAATCTTGTCCTGCAAGATTCAGGTTGGCACACTTAAAGTTACCGACTGGCAATGTCGTCTCATTCAACGGCGCTGCAGCAGGTTGTGTCGCCGCAAAAGTCATTTGCTCTTCTTGAGCATTAAGCATGGTATTTCTGGCAATTAGCCCCACTACCGCCAGGGCAGTAAGAACAGGTATACCAATCACCAGGGCAGCTAGATGAGGCTTTTTTGTCGGGGCAGATAGAGACTGCTTTTGTTGCTGTAAGTGAATTTGCTCAATAGCTTGTTGAATAAACTCTGGCGGGATTTTTGCCTCTGCCCCAGCTTCCATCAAATCTTTGACAGAATAGCTTTGGTTGTGCTTTGCATACAGCGTAGCAGCAAGAGTAAAAACTTCTGGGGTTTTTTCTTCAGGAATGCGATCGTGTGGGTAGTTCATAGTACAGTCAGCGTGGGAAACAGGGGACAAAGTAGAGACTGTGTTCACTATCTTTACTATCCTAGTCTTCTATTTAGCCAGCGTCAGCCTGAGAAAAGAGAAACTTACTGATAATTTATTTTTTCCTCTCCAAAATTAATCGTAGCTTGACGTTACCAGAAATTTTGGATTTACCGCCGTTAACAAATAATAGAAGGAATAGCAATCCCAACCTACCATCCTTAATCTAATCAATATCAGAATGTTTAGTATTAACCCATGCTAAACCCGTACCTGGATAATAATTACCTAAAATTTGTTGATAGTTATAACCTTGTTCAGCCAATTTTAATGCCCCAGTTTGACTCATGCCAACGCCACCAAAAACATTAGTGACAATATCATCAGAAGCCGCATACATTGATTCCACAACCCCGCCTTTATAACTAAGAAAAACGCCATTTGTTTCTTCCACAGCTTGGCGAGTTGTGTTCCACTCCGCATCAAGTCCACGGTAGACTTGCCAACGTTCAGTATTACCTAAATCATACAAATCATGAGCAGGACGTAGATAGTGTACGATCGCGTATGAACGTGCCGCAATTGCTTGTGCTTTCAAGGCTGCCATAGGCCAACTCGGTGATACTTCTGCACCAACAACACTGGCAATATATGACTCTAAATCAACATAATTCACTGCCAACAAAGTATCACCTTGAGAAACCAAAAGTAAGTCGCCACGATACCAGCGATCATTGACAAATACCATGCCACCTGTTGCAGGTTTCAGCCAAACTCCTGCCGCCGTTTGCCACTTACCAATGCGAATAAATTGCCCTTCTGGAACTACATTTGTACCTTCTTTGGCAGAGATTTTTCCAATTACCTTACCTTGAGCATCAATTACTTCACTTGCTGTCGAACTACCCACAACTAAAGAAGAATTTCCCGTAGAAATTGCTACTCTTATTTCTAATTTTGGCGCATTAGCCGGTGCTTTTTGTGACTGAGATTGAGCAACGGCAGTTGGAGCTTTTGCTGGTTTTTGTTTGTTGTTATTTTTTGCTGGTTTGACTTGAATTTTGCTGTTGTTTTGCCCTGGCGAAGTTTTATTTTTAGTAGTAGTTTTAGTTTGACTAGTCGTGGCAACGCTTGTACTGCTTGCCGTCTTAGAAACTCCCTGCCACAAAAGTCCTTGGCTAACTAAACGATGTTGCCAATCTCGTTCAATTAAACTTGTATCTTGGGGTAGTTTTGGAGACGGCAGCAAACTAGGAGAAGTTGGAGATGATGCAACTTTTTGAGGTTGAGATGGCATAGTTTTTGCCAACACAAAAGGCACAAATAAAGCAACTGACACCAAAGAAACAGGCCATAATACTGAACGGATTAAACTTTGGTGTTTGTCAGTCAAACGGATCATGCATCATCACTCCTAAATTGATCTTTATGGAAGGTTTTGGCTAGCGCTGATTCTATTCTTCATTTTTGGGCGCTTACACCAACCAACCTCATTAACTGTACTAAAAACTTTCACAACTGGACACGAATACTTTGCGTGTTGCCTCAAATTGCTTGATCCCTTCGCTCAAAGTCCATGCCACGGCTGATTAAACTACGATCAATATCTGCTAATTTAGGGCAGCCGCTCAATGCCATTGCTAAATCTAATTCATTTAGCAATATTTCGATGGTGTGTTGTACTCCCGCCTCGCCTGCGACTGCTAGTCCCCACAACACGGGACGCCCTAATAATACGGCTTTTGCGCCCAATGCCAGGGCTTTCAGGACATCTGTACCGCGTCGGATACCCCCGTCTACGAGGACATCAATTTGAGTGCCTACAGCCTCGACAACCTCACTTAAGGCATCAAGAGATGCTATCGCACTATCCAATTGTCTGCCGCCGTGGTTGGATACTATTACCGCACTTGCGCCGTATTCCACTGCCCGTTTGGCATCGTCAGCGCGTAATATGCCTTTTACGACTAAAGGTAGAGGCGAAAGCGATCGCAACCATTCTAAATCTTTCCAAGTTAGGGCTGGGTTAAGTTGTTCTAAAAAGTAGGCAAATAAGCCAGACTCACCTGGTTTAAATCCCATCAATGTTGATAAATTTGCCAATTCCATGCCAGTTGGCAGTACAAATTGATTTTGGGTATCTCTTTCGCGCCTACCTAATATAGGGGCATCCACTGTAAGGCAGAGTGCTTGGAAACCTGCAGCAGATGCACGTTCAACTAAAGCACGAGTTAAAGAGCGATCGCGATGCACATAAAGTTGAAACCATTGAGGCATATTATTACTTACATTAGCAACTTCTTCCAGGGTTTTTGTTGCCATCGTACTTAATATCATCACACTACCCAACTTTGCCGCCGCCTTGGCTGTTGCTACTTCTCCTTCTGGATGCGCCAAACATTGAAATGCCATCGGTGCAATGAGAATTGGTGAGGGCAAAGATTCACCTAAAATTGTTGTAGTTAAATTCCGTTTGCTGACATCAACTAGCATTCTGGGACGCAGTTTGTAGCGTTCAAAAGCAGCACGGTTATCGCGTAAGGTTACTTCATCCCATGCCCCACTATTGTAATAATCTAATGCCATTTTAGAGAGATGTTGGGCGGCTAGGGTTTGGTATTCAAATAAGTTGATTGGTGTTGTGGTCATTTGCTGATCGTACTGGATATCACCAAGCTATATATTTTTAAGCAAACTATTTTAGCGCTTGTTGTCATTGCCAGAAGCAACGGATAGTGTTCTGTCTTGTAACGGACACACAGTTTCCTAGTAAGTGTAGGGGCGCAATGCCTTGCGCCCCTACAGATGAAATGTTTTCATCCCCTTTCGGGGAAGCAGTCTTGTAAAGCTTACCGAGGGTCATGCGCTCCATCTGCAGCTGCAGTTTCCATCCCCTTTCGGGGAAGCAGTCTTGTAAAGCAAAGCTGCAAAGGTAAAATGCAAAAGTAAATGTTTCCATCCCCTTTCGGGGAAGCAGTCTTGTAAAGTCTCTGAAGGAGGTGCCAGAAGCACATACGACGGTGTTTCCATCCCCTTTCGGGGAAGCAGTCTTGTAAAGGTAATAGTAAATTAACTCTAAGGATTTCAACATCATGGTTTCCATCCCCTTTCGGGGAAGCAGTCTTGTAAAGCCAAGACTACCAGACCTGGTCACATGTAATGCAAAAAGTTTCCATCCCCTTTCGGGGAAGCAGTCTTGTAAAGTAATTACGGAAGTAATTTAAGTTATGAATTCGGAGTTTCCATCCCCTTTCGGGGAAGCAGTCTTGTAAAGAAGGAGATTATCAAGGGAAGCTAAGAGTTGTTTCCATCCCCTTTCGGGGAAGCAGTCTTGTAAAGGTGGAACCCTGTATTTGTACAAAAAGGATTGACTCAAAAGTTTCCATCCCCTTTCGGGGAAGCAGTCTTGTAAAGAAAAAGTGCGTTAGCAACGCACGAGCAAGGTATGTTTCCATCCCCTTTCGGGGAAGTAGTCTTGTAAAGAAGGGATAGTGAAGGACAACCAATCTCTAGTGTAGTTTCCATCCCCTTTCGGGGAAGCAGTCTTGTAAAGTCCAGGTGCACAAAGTAGCCTTTGGGTGGAGGGTAAAGGTTTCCATCCCCTTTCGGGGAAGCAGTCTTGTAAAGCACCTAACCGTGCTCTTCCTGCTTTGCCACCTGCGACGTTTCCATCCCCTTTCGGGGAAGCAGTCTTGTAAAGAATCCGACCGCATAGAGGGTAATAGGTAATAACCTTGTTTCCATCCCCTTTCGGGGAAGCAGTCTTGTAAAGAAATTCATGCTCGATTGGAAAGACTTGATAAAACGTTTCCATCCCCTTTCGGGGAAGCAGTCTTGTAAAGTACACGATCCGTCTTACAAACTGGGCAAGTGTAACTGTTTCCATCCCCTTTCGGGGAAGCGGTCTTGTAAAGACATACAAAGGAAAAACAGTCCTAGTCAATGGTTTCCATCCCCTTTCGGGGAAGCGGTCTTGTAAAGAAGTGTTTCGTTGTACGGACAGTACAACAATGTAAGCGTTTCCATCCCCTTTCGGGGAAGCGGTCTTGTAAAGGGAATGACAACTCGCGCAACACCACCAAGGTGTTCGTTTCCATCCCCTTTCGGGGAAGCGGTCTTGTAAAGCGTTGGACAATCCGATGGAGAGGTTTTCCCTGGTCGTTTCCATCCCCTTTCGGGGAAGCGGTCTTGTAAAGAGTTCGCTGTAGAAGCCATACACAGAGCAGGTTTCAGCCGCCAAATCGACACACCTCAAAAAAAGGTAAATAATCTTTGGCAAAATTGTGAAAAACACACACCTCAAATCCTTGCTCTGTAAGGCATCGACACACTTCAACGGAAACAATGGGGTTTCGGCGATTTGCCGAGGTGTGTCGATTAGCTGAATTCATCAGCTTTACTTATTTAATTTTCAAAGTTCAGTTAGTTCAGCAACCAAAACCAGTATACATCACCAACCAATCTAAAATGTATTTTCTGGAACAATTTTCAACAATCCTCCTGACACAATCACGACAGCGGATAAAACCATAAGTAAATCTACCCTGAGTGATAACCCCCAGCCCTAAAAACTCTTAAAAAACTTGATTATTGAGCAACTTTTGATAATACTGAGTTAGGAATTCTTGGACAAAAGAGACTTCTTGCATCAAATGATTAAAAGACTTTCAGTTAAAAAAACATTCAGTATATCAAAACCTTGCTGCTCATTATTTGCACTATGAATGTAAAGGACGAAGATGACAAACCTTATTACCTTTAAGCCAATAAGTTATCATTTCTCCCTTGCCTTTAACCGCAATTAAGCCCCGTTTTTCAAACACATATTTATCCTGCAACTGCTCATAAATCTCTGACGTTACTTGGATTTTTCCAGCAACTCCTTGAGACTCCATGCGAGACGCCACATTTACAGTATTACCCCACAAATCATAAGCAAACTTTTTCATACCAATTACACCAGCAACAACAGGTCCCGTATGAATGCCAATTCTCAAAGTAAAAGCTTCACCATTATCTTGTTTAAATTTAGTGATTTCCTGTTGCATTTCCAGTGCCATTTGAGCAATAGCTTCTGCATGATCTTCCCGTGGTGTCGGCAAACCGCCAACTACCATATAAGCATCACCAATTGTTTTAATTTTTTCCAAACCATGCTTTTGAGCTAACTGATCAAATTTAGAAAATATCTTATTTAGTAAAGCCACCAATTTAGGAGGAGGCATTTCAGCCGAAAACTCAGTGAAATTAACTAAATCAGCAAACATAACAGTCACAGCAGCAAAGCTATCAGCAATTGTACTTTCCCAAAACTTTAAACGTTCAGCAATCGGTTCTGGTAAGATATTTAGAAGTAACTCTTCAGTACATTCTTGTTGATAGCGGAGTGCTTCTTCCCAAACCCGACGCTCGGTAATATCAACAACACTACCTTCATAATAAAGCGGCTCACCTTGAGAATCGCGGACAACATGAACATTCTCTGAAATCCAGATAATCTTACCATCCTGACGATACACCTGAGACTCAAAATGTGATACCCGATCTTCAGTTGCCATCAACTCTAAAAACTTAGTTTGGCGATTAGTATCAACATAAAAATGCTGATTGATATCCGTTAAACTAGCAATTAATTCTTCAGGAGAATTAAAGCCATAAATCCTTGCCATTGCTGCATTTGCACTCAAATATCGTCCCTTCGGCGTAGTTTGAAATAACCCCTTAACCGAGTTTTCAAAAATACTGCGATATCTTTCTTCAGTTTTCCGCAATACAGCTTCTGCCTGTTTGCGATCAGTAATATTTCTAACAATACACAATACCTCATTAGCTCGACTTGCCGCGAGTCTAAATTCATAATTGCGTGTTTCATTAGTTACTGTCAACTCAATCTCAAAAATTTGAATTTCGTCAGTTTTCAAGGCTTTCTTGAGATAAAACATGAGCTGTTGAGCAAAATACGAAGGTAGTGTATCTGTAATTTTATTTCCTAAGATTTGCTCAGAAAACAAAAGCAATTCATCATCTTTTGCTACTTTAATATCTAAATAAGTGCCATCTTCTTGAAGGCGAAACATTAAATCTGGTATTGCATTTAACAACGCTCGATTTGTCGCCTCACTTTTTTGTAAGGCTTCCCGTGCTTGTTTGCGCTGAGTAATATCTCTAGCTGTAATGGCAATTCCATCGCTTAAAGGGACAACTTGATAATGCAGCCAAGAAGCAGTAATATTGGGTAGTGAAACTGAAAACTCTTCTTCTAAAACCACTCCAGTTTCTACAACCTGAACAAATTTTTTAAAAAAGCTCAAAGCTTGACTAAGAGGAAAAAGTTCACCACCCCGTTTTCCAATCACCTCTTCTTTAGATAAGGCGATCATTTTCTCACCGTTAGAGTTAAGATCAGTACAGGTAAAATCAATAATTCGTCCTTTTTCATCACGCAAACTCTGTAAAATAAAAAAGGCATCAAGACTACCCTCCGCCGCTGCCCGAAATCTCGCTTCGCTATCTCTCAAAGCTGACTCTGTAAGAACTCTTTCTGCAAATTCACTAACTAATTCCTCATTAAGACTCATCAGTTGTGCAGTCCGATCTTGGACACGGTTTTCTAACTCTTCATTAAGCTGTCGTAGCTCCTCTTCAATCGAATTTCGTTGTTCTAATTCAATTTGGTTTTGCTGTAAAGCTACTGCTTGCTCTTGCAACTTTGTTGTCTGCTCTAATACTTCTTTTTCTAGTATTTTATCACTCTTTTGTAACAGTTGTAATTTTTCATCTTTCAGTTGCTCGACTTGTTTTTGTAAAGCAAAAATAGCCCAATACATTGCTCTAGAATCAAGGGATCTTAAGATACTATTCTGAGTAATTACACCCAAAATACCTTCACTTCCTCTTACTAGCAACTGTCTAACACTAGACTGCTGCATCCTTTGATCTGCCATGTACACAGAACTTTCAGGACTAATACAAATTAACTGTTTCATTACAGTTTCAACAGTTAGTGTCAAAAAATCATCCTTAAATCCCAAAAAACTTAAAATATCTTGTGCCGTTATACTGCAAAATTGCTGTGTTTGGTTAGGTCTTAATTCAGTAATAACCACATTATTAAAATCATCAACTAGCAACGGTATAATATCCTTTATTAAAGCAGTTGATGGCACTTGAATTGCCTCCTCCATCACTTCCGCTACCGACTTATCTTGCCAAAAATCCAGCGTCATTAAACCTTGGCACAGACTCTCAACGGTGACAATTCCCCTCATATACCCATCAACATCTAAAATCGGTAAATGGCGAATTTTATGATCGTTAAATAGATTCAAAATTGTAAAAACATCTTGAAAATCGGCTACATTTAAGGTAGTTAATTGCCGCTTCATAACATCAGCAACTGTTAGAGTTGCTAAACTTGATGACTTAATAGCAACTCTGATTAAATCTTCTACAGCTAATAACCCCAGTAGCTGCCCAGCTTCGCTGACAATACAACTAACAGTATTTAATTGCTTCAATTCAGTAATATTATGGCTTTCTTGCATCAACACAATCAGGTCAAACATAGCAGTTTGGGGTGCAACCTTGAGAATATTAGGGTCAAAAATAGACTCTAAGGTGATTGAACTAAAAGGTTCTGAAAGCTGCATAGCAAAGTTTTGTTGTTGATATTTGCCCAATGAAACAACTGATTGATGCTTCTGGACAAGACTTTTAATATTGTTATCTTGAGTTTGGTTAATCACGTTGTTGTTGCGATAGTTGCGACTACCCATTTCTCTTTTACAACAGAAACAATGAGTTGTCCGGTGAATTTGAACATTTAAGGTTTGCAGAAATCAGATTAAGATGACTACAATATTTGACCGATTTTTTATAAGCAGGAAACAATTAAAACGAGTACTACTCAATAACGAAATGTTTTGAGTTTGGGAGTTTTGATTTTGATGTTGCGCCAACACGAAATAGCGCCAGTATTGAAATGAAGATATTCAGGAGATTTACGGCGTAACTATTCCGGCAAAAAGCAGTACTGCTATGGCGTTGCGCCACCCCAAGCAAATGAGGTACGGAATCTAGCTAGAAATAAAATCTTTGGATAGAAGCAACCCAAATCGATTTGTTGCACCCAGGCTTATCCTTATATATACTTTATCCCAAATCCGTCACCGAAGGACTTAAGATCGCGGTAGTCTAGATCGAGTGACTCTATTCGCTCCTATTTAAGCGCGTCGCTTTATGTCCTCCATTGTTACTAGTCCACCTCGCACAATTCGTATTGGTTCCCGCAAAAGCCAGCTTGCGCTTGTTCAAACCCATTGGGTGCAGGCACAACTGCAAAAGCACTTTCCCGATCGCACTTTTGAAGTACAGACGATGAGTACTCAAGGCGATAAAATCCTAGATGTGGCTTTGTCCAAAATCGGCGATAAAGGGCTATTTACCAAGGAACTCGAACTGGGAATGCTCAATAATGATATTGATTTTGCGGTTCATTCCCTCAAAGATTTACCGACAAATTTGCCGGAAAATTTGGTTTTAGGTGTCGTTACTGAACGAGAAAACCCCGCTGATGCCTTAGTCGTCCATGCCAAGCACAAAGATAAGCAAATTGATACCCTGCCAGAAGGCGCGGTAATTGGCACGTCTTCGCTGCGACGCTTGGCACAACTGCGTTATCATTACCCGCACCTGACGTTTAAAGATGTCCGGGGCAACTTGAATACGCGCCTCGCCAAACTCGATGCTGGCGAGTATGACGCAATTATTTTAGCCGTTGCTGGCTTGGAAAGATTGGGAATGAGCGATCGCATTCATCAAGTCATACCCGCCGAAATCTCCCTCCATGCCGTCGGACAAGGCGCCTTGGGCATTGAATGCCGCGCTGATGATACCGAAGTCCTAGAACTACTAAAAGCTCTAGAACACCTGCCCACGGCTCAACGCTGCTATGCTGAACGGTCTTTTTTACGCAGCTTAGAAGGTGGTTGTCAAGTACCCATTGGCGTTAATACTCAGTTGGATGGCGATAACTTAACATTAACCGGTATTGTTGCCAGTGTTGATGGTCAGCAAGTGGTCAAAGATACTGTAACAGGCAAAGCAAGTCATGCCGAAGAATTGGGCATAGAACTAGCTGAAAAAATGCGCGGGCAAGGTGCACAAACCATTTTAGAAGCCATTTTTGCTGAACAACGTGACTAAATCAGTCTGGTTTAAGGCTGTATTTTCAGACGTTATTGGCAAACTTTTTCCCTGTAAAATCCCCCTGCATCAAGGGGGACTTTGCTATTACTTTTCACTCCTTATTCAAGTCCAAACGTTGCTTTTATAACGGCATAACATCATGAAATCGTGTAAAATCTAGCAAACGTTGCCCATCGGTCTTCGTACTAAAAATATCAACAAAACGCTGCCCAAAGAGAATTTCTTCTGTAACATAATAATGACGAGCATGGATGGTTTGGGAAACCGTTTCATCAAGACCCATTAAAGTGACGATAATATCAACCTTTCCCTCAGCTAAGGATTCTGGCGTTTCTCCATATAAAGGACTATCTTGATTAATTTCATGTATTATTGTCCAACTCAAAGTAAAAGCTTGGGTTTGTCTACGCCGAAGTTTCAGGTCATAAAATCGACGAATAAATTCACCTTCTTGGGTAATTTCATCTCGTAGCAAACTAACACTAACTTGGGCTTCCAAAATTTGGTTACGACGTTCATTTGCTGTCCTAAACATTAGAGATAAAACTCCATTGTGAGGCGCAACCACGGCAACGCGACTAAAGAGAACTTGTGCCGTCGGGCGGGAAAAGCGGGAAAACATCAGTGCTGTACCCATTGCTACCCAAAATAAGCCAGCTAGCGCTTCAATTGATACCAGCAAATTTGCGTAGTCGGTTTGGGGATACATTGCCCCATAGCCAATGGTTGCCATTGTCTGTACGCTGAAGAAAAAAGCATCTAAGAAAGAGCCAGGACGGGCATTCTTGAGGCTATCTGCTTGTGCTAGGTATAACAGGGCAAATATGGTGTTGAGAAGCATATATGACACCACAGTTAGGGCGAGAAACTTTTTCCAGCTAATTGTCAGCAAGGCATGGTAAGGATCGCGCCATTCGGAGTTTGAGATCCCTTTTCTGATCACGTCAAACCGTCGGTTGTGTACAATGTCGAAGCGTTGGGGTCGGAATAGTTGGGTTATGAAGCGCGTCAGCAGGAATTTTAGAGGCGTTTTCTTCATCGACTTAGGCTTTAGAGGATTTGTCTACAGTTAGGTTTATAGGTATATGTTAAAAGCGATAACGACAGCACCTCGCCTTTTTCTCTAGCGCTAGCCGCGTTAGTTCAGCTTTTTTACTATTCTCTATCGAAAATTAAATTATTAGTATAAAGCGCACTCAAGCAGCGGATTTTTTAGTTAGCTGAATTATCTCTCTTCAATGAATAGAGCTACTTGATGAATACCTTGTAAAGTTCGCGGGTTTTTAATGACACTTATCGCGAATATGCTAATAATAGATAAGTGTAATACATCTGTCAGACGACTGTATAACGAGCCGAATCAATCGGTCACTTCTAGGGGCATTTTCGGAGTCTGCACTCGTAGATTTTCCGTCTTCAAGCCACAAGTATCAGGATGCATAAACATCGTTACAATCGCTGACCAAAACTCTCTCAAAAATCAGGTTGCAGCATATTGCTGTTTTAATTAATTACGGAGATTGTCTGGAGATGTTTGTGAAGGAAACTCCTAATTTTGTCTCTTTGAGTTTATTTACTGCCTCAAAACCAATACGGTTTTTGCAGACATTGAAGCCACTTAAATTTAGTGGTCAATTGATATTAACAGACTCAAAGGAACAACAATGGAGCTTTTATTTATACCAGGGTTGCATCATGTATGCCACTGGAGGAGTTCATCCAATCAGACGCTGGCAAAGACAATTAGTTGAGGCTTGTAATAAAATTCCAGCTTATGGAACTGAATTGCAATATGACTTGCTTTTAGTCAATGCTGCTGATACCAATACTTGCTGGGAATACCAACTACTTTGTTTGTGGGTAGTGCAGCAAAAGGTGACACAACAACAAGCTGAAAAGGTAATTAATGGCGTAATTGATGAGGTGTTATTTGATGTTGCACAAGCCAAATCTGTGGTTTGCCAAATTAACCCAGAAAAATTATTGTCAACCCAATTAGTAATGGTTGATATCCAAGAAGCAATTACCAAAGTTCATCAACTTTGGCAAGGTTGGCAGAATGCACAACTTGCTAGTTATTCTCCCAACTACGCACCTGTAATTAAGCAGCCAGAAGAATTGCAAAAACGTACTTCTAGAGCTGTTTACCAAACTCTCACGCAACAGTTAAATGGGCAGCAAACTTTGCGTGATTTGGCATTACATCTGAATCGTGATGTTTTGCAAGTCAGCCATTCTCTCATTCCTTATATCAACCTAGCACTGGTCGAATTAGTCCCCATTGCCGATACTCCAGCACCTTTGTTGCCGCCTGTATCAAAGATACCTGTCACTCTTATAGAAAATACCAGAAAAGTCGTTGCTTGTATTGATGATAGCCCCTTAGTTTGCCAAACAATGGAATCATTACTAACAGCAGCAGGCTATCATTTTATTGGTATCAATGATGACATGAAAGCCTTCTCCATGCTCATTGCCAGTAAACCAGATCTGATTTTTTTAGACTTAGTGATGCCAAATACTAACGGTTATGAAATTTGTAACCAGTTACGAAAAATCAGCTTATTTCATAATACGCCGATTCTGATTTTGACAGGCAATGACGGTATTGTTGACCGGGTTCGTGCCAAACTTGTAGGGGCAACAGATTTCTTAAGTAAGCCTGTAGATGCTGACAAAGTACTTAGCCTAATTCCTAAGTACTTAAATGAGATAACTCTTTCTTAGTTCTAAACTTTTGTCTGTTTAATTGGAAATCTAAGCAGCAATTTACTAATAAGTGTTCAAATTTTTACTAACGAGGTCAAAATCATGACTACAGTTTTAGTTGTCGAAGATTCCAGAACTGACCTGCAAATTATCTCTAGATGCTTACAGCAAGGAGGTCTAAATATCTTAACAGCTCAAAGTGGAGAAGAAGCTCTAACCAAAATTAGTAACCAAAAGCCAGATATTATCATTCTCGATATTATATTACCTGGTTGTAGCGGATTTCAGGTTTGTCGCGAACTTAAAGCCGCTGCCGAAACGAGATCGATTCCGATTATCCTTTGTTCTACTAAATCTGGTCAAATGGATAAGTTTTGGGGCATGAAACAAGGTGCTGATGCCTACTTGCCAAAACCCATTGATCAAGAAGAATTTGTGTATACCGTTAAGCAGCTAATTGCCAGATAAGTTATCTAAAACTTAGCTAAGATTAGACGCTTGATTAGTTCAAGCTCACCACAAAATAAATCAATAGCTAAAAAATATCTGGCTTTTGATTACATTTTTCTACGGGTAGTTAAGGCTTCATTTAGTTTCCAACAATTCACAACCTACGTCGAGTGCTCAAGAGATTATTTCCATGAATAAGCATTTTTCTAACCCTAACTTTTCCAAAGATTCTAACGGTCATCACCCAAAAGAAGAGCAAATAATAACTAACCAAGATGAGCCTAAATCATCCCTAAACCATACCCAAGAAATACCATTTGACTCGACTCAAAAAACTTCTCTACAACGCCATTCCTCCCGTGGCTGGCGCTTTGCTAGTCTGCGAACCAAAGCAACAATTATCGCTATTGCCATCGGTACTTTACCTGTATTAGCGATCGCCTCAAGCGCTTATTTTGTCGTAAATCAGAGAATTGAAGAACAAGTTTTACAATATGAAACCAGTGATGGTTTTGACTTAGAAGATAAGCTCAACCTCTTCGTTGCACAGCGTTATGATGATGTGCAAGCGATGGCAAAACTTGATGCTTTTAGTAACCCCAAAGTTCGAGATATCTTGACTCGTGAGGAGAAAAATGAAATCCTCAATAGCTATCTCAAAACTTATCAATTTTACGATAGTATTATTGTTTATGACCTCCAGGGTAATGCCTTAGCTCAATCAGATGGAGATGTGGCAGCCAATTACTTAAACTTTGACTATACTCAAGCAGTACTAAAAACCGATCGCCCTTACATTAGCGAACCGCGACTTTCCACCGCTACTAACATTTTTAGTTTTTTTGCCGCTGCGCCAATTAGAGATAAAGCTACAGGCAAAACTATTGCTATTGTTCGTACCCGTGTCCCCATGACGATTGTTCAGTCGGTGTTAGGAGTCAAAGCTTCACGAGAACAAAAGTTTTATATAACTGACTCTAATGGTCAAATTGTTGCTGCCGATAAACCCGATTTGTTGCAGAAAAAGTTAGAAGCAGAGTATCCGCAACTTACGGCAAAAATTAAGCAAAGTGATGGAAAAGCCTTGACTACAATTGGTTCAGATCAAGGAGTAGAATCCATCCTAACCTACGTTCCTAATGAGAAACTAAGCAAATCTTATAACCTCAGATGGAGTATTTTACTTGCCCGTCCTACCAGCGTGGCGTTTGCTGTACAACGACAGTTATTCTTGACCTTTTTATTAGGGACAGCACTGACTGCTGCATTGGTGGCAGTGATTGGGGCAATTATTGCTAAACGTGCCACACGTCCGATTTTAGAGGCAGCAAAAGCTGTTGACCAAATTGGTCGTGGTGAACTAGATACTCGCCTAGAAGTCGCCGGGGATGATGAACTTTCTGTACTAGAAGCCAATATTAATCAGATGGCAACTCAACTGAAAATGCTGGTGCAAGAGCAGTCTCAGGTTGCCGAAGAGCAGCGCCAGCTTAAAGAAGGGTTGCAGCAGCGTGCTTTGGAATTGCTGATGGAAGTTGATCCAATTAGTAAAGGCGACCTCACAACTCGTGCGACGGTGACGGCTGATGAAATTGGCACAATTGCTGATTCTTACAACGTTACGGTTTCCTCTTTGCGGAAAATTGTTACCAAAGTCCAAGACGCCGCCAGCTTGGTTGCGAGAACGACTAGTACAAATGAGGTTTCGGTGCGGGCACTATCTAGTGAGGCTTTGCGCCAAGCTGAGGAAATTGCGATCGCTTTGATTAAAGCGCAAGAAATGGCAGACTCTGTGCAACAAGTGGCAGCTAGCGCCACGCTTGCTGATCAGGCTGTTAAACGCGCCGCGACGACGGTGCAAGAAGGTGATGCGGCGATGAACCGTACAGTAGATGGGATTTTGGCAATCCGAGAAACTGTTTCACAAACAGCGAAAAAAGTCAAGCATTTGGGGGAATCTTCCCAAAAGATTTCTGCTGTCGTCAACTTAATTGGTACATTTGCCGCTCAGACAAATTTGTTGGCGCTGAATGCTTCCATTGAAGCGGCACGGGCGGGGGAAGAGGGTCGGGGTTTTGCGGTGGTTGCTGATGAAGTGCGATCGCTTGCCCGTCAGTCGGCAGATGCTACCAGTGAAATTGAGAAATTAGTTGCCGCTATTCAAGCTGAGACAAATGAGGTGGTGGCAGCAATGGAAGCAGGTACCGAGCAGGTGGTGTTGGGGACTCGCTTAGTAGATGAAACCCGTCAAAGTCTGAATAAGATTACTGATGCTAGTTTGCAAATTGATACGATCGTCGAAGCGATCGCTCAAGCCACAGTTATTCAGTCGCAAGCCTCCTTTGATGTTACTCAAACCATGACTAATGTAGCAGCGATCGCTGAAAAAACCGCCAAAGAAGCCAGCCTCGTCTCGTCATCATTTGAGCAACTTCTAGGGGTGGCTCAAGTACTGCAAGATGATGTTGGTCAATTTAAAGTTAGCTAATGAATTAGATAGAAGTTGTCAATTGTCGCCAGTACAAAGTAGGAATAATGGGTAATCGAATCTGTATGACTTAAATGATCATTACCTTATGTGAAAGGTCAAACATTACACAACATCTAAAACTGAGACTACGGTGTTAGTTGGAATGTAAACAATACCCACTCTTAAAAATCATCATGAATCATTACTAACTTTTTCATGGCTATCAATTGACAACTAATAATTTAGCAAAAACTATGGCAATCAACTCTGATATCCGTGACCAAGCTTATCAGTTTTTTATTGAAGAAGCTCCCGAATTATTGCAGGTAATTGAAACTAACTTGTTAACGTTAGTGCAAGAAAAGAATACTGCAAAAGTTCATAACTTAATGAGAGCCGCACATTCTCTAAAAGGCGGTTCTGCCGGCGTTGAGTTGGAGGTAATAGCAATTTTAGCTCATCGCCTAGAGAGTATTTTTAAAGCACTCTATAACGAAGCTTTAGAAATTGATATCGACTTAGAAAGCCAGCTTTTACAAGCTTATGACTGTCTGCGTTTTCCTCTCCTTGAACAAATCAAGAATGGTGATTTTGATGCCGTGCAAGCAATAGAACTTGCTGAACCAGTTTTTGCCCTTATTGAAGAGCGTTTAGGAGATGCCCTTAACCAATCTGAAAATTACATTCCTAGCTCTACGGAATTAGGAATTGATCTAAATTTATATATCTTTGAAGTAGATGTGCAAGAAGGACTTGAACATCTAGCTCGTGTGATAGCAACTCCTCAAGATTACGAAGTAGCAGCAGAATTACAGGCAAAGCTTGAGGTATTTGCTGGGTTTGCTGAAATCTTAGATCAACCAGAGTTCAGCGCAATTGCTCAAACAGCTTTAACAGCTCTTAATACTCATCACCACAGCGCTTTGGAAATTGCTCAACTAGCATTTAATGATTTTCAAGCTGTCCGTCAAGCTGTTCTTGATGGTGTTAAGAATTCCCCGATATTAGGGCAATATCCTAGTATTGAGCTGAAGAAATTAGCAATAGTTAATTCTAGACAAATAGAGCAAATTGAGCAAGTAGATGAGCCTAGTTTACCATCACTTATAGAGCAACTTAATGAAATAAATGAGCAGGTTTTACCCTCACTTGAGGATATTTTTGGTAGCATTCCTAGTTTTGAAATAGATAGTGAGCCGCTATCAATTCAAGAGCAAGCTATTGAAAACTCAGTTATTGTACAAGCAGATACAATTACCAACACACCCCAAACCTTAGCCGATGCCGTTCAAAAAATTGAGCAAGTTTTTGAGCAATTGCCTCTGATCAATGAGATAATTGTAGAAAATTCTAGTTCGTTAGCAGAAACTAATTTAGTTACAACCCCTCCTCTTGTTAGTAATTCAACTCATTTACCTAATAATAATCAAGACGAAGCTGCTGCTATTTCTAATCTTTCAGTACGAGTTGATTCTGAGAGATTAGATCGTATGAATAATCTGGTAGGAGAACTTGCCATTAATCGCAATGGTTTATCTCTGCAAAATGAGCAATTGCAAGGTGCAGTACATGAGTTGTTAAATCGATTTGTCCGGGTTCAAGAGGGAGTAGAACAATTACAAGAATTATCGAATCAAATGTTAGCTGTAAATTCAGTTTCTAGATTTTTAGAAGTTCAACATAGTTTAGAGCAACAAGCAACTGATAGTTCTCAATTTGACTCGTTGGAATTAGATAGATACGGCATTTTGCCATCTCGACTGCAAGGAATTTTAGAAGAAATGATGCAGCTTGAAGAATCTGTTGAGGATATTTTACTTTTCGCTACGGCAAGCGATCGCACTTTATTGCATCAGCGAAAAATGCTGAGACAGTTACGAGACGAATTGATGTGGGCACGGATGTTACCTATTGGTGAGGTGCTACAGCGTTTTCCTCGCATCTTGCGTGACCTTTGCACTACTTATCATAAATCCGTTAATCTTAAAATAAGTGGAACCAGTGTTTTAGTTGATAAAGCTATTTTAGAAAAACTCTATGACCCATTATTACATCTTTTAAGAAATGCTTTTGATCATGGTATTGAATCAGCTAATATACGGCTTCAACAAGGCAAACCAGAGCCAGGTAAAATTGAAATTCGTGCCTATCATCAAGGTAGCCAAACTATTATTGAGCTTAGTGATGACGGCGGCGGTTTAAATTTAGATCTGATCCGTACTCAAGCGTTAGAAAGAGGTTTGGTGTCTACGGAACAATTAGCTGCTCTTAGCAACAAGCATCTATTTGATTTAATCTTTAAACCAGGATTTTCTACAGCTAGTCAAGTTAGTGAACTTTCGGGGCGGGGTGTTGGATTAGATGTAGTACGTCTGCAATTACAATCTCTTAAAGGCACTGTTTCTGTTAATACTTCGCCTGGTATTGGTACAACCTTTACTTTACGCCTTCCCCTCACCTTAACGATTGCCAAATTACTGGTTTGTTTTGCCAGTTCGACGGCGTTGGCAATACCATCTGACAGTATTGAAGAAATTATTGTCCCCAAAACTGATCAAATTAAGAAATCAGGAAGTCAAGCTTTTTTATTATGGCGTGAACAGCTCGTTCCTATCCATCGCCTTGCTGATTTCTTAAGTTATACTTGTCCAATACGCTCAGTTTCTCCTAATCAGGCGTTAACAGCAATTCCTACTCCCAAAGATTGGGAATTGCCGCTATTAATCCTACGCCAGAGTCAACAATATTTTGCCCTAGAAGTTGAACGCTTGGTAACAGAACAAGAATTGACAATTAAACCGTTTGGTAGTGCGATCGCTCCTCCTCGTTTTACCTACGGCTGTACTACCCTAGGAGATGGTTGTTTGATTCCGGTTATAGATGCTGCAATGCTTTTGGAGTCATTGGCACATAGTACAATTCAGTCGTCTCCAGCCGTTTCCACAACCCAGGTTATTGATAATTGGCTGAAAACGCCTACGGTTTTGATTGTTGATGATGCCGTGGCATTGCGACGCACTTTGGCTCTTTCTTTAGAGCGGGCAGGTTATCGGGTTTTGCAGGCGCCAGATGGTCGAGAAGCGATCGCTCAATTGAAACAAAGCGCTGTTGATTTGGTTATTTGTGATGTTGAAATGCCAAATATGAACGGTTTTGAATTTCTTGGCGCTCGTCGTCAAGAGGCAGAATTATCTCAAATTCCGGTGGTGATGCTGACATCTCGCAGTAATGATAAACATCGTTGGCTAGCCATGCAATTGGGGGCAACAGATTACTTTACTAAACCCTATTTAGAGCGAGAATTTTTAAAGATTATCAAAGAGATTCTTAATTGATTATTTATTAATAGATGAACAATAAAAAGATTTAATTCATCGTTTTTAATTTAAAAAATCTCAGTTTTGCTTGCCGATTTGCTCGATACATAAAATTGTTAGTCGCCTAGCAGTGGCGTCAAGGCTTCAGTACAAATTGGGGATAAATTCACTGCCTGTAAGCATCCGTGGGCTAAAAGCGTAAATTAAGACTTGAGAAGCCAAAAACCTCGTTTCCTGCCTGAGATTCATTCCATAAACAAACTAGCATCGCCACAGAGAGCCTTCTTATTGGGATTTTTTAAGCAATTGTATTCAAACCCCCACTAAGAATGTTATCCTCTCAAAATACGCTGGACTATAGAGCAAGCGCTTCCTTCAGTTGATTAGTCCAATTGGTGATCAAAACTTTGGATTTAGTTAGCAGTTTGTGGCATGATATCACCATCCGCTTTTAGCGTTACCCGATGCCTGCCAGTCTATTAATGAGTCCCTGTGAGTTATTCGATAATAATTTTTCACAGGTTTATCTAAGTTAACCTAACAAATTTTTGCTTATTTTTCAACTGTTAAGGAGGAATTTATTATAGATAAAAAATATTAATCAGATAATTAAAAGTAAATATTTGACAATTTTTATGGACTCTAAATGAGCAGTTTTATTTACTAGCTTTTTGAAAAATTATTAATAGTTATCTGCTCCGAGCAATTGCTTTAAGCAAACTATTTTTTCTGCACTCTCTATTCAAATTAAATGACGCAATCACAATGGTTTCAATTATTTCTAAAAAAATTTGTATGCTAGGTGATTTTAGTGTAGGTAAAACCAGCTTAATTAGACGTTTTGTTGATCGTGAATTCAGTGACCAATATTTGTCAACAGTTGGAGTGAAAATTTCTAAAAAAGTCGTAGAATGTCAATCAGCAGATCGACAGAAACAAACCAATGTCCAGATGCTAATTTGGGATTTGGAAGGCAATACAAAATTTAAGGCAATTACACCCATGCACTTACAAGGAGCGAGTAGTGCCATAGTTGTTGCTGATGTAAATCGTCAAGTAACTGTTGATCATATTCATGAACACGTTGAGTCTTTTTTATCAGTTAATCCCAAAGGTTCGATTGTCGTAGCCTTAAATAAAGCTGATTTGTTGGATGCAGATAAACTAGTAAAAATGCTAGATTCTCCTTCGGTTAAGTTAACACAAGTTATCGGAACCTATACAACCTCAGCCAAAACGGGTTCACAAGTTGACCAGATTTTTCAACAACTAGCTTACCAAATGCTCAAAACAGAATGAGTCTTCTTTTAAACAAACTTTTAGCCCTACGCAAAATTGAATATTTGGCAGTAGATCAGGATTTAAAAATCTTAGAAACATCCTCGGCAGTACAACGTTTTGCAGATAGTCCATACGAGGTAGTAAAGGGTAAAGATATTCGTCTTTCCTTTCCTGAATTGATTGGTATGGAAAATGTATTGCTAACGATTATTCAAGACAAACAAGAGAGTTTTGAGTTAAAAGGTTTGGCTCGTTTTTGTCAAGGAATACCTTTATATATTGATATTTTAGTAATTAGTAGCCCTGATGAAGATAATTTAAAAAATCGCTTGGTTATCTTTTTTGAAGACGTTACCGAAAGAATGGTATTAGAGCAAAAATTAGTCCAGCGCTCCAATGAAGCTAGCCTTTTATTAGAGGCTTGGGCTTATTCTAGTGATTATTTAGATAAAATCATTAACTCTCTGACAGATATCTTGGTTATAACAACCTCATCCAGTTTGATTAAAACTGTTAATATTACTGTTCAAGATTTGTTGGAATATAACGAAGAAGAATTAGTCGGTCAGCCAATTTCTCATATTTTTGAAGAAGAAAATGTTTTGCATGAAGCTAATGCCTCAAACCTAATCTTTGGAGAAATGTGGAATAATGTTAAAGCAGAGTGTCAGACGAAAACAGGTAAAAAAATAACAATCGCTTTTTCTCGTTCTGCTATTCATAATGACCTAGAAAGTATACAAGGTTTTATTTATATTGGTCGAGAACTACCTAAACCCTAACTAACTTGCTGTCTCAATTTATATTAAAAAGTATGAGCTACTAATAGAGATAGATGACAATTTAAAATTAAAGTATTATCGTTGATTATCAAGCCATAATAATTTTTTGACGACTAACCATGCCAGAATCTAAAAACCCGACTGGAACAGAATTAAGCGGCAGGGACATGAAAGGTGAAGACCTCAAAAATGCTGACTTAAGTGGTGCGAGTATTAGTAATTCTAACTTAAGTAATGCTAATTTATTTGGAGCTAATTTAACAGGAGCTAACCTACAGAGCCTTGACTTAAGTGGGGCAAATCTCAGTAGTGCTAATGTTAGTAGTGCCAACTTAAATAGTCTTAATCTTAAAGGTTCTAATCTTAGCAATACTAACGTTAGTGGAGCAACAATTAACCAGGCAGACTTAAGCAATACAAATCTGACTAATGCCAATGTTAGTGGTGCAAGTTTAAATAATATTGACTTAAGAAATTCCAATTTGAACAATGCTGATGTCAGTGGAGCAAATTTAGAATGCGTTGATTTTAGCAATGCTGATTTGAGTAATGCCAAACTAATGTCTGCTAATCTAAGTAATTCCAATCTCAGAAGTACTAATCTCCGTAGTGCTGATTTACGGGATACAAAACTGATCCAAATTGACTTGAGTGAGGCAGATGTTGAAAATGCTCAATTTGGCAGAAATGAAGGACTCTCAGAGCAATCGAAGCAGGACTTAATTCAGCGCGGGGCTATTTTTGAAGATTAAAATAGCTTTTATTTCCTGCATTTTTGCTTAACTCTTTCGTGGTTAGTCAAAAGCTTGTCAAAATTCCCTCTAAAATATTAATACTTAATCAGCTATTTTCTGGATTTTCACCTTGGCAATGCGACAACCTAACCACGAACTACAAGCAGCAATTGCAAGAGTTATCGAAGCAGGTATCAATGACTTTATTGAGTTGGCAAAAATTCTTGTTAAAAACCCACTTCAAGACTTTGCTTGTACCAATCTCAGTGGTGTAAATTTTCAATGTGCCAATCTTAAAGGAGCAGACTTACATGGCGCAAATCTTAGTGGCGCAAATCTTGGTACTGCCGACCTGAACGATGCCGATTTGAGTGAAGCTAATCTTAGCCATGCTCAACTAACTTATGCTGGACTGGCTCGCGTTAATTTAAGCAAGGCTAATTTGACTGGTGCCATTTTAATTAACGCCAACCTCCGTGATGCCAATTTATGCGGCGCTAACCTGACTAATGCTGACTTACGCACGATGTTACCCCGTGCCAACTTGAGTGGCGCCAACCTCCGCAATGCCAATTTGTGCAGCGCTTACTTGCCAAATGCTAACTTAAGCGGTGCTGACTTAAGAGGTGCAAATCTACAACAAGCCGATTTAACCAGTGTTAACTTCAGTAACGCCAATTTGCAAGGGGCACACCTCAAGCAGGTCGATTTATCCAGCGCCAACGTCGAGCAGGCTAAATTTAGCATTTCTGGAATTTTAGGTGAGCGGAAGCTCGATTTAGAGCGGCGTGGGGCAATATTTGAGGATGATACCGAGTCATCTTAACCAGCTACCAATTGCTCGATCGCTTCTGCTTGTGTGGGCAAATCTGCCGTCAGCACTTCCCTACCAGCTTCCGTCACCAAAACATCATCCTCAATGCGAATCCCCCGCACATCAGCAAACTGCGCCAAACGCTGCCAATTGACAACATCTTGATACTTAGAGCGTAACGTAGGATCATTTAAAATCGCCGGCACCTGATAAAAACCCGGTTCAATCGTCACCAACATTCCTGCTCGTAAAACTCGATTCAATCTCAGATAACATAAACCAAAGCGATCGCTCCTACTCCTCCCCGCCTCATAACCCGCCAAATCCCCCAAATCTTCCATGTCATGGACATCCAAGCCCAACAGATGCCCCACACCATGAGGAAAAAACAGCGCTTGGGCATCCCTTTCCAGCAAATCCGACACCCCGCCCCGCAAAATCCCCAAATCCACCAAACCCTCAACAATCACCTCTGCCGCCAACAAATGAAGATCCCGATACTCCACACCGGGGCGGATTTTCTCAATACAAGCATCATGTGCCGCCAACACAAGATCATAAATATGCCGCTGCGTTGCCGAAAACTTACCCGAAACAGCCCAAGTGCGTGTCACATCAGCCGCCCATCCCCCCGCCGTTTCCGCCCCAACATCCGCCAGCAACAAATCACCCTTTTGCAAGGCATGATGATACTGCTCATTGTGCAACACCTCACCATGAACCGTCACAATACTCGGATAAGCAAAAGTCATATTTTGGGCAACAATTGTCCCCTCCATCGCCCCCCGTACCGCCGCTTCTATCTTGGCATCAAGTGTCGCCGCCATCCCCGCCTTATGTGCCGCCACAGTCACCTTTGCCGCTGTTTTTAACTCCGCTATTGCCGCCTCATCGTGGCAAAGTCGTAGCTTAATTATTGCCTGCACCAACTCGCCATCAATACCTACAGCATCCTTTGGCGCTGCCACTGGGCGATTAAGAATTTCAACTTGTTGAGCATAAGTCGCTGCACTTTGCACCGCCACCGTCGCCGTCCCCGTTGCCCGCCCAGGCAATTCTGATAAAGGAAATGCACCATTAGCCCCGATCATCTCAGCAATTTCAGCACGTTTGGGCGTCTCACCATGCCAGAGGGCGCTACTAGCAGGGGCGTCGTCGATAAAAAGTGACAGCGATGCACCATCAAGCAAAATTGCCGCCTTTTCCAAAGGAATACCAGCAAAATAGAGGAAATGACTGCTTGCCCGGAAAGGCATAGGATTTCCTGGGTAGTTGCGCGGACTACGTTGCCCAGACCACAGAATTACGGGAAAATCGATTAACTGAGGCAGCCGTTGACGCCGCAGGGATAGGGTTGTAGAAATGCTGTAATCCATAATGCAAGCAAGTAACACTGATTCCATTATTCTGGATCATCGTCTATCTGTGTATCTAGTACTTTTCCGGGAGTTGGCTCAGATTGTTTGGATTTAGCGGGTTTGTTTTCATCTTGCTTTTTTTGATCAGCTTTTTTTGCTTCTTTTCCTTTCTTAATTGCTTCTGGACCAAACCGCACATTTTTGCAAGCTGTAAGGCTAACGCTGCTACTAACTAATAGTAATGCCAGTAGTGAGTTAACCAAAATCGGTGTTTTAAATTTCTTTTTCAAGAGTAATTTTCCTGGGATTGATTAGAGTTATGACTGACTACTTTCATAACAAAAATCATGCCAATTTTCCAAGAGAACTTCTAACTATTGAGCAATAATTAATGAGGAGTTAGAACCTCAGAACGTTCTTTTGTTGTATCTTCAAAAATTGCCCCGCGTCGCAGTAAAACCCGCTTCGTTTCTTGAGAAATTCCCTGATTTCTGGCAAATTGAGCATTCTCAACATTTGCTCCCCTCAAATCAGCATCGCTTAAGTTAGCGGCAATTAAACTTGCACCACCCAATTCGGCAATACTTAAATTTGCGCGGATTAAATTGGCGCTGCACAAATTTGCTAGATACAAGTTAGCCAGGCTGAGGTCGGCAAGACTTAAATCGGCACCGCTCAAATCTGCTCCACTTAAGTTAGTACGAATTAAGTCTGCTCCGCTTAAGTTGGCACGGATCAGGTTTACTCCGCTCAAGTTGGCACGAATCAGGGTAACGCCTGCCAAATCAGCAATGCTTAAATTTGCGCCTTTGAGGTTAGTTCCCCGCAGTTTGGCACTACTAAGTTTGGCATCACTCAAATCAGCTTCCCTCAAATCAGCACCACTTAAATCGGCACCTCTCAAGTCAGCACCGCCTAGGTAAGTTCTCATCATTTGGGCATCTTTGAGATTGGCAACTCGCAGGTCAGCGCGACCAATATTTGCACCCCGGAGTTTGCTATTGCTCAAATCAGCCGCAGCTAGTTTTGTATCCCGCAGGTCAATACCACGCAAGTCGGCGCGGCTTAGGTCGGCACTGGTCAAGTCAGCATGGCTCAAGTTAGCATCGCTTAAGTTGGCACTGCTCAAACGAGTATGTTTGAGTTCAGCACCACGGAGGTCTGCTCCCCGTAAATTAGCACTTCTCAAGTCTGCATGGCTCAGGTTGGCATGACTCAGGTTAGCGCCCCGCAAATCTGCCCCTCTCAAATTGACATGACACAGATTGGCATTGCTTAAGTTGGTACCTCTGAGGTCGGCTTCGATCAAGTCTGCACCAATTAAGCTAGTATGGCTGAGGTCTGCTTCTGCAAAATCTTCAGCGAGATTCAAACTGGCAATTGCTGCCAACTGTTCCAGGTTGTCGGTTTGAGCAGCTAGAACTTGTTGGATCAAAACTTGTAGATCTACTAGGCGCGTTTCTTCAGTCATAGTGCAACTCTGCTTTACTGAGATAGGGCTTAAATTTTGGTTCTAATAACCTTTGAACAATTAGTCTTTCTAGGACTGCTTTTTTATTGCGACTAATGTCTGAAGACCACAACCCTTCAACATAAGTTAGACATAAATCTAGTTTAGAAATTTCAAAAGTTGCTTCGACACGACAAGGTAAGGCGGTTATGTTTAAGGTCGCGAGTTTTGCCTGATGCAGTGAACCTTTTAAAACCTTTTTACTGAGTTCTGCTTCAAAAACCCAAGCGGGATTTTCTTCAGAAACTTTGGTTGTGACGTGACAGAAGCCAATTGGATCTTGTTGTATTACAGGTGATTTTAGCTCTTTTGGCTGATTGCCGTTAACAATAAAATTGAAGGGTCGCCGACTTGCTAAATGCTTTTTGTCAGTATTTCCCTGCAGTTCTTGCTGATCTTGCTCGACAAGTTCGATAGCGCCAACTAAGTAACGGCTTTCGGTAGGAATTTCACTGTTTTCTAACTTTAATCTTAGTTCACCGCCTTTAAGACCAAATTTAATGCGACCTCCCTTTAAGGGTTGCCATTGTTCATTAAATTTGATGGTTAAGTGCAGGTCAATTTGCGGCGTTTGGGTTGAAGCCCAGCCTACGTCTTGATACTCATGGTTATCCGTCTGAACTGGAATTCCTTCTAATTTAATATACAAGCAATCTGGGCATTTGTTCTCAGGCTCCGGCTGAGAGCTTTTGGGAGAGGAGGGTTGCATTGCCAAGCCCGAATCAGTGGTAGAAGCTGTTACCTATAAAGGTACATGAGAGGTATTCAATTTGTTACAGACGATGCTTAAGCTTTACAAATGAGTTAGTGCTTGAATTTCATATCAATCAAAATTTTTCACCAGACTTTCAGGCATTAATTTAATTGAAGTGGCGTGATAGCAGGTGGCTTTGGGTTGAATCATCAAAGATAGCTCTACGCTTTAGCCAATCTTGTTTAGTTTCCTCAGAAATTCCTAAAATTCTCCCAAATTGGGCTTTTTTGAGACTCGCTCCCCGAAAATTAGCCTCACTTAAGTTGACTCCGTAGAGGAGAGTTCCTTGCAAGTCGGCTCCACTCAGGTTGGCACCACTCAAGTCGGTTCCACTCAAGTTGGCATCACTCAAGTCGGCAAGGCTCAAATCAGCCTTGATTAAATCAGCTCCTCCTAAGTTGACGCCTCTGAGGTCGGCACAAATTAAATCGGCAAGGCAAAGATTGCAACGAATCAGGCTTGCATAGCTCAAATCAGCTCTAATAAGGTTGACACCACTCAAATTGGCTCCATTTAAGCTGGCTCCGCTCAAATTCGCACCGCCTAAATTTGCACCTCCTAAGTTGACTAAGCTCAAATTCGCCCCACCTAAATTGGCTCCTCTTAAGTCGGCTTCACTCAAGTCGGCATTTACTATTTTGGAACGAATTAAATTAGTTAGACAAAGGTTGGCTTGACTCAAATTAGCGCCACTTAGGTCGGCTCCTGACAGGTTAGCACTTTGCAAGTTGGTATTTTGCAAATTGGAATTACTTAAGTTGGCACAACTCAGAATTGCTCCTTTGATATTGGCATGACTCAAATTAGTATTGCTGAGGTTGGCATTGTTGAGGATAATACCTCTAAGCTCTGTACTCTTGAGATCAGCTCCAGCAAAGTCTTCAAGAAGATTGAGCCCTGCTATTTTCACAATTTCTGAAAAGTTATCGGTTTGTGTATCTATAACCGATTGAATTAAATTTTCTAATTGTAATAATTTGTGAGGCATATTTTATTTTCATTTGTTTTTTATAGGCAGGCTGATTATTATTACTATTACAATAATTTTAAGGATTATCAAAACAGTTTATCTGAGCAGATGTTGTTGCGTAAATTTATCTTTAAAAATGATTTTTTATTAATTACAGCCTGATTGTGTGAGTATAAAAATAAATATCACAAAATTAATAATATTTGGTCTATTTATGCCCCTTTATTTATTTGTCTCGTTCACTATTTTTGCCAAAGCGAATATCTTGTAAACTACCACCTATCCCTTGAATTACGCCCCGCACAACCAAACCAATACTTCTACCTAATACCTGAGTCAAAACATAAACAACGCCTCTACCAGCCCAAGCCACTGTAGAGCGTAAACGCGGCGAGATGGCATCTCTTGCCTCATAAGCAAGGGTTACAGCTAATCTAATACCTTGCAACTTCTCCAATTCCTGACGCCGGGGAGCATAAATCAAGCTTCGTTTAATTCCTGTATCAGTTAAGATAAATAAAATGTATTGACTTTCAAAAATTGCTCTCGGTTCAAGTAGCAATTGTGAGACACGATATCGCCAAGATAAGTTATTACGAAAACGGGCAATTTCTCGTGTGGAAATTAAACGACTATCATAAAAGCTTTGCTTAATTGTTTCCAGATCAGCAAATTCATTTAAAAGTGGATTAATCACCGCATTAGCAACTTGAATTATCAGGTTCTGAATCAACATTTCGGCTCGTGCCAGTGCTTCGGGTGTTTGGGCTGGATACTCAACATTATCAATCATTAAGCCAGTTTCAAACAACTGATGATCTAATAATTCAACAACCAAAGGAATTTTATCAAGAATTGTGGCTTGGACATTCATGGCATTTGCTAGCAAAATCTGCACAACTTCTAATTCGTTATTTCCCACAGGCACTGTGTAATATTTGCCAAAAAATTCTGTGACGGAGAGTTGCCATAAATCTTGTAGAATTTGTGTCTTTTTCTTCTTTAGTTGCTCTTGTGTTACCTGAGAAAAACTCAGTTCTTCTAATATTGCTTCTAGTTTTTGGAAGACAATATAAAGCAGGGCTTGTTTTTTTTCAGCTTGCAAAATATCAATTTCTAAGACAATACCAGTCAGATTTACTAAACTACTATTCAGTTTTTCTAAGGTTACCTGAAGGGGTGTTAAAAATTGAGCTTCATTCGACGGTAGTTGCCTTGTTATAGCGCGATTTAAAGACTGACGAGGTGGTGTATTATCTGGTCGCTGATTACTCTTGGTTTCTAGGACAATTACATCAGTTGGTAATAGTTGATTCACTAGCCAGCGCGCTGCCAAAAGCTCACGGCGTCGCCCATTCCAATACAACCAATCAAAGGTTGAAAGATTGACATTTTGCTGTTGGTTGATTTTTGCCAAGGCATCTTCTATTTGTCGTAGTCCTTGGGCTCGCATTTTGTAATGCCAACTGGGAGAAGGTACAGCATTAATTGCTAGAGGTGAAGTGTTAAGTTGCCAGTAAAATTGACCGGAGATCAGTTGATACATCACTTCAATAAGTAATGCGATTTCTACTCCTTTAGGACAATAACCTTCAACACCGCACTTTTGAGCAGCAGTAAGCAGCGCTGGTTCTGATTCGGCAGTCAGCAATAATATGGGTATGGCATAATTTGCTTTTAATTGTTGACAAAGTGCCAAACCTGTTAGCTCAGGGTTTTGACGACCAATATTTAGTTCTAAAACCACTAAAGCGATGCTATTGTCAGCCTCAGCTAAAATATTGAGAGCAGCTATTCCTGTTTCTGCTTCGACGATTTCTAAATTAGTAGACGCTGCCAAGGCAGTATGTAGACCCAAGCGAAAAATTGAGTCATCATCAATTAATATGATTTTTGTTACGCCTGCTTGCAGCATCCCTTCGCTATTGCTCATAGCTCTAGAACTCCTCAGTTGAATGTACTATAGTCTTCACACTAATTAAATCAACTGATGATACCAAGCTGAGGTTCGCCAATGTTTAACAGCGGACTAATTCCTACTCCTAAAATCCTGATCTCTTCTCTTATGGAAGATTATGCCAAGTTTAGTGACGCCGATTCAATCCCTGATTTGGTAATTTATTGACAACTTGGTGTTTCAGAAGTCTATTTTGTAAGGTACGATGACTCTTACCAGAATTTTTAGGCACTACAGGCGATCGCCAAAGTAGAAAAGGAATACTCAAAAGTCCTAAAATAATCACAATTGAGGCAGTAATCCAAACCATCAAACGATTAGGCTGATAGTTAGCTTGCTCAATTTGCCGGAAAACTTGGTTGTAACGCCATACTGCTAAGATAATCACCATAATTCCCACAACTACCAAACTAACGCCGATGGTTTGGGAACTAATAAACGAGTGTGTTAAGTTGTTTTGGCTACTAAGATTAACTTCTAATTCATGCAAAAATAAACCAAAGCGAGAAATAGTTAAACCAAAGCCAATTAAGGCAATGGAAGTACGCAACCAAGCTAGAAAAGTCCGCTCGTTGGCTTGATGTTCTCGCTGGCGGTCAATTTTTGACATGAAATACTTAATTCAATTTTATCACCTTTTTAGTTATAAAATTAGCTTTAGCGATAATTAGTAAATTGCAGTGCCACAGGTAAATCTTCTTGCTTCACTCGCGTCATCACTTCTTGTAAGTCGTCTTTCGATTTACTAGAAATCCGCACCACATCTCCTTGAATTGAAGCTTGCACCTTTTTAAATTCATCACGAATTAGTTTGGTGATTTGTTTGCCAATTTCTTGACTAATGCCTTTTTTTAGTTTAATTTCTTGGCGGACACGATTACCACTGGCAGATTCGACTTTGCCGTAATCGAAAATTTTCAAGGAAAGATTACGTTTAGCAGCTTTAGTTTGCAAAATTGTCTGAATTGCATCAAGAGTAAATTCACTATCGGTATTCACGGTAATTGCTTCCTCACCCAATTCTACCGTTGTTTTAGTATCCTTTAAGTCGTAGCGACTGCTAATATCTCTGAGGGTTTGATCTACGGTATTAACCAACTCTTGTCGGTCAAAATCACTAACAATATCAAATGAAGAAGTAGAAGGAGCCATAAAAGTATTTAAATTCGGGTATGGTTGGTTTACTGCTAACAACCCACATCCAAATAAATTTGAGGATTGTTAGCTTATGGGGTTATTAAGACTCAAAATGCTCAAAACATAGAGAGTGCCACTGCAAAGAGAACCGATGGCAAACATTAGCGATCGCGCTAAAGGGATATTAAAAATATAAAATAGCGAATAGAGTAATCGCACCACCACAAAAGCGATCGCAGCACCAATCGCCAAAGACGAATTTTGACCCGTCACATAAGCCATTAACGCCGCAGGAGCAAAAATTGTAAACGCTTCAAAAGTATTTTCATGAGCCCAAGTTGCTCGCTTGGCATAGTCGGGTAACTTATCAAACATGGCACGAGGTGCACCCATTTCATAGCCGACACTAATTCGAGCATAACCCACCAACAAAAATGGTAGGTAGATCAAGACCATGCCTGCCGCCACACAATAAAGTAAAATCCGAGAATCTTCTAGATTCATCACTTAATCAAAATAGAACAATGTAACCAGCTTACGTTGGTCTTCTGCTTCCTCACAAGTTTTTAGCAGAGTTTTGCTATCGTGAAACGCAAAACAAATGAGCTGCTGACAACGAGAAATAATTTCAGCATTGCACAAAGCACTCGCTTCACCCAGAGACAAATGATCGTTTTCTGGATTTTCCACCAAATTCATCACATTTTCCAACTGCTTACGAGATTCCCTTGGTTGACGCTCCAAACTTTGGGGCAGAATCACAGTTAGTAAACTAGGATCAGCGCGCATAGCGCCGCGAATTGCCGCAGAATTAGTGCCAGTGGCACCAGAAGTCATGAGACGATTGCCCTCTAAGATCAGAGCGTAGCTCATCATCTCAATAAGATTTTGATGCGTAATTGGAACATGACGAGAACCCAAGATAGCAATCCGTTTCGAGCCGGTTTGCTGGATCGTCGCTAGTTCTTGCGCTAGTGTATCAACACCAGAGATGCCTACTGATTGAGTCAAAGATGGTAGGTTAGGCTGAACAACCCAGCTATATTAACAGAATTGGCGGCTTTTCTCTCACTATTCCCCAGAGAAATCACTCATTTTTCTGGTAGTGAATTATCGAAAAATCAAATCTATGCGACGTTGAGCCTGATTTAGCGCTGCTTGCGGAGAACTTTTACCTAGCAAAACCGCTTCAATTGCCCGACCAATACTGTCAGAAATCCGGCTATAATTCGCTAAAATCGGACGCGACCGCCCAAATTTTGCCTGTTCAATAAATACCTCTGCCTGGGGGTGTTGCTGCAAAAAAGTTTGATAAACTGGGCTTTGTCGCGCCTTAAGATTTACTGGCAAGTAGCCCGTTTCCGTCGCCCACTGGGTCTGAAATGCCTCAGCAAGCACAAACTCCGCAAAGCTAAAGGCGGCTCTTTCTCGTTCTGCTGTGGTTTTAAACAAAAACAGATTTTCACCGCCCACAACCGTTGCCTGTCGCCCTCCAGAGGGAATCGGGAAAACATCAAAATCAACACCTGTCTGCTGCAGTTGTCCCAATGTCCAAGGACCCGACAACTGCATGGCGACTTTGCCCGCCAAAAAGCGATTCATTTCATAACCACGCTCCGGCAATGATAATACTGTTGAGCCATCATCCATCAAATCGCGCCAAAATTGCAAAGCTGAAGTCGCTTTTGGATTTACCAAATTGACAGTTTGTGTAGAGTCAGTTAATTCGCCGCCACCACTCCACAAAAACGGCAACCACATAAATACTGTCCACTCACCTTTGCCCAAGGGTAACAGCATTCCATACTGATCTTTACGACCATCACCATCAGTATCCTTGGTTAAAGTTTGAGCTACTGAGCGTAACTCTGCCCAAGTTTGAGGCAAATGTGTAATTCCTGCCGCCTTAAACAGCGAGGGACGGTAAAAAATTCCGGCATTATTTGTGCCAAATGGCACAGACCAAAGTTTATTTTGAAACTGCATCGATTCCAACAAAGCTGGATCAATTTCACTTTTTAGCGGCGACGTGGCTAAAAAATCATCCAAAGGACGGATGGCATTTAGTGCGACTAGCTGGGCTGTAATTGTTGAATTGAACCACAACAAATCTGGCGGTGCTTTGCCGACAACACTTGCCAAAATCTTAGGCATTTGTTGGTCTTCTTGTCCGACATACAAAGATGTCACCTGGATTTTGGGATGTTCGCGGTTAAAGCGCTCTACTAACGCCTGTAGGACATCTCGATTTGCTGGAGGGTTAACGGATTGCCAGAGTGTTAATTGCACTACTCCAGGGTCATTGGGAGAGCTTTGTAGCTGGCATCCGGTTAGGAGGAGTAGGCAAGCCAATATTAAGCCACGCACTAGTTGTCCCATTTGGTTAATTGATGCCAGCAGGTATTGTTGAGCAGAAGCGATTCGATTGAGATCAACAATACCTGATTCAGAGCTAAAATCGGCTTTTGGTGTTGTAACGTGAGGATTTTTGAGGCATGACAAAATCAGAGTGCGTGGCATTTACACAGTGTATTTACATAGCAGCAAGCTAAAAAAATAACCAATAACCCCGTAATTTCCACGAGGGATAGAAAAAACGACCGTGCAACAATTTATGGATTGTCTTCTTAATTATCGAAACATCACGAATTGAGATTTGTGATGTTGATCAATTAGGAAATGGGGAAAAATGAGTTGATGGAGATGGAAGCTATAAGTAATTTTGTGGCAATTATTGCAAACAATAGTTTGCCAATTTTGGAGAGGGGAAAACCAATGGCGAAGATTTTGGTGATAGAAGATGAGGAAACTGTCCGAGATAATATTTGGGAACTGCTAGATGCAGAAGGATTTGAGACGCTAGTCGCTGAAAATGGTTGTATAGGTGTTGAGTTGGCAACTCAGGCACTTCCTGATCTAATTTTATGTGATCTGAGAATGCCGGAATTAGACGGTTATGGCGTTTTAAAGGCGTTGCGTTCTGATCCCACTACCGCCGCAATTCCTGTGCTATTTGTAACAGCCAGAGCATCCCAGGCTGAGTTGAGTTATGGCATGGGATTGGGCGCTAATGCTTATATTACCAAACCATTCTCTTTATCTGAGCTGTTGGCTGCGATCGCGCAAGTTCTATCAACTCACAAATCTTCGTCGAATAATTAAAGTAAACGCCAATATTACCCAAAAAGTTCCATCTTTTTCAGTTGCGACTTATGCTGATTTCATCAAACCTAACCATGCACTCAACACCGAAGTTGGACGCAAATCATCAGCTATTAACTATTCAAACCGCTATTATTAACCAACTCGCTCAAGTTATACGGGGCAAATTGGTTCTCGATAACCTATTGCCAGGTATTAGCGAGCAACTGCGTGATACTCTGCTCCTCAGCGGTGCTCTGATTTTTCGTGCTGATCAATTGGAACCACTAGCTGCCTCGACGGAGCAACAAAGCTCGGTTTTTTGGTCAATATGTCAAGAGTTTTGTAAGTACTATAGCGATCGCCTAAATCAAGGCAAACTGATACTGCTATCTGCAACTGAGCGACAACTTCCTTCATCGCTTCGAGACTTAGCCAAACAAGCGAATTTGTCTAATTTGTTGATTGTGCCTCTTTTGCACCGACAAAGGTACATTGGCGGTATAGCACTGTATTTGTGTGAGCAAGAACGTGAATGGGTTCCTCAAGAAATTGCTTTTGTGCAGGCGATCGCTGATCAGTGTGCCACAGTTTTAGCTTTTACTCTCCTAGAAGAACGTTGCCAAAGCGAAGTTCAACGCCGTCAGAAGAGCGAAACTCAGCTCAAGGCTTTATGTAACCAAACTAGTCAATTGATCGGGTTGCTGACGCCCCAAGGTATCGTTGTGGAGGCAAATCAGAGAGCTTTGGCTTTTGTGGGATTACCAAAGTCAGAGATTTTGGGGCGTCCGTTTTGGCAGATGCAGTGGTGGGATACCTCCTCAACTCATCAGCAACAGCAAGAAGCCTTTTCGCAGCGACTATTTCGGGCTATTGCTGCGGCGGCTAAAGGTCAAGTTGTGCGTTATGAAGCGGATGTTTTGGGTAGAGATGGTAAGGTTGTCACTCTTGATATTGCTTTAAGTCCTCATCATGATGAAATAGAGCAAGTTGTTTTGTTAGTTTTTGAAGCGAGGGAAATTACCGCATCTAAGCAGGCGCAGTCAGAATTGCAAGAAAGTGTGGCGAGGAATAAGGCACTTTTGGCAGCGATACCTGATTTAATTTTACGCTTGACGCGATCGGGTATTTATCTTGATTACAAAACTGTTAGAGAAGAATTTTTAGGCAGACCTCTTCAAGATTGTATCGGCAAACATTTGCATCAAGTTTTGCCACGGCAGGTGGCAGGTTTAATTTGGCATCATGTTGAGTTAGCTTTTTTAAGTGATCAAGTTCAAATTGTTGAGTATCAATTATCGCTCAATGGCAAATCCTATGACTTTGAAGCGCGTATCGTCAAAAGCGGAGACGATGAAGTTGTGGCGGTTATCAAAGATATTACGGCACGAGTACAAGCGCGAGTTGCTTTAGAGCAAACTAATCAGGCTTTGGAAGTGCGAGTGCAAGAGCGTACAGCAGCCTTGAGAGAGTCTAATCATATCTTGAGAGCTGAGATTGTTGATCGCAAAAAAGCAGAGGTGCGGCGCAGAGAAAGCGAAGAAAGATTTCGTCAGGCTGTACTTAATGCGCCTTTCCCGATTATGATTCATGCCTGTGATGGTGAAATTGTGCAAATTAATCAAGTTTGGACAGAGCTGACGGGTTATACTCATGCAGAAATTCCGACGATTGCGGCTTGGACAAAAAAAGCTTCTGGAACCCGTGAAAAGTTCAAACGTTCATTATCTAGAGGT
Organism: Coleofasciculaceae cyanobacterium; assembly: GCA_049671305.1. Lineage (GTDB taxonomy): Bacteria > Cyanobacteriota > Cyanobacteriia > Cyanobacteriales > Coleofasciculaceae > CADCTM01. The sequence continues at coordinate 49,142 of JBATUR010000097.1, forward strand.
GATGACTCGTTAGAATTTGAGCCAACGACGTTATTATTGCAAAATGAGAATTCTGGAGCGATTCTTGACGGTAAGTTGTATCAGGTGGATGAGGGAGAATTCCCACTAGTTACCAAAAATGGTGTCCACAGAATTTGGTATTTTCGTTCGGCACCTTCAGGTTGTTTAATTGATGGTAGAAGCTTGACCATCTCAATGGCGATCGATATTACTGAACGCAAGCAGGCAGAAAGATCACAACGTTTTTTGCATTCTGTTACCCAAGCGATTTTTGAGTCTGTTGATTTTCATTCTGCCCTCAAGGTTGCTTTACAAGAAATCTGTACCGCTACAGGTTGGGATATCGGCGAAGCTTGGATACCTAGTGCTGATGGTAGTGTGTTGGAATGTAGTCCGGCATGGTATGGCAGTGAGAGTTTAGAGGCGTTTCACAGCGCCAGCGAGGCGTTGACTTTTGCGCCCGGTGTCGGTTTACCTGGACGTGTTTGGCAATTAAAACAGGCACAGTGGCGACGGGATATTGCTGGCGAGTCTGATGAAAACTTTTTTCGACGGCAATTGGCGCAGCAGGCGGGGCTAAAATCAGGGCTTGGAATTCCACTTTTTACGACTACGGGTGTTTTGGCAGTCCTGGTTTTTTATATGTTTGAATCTCAAGATGAAGATGAACGTTTAACTGAGTTGATTTCGGCTTCTACGGAATTAGGAGTAATGATTCAACGCAAACAAGCAGAAGGAGAAGTTCTTAAGGCGTTAACTAAAGAAAAGGAATTGACAGAACTTAAGTCACGGTTTATTGCGATGGCTTCTCACGAGTTTCGCACTCCTTTAACCACGATTCAATCTTCATCAGAGTTGTTGGAATATTACAGTCAAGAATGGGTTCATGAGAAAAAAATAGCCCATTTTCATCGTATTCAAACCTCAGTCAAGCACATGACGAAGTTGTTAAATGATGTGCTAATTATTGGTAGGGCAGAAGCAGGAAAGTTGAGCTTTGAGCCGGCATTGTTAGATTTAGAAAGTTTTTGCCACAATTTAGTTGAAGAATTACAAGTTAATGATACTCATCAACATACTATTAATTTTAGTTGTGTGCGGGAGCTAGAAAAATCTGCTAATATCGAGCCTTCCTTGGTTGACAAGCTGATTTATATGGATGAAACGCTGCTAAGGCAAATCCTGGAAAATTTATTGAGTAATGCCATTAAGTATTCTCCTAAAGATAGCGTTATTGAGTTTGCACTAAGGTATTCGTCAACTCAGGCAGTTTTTCAAGTACGCGATCAAGGAATTGGTATTCCTATAAAAGACCAACCACTACTATTTGAAAGCTTTCATCGGGCAACAAATGTTGGAACAATTTCTGGCACAGGTTTAGGATTAGCTATTGTTAAAAAATGTGTGGATATCCACCAAGGTAAAGTTGCCATTGAGAGCGAAATCGGGGTAGGCACTACTTTTACTGTTACACTACCAACTTAAAAAATGTCTACTTCCAAAATGAAAAAGATTTTAGTAATTGAAGATGAAGAATTTGTCCGGGAAAATATTGTAGAACTTCTGGATGCGGAAGGGTTTGAGGTATTTGATGCTGAAAATGGTTTGCAGGGTGTTGATCTAGCCAGAATGAAGCTTCCCGATTTGATTTTGTGTGATGTAATGATGCCTGGGTTAGATGGTTTTGGGGTACTGGCGGCGCTTCGTAAAGATTCAATTATGGGGGCGATACCTTTTATTTTCTTAACAGCAAAAGCCGCAAAATCAGATTTTCGTCAGGGTATGGAATTAGGGGCAGATGACTATATTACTAAGCCGTTTACTAGAACTGAGTTATTAGGAGCAATTTCTACACGTTTGCAAAAACAAGCTACTATAGAAAACCGCTATCATCTAGAGCTTGAGCAAACAAAATCACAGCTTAATTATTTAATTCATAATGACAGCTTAACCAAACTCCCAAATCGCTTGTCTTTACAAGAGCAATTTAAACAGATACAAGAAAGTAATTTACATACTCAACAACTGATTACATTTTTGTGTATAGGCTTAGATCGTTTTAACCAAGTTAATGAGAATTTAGGACAGACTGTTGGGGATTTATTACTGCAAGCTGTGGCGGAGCGTCTTAGTAGTTGTGTTGGCAGTAAAAATACCGTAGCACGTTTAAATGCCGATCAATTTGTGGTGATTTTATCAACAATTCAACATCGCAAAGAAGCGGCTAATTTTGCTCAAGTTATTTTAAATAAACTTTCTGAAACTTTTAGATTAGCCGAGCAAGAGCTTTTTGTTACGGCAAGTCTTGGTATTGCTTTTTATCCTCGTGATGGTAAGGAAATTGAGCAATTACTTAGTCATGCTCATACTGCCATGATTAAGGCAAAACAACAGGGTGGCGATCAGTTTGAATTTTACACTGTTGCCTATAATATTGGCTCCTCAGATCGTCTGGCTTTACAAACCAGTCTACGCCACGCCTTGGAGCGCGATGAACTTGAGGTTTACTATCAACCCCAAGTCAATCTTCAAACCGGAGAAATCTTTGGTGCAGAGGCGCTTGTGCGCTGGAATCATCCAGATAGAGGCATAGTTTCGCCTAATAAATTTATTCCCATTGCTGAGGAAACTGGTTTAATTATACCGATAGGAGAATGGGTTTTATATACAGCTTGTAAACAAGTTAAAGTCTGGCAAAATTCTGGATTTCCTGATTTACAAATAGCGGTAAATCTATCAAGCAGGCAATTCAATCAATTAGACTTACGTCAGCAATTGGTGCAAATCTTAATTAAAACAGGCATTGAGTCGAGATTTATTGAATTGGAGCTAACAGAAAGTATGCTAGCTCAAAATACCGCCGTGGCAATTCGGCGCTTAAATGCCTTAAAAGCACTTGGTGTAAAAATTGCCATTGATGATTTTGGCACTGGTTATTCTTCTTTGAGTTATTTGCAACAATTTCCCTTCGATGTTTTAAAAATTGACCGCTGTTTTATCCGTAATATTACGGAAAATGCTAATAATTCGGCAATTACGCAAGCAATTATTGCAATGTCTAAAAGTTTGAATCTAAAATTAATAGCAGAGGGGGTAGAAACAGAGGCAGAACTTTCTTTTGTATGCCAACATAAATGTGATGGTATGCAAGGTTATTTATTTAGTCGTCCCGTCCCAGTCCAAGAGTTTTACAAATTGCTAACGACAGGTAGACGTTTGCCGCTGCCAATTAGTCATAAATTAACTGATTAAAATGCACTGGTAATTACGCTGCCTATCAGAAAGTAAGGAACAATTTTTTTGCTTCCTTACTTAGTTCTTTACAGAAACAATACTGACAATTAATCAATAATAAAATAGGCAATGAGTAAAATTTTGGTAATTGAAGACGAGCAAGCATTAAGAGAAAACTTAATGTGTTTGTTAGATGCTGAAAATTTTGAAGTTTTCGGCGCGGGTAATGGTAAAACAGGTGTTGAGTTAGCCAAGTCTCATTTACCTGATTTGATTATTTGTGATGTTATGATGCCGCTACTGGATGGTTTTGGCGTTTTAACGACACTAAGATCAATTCCAACAACCACCACAATTCCCTTCATTTTTTTGACAGCAAAAGTTGATAAAACTGACTTGCGTCAAGGTATGGAATTGGGTGCAGATGATTACTTAACTAAACCATTTAGCCGCAAAGATTTGCTTGCAGCTATTACAGTTAGATTAGAAAAACAAGCACTAATTAGTCAGCAGCAATCTCAAAAACTAGAGGAGTTACGCACTAGTATTGCCTTATCTTTGCCAATAGAATTACGCTCACCTTTAAATAATATTCTTGGTTTTTCTCAACTTCTCGTTGAAGATGCTGACCAGATGCATTCTCAGGAAATTCAAGAAATGGCACAAATTATCCAAAAGTCGGGGGGACGTTTAGAGCGTTTAATTCAAAACTTTTTGCTATATGCTGAACTAGAATTAATAGCAACAGTTCCAGAACGAATTGAAGCATTACGCAATAGTCGAATTAGTTCGGCAGCAACGGTAATTAAAGATCTAGCTATCTTAGAAGCAACTAGGGAAAATAGAGACGCTGATTTACAATTAGAACTGCAAGATTCTACGGCTCAAATTGCTAAAGGTAAACTAGAAAAAATTGTCAGAGAAATACTAGATAATGCCTTAAAATACTCGACACCTGGTACGCCAATTCAGATTAATGCCGCTCCTATGGAAGGGAAATACCTTGTTTCAATAACCGATTATGGTCGTGGGATGAGTGACTCCCAAATTGCTGAAATCGGCGCTTATCGACAATTTGAACGCAAACTTTACGAGCAAAAAGGTTCGGGATTAGGGCTGGTAATTGTTAAACGCCTTGCTGAACTTTTGGGTGGCGGCTTAACAATAGAAAGTACCCCCAATCAACAAACAAAAGTGCAAGTTGTCATTCCGATTTGACCTAAACTGCCATATTAAGGGAAAATTTTCTCGCTCTTTGATAAACTCACAGAAAAGACTCACTCTTCATACCGCTTGGGAACGATGGCAGGACATAGTAAATGGGCGAATATTAAACGCCAAAAAGCACGAGTTGATGCTGTTAAAGGTAAAACTTTTGCTCGACTCTCACGAGAGATTATTGTTGCCGCGCGTAGTGGTGTGCCTGATCCGGATGGGAATTTTCAACTGAGAAATGCTGTAGAAAAGGCGAAAGCTGCAGGTATTCCGAATGAAAATATTGAGCGTGCGATCGCTAAAGGTTCAGGACAATTAGGCGCTGATGGCAATAATCTAGAAGATATTCGCTATGAAGGCTATGGTCCCGGCGGTGTGGCAATTCTGATTGAGGCACTTACCGACAATCGTAATCGTACTGCGGCTGATTTGCGGCGGGCGTTTACCAAAAATGGCGGCAACCTCGGTGAAACTGGCTGTGTATCCTGGATGTTTGAGCAAAAAGGTGTGGTTACGGTTGGCGGTAATTTGAGCGAGGATCGTTTATTGGAGGCGTCTTTGGCAGGAGATGCTGAGTTTTATGAAATGAGTGAGGAGGAGGCGGCAGTATTTACGGAAGTTAGTAATTTGGAAACGCTTAATCAAACCCTGCGGCAGCAAGGTTTAGTGGTTGTTGATGCAGAATTACGCTGGGTTGTCAAGACGATAGTTGAAGTTACGGAACCAGATTTAGCGCGATCGCTTGTTCTATTAATGGATACTTTAGAAGACTTGGATGATGTGCAAAATGTGACGGCAAATTTTGAAATGGCAGATGAATTGCTGTCGCTGATTATGGATTAACTTGCTCACCCCATCCATTCGCGTCACAATAAAGAAGAGTATAAATTCCTATCCTTCTTGATGCACTCGGAAAAATGGCGCTGCAACAGTTAACTAAACCAATACCTTTATCCCACACCAGCTTTGATTATGACCTAGCGATCGTGGGCGGTGGCATTGTTGGCGCAACACTCGCCTGTGCTTTAAAAGATTCTGGCTTGAGTGTGGTCTTAATTGAAGCACAACCTCTGTCTGTCGCCCAAGTTAAACCCCAAGCTTATAATCTTTCCATTTTATCGGGGCGGATTTTTCAAGGCATCGGTGTTTGGCAAAAAATCCTGCCTCAAATTACCACCTATCGTCAAATTCGCCTTTCTGATGCTGATTATGGCAAAGTTGTACAATTTCAACTGCAAGATTTGGGCACGGATGCTTTGGGGTATATTGCTGAACATCGTGTCCTGTTGGGCGCTTTAAGCGAGTTTGTTGCCGCTTCGAGCAATTTAAACCTACTTTGCCCTGCCGAAGTGTTGGAGGTGCAGTATGAGGCATCTGGGGCAGAAATTACAGTTAAGATGGAAGGTGAAATTCGTCAGTTAAAGACGCGCTTAGTTGTGGCAGCAGATGGAGCGCGATCGCCTATTCGCACGGCAGCAGGTATTGGTACTCATGGCTGGCAATATTGGCAGTCTTGCGTCACAGCCAGAATTAAGACAGAAAAACCTCACAATGATACGGCTTTTGAGCGCTTCTGGCCCAGTGGTCCGATGGGAGTTTTGCCGCTGTCTGAGCATCGTTGTCAGGTGGTTTGGACTGCACCTCACGCTGAGGCAAAAGCCTTGCAAGAATTGGACGAGCAGGCGTTTTTAGAGCTATTACAACTCCGGACGGGTGGACTTTTGGGGCATTTGGAGTTGGAGAGTAAGCGCTTTTTGTTTCCGGTACAGTTGATGCAAAGCGATCGCTATACTCAATCTAGATTGGCTTTAATTGGTGATGCCGCTCATTGTTGTCATCCCTTGGGTGGGCAAGGGCTGAATATGGGCATTCGGGATGCCGCCGCACTAGCACAAGTCTTGCAAAATGCGGCACTGCAAGGCGAAGATATTGGCAACCTACAAGTATTAAAGCGTTACGAACGTTGGCGTAAGTTGGAAAACTGGGCAATTTTAGGCTTTACTGATATTCTTGATCGAATGTTTTCTAATAATTGGTTGCCAGTTGTAACGGTTCGACGTTTGGGTTTATGGATGTTACAAACAATTAGTCCATTGAAGTCTTTGGTGCTAAAATTTATGACCGGTTTGTTGGGGCGTACTCCGCAGTTGGCTCAGGGTAAAATTAGGGCAAAGACAGCGGTTTAATTTAAAAATATGTCTTTATGGAATTAAAGGGCTAAGTCAGTACTAGTAAGAAAGAAAATACACTTGATTCCGTAATTATTGAAAGTATCCGCAATCAATTAGCTGCTCAAGTATTTAAGATTCAGTAGTGCCTGGAACTTCCTATAATTACTTGAAAACTGGTATCATTATCGATTGATATTGTGATCGCTTCTCAATCAATTTTGCTCTATAAACAACTGGAAAAAGAGATTATGAATCCATATATAGAAATGCTTAAATCCAAATTTGAAGACGTTTGCTCTAGTTTCTATATAGCTCAAATAGATGATTTATTTTCTTCAGCAGGATTTCAAAACTTAAACAAAAGATGTGACACTCGCAGAGGTGAAGTAGAAGCTTACTATGAATTAATTGATTGGGAAAATAGTAATCAGGTTCGGAAATTCTTAAAGGTTATAGAAAATGTTCTTCTTCAGAACTCTCACTACTTTGGAGAAGAAAGAAAAGAAGAGCTTCGCAATCTTTGTAAAAAATGCGGACTTGAAGTAGACAGTAACGGGTATACTATATATTTAACGAAACAAAGCACGAATGAGAATATAAAAAATATTATTTTTGCTTCTAACTCTTATAAGCCTGAAATTATCATTTCGGATTCCTTGACTAACCAAATTGAAATTGTTGAAAATGAAGATTTCTGCTTAGTTTACAATCAACCAATAAAAAGTCATGGCTTACTGTGGGTTGAGCTGGTTCGTTGGTGGAAACAATTGACCGAAGAAAATAGTATTTCAAACAATAAATCAGCGGAAACACTACATTCTAGACTCAAAGAATCTATTCAAAACAATCCAGTTGAAATGATTTTATTTGAAACCTACTATACCAAGATAGGACTTCAATTAAAAGAAAAACTACCAGCTTTGATACCACAAGTTTACTTGCACTATGACCCTTATACAATTCGACAATTGCAAAAAATGAATAAAAGTCAGCGATTGAAAAGGCAAAGAATGGACTTCCTTTTATTGCTGCCCAGAAAAGTCAGAGTAGTTATTGAAATTGATGGAAAGCAACACTACTCTGATAGAGAAGGCAAAGCTAGTGTAACTCAATACTCCGAGATGGTAGCCGAAGACAGAAAATTAAAGCTACTCGGATATGAAATTTATAGATTTGGTGGTCATGAATTAATGCAAGAGAATGCTCCAAGTATTATCGAAGAATTTTTCTTGAAATTGTTTAGCAAGCATGAAGTTTGTGAAGATTTTTAAATTTGACCAATTTAACGCGGACTTAATTCTTAGGCTGCGAAGGCAGGCTTTGTTTATGTAGCCCCAGGCTTCCAGCCTGCGGACATTGAGAGAAAATCATTTTTAAGCTTGGATTTCAAGTTAAGTTGACACCAATGACGGCAGTGCGCCTCTACACTTCAGCTAATTGCAACACAATTATCACTTACTATCTAAACTTCTGTAACTCAGCCGGCACAACCACACCTTTTTCTGTAATAATTCCGCTAATCAATTCAGCGGGTGTCACATCAAAAGATGGGTTATAAAACTCTACTCCCGGCGGACAAATTACCGTTTCACCTATTTGATAAATTTCATCAGCATGACGCTCTTCAATAGGAATTGAAGCACCACTAGCTAATTCAAAATCAACTGTTGATAAAGGCGCCGCCACAAAGAAAGGTATATTATGAGCCTTAGCGATAATTGCTAAACTATAAGTACCAATTTTATTTGCAGTGTCACCATTAGCAGCAATTCTATCAGCACCAACTATCACGGCATCAATTAAGCCTTGCTTCATACAATGCGCCGCCATACTATCAGTAATTACTGTAACTGGAATGCCTTCTTGAACACATTCCCAAGCAGTTAGTTTGGCGCCTTGCAAGCGGGGACGAGTTTCACCAGCATACACTCTTGCTAGTCTTCCATCTCGCCACGCCGATCGTACCACACCCAAGGCTGTACCATATCCCGCCGTTGCCAGGGCTCCTGTATTACAGTGGGTAAGAATGCAAAGTTTCTCAGGAGTTGTCGGCATTGCTGCTATTCCTGCATTGCCTATTGCTTGACAAGTTTCTAAGTCTTCAACTTGAATTGCTTGAGCGGTTTCTAGCAATGTTGTTTGAATTTCTTTAATAGTACCAATTGTCTCATAAGCTGTCTTCAGCATCCGCGAAATTGCCCAAGACAAATTAACGGCAGTGGGGCGAGTTTTTCGTAACCTTTCTGCAACTTCTTCTAGTTGTGTTAAAAAGGTATCTCGTTCAGTATTGGGAATTTCTCGTGCACCTAAATACATTCCATAAGCTGCAGCAACACCAATTGCCGGTGCACCTCGAACAATCATTGTTTTGATTGCTCTTTCCATATCTGCGAGATAACTAATTTCAACAAAGGTATGCTCTAAAGGTAAACGATTTTGGTCAATAAGTAAAACTTTGTCTTCGTGCCAGATAACGGGGTAAACTTGTGTCATGGTTTTTGTGTGTTAGTTATGTTTTTGATTTTTGAAACTGAAAACGATAAACTTTTTATTTCATGGGATTCTTACCAACAAAACCATTACTAAGCTTTTGCCATAGTAAGCTAATTTTCCTCCTTAAGTATTCTCCTAAACCTTTTGATAACCGATCAAATTTATAGTGAAATAAAATATCTACCATATCTTGAGCCGATAGCCCACTTAAATAAGCGATACCTTTATCAATTTTTGCATCGCTATCAATTAAATAACGCTGAATTCCCATCTTTTCGGAAATATTCCATTTGGGTGCAAAATGCTGATGCATCTCTTTTTGATATTCAGCAAAATCTGTATTAGGGTTAATTAAATAACTTTCGATATGTTTACAGGCAATTTCGGCACTATACATGGCATGACGAATGCCTTCACCACCTAAAAAGTTAACAGTTGAAACAGCATCGCCAATGGCAATAATATTGTTTTTATAATAAAGATCATTGAGTCCGCTAGAATATTTTAAAGTCGAACCGTGGATATCAATAATTTTGTAATCTTCGGTTTTTAAATAATCTTTAATTAGTAGCTCAATATAGTATCTAAGTGTTTCTGTACGTTTGACAACTTGATGTTCTACCTTTAAATATCCTGCACCAACTTTGAGGCGATTCTTTTCCATTGGAAAAATCCAAGAATAACCTTTAGGAATCCATTTATGCCCCAGAAAAAAGATTAGTGAACCCGTATATTTTTGATAAATTTCTTCAGAAACTTCAATTAAATATTCAATACCTGTACCTTGCAAAAATTCCGGCTTCTCACTTTCCTTATTATACATAACAGCCCGCAGTGGTCCTGTGGCATCAACCAGCACTTTGGTACTAACAGTAATGGGCTTTTCTACACCACGCTGCTTAAATTCAACTATGGTTTTTCCCTCTTGTTGAACATATTTAGAATAGCGATAACCCATGCCAACTTTACCGCCTAAATTGGTAACTTCTTGTGCCAAAAACTCTCTAAGCTTGGCAAAGCTTAAAACAGCGCCTAATGCTTTTGGCGCTTCCCAAGTTCTGGTAATATTAGTAGTAACAATCACCAGTTTATGCCAAAAACTGCCAACGACTTCTTCCGGCAAACCAAATTGTTCTAATGTTTCAATGGGAGTGCCAGCACTAGAAAAATCATTTTGATAAAAATCAGTGTGTTGCTCTGCCAATAAGACACTATAACCTGATTTTGCCAGCAATCTTGCACAATGACAGCCAGCGGGACCTGCACCAACAACAACAACATCAAAATTCATCTGGTTATCTTCACTCACAGCCACTTTGAAGGAAAAAAAATTGCAGGTTGAAAGTTTGAGTTAATCTCTATAACCTTCACCCTGCAAATATAACCTTTCAATACCGATGGTGAACAAATTTTGAGAATTTGACGCCTCAACAACGGTTAAAATATACTACTTACCAATTGTTGCCAGTTGAGGACTAAAGCTAGTTCTAACTCGTTCAGCAATTTGAGACGGTGTAAGTCCTAATGCTGCCATTGATTGGTCTGGTGTGGCATGATCAACTAATTTATCAGGGACACCAATTCGCATTACTGGCACGAGGATATCATGATCCAACAAACTTTCAGCGATCGCACTACCAAAGCCACCCATCAAACAACCTTCTTCCAAAGTCACCACGCGACCAATTTCTTTAGCCAGTGGCAAAATTAACTCAGTATCCAATGGTTTAGCAAATCTGGCATTAATCACAGTCGCTTCAATACCATGTTCGCTCAAAATTTCAGCCGTTTGCATCGCCGGATAAACCATTGAACCATAACCCAACATCAGCAAATCATCACCCTGGCGTAAAATCTCCGCTTTACCGATAGGAAGTTCTTCCCAGCCTTCTTCCATCAAAGGCACACCATAACCATTACCACGAGGATAACGTAAAGCGATCGGTCCTTGGGTATAATTTACCCCGGTAACAATCATTTGCTGCAGTTCCGCTTCATCTTTTGGTGCCATCAACACCATGTTGGGCAAGCAACGCAGATAAGCAATATCATACATCCCTTGGTGCGTCGGACCATCAGCCCCGACAATTCCCGCCCGGTCGAGGCAGAAAAAGACAGGCAAATTTTGGATACAAACATCATGCACAATTTGGTCATAGCCGCGTTGCAGGAAAGTCGAGTAAATTGCCGCAACAGGGCGCATTCCTTCGCAAGCCAAACCCGCTGCCAAGGTAACGGCGTGTTGTTCCGCAATTCCGACATCAATGTATTGTTTGGGCAGTTTGAGTTGCAGTTTATCTAAACCTGTGCCCGTGGACATTGCCGCCGTAATGCCGACAATTTTAGGGTTATTTTCAGCAAGTTGAACTAAAGTATGGGCAAAAACCTTGGCGTAAGCTGGCGGTTTGGGTGAGCTTGCCGGAATTGCTTTACCTGTTGCTAGGTTGAAGGGATTTTGAGCATGATAGCCTACTTGATCTTTTTCGGCGATCGCATATCCTTTACCTTTCTTCGTCACCACATGGACAAATACGGGTCCTTGATGCTTGTGTGCCGCCTTAAATGTTGAAATTAAGTCTTCCAAATTGTGACCGTCCACAGGTCCCATATAAGTAAAGCCTAATTCCTCAATTACCGCCCCAACTTTGGGCACGGCAAGGCGCTTCATGCCTTCTTTCACTCTTTCTAATTCCGGAGATAAAGACTCGCCTACAAAAGGAATATTCTTAAATTGTTCCTCTAAATTATCAGAAATAAACTGTACCGGCGGACTGAGGCGCACTTTGTTAAGGTAGCGAGGAATTGCCCCGACGTTAGCAGAAATTGACATTTCATTGTCGTTTAGCACCACCAACAGCCTAGTATTGGGCATATGTCCGGCATGGTTAATCGCTTCTAGTGCCATACCACCCGTGAGGGCGCCATCACCAATAACCGCGACAGTTTTGAAGTTTTCTCCCTTCAGGTCACGCGCTAGCGCCATCCCCAACGCTGCTGAGATACTCGTAGAGGCGTGACCAGCACCAAAATGATCAAACTGACTCTCGCAACGCTTCAGATAGCCTGCCACGCCATCTTTCTGCCGCAGCGTGTGAAAGTTTTCATAGCGCCCAGTCAGCATTTTGTGTGGGTAAGCTTGGTGTCCGACATCCCAAATTACCTTGTCGTGGTCTAAGTCTAAGGTTTGATAAAGGGCAATAGTTAGTTCCACAACCCCTAAACCCGGTCCCAAGTGACCACCACTGGTGGAGACGGTTTGCAGATGCTTTTCCCGAATTTGACGCGCAATTTGCTCTAGTTGGCGAATTGACAGCCCATGTAGCTGATTAGGATGAGTGATTTCACTTATATGCATACCGACGTACTTTTTTAGTTGCTATTGGATTTTACCGATCCTTTTCACACTCTCAAGTATCCGATATTTTGTGAATTCAGGTGAAAACAAAGGAAGCAGTGCGATGCTGTCTCCAGGTTGCTTAGGTTGCTTTTGGGTAGCAAGATCAGATTTAGCACTCACCTGTAAATTGCGATTATGACCTCTTGAAAATGCTACCTTTAGTCAGATAAATTTGGCTTACAAGGTAATTTTATCAAGTTAGCAGCCTCTCTTATTTGGGGGTGCGGTCAACAATATATTTTGTAGCCGCTGCTTGATTAGGAAGTGGTTGTAATCTTCCTTGAGCAACTAATGCTTGATAGAGAAAAGCCGCAACATCTCCACGGGTAGCCGGCTTGTTAGGATTGAGAAGTTTCTGATTAGGATAATTGACCACCATATTTGCTTTGGTTGCCACTGCGACATCATCAACGGCATAGTAAGGAATCTGTTTTGCATCTGTATAATATTTGCTAACAGTAATTGATGCCGGATTATTAAGCGTCACACTTTTTTTCTGATTTGCCTTTATTGCCGAAGTACTCTTGCTAGAAGTCGCTTTTTGCTTAGTCGCTACTGTTTTATTAGGGACAGGTTGTGGCTGAATTGGCGCTGCCTGCACGAGCATTGGCTCCATCAAACTAGTCATTGCTAAGGGGAAAAATATCCGTTTTTTATTATTGCCCGTGCTTGCTTGTTGTGTCGTTACTTGATTTGTTGTTCGTTGATTAGTCGCTGTTTGAGCTGCGGCGGCTACCGGCTGCGTTGAAGTTAAATTTAAGTTTTTCCTTAGGGCAACTAATGCTTGAACTCTGGTAATATTTTGATTGGGACGAAAATTGCCACCAGGAAAACCTGTCATAAATCCTGTTTCATAAGCTTCCTCAATTGCTGGAGCAGCCCAATATTTGGCAGGAACATCTTTATATACAGAGCCACTTGCTATTTTTCTAATAGATTCTTGGTTAAAAGCCTGACGGACTAATGCGGCAAATTCATCGCGTTTGACTGGATTATTAGGTCTAAATGTGCCATCTGGATATCCTGCAATAATATCTTTTTCTGCAAGAGGTACAATAAATGGACGCGCCCAGTGTTTCTGTATGTCAGGAAAGTTAGCGTTTGAAGCTTGAGCCGCGCTGACTGCACCAGTAGCTAAATTTACTAAGGGGACAACTGCAGCTATTGTTAGTCCTAACGTTAAGAATGCTGATTGTTTTGATAACCAATAAGAAGAATTTGACATTAATATGTACTCCCTATATTTTTTGATAGTAATTTTAATAGTAACTTAATTTAGCGTATTATTATCTCTATCTTATGGAAGAAGGAAGATAAAGATACAATTTACATTTTTAAACAATTAAAAGCAGTAACATCTCAGCCTTTTGCTAAAAATCATCAGTAGATTATTTTTATTTTTCTAGATTCAGACAATTACTATTTAAGCAACCCTCTTAATTGCTGCAAAATAAAATAATTAATCAAACCAGAGAAAGATGAACGGCAGATAAAAAATTTCTAAATTAAGGTAGTAACCGAAGATTCTAAAAAATATTAACATGGTTCTTTTCAAACTCGAAGATTTTGACTCAGACTACCGCAACACTTTTGGCGGCGACGAAATTAAGGGCTACGATGTCTACGCAAACAGAGAAAAAATCGGCTCTGTCAAAAATATTCTCGTTGACGAATCAGGTCGTTTCCGGTATTTTGTTGTTGACACAGGCTTTTGGATTTTTGGTAAGCAAGTATTGTTACCAATAGGTCGTTCCAGTATCGACCAAAATGAACGACACATTAATGCTGTAGGATTTACCAAAGAGCAAGCCGAAAATTTACCTGAATTCGACGACAGTTTGAAGGTTGATTACGCTTATGAAGAAAGCGTGCGGGGAGTTTATCGTACTCCAACTACAGAGCAACCTTTGGAAGCGTCGAAAACAGTAGGAGGTTCTGCACCTCTAGAAGCAACAGCGCCTTTAGATCCTGTACGTGGTTATAAAGCGCCTGAACCAACTGTTAGCCCGCGTCCTACTTATAATCGCGATAATTATACCTATCAACAAGAACCATCTCTGTATGAGATGAATGACCGAGATCATCAAACACTTAAACTGTACGAAGAGCGGTTAATTGCTAACAAAAACCGCGTTAAGGCAGGAGAAGTAGCAGTTGGCAAACACGTTGAAACTCAGACAGCAAAAGTTGCAGTACCTGTTGAAAAAGAGCGAGTTGTAATTGAGCGTACTACTCCAACAGATGCCAGAACTGTATCTCCTGGTACTAATGCCTTCCGTGAAGGGGAAGTTGCACATCTAGAAGTCTACGAGGAAACGGCTGATATTCAAAAGAAAGCTTTTGTGCGTGAAGAAGTTAGTGTCAAAAAAGAAGTAACCCAAGATACGGTTAATGCTTCTAAGCAAATTCGTCGAGAAGAATTAGATGTGGATACCGATGGTCTTCCTGTTAAAGATAAAAATCGTTGATTGATAGTAGAGACGTTCCGACGGAACGTCTCTACAATAATATTGGAAATCAGACGTTACAACAATAAACAATATTGGAAATCAGACGTTCCGACGGAACGTCTCTACAATAAAAGTATGTTTAGTTCATCGACAACTCTCGTTTTAGCAGCTTGGAGATGGTTGATTACTGCTTCTACGGCTACTTCAGAGTTGCGTTGAGCGATCGCTTCGTACACATACAAATGCTCTGCCCGAATATCTAATACACTGGGGTTTTGTTGTGTGGTTTGGATTCTCAACAGCATCATTTTGTCGAAAATTTGGTCTAACATTGCTTGCAGCCATAAATTCCCAGACATTTCAGCAATCAAACGATGAAACTGATAATCCAACTCCAGCAGTTGAAAGTTCAACAGTTGTGACGGATTAGTATCTGCTAATTTCTCAGATTGCTGGATCAAACGATGCAGCTTTTTCAGTTGAGTCGCTGTGGCATTATGACAAGCCGCATTTACCGAAACTCGTTCTAAGGCAATCCGACACTCATACAGTTGTTCAGCATCTGTGGCAGAAAAAGTAGCCACATGAAGTCCATCTGAATCAGTCATCACCAACGATTCTCGCTGCAACTGCCCTAATGCTTCTCGAATTGGTGTGCGGCTAACTTGCAAATATCTAGCCAGTTGAGCTTCAACCAATCGTTGACCAGGAGTAAATTCTCCAGATAAAATCATCTTTCGTAATGCTTGATAAGCTTGCTCCTTCAATGGCTGACTTCGCTGAAGTGATTTGGGAAACAAAAGAAAGCACCTACTCCTTTATTGCCATAAAGAATTTTCTCAAAAAAAGAGTTATACCGTTAAAAGCTGCAAAACTGTCTATATGGCAAATGACCTAATTGAAACAAGTCATAATGGCAGCTAGTACAACGCGAATTCAATCATAATCGCAAAAGTGATGTCATGGCTACATAATATTTATTGGCAATATCAGCTATCCCCATCTATGTTGTATGTTTTGGGCGGGCAGGATGCCCACCCTACCAGCATCTGCTCAAACTTCTGCCTCAACTACTTTTTCTTCAGCAGCGGTATCGCCTCCTGGCAGCAGCCAACTGAGCAGAATTGCTGTTAATCCTCCGGTTGAGATACTAGAGCCAAACAGGTTTTTAATGATCGGCGGTTTGTCAGCGAAGATTTCTGGTGCATAAATCACACCCAAACCCATTGCCAAAGAAACGGCAACAATGATTGTGGAGCGGCGATCGAGCTTTGCTGATGTCACAATATTCAAACCAGCAACGGCAATTGAGCCAAACATTACGGTTGTCGCACCACCCAAAACCGGTTGCGGAATTGCCTGGAAAATGCCACCAACGATTGGTGACAAGCCCAAAATTACAAAAATGCCTGCGACGAAGAAGCCAACATAGCGACTACCAACGCCAGTCATTTGAATTACACCATTGTTTTGACTAAAGGTGGTGTTGGGGAAGGTATTTAGTAAAGCTGCGATCGCTGAATTTACACCATCGCCCAGTACTCCTCCTTTAATACGGCGCACATAAACGGCACCCGAAACAGGTTCTCCTGAAACTGCAGATGTTGCCGTTAAGTCGCCGACTGTCTCAATTGCTGTGAGGACATATAGCAGAATGAAGGGCAAAAATGCTCCAAAATCAAAGCTTAAGCCATAGCGGAAGGGAATTGGCAGACTGATGATTGCCAGTTTGCTCAAGACGCTGAAGTTAACCATGCCTAATATGGCGGCTGCGATATAGCCCACAATTAGCCCAATGGCGATCGCGCCCATTCTCAAGAAACGGTTTTTTGAGGTGGTTAAAACTACGACAATTAGCAAGACTGCACCGCCCAGCAGCAAGTTTTGCATACTGGCAAATGTGCCATTCTTTTGGGCGATCGCACCACCTGCCAAGCTGACAATTCCAGTTTTGATCAATCCCAAACCGATAATCATGACCACTGTTCCTGATACAACTGGGGTAATGATTTTGCTCATCAGATGCAAAAAGCGGCTGAGAATGATTTCCACGGCTGAACCAAAAAAGCAGACACCAAAGATTAGGGCTAAGGCTTGCTCAGGCGATCGCCCACCTTGCAAGGCGAAGGTTCCCACACCCAAAATTGGACCGAGAAAGGCAAAGCTGGTTCCTTGCAGACTGAGTAACCCAGAGCCAACGGGACCGATTTTTCGACATTGAATAAAGGTGCAAATTCCTGACGAAAATAGCGACATACTAACGATGTAGCTGGTGTTTGCCGGATCAAGTCCTAAGCCACCACAAATAATTAAAGGTGGTGTAATAATACCCACAAAGGCGGCTAATACGTGCTGAAGAGCCACAAAAATTGCTTCAGGAACGGGGGGACGATCATTTAAACCATAGATTAGTTCGCTGGTTGGCTGTAGCTCAACTTGTTCTTGGCTATCTTCTACAACCAGGTTTTGATTTAATTCTGTCATTGGTGACTATCTGTGGTGAATAAACGACATCATTTACAAACAAGATGATTCCAGCTTTCACGTCCGGGCAAAATTTCCCTTACTCAAAAAACTTTGCAGAATCTTTTGTATACCGTATACTGATAATCGCAAGAGTTTTGTATTCAGAGCTACATCTAACTTATAAGGTTGATCGCCAAGTCGCGAAGCTGTGGGGCGGCAGCTTGTAGACATAAAAAAATGTGTTGGGAGTTGCTTGTCTAAAAGCATTCCAACACAATCAAAAACTATAGATAGATAGCTGCTATTATTTGATTAATTCCCAGAACCGTTGTAGTGAGTTGGAGCGAGATTTCTGTCCAGGCTCATTTAATGACCAACAGCGATCAAGATACTCTACCCGTTGCTCTTCAACCAATTCATCGATCAGTAAAGCGAGTAAGGGACGCCAGAACACATTCAGCCCTGGTGTAAGTTGAGTTTTGTTCGGGTTGGAAACGGTATCGGGGATTTGCTCTAGTTGCTTGTAAGCGTTCCACTGAGAGCCTTTTACGGAATTACGGCTTAAAAAATTCATGCTGAACCTCCTCAATTTGTATTGCAGGAGGCACATTTAAACCTGTCACCATACATCACAGTCAACTGGAAGTAATGTATGTCCGAATCTTTTTCTGTGCCTTTCGCTACCTTTTAATAAATTAATTGTAGCATTGAGCCTCGGTAATTTTTGATCTTTCTTAAGAGGGATTTATACTCAATCTATAGTCATCATGGCTTGTCTTCCTTACTAAAACTAAAACGGCTAGTAGTTTGAGCAGCCGGGCGAGCTTTCTTCGTTGACCTAATTGTTTTATAATTAGCCTTAATATATAAGCGCACAGTTTCCAATAGGCAGTAGCAACTAACTTTAGCTCCAGGAATCAGTGACAAAAGTAATCCAACTCTGCGAGAAAACGACATAATTGTGGTAAGCCGTTCTGAGCAGCTCTGGATTGTTGACACATTCTTGTTTGTTACTAAATCCCACTGCCTCGGTAGTTACAAGACTTTCTTAGGAATTAGATGATGATTAGAGCTATTCTCAAGTAACGTGAGGTAAATTCAATTTCTCTCTTAATTGCCAATTTCTAAAAATTTTATACATTCAATTGAGAACAGCTATACATCAGGATTGTGTCGGGAGTAACTTAAAAAAATATGGATACTGAACGCGACTATCAAAAGTTTCCACAACGTGACGATCAGCAGCAACAAGAAAGTGATCGCCAAATCCAATATGAAGACGATGGCAATACCCTAGATTTAGGTTGGATTTTTGCCGTCGTGCGTCGTCGTGCCCCAGTTATGGCAGCAGCAGCACTGGTTTTGGGAGGCATCTCAGGCGGTTTTATCGTTTGGAAAGCCAAATCAACTCCTGCCACATATAGAGGTTCGTTTCGTGTTTTGGTAGAACCTGTAACAGCAGAAGGGCGCTTGGCAAAACTGTCCTTACTAGCTCAAACTGGCAACAATACAGGTGCGTCGGAAATCTCTAGGTTAGGCATTGATAGCTCTGACTTAGTAGATTATGAAACACAAATTCGGGTAATGACTAGCCCGAAACTGATGGCACCGGTGGTGAAACAGCTACAAGCGAAATATCCAGAAATTAGTTACAACTCTCTGACTAATCAGCTTGAAATTGGTCGTGTTAGTTATGACAAAGATGGCAAACAACAAGGTACCAAAATTTTAGCAGTCAGCTATACCGACAGAGACCCAAATAAAATTAATTTTGTCTTGGAGCAACTGTCAAACGCTTATTTAAAATATAGTCTGCAAGAGCGTTTAAGTAGTCTAAATCAAGGTGTTCAATTTATTGACGCGCAACTGCCAGCGCTGCAAAAACGAGTCGATTTATTGCAAGGACAATTGCAAAAATTACGGCAGGACTATACCCTAAATGATCCAGACTCTACAGGCAGAGCCTTAACAGAGCAATCTCAGCGCATAAGAGAACAACGCGATGATGTGCGAGCGCAACTGGCTCAGATTAAATCCAACTATACCACTCGCCAAAGACAACTGGCAGACGATAACACGATTTCTGTGTTGGCGGACGAAAGAAATCAAGCGGGAACTTATGATGAGCTGATTTCTCAGTTACAAAGGACAGAAGCTCAATTGGCACTACAGTCGTCGCGATTTACAGAGGATAGTCCGACGATCAAAGATTTACGGGAAAAGCAGCAAAATTTAAGAGATCTTTTGGCAAAAGAAGCCCAACGCAGTTTGGATAATGTTGCGGGTAAAATCGCGGAATTAGAAGCACGCGATCGCTCTTTGGCAATAGCTGAAGCTGAAGTTACCAAAAAAGTGCAAGAATATCCCTCAGTTATACGTCGCTATTCTGATTTAGAGCGAGAATTAAAAGTTGCCACCGATAGCCTCAAGCAATTTTTAGAAAAACGCGAAAACTTACAACTTGATGCTTCCCAGCGCGAAATTCCTTGGGAAATTATTGCTCCACCTGAGTTACCCCGCGATAAGACAAATCAGTTAATTCCAGCAACAGCTAAACAAACTAAACGTCATTTAGGTATTGCTGCCGTTTTAAGTCTGCTTTTGGGCATCGGTATTGGTTTTGTGGTAGAAATTTTGCACACTGTCTTCCACAACCCGGATGAAATTAGATCCGCAACTCGCCTGCGTCTGTTGGGAGTAATTCCTTTTGCTAAAGAACTCAAAAAACTTGACAAAAAAGCCAGAAGAAGCTTACCTGCATCTGGTCAAGCCAGCAGTCAGGCTTTAAGTCTAGTGCAGGGACAAGTTAGAGATGAACAAACCGCTTCCTTTTTTGAGGCTTTCCGCTCTTTATATACCAACATCCGCTTATTGAGTTCTCGTAAACAGATTCATTCTTTGGTAATTGGTTCAGCCTTGGCAGGAGATGGTAAATCTAGCGTTGCCATACACCTAGCACAAACAGCCGCCGCGATCGGTCAGCGAGTTTTGTTGGTAGATGGTGATTTGCGTCGTCCTCAACTCCACACCCGCTTAGGCTTACCCAATACTCATGGACTCACAGATGTAATTACCACTGACTTGAGTTTGAATGATGCAATTCAACGCTGTCCTTTAGCCGGTGGCATTGATGGTGAAAATGTCTCCGAAAATCTATTTGTGATGACCGCAGGGCAGCCAACACCAGACTCGATCAAACTGCTTTCCTCAGACAAAATGCAGTATCTGATGGAACAATTTCAAGCCTTTTTTGACTTAGTAATTTATGATACGCCGCCGCTTTTGGGGCTGGCAGATGGCAATATTTTAGCGGCGAATACTGATGGCATTGTTTTAGTAGTTGGACTCGAAAAAACTGACCGCGCTCTACTGACAAAATCCTTGGACGGCTTGAAGATTTCTGGGGCTTCAGTTTTAGGTGTGGTTGCTAATAGCATCAAGGGCTATACCCCTGATGTTTACAATGCCTATAATCGACCATATCAAACTGCTGGCAAGTCATAAATTTGACACTAAGATCCCCGACTTCACAGAAGAAGTCGGGGATCTTAATCTTGATTACTTAGGTAAGTTAGTTGGCAGGACTTGGAGAAGCTGCGGGTAGCTGCACAATTCGTCCATCTAATTTTCGCGCCACATCACCAACGGCAACTTGGGGCGGTTTGCCGGTCGGGTACATCACAGCCGTAAAGCCGCCAGTAGCATCACGGCGAAAAGCCGCGATATCCATGCGTAAAGGCTGCCCTCTAGTTTCTAGTCCCACAGTGATGCCAGTAGACTTATTGGCTATATTATCTAAGCCCGTAAGAGTTTGATAGTCTGTTACCTTGATTTCTCCCATTTTTTTGAGGCGATCTCGTAACTGAGTTAGCATTCGTTGCTGAACTTCGGGTTTGGAGAGCTGCTGCATACTAGCATCAAAGCTTGCCTGCTGCGGTTGAGTGGGGATTTTGTTGGTAAACCCAAAGACAACTTGGAAATCTTGGGGGTTGACGAAGGCAAAAAAGTTTTCTGGCTTGAGGTCGCCTTGTCCGATTTGTTGACCGAGTAGATCCAAGCGAGAGCTGAGTGTTGCCGCAATTTCGGGCGGAATTTCTCTAAATCCTGGAGGCAAATCTTGGAGGGTAAGGGTTGAGGCGGCTGGTATTGGCTCAACGGCAAGCTTGAGCATAGTATCAGCGAGTCCCAGTTTAGCGATAGCTGGAGTAGCCGCTTGAGCAGGAAAAGCAAAAAGCAAGCCGAACAACAAACAAAGATTCAACGGTATTCTTTTTGGCATTTTGGCTTAGGGAAAAGGCTGGGATGGAACGAAGGACGAAAAGACAAAGCACAATGTTTCTTGTACTGCTATCGTACTATCCATTTTAGAGTGACCATCTGTTTCTCAAGACAAACAACCGCGATCCCAGGGTTACGGGTATTAACTTGTATTTAAATTCTTGCCAGATCAACCCAAGCTGAACTATAGTTTGTGGCAAAGACTAGAAATTAAAACATCTTTCTTAGGGATTAATTTCTCAATATTAAAAATTAAATAATAATCCCGGATGCAGTTCTGTTATGACTGTAACTTGCATGATTGGGTTAAGGAGATCTTTCTTGCATCTTTTCAGCCAAGTACTTGAGCTTTGACTGAAGAGAAAGAAGTTGCTGTCTTTGGTTTGTGTTAATGCTGCTAAAAATCAGGGTTTTTGAGAGCAGGATCTAGGAGAGTGGAAATTGACTTTTCTCTCGAACCAAGGAAGCTAGCTTTCACGATCTTGCTTAGATAGTGAATTATCCTTAACCTCTTTCACGCAAAATGAAGCGGGAAAAATACCCATATATTGCCGTCCAGGTTTGAAGGAGTGAAGGAGAGTATAGCGTGGCAAATCGTCGTTTGTGTGGATGGCAACGTAGTTTATTAATTGGCTTAGTTGCCACTATTGTGAGTGTTATAGCAAGTTGTAGCTTGCGTATCGCTCATTCTGTCGATCAGGGCATTGTCATCTCAGCAAAGCTACCGGGGCATCATTTCCAACCTGACTTAGACTCGTCTCAGGTTAAAGCTTTAATGATTGATCCCAAGGAATCTTATAGCAAAGTTGTTGCTCAATGGGCAAAGCTAGATAATCTTAAAATTCTCAACTTGCCAGTGCCGGCTCAGTTTCAAGGTAAAACGAGTCGTGAAGTTAAGCTCAAGGCTAATGCTGGCGCCAAAACATCAATAAAAGCGATCGCTTTAACTTTTGATGACGGTCCTTGGCCCAATACAACCTCTAAGATCCTCGCCACTCTCAAGCAACAAAAGGTAAAAGCTACCTTTTTTGTGATCGGCAAGCACGTCAAGCTTTATCCACAACTGATCAAACAAGTTGTAGCAGAAGGTCATACGGTCGGCAACCACACTTGGAGTCATGAATATGGTTTTTATAGTCAAGCCGCCGCAGCTCGTGAACTAGATGAAACGGCTAAATTAGTTTATAAAACCACGGGCGTTAAGACAGTTTTATTTAGACCACCAGCAGGTATTTTAAATAATGGTTTAGTGGCTACTGCCCAAGCGAAAAAGTATGCCGTGATTATGTGGTCAGTAGACTCTAGAGACTGGCACTACCGAGGCAGTACCTCAAAGGCATTGGTTGAGAGTGTGCTGAAGGAGGCTAAACCAGGAGGGATCATCTTGATGCATGATGGTGGAGGCGATCGCACAACCACAGTACAAGCACTTCCCCAAATCATCACCCAACTAAAAAAGCAGGGCTATACTTTTGTCAGCGTTCCAGAACTTTTGGAAATAGGTAAGGTGTAATTGGGAATTTATATTTGTTTCTAGAAAATTCACCTAACTGCTCAAAAAAAAGGCTCGAAGCCCAGGGTTTAACGTCCCAAAACTTCGAGCCAAATATTGAGAAAATTAAAGCAAAGTCCTCCTTAGTTGGGAGTTCTTGCCGCAGTTTCCCTTAAACCTACTGAACCGGAGTCAACTCTCTTGTCTCCACAGTATTCTGATTCGCTTCTGGGCTGTCTGCCTCGGAAGGTGGTACAACTTGCCAGAATTTCGGTAAATATTCTGACCAATTCTCCAAAATTGCCTTAGCTTTTGGGCTATTGGTGTGTTCAGCATGGGCTTGAATTAACTCTTTTAGCTGTTGCTCACCTGCAGGTGCTGTTACCCGTTGCATCTTGACAATTTCCGGGTTGACTTTGGCGGCAAAACTCTTGTCTTCATCTAAGAAATACGCCAGTCCTCCAGTCATTCCCGCGCCAACATTACGACCAACATTACCCAAAACCACGATCACACCACCTGTCATGTATTCACAACAGTGGTCGCCTGCCCCCTCAATTACCGCTTTACCTGTGGAGTTGCGGACGCCAAAACGCTCCCCAGCACCGCCGTTGGCGAACAAAAAGCCGCCTGTTGCGCCGTACAAGCAAGTATTACCAACTATCACGTTTTTCGCGACATCATAGCTGGCAGCTGCGGGGGGTTTGATGATGATTTGACCACCATGCATTCCCTTGCCTACATAGTCGTTGGCTTCACCTTCTAAAATTAAGGTCATTCCTGGCAAGTTGAAGGCACCAAAGCTTTGACCTGCAGCTCCTTGGAATTTTAGGGTAATTTGTCCCTCAAAGCCAGTGTTGCCATATTTTTTGGCGATCGCACCAGCAAGGCGTGCTCCTACTGTTCTGTCGGTATTGACAATAGCCAGATTTTGTGTAGCTGTACCTTGTTGCTCAATAGCGCGTTGAATTTCCGCATCAGCAAGCAAGCTGTCATCTAATACTGGACCATTGCTGTGAACTGCTTCGTGTTGTAAGAAGGAGCGATCGCCCTTTGTATCCGGTAACTTGGTTAAGCAATTCAAGTTCAGCGCCGCCGTCTTCACCAACTCAACGCCTTCTCGCACCTTCAAGATATCAGCACGACCGATAATTTCTGTCAACGAACGATAACCCAAATGTGCCAAAAGCGATCGCACTTCTTCCGCCACAAAGTAGAAGAAATTCACCACTTGCTCTGGTATGCCTGGAAAGCGTGCTCGTAGATGTTCCTGCTGCGTTGCTACCCCAACTGGGCAGTTATTAGTGTGGCAAACTCGCGCCATGATACAACCTTCAGCAATCATTGCCACCGAGCCGAAGCCATATTCTTCAGCACCCATTAAGGCTGCCATGATTACATCCCAACCGGTTTTGAAGCCGCCGTCTGCCCGTAGCAAAACGCGCCCGCGCAAGCCATTTTCCATCAACACCCGGTGTACTTCCGTCACCCCCAATTCCCAAGGACTACCTGCGTGTTTAATCGAACTTAAGGGGGATGCACCAGTACCGCCATCATGACCAGAAATTTGGATAACATCAGCATTCGCCTTTGCCACCCCAGCCGCAACGGTACCAATACCAATTTCTGCCACCAGTTTCACCGACACCTTAGCCACAGGATTAATTTGATGCAGGTCAAAAATCAACTGCGCCAAATCCTCAATTGAATAAATATCATGATGAGGAGGTGGTGAAATTAAGGAAACTCCAGGCTTTGAGCGCCGCAGCATGGCGATATAAGGGCTAACTTTTGGACCCGGCAACTGTCCACCTTCTCCAGGTTTTGCGCCTTGAGCCATCTTAATTTCTAGTTGCTTGGCATTGATTAAATACTCTGGCGTGACGCCAAAGCGTCCTGATGCCACTTGTTTAATGGCGGAACTTGCCGTATCGCCATTTTTCAAGCCCTTGAGGTGGGGAAGTAGTGGGGAATGTCCAGTTTCATCCACATCATCCAAGACTTTAAAGCGCACTGGATCTTCGCCACCTTCGCCAGAGTTAGATTTGCCGCCAATGCGGTTCATGGCAATGGCAAGAGTTTCGTGGGCTTCCCGTGAGAGGGAACCGAGGGACATTGCACCAGTACAGAAGCGTTGCACAATTTCGGCGACGGGTTCGACTTCCTCTAGTGGGATGGCAGGGCGATCGCTATTTAAGTCCAACAAATCCCGTAGCGCCGTTGGTTGCCGTTGCTCGAACAACTTTTGATAAAGCTGATAATGGTCATAACTCCCAGAAGCTAAGGCTTTATGCAATGCCTTAGACATCTCCGGGCTATTCATGTGATACTCACCACGCGGTTTGGAATTGACGAAGCCGTAATTTTCTAGCTTCTTACCGCTCAATTCTGGGAAGGCTTTGACGTGGAAAGAGAGGACTTCTTGCGCCAACTCTGCCACACTCAAACCACCTAGCCGCGAAGCGGTACCATAAAAACCCAATTTTAGCAAGTCATTCCCAATACCAATTGCCTCAAAAATCTGTGCCGCTTGGTAAGAAGTCAGCAAAGAAATCCCCATTTTGGAGAGAATTTTCAACAAACCTGCTTCTAGCGCCGCCTGGTAGTTTTTCTGAGCTTTTTCTGCAGTAATTGACTTCAGCTTGCCGTTTGCCATCAACTTCTGAGTCTTGGGATCAGCTACCCACTGACGCACCGACTCCAAAGCCAAATAAGGACAAATTGCCGACGCGCCATAACCAATTAGGCAGGCAAAATGATGAGTACTCCAGCATTGCGCCGTATCGACAATTAAAGATGCCTTCATCCGCAACCCCTGCCCAATCAAATGATGATGCACCGCACCCACGGCTAAAAGCGGCGGAATGTAGCTTTCATCTTCACTCAAAAGACCACCACTTCTGTCACTTAAAACCAGAATCTTTTTGCCTGCTTTGACTGCCTCAACCGCTTTGTCACACAAATTACGGACAGCCTTTTCTAATCCTTGGGGACCTGTGGTGATCGCAAAAAGCGTGGAAAGTTCAGCCGTTTCAAAGCCAGATTTTTTCACCACTTCCAAGTCAGCTTCGTTGAGGAAAGGCGTTTCTAGCTTTAACAACCGCGCATATTCTGGCGAGACTTCTAGTAAATTGCCTCGTTCTCCCAGTTGTATTGTCAAGGACATCACCAAACTTTCCCGCAAAGGATCAATTGGTGGGTTAGTCACCTGAGCAAAGCGCTGTTTGAAGTAATCGTAGAGCAAGCGCGGCTTGGTTGAGAGAATTGCTAAAGGTATATCATCGCCCATGCAAAAAGTTGGTTCTTTACCGGTAATGGTCATCGGTTGGATGATCATTTCTACATCTTCGGCGTTGTAACCAAAGGCAGTTTGCTGACGTAATAAGACTGAGGCTTCCAGAGTTGGAGTATCAGCAAAAGGTTGTGGTGTCAATACTTCTCGATACTCTTGCAACCATTTTCCATAGGGTTGGGACTTGGCAACTCGCTGCTTAATTTCCCAATTTTTCAAGATTTCCTGGCTTTCTAAGTCCACGACAATCATTTGCCCTGGTCCCAAGCGCCCTTTTTCGATAATCGACGCTTCTGGTAGGTCTACAACTCCGGCTTCTGAAGCGACGACAATATAGCCATCATTGGTAATGCTATAACGAGCCGGTCGTAGTCCGTTGCGGTCAAGAGTTGCTCCCACTATCTTGCCGTCACTGAATACTAGTAACGCAGGTCCATCCCAAGGTTCTTGGATGCCGTTGTTGTATTCGTAAAAATCAACAATTTCCGGGTATTTTTCTAAATCTGGCTGATTTTTATAAGCCTCTGGCACCATCATCATCAAGGCTTCAACGGGGCTACGTCCAGAGCACACCAACAATTCCAGCACGTTGTCTAAGTTGGCTGAGTCGCTGCTGTCGGCGTTGACAGTTGGCTTGAGGTCGTTGAAAGCGTCTGAGTTGGCTGGTCCCCAGAGTGGATGATTCAAATCTGCCTCACGGGCGGTCATCCAGTTGATGTTACCCAGTACGGTGTTAATTTCGCCGTTGTGTCCCAATAAGCGCATCGGTTGCGCCAGGGGCCATTTGGGCATGGTGTTGGTGCTAAAGCGTCGATGATAGACGGCAAAGGCGCTACAGTAATCTGGATTTTTTAAATCAAGATAAAATTCTCCCAGCACTGAGGAACGTACCATGCCTTTGTAAACAATGGTGCGGTTGGAGAATGAGCAGATGTATATGTCTTCAGACCACTTGAGTGTGCCATCCAAATCCAAGGCTTTACCAATGCGCCGCCTTGCCATATATAAGGCACGTTCGAGTTCGTCGCCCTGTAGATTGGGGGATGCTACTATTACTTGTTCAATTTGCGGTTGATTTTCGCGGGCTTGAATGCCGAGAACCGACTCTTGTACGGGTACAACACGCCAGCCTAATACTGTTAAGTTTTCGCCGCTCAAAACTGCTTCGACTATGGCGCGGGCTTTTTTGACAAGACTTTCTTCTTGTGGTAGAAAAACCATGCCTATACCCAAATTTTCTCTAGGCGGCATTTCTATGGCGGCTTGTGTAAACCACTCTTCTATTAGTTGCCAAGGAATGGCGGTCATGACACCCGCACCATCTCCTGAGTCTTGGTCAGCACTACAGCCACCCCGGTGTTCTAAACACCCCAAGGCAGATAAAGATTGTTCAATTAGCTTGTGAGTGGCAATACCTGCAACGGAGGCAATGAAGCCAACACCACAAGCGTCTCGTTCTTCCACCAACCATCGTTGACCGGCATAAGGAATTTCTTCTTGATGCCAATTTGATTGTTGGTTTTGTCTGATGCTCCTGTTATTCATCGAATCATTCACGGTTTTTTACGCTATACAAATTTACGAACTTTACGGATTGAAACCTGTTAACTTGGTAGCAGATTTGCACTTATCTTCTACAAAAGTGAAAAATTAGAAACAATTGATGTCATTGGTTGGTCTACTCTTTAGCGTCTGGTAATTCTAAGCAATGCTTTTGACCTCCAAATCGGCAGTTAATATTAAGCGATCGCCTCAAGTTAAGATGGCATGGTTGACTGTATGAAAGAGCAAGCTGTGCTTCAATTATCAAAATCAAAGTAACTCATAAGAGTGGTGATCAATGTAATAAAGGAATTGGGTGCTTGAGGTAAGTACAAAGAAACTTAAAATCAGACGCCGACAGTGTGCCAAATCAACGCTATTAAATCGACAGAGTAGCCATATTATCGGAAATGCTCTACTCTAGCAATCCCTGGTTAGTAAGAAACTTACTTGTAACTTTTCATACAGAAACCTTACTGAATTTCTGTATTACCAACTATAGATGCTGTAGCTAAGATTACTAAAACCTGTTCTTAGCAACATCATCTTTTTGGGAAGACTGATGCCTTCACAAGATATTTTTCACTGCCTGATCAGGCGCCGAAAAGTTTTCCAGTTGGTTTAAGTGAAGTTAGATCCTTCAAGAATTGTTAATTTCTATTATGAAGCGTAAATTGAGCAAAAGCGTTAAATCATATTGATTATTTCTAGCTTGGTTACTCCAGGCTGAAAGTATAAACTACTACAAACCTAAAGTTCAGTTGCAGAGGCTACCCCATGAGCAGAAGAGTAACGCCCAAAAATAACCAGGGAAACCGACGCTTTTTTCCTGGGTACGTTGCTCACGGTTGGTTTAAATCTAAGAGTATCAGTGTTTTTGTCTCCCTGATGCTCTTCAGTTCCTCGATAGCCATAGCAAGTACACAACTCCCCAACCCAAAACCCTTAATTCTCCAAAGTAGCGAAGTTATTGAGCCACTACCTCCCTCAACAGCTACACCAACCTACTATTTCTCACCAGTCTCATCTCGTGTAACAACTCAGCATAGCCAAGTCTCCCTCGGTCAAGCCCTCTTAAAACAAATACCAGTTGCTGCCACAACCCCGCCTCCCACAAGTTTCCTGGCACAGGCAAAACCCCAAATCATCCGAGAGGGAACTCAACTAAATTTAAATGGTAGAACCTTAAACGTTGCCTGGAGACAGTGGCAGAAAGGCAATTCAGTTCGTCTCGGTATTAGCGACGCGGGACTCCAACAAAGCTTGGGTGTTGAGTTATTAAGCACAAAAGATGCTACCCGTCAACCTGTGCGGTGGTTTTCTTCTAAGTTAATTTTAACAAGTCAATTGAATGCTGTTTCTCGTTTTCTAGATGTAACCGATTTTGCCTCAGCGGCAGGTTGGCAGCTACAAGTCAAAGATAATACTCTAGAAATTACTTCAGCCCCGGCGCGAATCTTAAATATCCGACAAGGAATGCAAGATTGGGGTTCTCGTATTGTAGTTGATTTAGACCGCCCAATACCCTGGCAGTTTAGCGACCAACGGACAGAAGGCGCGATCGCTCTTGAAGCATCAATTGACCCCTCCCTAGTCGCACAATTCAACACACCCCCTGTCCAAACACCCCCTGTCCAACAAAGACAAGATGCCGAAGATGCCATACCCATAGCAGTTGCCGTCAAAAGTCAAGAAGCCGCTATCCGTATCGAAAACACCCCCAAGCAAACCATATTGCGGGTTGTTGCTCCAGAAGGCAAACGTCTGCAAGTCTACAGCGCACCCAACCCCAACCGCTTAATTATTGACGTGCGACCTGATCCACTAGTAGAAAAAGAAATACTCTGGGCACCAGGCATACAATGGCGTCAGCAATATCTCAATTTAAAAAAGGCTAAATTTCCGGTTGTCTGGTTAGAAATTGAACCAACTCGTGCAGATATTAGCCTCAGACCGATTTGGAGTAATCCTAACACCCAAGTTGGCACCGCTCCACTGCTAAAAACAGCTCAATTATGGCAAGCAGCAGCAGCCATTAATGCTGGCTTTTTTAATCGTACTAACCAACTACCATTAGGGGCAATTCGTCGTGATGGACGCTGGTTTTCAGGACCTATTCTCAACCGAGGCGCGATCGCTTGGACAGATAGCGGACAATTTAAATTTGGTCGTCTTACTCTTCAAGAAAACCTACTAACCTCAAACGGGCAACGTCTGCCAATTTTATTCCTCAACAGTGGCTACGTGCAACCAGGCATTTCTCGTTACACTCCAGAATGGGGACAAACTTACACGCCGTTGTCAGATAATGAAATTTTAGTCCTTGTCCAAAACGGTCAAGTTACTAGTCAAACCCCAGGAGGTCTTGCTGGCAAGTCAGTTGTGATGATTCCTAAAGATGGCTATCTCTTAACTTTACGCAAGAATCCACCAGGCGCTGATTTGCTCACCACCGGCACACCAGTCAGTATAGAACAAGGCACAATGCCTTCTGATTTTGCCAGCTATCCCCATATCTTAGGCGCAGGTCCACTTTTAGTACAAAACCAGAAAGTGGTCTTAGATGCCAAGGCTGAAGGATTTAGTAATGCTTTTATACAACAATCTGCCATTCGTTCCTGCATTGGTACAACCTCTAAAGGCACATTGTTGATCGCCGCTATTCATCATCGCGTCGGTGGCAAAGGTCCAACTTTAACAGAAACAGCACAGTTAATGCAGCTTTTGGGAGCTGTTAATGCGCTCAATTTTGATGGTGGTAGCTCAACTGGACTCGATTTAGGTGGTCAGCTTTTGGATCGTTCTTCTGCTACTGTTGCCCGTGTTCATAATGGTTTAGGTATCTTTCGAGCGTCTCCTTAATTAATTGCCAAAATAATCTGTTTTTGTGGAAAGTGAACTCTTGCAATATGAAGAGTTGATGTAAATTGCTAATTTGACCCAATAAATAGTGACAACCCCTAGGGCTAATTTGCTATGTTTGATTTTGGTTAGATGAATTTGCTCGTATCTAATCTTTATTATTTGAAGAAAAGTTAATCAGTTTCACTTAATTTTGTAGCCGCTCTTAGGAGAAAAAACATGGTTCAGTCACAAGAAGTTTCTCACATTCCGGCACTCGCTCTCTCCGCATCTATGGCAGAAGGTATTGCTGCTAGTGAACTTCGTCCTTGGGGTTCATTTACTGTTCTTGAAGAAGGGCGTGGATATAAAATCAAGCGAATTGAGGTGAAGCCTGGTCATCGCTTAAGCTTACAAATGCATTATCATCGCAGTGAACACTGGATTGTGGTTTGCGGCACTGCGAAGGTTACTTGCAACGAGAAAGAGGTGGTGATTCATAGTAATCAGTCTACTTATGTACCTCAAGGTCATACTCATCGTTTAGAAAATCCTGGTGTGATTCCTTTAATTTTGATTGAGGTTCAGAATGGGGAATATTTGGGCGAAGATGACATTATTCGCTTTGAAGATGATTACGCTCGTAACAAGCCTGAATAACAAGTAAATATGCCAATGAAGCAACAGACAGCTAGTGTTGCTATAGTTTTAGCCGCTGTTGTTAATTTAAGATGACAGCGGTTTGGTATTTGCTCTGTTTGTCGCCAAACATTTAAACTAGGCTAAGACAAGAGCTAGTTCTGGTTTATATAGGGTAAATGATTAATTTTAGTAAGGCGGCTGTTGAGGAGATTAGAAGATTACAGTCGCGGCGTCAAATGCCAGCACGGTTACGCTTGGGTGTGAAAACAGGCGGCTGTGCAGAGCTTTACTATACGATTGATTTTGATGAAATGACTAATTTGGGCGATCGCCTTTATGATTGTAGCGGCATCGCAGTAATTGTAGACCAACAAAGCCTCAACTCGATTCAGGAATTAACTTTAGATTATTCAGAAGATTTGATGGGAGGCGGCTTTCGCTTCCATAACCCGAAAGCTATAGAAAGCTGTGGATGTGGCAACTCTTTTCGAGTTGAGAGCTAAAAGGTGACCAATCTGAAAAAACTTCAGTAAAATTGACAGTTGATACGTTATTTAGATATAATTAGAATTTGTCAATAGTCAGAACTCTCAATAGAGCTGTTCAAGCAGTAACTCATGCCCACAATTCAGCAGCTCATTCGTGACGAACGAGCCAGAGCCAAAAAGAAAACAAAATCACCCGCGCTGAAGCAATGCCCACAGCGTCGCGGTGTTTGTACTAGAGTCTATACAACAACGCCGAAGAAACCGAACTCAGCGCTGCGGAAAGTGGCAAGAGTCCGTCTTACCTCTGGATTTGAAGTGACGGCTTACATTCCAGGTATTGGTCATAACCTACAAGAACACTCGGTTGTGATGATTAGAGGAGGTCGGGTTAAGGACTTGCCTGGAGTTAGGTATCACATTATTCGAGGAACCCTAGACACGGCTGGAGTCAAAGACCGCCGTCAAGGGCGTTCTAAGTACGGCACAAAGCGTCCAAAGAAGGCTTCTTAAAGTCATTACTCCCTAGCAGCAATGACTAGTTTTGTCAAACATTTTCCAACATTGTAGTTGGTTTCGGCTATGCTGAATAAGTAAGCTCTAGTTGATACTGGAGGCTTACTTTAGTGAGGCACAGCCTTTGCCCCAAAGAGTGTCAACCACTCTTGCAATTAAACCTGAACAGACCAATGTACCCAAGGCATAAAACGCCAAATGGTACAAAAGAATGTGACGGCTAACTTGCCTTTACTACTGCCCTTGTCTTTTTTGAAAGGTTACTATGTCTCGTCGCTCAGTAATTAAAAAGCGTCCAGTTCCCCCTGACCCCATATACAACAGCCGCCTGATCAGTATGATGGTACGGCGGATCATGCGTCACGGCAAAAAATCAGTTGCCAATCGTATTATCTACGACGCCATGAAAACGATAGAAGAACGCACAGGCGGCGATCCTCTCGAAACATTTGAGAGAGCCGTGCGGAACGTGACACCATTGGTTGAGGTAAAAGCACGCCGTGTTGGTGGTGCAACTTATCAAGTACCAATGGAAGTTAGATCAGACCGTGGCACGACTTTAGCCTTGCGCTGGTTGATTCGATTTTCAAGAGCCAGAGCTGGTAAAACGATGGCAAGCCGACTAGCTAATGAGCTAATGGATGCTGCTAATGATACCGGCAATGCTATTAAAAAGCGGGAAGAAACTCATCGTATGGCAGATGCCAACAAGGCGTTTGCTCACTATCGATACTAAATTATTGATTACAGAGATGAACCAAAAGCCCGTATTGAAAGCATCATGCACCCAAAGGCATAAAGATTTAAAGAAAGTATAGAATTGTAAACAGACAACGCTTAAAACTTGCGGCAGAAACAAGGAGGTAGCTGTGGCACGTACCACCCCGCTTCAAAAAGTACGCAATATCGGGATTGCAGCCCACATTGATGCGGGCAAAACAACAACAACAGAACGAATCCTGTTTTATTCAGGAATGGTTCACAAAATCGGCGAAGTTCATGAAGGAACCGCCGTAACAGATTGGATGGAGCAAGAGCGGGAGCGGGGGATCACCATCACTGCCGCAGCCATCACCACAAGCTGGCAAGATCACAAAATCAACATTATTGATACACCAGGTCACGTAGACTTCACCATTGAAGTTGAAAGATCGATGAGGGTATTAGATGGTGTGATAGCTGTATTCTGCTCAGTGGGCGGAGTTCAGCCTCAATCTGAGACAGTATGGCGGCAGGCAGACCGTTACAAAGTGCCTCGGATCGTCTTTGTTAATAAGATGGACCGCACAGGGGCAAATTTCTATAAAGTGTACGATCAAATCCGCGATCGGATGCGCTGCAATGCCGTAGCCATCCAAATCCCAGTTGGTAGCGAAAGCGACCTACGTGGAATTGTTGATTTGGTGCGGATGCGAGCCACCATGTACAACAATGACCTTGGCACGGACATTGAAGACACTGAGATTCCCGAAGAAGTCAAAGAGCTAGCACAACAATATAGAGCCAAGCTGATTGAGTCGGTTGCCGAAACCGACGAAGCTTTGATCGCAAAATACCTGGAAGGCGAAGAACTCACCGAAGCCGAAATTCGTGCAGCCCTTCGTAAAGGCACAATTACTGGGGCGATCGTACCCGTAATGTGTGGTTCTGCATTCAAAAACAAAGGGGTGCAGTTACTATTGGATGCGGTTATTGATTACTTACCCGCTCCCATTGATGTTCCTCCAATTCAAGGAACACTGCCAAATGGCGAAATTGCCTCACGTCCAGCCGATGATCAAGCGCCATTGTCAGCGTTGGCATTTAAGATTATGGCAGACCCTTATGGGCGTTTGACCTTCCTGCGTGTTTATTCAGGAGTCTTGAAGAAAGGTAGCTACATCTACAACTCAACGAAAGATCAAAAAGAACGAATTTCTCGTCTGATTGTCTTAAAAGCCAACGACAGAATTGAGGTAGATGAGCTGCGTGCTGGTGACTTAGGAGCAGCAGTGGGACTGAAAAACACCTATACAGGTGATACCATTTGCGATGAAGGAAGCGCAATTGTTTTGGAATCTCTGTTTATTCCAGAACCAGTGATCTCAGTCGCAGTAGAGCCGAAAACCAAGCAAGACATGGAGAAGCTCTCCAAAGCCCTCCAATCTCTATCAGAAGAAGACCCAACCTTCCGAGTCAGTGTTGATTCAGAAACCAACCAAACCGTAATTGCGGGCATGGGAGAGTTGCACCTAGAAATTCTGGTAGACCGGATGCTGCGAGAATTCAAAGTAGAAGCTAACGTCGGCGCACCACAGGTGGCTTATCGCGAAACAATTCGCAAACCCATCAAAACTGAAGGCAAATTTATTCGCCAAAGTGGTGGTAAAGGTCAATACGGTCACGTCGTCATCGAAGTAGAGCCTGGAGAAGTGGGCACGGGTTTTGAGTTTGTCTCCAAAATTGTCGGCGGCTCAATTCCCAAAGAATACATCTCTCCGGCTGAACAGGGCATGAAAGAAGCCTGCGAATCAGGAATCTTGGCTGGCTATCCAGTAATTGACCTGAAAGCAACTCTAGTCGATGGGTCATTCCACGATGTAGACTCTTCGGAAATGGCTTTTAAAATCGCTGGCTCAATGGCAATCAAAGATGCCGTAATGAAGGCATCTCCGGTACTATTAGAACCGATGATGAAAGTTGAAGTTGAAGTGCCTGAAGACTTCCTTGGTGATGTCATGGGTGACCTCAACTCCCGCCGTGGTCAAATTGAGGGCATGGGCTCTGACCAAGGTCTTGCTAAAGTCACTGCCAAAGTTCCACTAGCAGAGATGTTTGGCTATGCTACGGATATCCGCTCTAAGACCCAGGGTAGGGGTATCTTCTCAATGGAGTTTAGCCAGTACGATGAGGTGCCACGCAACGTGGCAGAAGCCATCATCGCCAAAAGCAAAGGGAACGCATAAATAGGAAAAGGAACACGTAATTCATGGCACGCGCAAAGTTTGAACGGAATAAGCCCCACGTCAACATCGGTACAATTGGTCACGTAGACCACGGCAAAACTACCCTGACGGCGGCAATCACTATGACCCTAGCAGCTATGGGTCAGGCAACAGCTAAAAAGTATGCCGACATTGATGCTGCACCAGAGGAAAAGGCACGGGGGATTACCATCAACACCGCTCACGTTGAGTATGAGACTATCGGGCGGCACTATGCTCACGTTGATTGTCCAGGGCACGCTGACTATGTGAAAAACATGATCACCGGTGCTGCTCAAATGGACGGAGCAATCCTTGTGGTATCAGCGGCTGACGGTCCAATGCCCCAAACACGGGAGCATATCTTGTTAGCCAAACAAGTCGGTGTACCTAACTTGGTTGTCTTCTTGAACAAGCAAGACATGGTGGACGACGAAGAATTGCTGGAACTCGTGGAATTAGAAGTCCGCGAACTCCTCAGCAGTTATGAATTTGATGGAGATAATATCCCCATTGTGGCTGGTTCAGCTCTACAAGCTGTAGAAACCATGTCCAGCAATCCTAAAGCCACTAAAGGTGAAAATCAGTGGATTGATAAAATCTACGATTTGATGGAGGCTGTAGACTCTTACATCCCAACCCCAGAGCGTGCTATAGACAAGCCCTTCCTGATGGCAGTTGAAGATGTCTTCACAATCACAGGTCGTG
The DNA here is from genome assembly GCA_049671305.1 of Coleofasciculaceae cyanobacterium. GTDB lineage: Bacteria > Cyanobacteriota > Cyanobacteriia > Cyanobacteriales > Coleofasciculaceae > CADCTM01. Next base: position 85,327 of record JBATUR010000097.1, read on the forward strand.
GTACAGTTGCCACGGGTCGGATTGAGCGCGGTAAGGTCAAAATTGGTGACACTGTTGAATTGGTGGGATTGAGAAATACTCGCAGTACAACCGTCACCGGTATCGAGATGTTTAAGAAGCAGCTCGAAGAAGGTCTGGCTGGAGATAACGCCGGAATCTTACTGCGGGGTATCCAAAAGGATGATATCGAGCGCGGTATGGTAATCGCCAAACCAGGCTCAATTACCCCTCACACTCAGTTTGAGTCTGAGGTATACATCCTGAAAAAAGAAGAAGGTGGTCGTCATACTCCTTTCTTCTCTGGATACCGCCCTCAATTTTATGTCCGCACCACGGATGTAACTGGTACAATCAATGCCTTTACCGCAGATGATGGTAGTACGGTTGAGATGGTTATGCCAGGCGATCGCATCAAAATGACGGTGGAGTTAATTAACGCCATTGCTATTGAACAAGGAATGCGTTTCGCAATCCGTGAAGGCGGTCGCACCATTGGTGCAGGTGTTGTTTCAAAAATCTTGAAATAGCGCTGTTCTAGCTTAACCAGGAGCAGAGAGGCAAGGCTTTTCTGCTCCTGATTGATCTGGAGATAAAACGACATCAGCATTTTCGTTGAATTGTTGCTTCGCTCCTTCAACATTTCGGGAAGTACTATCTTCCATTTTTGTTTTAATTAAAACGCAAGAGACGACAATCACCTCTCTTCGTAAAATCAGTCCCTTATTACAGAACCTGGACAACTGAAAAATGGCAACGATTCAGCAACAAAAAATTCGCATTCGCTTGAAAGCCTTTGATCGGCGTTTACTTGACACATCTTGCGAGAAGATTGTTGATACCGCCAACCGCACAAATGCCACAGCAATAGGTCCGATTCCTCTACCAACAAGGCGTCGAATTTATTGTCTATTGCGATCGCCTCACGTAGACAAAGATTCACGGGAACACTTTGAAACCCGTACACATCGCCGCATTATCGATATTTATCAGCCAACTTCTAAAACCATCGACGCTTTGATGAAGTTAGATTTGCCCGCAGGTGTTGATATCGAAGTTAAGCTTTAACCATTACTTAAGGGTCATTGAGTACGAACTAATGACCAATGACCCAAAACATCCGTTAAAGTAAGTAAAGAAGCGCAGTTTCCCTTTTCAACTAAGGCACGATGGCATCCTCTTCCTCAATAGCTGTTAGAGAAATCCCCTTGTTTCCACTGCCGGAAGTGGTTCTCTTTCCAGGGCGTCCTCTCCCCTTACATATTTTTGAATTTCGCTACCGAATCATGATGAACACGATTTTGGAAAGCGATCGCAGATTCGGGGTATTAATGTGGGACCCGGTTCAAGGGCAACCCGCCGCCGTTGGCTGTTGTGCTGAAATTATCCATTTTCAGCGCCTGCCGGATGACCGTATGAAAGTCTTAACCCTCGGACAACAAAGATTTCGTGTCTTAGAATATGTCCGCGAAAAACCCTATCGTGTTGGTTTGGTGGAATGGATCGAAGACCAACCACCCGAAAAAGACTTAAAAACACAGGCGACAGAAGTTGAGCAACTATTGCGAGATGTTGTCCATCTCTCTGCCAAATTAACAGAGCAGAAAATCGAGCTGCCAGAAGATTTGCCAGATTTACCAGTTGAGCTTTCTTACTGGGTTGCTAGCAATCTCTATGGTGTTGCTTCGGAGCAGCAAGCACTCTTAGAAATGCAAGATACCTCCAAGCGTTTGGAGCGTGAATCAGAAATTCTCACCTCTACCCGCAATCATCTAGCAGCACGTACAGTCCTTAAAGATGCATTTAATTAAATAAAAGTCAAGAGCGCGTTGAGTATCTTAACAATTACCCTTGAGTCGTTTTAATAAAGACGGCTCAAGGTTGATTTTTTAGGGTAAAAAATGCCTTAGCTTCTTATCCATTAGTTAGACTCGGTGCATCAACCGCTAAAACACCATAGCTGCCAAAAATTTTGAGAATTTCTGTATGAGTTGCCAACTCCAAAAGTGCCGACTTGACAACTTCCTGAGTAGAATCAGCTTCAAAATCAATAAAAAACAGATACTCACCGAGCGATCGCTTAGTTGGACGAGATTCAATACGACTTAAATTAATTCCACGACTGGCAAACACCTCCAGTGGTTTCACCAAAGCACCAGGCACATTAGCAGGAGTGCTAAACGCCAACGAAGTGTGACTACCACCACGAGAAAGCTGCTTACCCAAGACCCAGAAACGAGTATAGTTGTCCGGGTAATCATTAATCTCCGCAGCAAGGACAGGTAAATTATGAAGCTGGGCAGCTCGCTCAGAAGTAATCACGCTTGAGCCATGATTTTGATCCAAATACTGTAACCCTTCCGTAGTTGAGTTAGTTGATATTAGTTGCGCCCTAGGCAGAAACTTTTCTAGCCACCCCTGGCACTGCGCCAAAGCTTGCGGATGGGAATATACTGTTTGAATCGCTTCCAGACTTGATGCCCGTGACAAGACAGCGTGTTTAATTCTTAAGACCAAAGCTTGCTGAATTTGCAGTGTATCCAACTGCCACAACGTATCCAGCGTCGTCGTTACACTGCCTTCAATGGAATTCTCCACCGGCACAACAGCTAAATCTGCTTGCCCTTTTGCTATCGCCTGCAAAGTTTGAGCAATGCTGGGATAAGGACATAAAAGCGATTCACTATCTGTGTCTTTTTTGAGCTGATTTACATAACCCAAGCTAGCAGCTTCTGCGTAAGTTCCAGGTGGTCCGAGATAGGCAATGGCAATGGACATAGAGCTTTCCTTAACCTCCGCCAACATCTTTTCAAAAGAATACACCTTAAGCATCCCTAGCTCACTAAAAATCAGCTTGGAAAGTCAAATTTAAGTTGATGCAAGCTTTCTTCTTTAGGGAGAGGTGGTTTGGGTGGACTAATTTATATGCTTAGAGAACAGTTAAGTTGTTTGTAGTGTCTCATATAGACAACCATAGATCACAAAAAAAAGCAAAAGATAGCAGCAATCATTAAAAAATTGTAAAGTTAACTAATTAAGCAGTATAAATTTTACTGTCACTCATTATGAATAGCCAGTTTGTTGCATCCCAGTCTGTGGAACTTACAGTTCCCGAACAACCAATTCCCATTCAGCACTATTTGCGTCAGCCTCAACGCTTGGTAAATGCGATCGCAGACCACAATCGCATCATTCAACTCGGTTATGATCGCTATCGCCTAACCATGCGCCCTCTAGACTTTATGTCCTTGAGATTTCAGCCAACTGTAGACCTCAAAGTGTGGGCAGACTCAGATGGTACAGTTCACCTCACTTCTTGTGGCTGCGAAATTCGCGGACTAGACTACATAAATCAGCGCTTTGCCCTGAACTTAAAAGGGAAACTTTACGTTTGTCAAAATCAGGGCATTACACAACTCAAAGGTCGAGCTGATTTAGAAGTTAACGTTGATATACCATTACCTTTTTCCCTAACACCCAAGCCAATTTTGGAAACAACTGGTAATGGTTTGCTCAAAAGCGTTTTAGTCAGAATTAAGCAGAAATTGATGCACCAACTGTTGCTAGATTATCGTCAATGGGCAAGCGATGATACACACCAACATATTCCCAAAACAACGGCGCAACTAGCACCTGCGGATCATCCCACGATTTAAGAAACTTTGTCAGAGCTAGCCTCTCGTGGGTTATTTCAACAATTAGTTGCCTCAAGACAAGGACTAAAAGAGAGGCGATGTAAAGGAGACGGACCATATTGCTGCAGCGCCAATCGATGCCGCAAGGTTCCATAGCCCTTATTGCTGTGTAAATCATAATTAGGGTACTTGAGTGCCAAACGCATCAATAAATCGTCTCGCCAGACCTTAGCAACAACACTCGCCGCTGCAATTTCTAGCGATCGCTGATCTCCCTTAATCATCGTTTTTTGTGGCATCGGCAACTCAGGTAGCCGTTGTCTGCCATCCACCAAACACAGCTCAGGCTGAACCTTCAACTTAAGAACAGCCCGTTTCATCGCCAAAAGAGACGCTTGTAAAATATTGATTTGATCAATTTCGGCGCTAGTCGCAAAACCAATCCGCCAATCTAGAGCTGATTGTTGGATTAAGTGAGCAAGTTTGAAACGCCGCCCTTTCGACAACTGCTTGCTGTCTTTCACACCAGCTAGAGCCAGTTGCGGCAGAATAGATGTTGGTAAAATCACTGCTGCCGCTACCACCGGACCAAATAACGCACCCCGCCCAACTTCATCTACACCCGCAACCAATCGTTCAGTGCCAGATTTATCTGGCAAATCACAAACATTAGATTGCCAGCATAATTGGGATATGACACCACCAGAGATGTCATTTTTTCCCTTTACGGGCATACTCTTGGCTCCATCACAAAGAAGAACAATTTAATCGACCATTATGGTAGGGGTAGAACTAATGACATTTGCACAAGTATTTACCCCGACTACTCAGCGGAATCCTCATTTTCTAATGCCGAAGACCGACGGCGCCTGCGGCGGATCACACCGGTATTGTTCTCCTCAACATTTTCTATGGTTTCTCTGGCTTTTTTGGGTGCTTCAGCATTGCCGAAATCTCTTGCCAACAATGTTGGTTTTAATATAGGTTCATCGGGTAATGACTCGCTCTCAAAATCGCTCAACCAATTTACTGGTTCTTTTGGCGAAATATCAGCAACGTCGTCGTCGTCGTCGTCGTCGAATTCTTGATCTTGATCAAATGCCAAATCGTCAGAAGACTCATCTACTGGCTGATAATCGGTTTGGTTAGGTTCTTCTCCCGGAAGTACCACAGATAAAATCACTGATTTGGGATTTTTGACTTCTCGCTCCAACCGCACTAAAGGAGAAATCCCCATAAAAGCATAGACTTGTTGTTCTTCTGGGGTCATCTCGACAGTGACGACTTCGGGTGGTTCTATTTCGCGAGAAACCTTGATTAGTTGGGGTTTTCCGACTCGCTCTGCGGGTTCTGCTCCCAAACGCCCTGCTCCTGGGAGGTCTTCTGTGAGGTCAAGAATGCGCTTGGCGGGAGTTGCCTGGATACTATTGGGCGCTACCGTGGTTTCGCGGTCGCGAAGCATCCCGTTAGGGTTCTCGCTATCTGCTTCTGAAGATTCTGATTTCAGTTGCAGTACAGGTATGGGGCGTTGAGTTCCTACCTTGGGCGTTTCCTCACGGGCGGCAGTAGGATCATTCAGCCTCGTGCTGCTGCGACGGCGGCGGTTGTTTTTGAGTCCTCCACGTTCCTGATAACTGGGATGATTTACATAGTCGATGTCTTCTGCCTCGTCGAAGCCATTGAAATCTAAGGATTCCGGCAGCTCTTGTGTTCTGGTTGTACTCAATGCTACGGGTACAACGGTTGGCTCGGCGAGTTCTTTGACATGACGATCTGATTCACCAGGCAGACGTACCAGATGCCCTAACCCGCCACAACTTGGGCAGATTTGACCAAATAATTCGTAGATGTTTTGACCTTGGCGCTTACGTGTCAGTTCAACTAAGCCGAGTTCTGACAATTGGGCGATTTGAGGTCGGGCTTTGTCGCCTTTTAAGGCTTTGTTAAAGTGTTCTAAGACTTGCAACTGGTCGCGTCTGGCGTCCATGTCGATAAAGTCAACGATGATTACACCAGCCAGATTGCGTAGGCGTAATTGACGGGCGATTTCGGTAGCGGCTTCGCAGTTTGTCCAGAGTACGGTTTCTCGTGCGGTTGCTGATCGCGTAAAGGAACCAGAGTTGACATCGATCACCGTTAGTGCTTCGGTCGGCTCAATAATAATGTAACCACCGGAAGGCAAATCGACTCTCGGTTTGAGTGCTTCTCGAATGGCGGCATTGACTCGGAAATAGTCAAGGATGTTGATGCGATCGCGATGATGATCAATTAATACCCCTTCTGGCGATCTACCACCACTCCAACTCACCAATTGCTGCTTGACACGTTTTACCCCGGTATGGGAATCTACCACAATGCGATTCACATCCGCCGTGTACATATCTCGCAGCACCCGCTGGATAAAATCATCATCCCGGTTTAGTAATGCTGGCGCCCTGGTCGAATTAGCTTCTTGTTGAACGGCTTCCCACTGCTTTTGCAGTACTTCCAAATCTTCAATAATTGCTTCTTCGGCTCGTCCTTCAGCTTCGGTTCTTACGAGCAAACCCATTCCAGCAGGCTTAAGCAGTACAGCCAAGGCTCTGAGGCGATTTCGCTCACTCTCATTTTTGATGCGCCGAGACAAATTTACGCCCCGCCCATAAGGCATCAGCACCAAATAACGACCCGGTAAACTGATATTGCCAGTCAGCCTCGGTCCTTTGTTGCCTGTTGGCTCTTTCATCACTTGGACTAAGACTTTTTGTTGGGGTGACAATAGCTCAGTAATTGCCCCAGCACTACGTTTTAGACGCAGCGGACCCAAATCAGTCACGTGAATAAAACCATTGCGTTCGGCGTCGCCAATATTAACAAAGGCTGCATCTATCCCTGGTAAGACATTTTCGACAATGCCGAGATAAATGTCACTAACTTGATGACTACCCGTGGCAACAACCAATTCTTGAATTTGATCTTCCCAAAAAACGGCAGCAAGCCGATGCTGCTCCGCAATAATAATTTGCTTTGGCATTCAATTTCCTCAAAAATTTGCAGCATAACTTAGGCATCGAGTCGATATGTCTCTCTCGATGAGGCTCCCCAAGATAACTGTGTATACAAAGAATCTAGCTTCACTTAAAAAAAGAGAACTATAAGAGCGGAGTTGGCAATTACCAAAGCTAATGACTGAATGCAACTGCCACTTCCCTGGTGTTACCCTTCCCCAATTTAATGGGTAGCCAATGCTACTCTCTTCCACAAAGGGTAAGCATCGGATTTCGTAACGAGTGAGTAGAAAGTCTAGAAGAGTGAATCAGGTGCGTATAGCACATATATGGTGCTAATTTTCACGGGGGTTTACCCCAGTGAACTTTTATCCGCAACTGTTCCTATAATGCTGTATTATATCGCGCTGCTCTTCAGATGCTACTCAAATTTTGATTTGGTAGTTGCGCTGCCTCGTTCCAAGGATACTAAGATAGCTCTTCACCCCTCTACTTTAATGCATTTGAGCTACTCTTAGCTCTAACTGGTTGAACTAGTCGGAGTGATTGAATTGTTTCCAGCAGATGCTGTACTACCTTATCAATTTCTGCGGCTGTATTACACCTACCTATGCCAAAGCGAATTGAAGCATAAGCTAATTGTTCAGAATGCCCTAATGCCATTAAGACATGAGATGGGGCAGTTTTCACAGATGAGCAAGCAGCACCAGAAGAAACGGCAACAACGGGCTGTAATGCCAGTAACAGCGCCGCTCCATCCACACCTTCTACACTAATGTTAAGATTTCCCGGCAATCTTTGAGTAGGGTGTCCGTTCAGATGAATGCCTTCTATTTGACTCAAGGGCTGCCAGAGACGCTGCCGCAACTCATTTAGGCGCTTCGACTCATTTTGCTGTTCTTCTAGCCCTAGGGCTACTGCAGATGCCAATCCGACAATTTGTGGTGTATAAAGTGTACCCGATCGCATTCCTCGCTCGTGCCCCCCGCCGTGAAGTTGGGCACAAAGTTGGACTCTGGGATGACGACGACGGACGTATAATGCTCCTATGCCTTTGGGTCCATAGACTTTATGAGCAGTTAGGGACATTAAATCTATGTTCATCGCTTCCACATCTAAGGGAATTTTGGCGATCGCTTGAGCGGCGTCTGTGTGAAAAAATACTTGATGTTGGCGACATATTGCCCCAATTTCTGCCAAGGGCTGTATTACACCTATTTCGTTATTCGCCGCCATCACTGAGACTAAAATTGTATCAGGTCGTATTACTTGCTCTAATTGGGCTAAATCAATCAACCCATCCGGCTTAACTGAAAGATAGGTTACTTCAAATCCCAATGTTTGTAAATATTCACAAGGGTCGAGAACAGCATTGTGTTCAGTTTGTAAAGTAATAAGATGACGCCCTTTGCTGAAATAAGCTTCAGCAACTCCTTTAATTGCTAAATTATTTGCCTCCGTTGCACCGCTTGTAAAAACAATTTCTTCTGGTGTAGCGTTGATAGCATCAGCTAAGGTTTGTCTTGCTTGTTTAACTGCCGCTTCTGCTTCCCAACCGTAGACATGACTAATACTAGAAGGATTGCCAAAATGTTCGGTAAAATAGGGCAGCATTGCCGCTAAAATTCGTTTATCTAAGGGTGTTGTGGCTTGGTTATCTAGATAAATTGGGCGCTGAGACATTGTTTATTAATTAATGATTTGAGCGAATTTTTATAAGATACTTAAGACTTGATGCAATTCATTTTCGCAACTCATTTAATTAAATTGATCAGACCAGGCATAACGATATTATCTTATCAAAATTATTTACCCCACAGTTGGGATTAAGAGAAAAATTATTGAGGTTTAATTAATAGTGTGGTTTTTTTGATTATTGATACTTGTCTGATGACTTGAGAGAGTAAGCATAAGGCATTATTAAGAATGATAGGCTATGCTATCGCTAACAGATCCGACAAAATCAGAGTCAAATCTCTTTTATGCCTGATTATATTGGCTTATTCATCATTCTAGCAACAACAAGTTATCATCTTATTGCGACTTTATGGGAAAGTTTTAATCAGAAACCTCCTGGAAGTTTAATTGATATCGGTGGCTACAAACTACATTTATATACACGAGGAGAAGGAACAATAACCGTTGTAATTGACCATAGTCTTGGTGGAATTGATGGTTACTTTTTAATTGAAGAAATTGCTAAAATTACCAAAGTATGTATTTATGATCGAGCGGGTTATGGTTGGAGTCATCAAAGCCCAAAACCTCGTTGTAGTCAACAAATTGTGCAGGAATTAAATACACTTCTTAGCTTGGGAAAAATTGAACCACCTTATATTTTAGTAGGAAATTCATTTGGTAGTTATAATGTCAGGCTTTATGCTAATCAGTTTCCTGAAAAAGTCGTAGGAATTGTTTTAACAGATGGCTTACATGAAGTGGCAATGTCCAAAATGTCTGTTACTTTATGGATGTTAAGACTATTTTTTATGTCTGGCTTTGCCATGTCAGTATTAGGATCTGCTTTAGGCATTATTCGGCTTTTGGGGCTAATAGGAATATTTGAATTAATCAAAAAAGAATTGCGCCAATTTCCTCAAGAAACTCTAAACATAGTCAAACGTTCTTTTTATCGTCCTAAACACTGGATCACCATGTGGCGGGAGATGTGGAACTTAGATCGAAGTGCAAATCAAGTTCATCAAACTGGTAGCTTGGGAAATCTACCTATAGTTAGTATCAAATCTAGCACCTTTTTTCATCGCTCGTTTTTAAATTTTTATATGCCAGTTAAAGCTGCCGATAAATTGCGCGATAAAATGCATGATAAGTTGCTAAAACTCTCAACTAATTCTCATCAACTACCAGCAATAAAAAGCAGTCACTTCGTTTGGGTAGACGAGCCAGAAATAATTGTAGTAGCAATTCAAGAAATATTGCATAAAATACAAGGTGAACTTAAATAAATACTAATTCCATACCCAAATTTTAATAACCTCATTGCGGCTACCACTAGCGATAAACTTACCATTCGGACTAATCGCTACTGATAAAATTGTTTCTAGATGACCTTCAAAATCGCGAAGATTTTTACCAGTATCTAAATCCCAAACCTTGACGATTTTATCATTACCTCCACTAATAATTGTCTTACCGTCTGGGCTAATAGTAAGACAATTTACACCACCTAAATGACCTTTTAATGTTCTTAATTCTTGAGTTGTATTTAGATCCCAAACTTTAATAGTTCCATCAATACTACCACTCGCTATTTTTTCTCCGTCTGGGCTAATTGCCACAGTAGTTACACTGCCGGAATGTCCCAAAAGTTTAGCCGTTTTATTTAGATAAATTATCCCATCAGCACAGCCACTAACAATTGTTTTATTATCGGGGCTAACTGCAACAGCATAAATCCAATCTGGGTAATTATTAAAATTACCAATTTCCTTGCCACTTAGCAAGTCCCACATTTTAATTGTGCAGTCTTTACTTCCACTAATAATTGTTTTATTATCAAGACTAATGGCGATTGTACAAACTGTGTCTAAATGTCCTTTTAAAGTATGAATTTCCTTACCAGTATTGAGATTCCAGGTTTTAATAGTTTTATCCAAACTACCACTAACAATTACTTGATTATCAGGACTAATGGCAACTGCATAAACCCAATCTGAATGACCTCTAAATAGATATTTTTGTAATGCTTGTTCAAAATCCCAAACGATAATTGTCCTAAATGTGCCACCACTGACTAAGTTTTTTCCATCAGGGCTAAACATTAATGAATAAGCAGAAGCTACAGGTGCAGTAAGCCAAACACTAAGGATTTTTTCTACTTTCATAAACTTACTTGCAGAAGTTGTCTTAAATTTAAGTTTAATTGGGTTTGCTAAAGGCTGTAATATTAGCTTGATGTGCCAATAGCCTGAAGAGAGAAAATTATAGCAATTTTACATACCCAAATTTCCAAAACTTAGGACAAGCTACTTCGTCCCTTGAAGAACTAACTAGAGATATTTTCAGCTTCTGCGGTCTAGTCTATAACTTGAGATGCCCAAAAAGTAAGTCTTTAGATGCATGAATTTTGACGACAAACGCTTGAAACTAAAACTTATAGGTTTTGCTGTCGCTGATGTCTCAAGTATGGAATAGCTCCTTAAAAGTACGGTGAAAGTCGAACCGTAAAAGGTTAGTTTTCTATAGCTAAGTTACGGCACAACTCAACAGCAAGATTAAAAGTCGTCTTTAACAACAACCGATATGAATCCTGAAATTGTTAGCAACTACACCGAAGAACCAGAAACCCGCGAACGACAAATAGAAGAGGCAGAAGTAATGGTTGATGATAGCGAAACCAAACTCTTACCTCCGCAAGATATTTCTAGCGAATTTTCATCAACTACTAACGAAATTTCATCAACGACTCTTGAATGGCAGAAATATGGCGAAAAAGTTGCTGAATTCTTACAAAATCTGCCAAATTATATTGGTCGCTTCTTTGCTGAAAACAAGAATCTTCTGGGAGTTTTAGGTTTAATTTTTGGCTCATTGATTGCTGTAAAATTGACACTAGCTATCCTAGATGCAGTTAATGATATTCCTTTAGTAGCGCCAACTTTTCAGTTGATTGGTTTTGGTTATACTGCTTGGTTTGCTTACCGTTACTTATTACGCGCTAGCAACCGTCAAGAGTTATCAAAGGAAATCAAATCTCTCAAGCAACAAGTTTTGGGAGCAAAAAGTTAACAAAGATCTTGAATACTTCAATAGGGCTTAAACTAAGGCGTTTTTCTAAATGCCTTGAGATGACGACGCAGCAATTATCAAGGAGATTTGCTCTTTTTTGAGAGTTGATCTTTGGCAATAATGACATTTTAAAAGCTAGGTGTCATGATTATCTAGCCTTTAAAAACTGCTTCGTCATCTGCCTCAATATGTATGAATGAAAATTTGCTAGTTTCCCTTCAAAAAAATACTTTAGAAAGAAATATACCAGTTGCGATCGCTCTTGGCAGTAACTTGGGCGACTCTAAAGCAATATTGTCCTCAGCCTTAAATATTCTTGTCACAAATTGCAACATTAATCTACAAAAAGTTTCTAGTTGGTATCAAACTGCACCCGTCGGACCACCACAACCAGACTATATTAACGGCTGTGCAATACTAGAAACTAGCCTTAATCCTCAAGAATTGTTAGAAATCTTATTGATAATTGAAGCTCATTTTGGTCGCATCAGGAAAGAACCAAATGGACCGAGAACAATAGATTTAGATATATTGCTGTTTGATGATTTAATTTTAGAAAGCCCAAAGCTCCAGATTCCTCATCCTCGCATGATTGAAAGAGCCTTTGTCTTAGTGCCGCTGGCAGAAATTGCCCCAAATTGGCAAGAACCAGTATCCGGAAAAGCGATCGCACAACTTGTACAAACGGTAGACTGTTCTGGAGTCCAGAAACTTTAACAGTTTCTTGAATCAAATCCTATAGCTTTCTAATATTACCAATGGCAACAGGTCGCGAACCCCCACAACTACTCAAACAACGCCTCGTTTACCAAGGGCGCAAATTTAATTTTGAAGTCAGTAACCTGCGTCTCCCCAACAAATCAGTTGGTGAGTGGGAATGCATTCGTCACCCAGGCGGTGCCCTGGCTGTCCCCATCACCCCCGATGGTAAATTAGTCTTGGTACGACAATATCGCTTTGCTGTTCAAAGTCGTCTTTTGGAATTTCCTGCTGGTACAGTCGAAACTTACGAAGATCCAGAAGAAACCATTAAACGTGAAATTGAAGAAGAAATTGGTTATAGTGCCAAAACTTGGCAAAAATTAGGTGAATTTGCCCTTGCTCCGGGTTACTCTGATGAATTAATCTATGCCTTTCTCGCCCAAGATTTAGAAAAACTCAAATCACCCCCCAAGCAAGATGACGACGAAGACATGGAAAATGTCTTAATGACTCCCAAAGAATTAGAAGAAGCTATTCTTGACGGTGAACCCATTGATGCTAAATCAATTTCCAGCTTTTTCCTCGCCCGTCCCTTCCTCAAATTAGCCTAAGATATCTAGCAAAACCTTTCAAGGGAAAGATACCGCAGCTAGCCCGTCGCCTTTATGCTGACAGAACTAGTTTATTTTCCCCAGCCTCAAAGAAGTGAATGTCCGATTTAATTCTATTCTGGCATCGTCGCGACTTACGCATTAACGATAACCTTGGACTAGCCGCCGCTAGACAAAATAGCCAAAAAGTGGTAGGAATTTTCTGCCTCGACCCGCTAATTTTAGAACGAGACGACGTAGCCCCGGCACGAGTTAGCTACATGATTGGCAGTTTACAGTCACTAATTGAGCGCTACGCCCAAGCAGGCAGCCAGTTATTGATTATTAAAGCTGATCCAACCCAAGCCATCCCCGCCCTAGCAAGTGCCCTCAACGCCAAGGCAGTGTATTGGAATTGGGATGTTGAGCCTTATGCTAGAAAACGCGATCGCCTCGTCCTAACTGCCCTCAAAGACAAAGGCATCACCGTCCAAAACCACTGGGACCAACTCCTGCACCCCCCAGAAGCCATCTACTCAGGCTCAAACGCCCCCTACACCGTCTATACACCCTTTTGGCGGAACTGGAACAGCAAAGCCAAAGCACAGCCCGTAGACGCCCTGACAGATGCCGTAGGACTAACACCACAAGAACAAGCAACCGCCCAACAACAAGGCGCAATTCCCCTGCCAACCGCCCAAGACTTAGGCTTTATCTGGGATAATGATCTACTTTTAGAGCCAGGAGAAGCCGCAGCACAAGCAAAATTAGCAGAATTCTGCTCATCCGCTATAAACGAATACCAAGAACAACGTAATTATCCCAGCGTTGATGGTACATCTAAACTTAGTGCCGCTTTGAAATTTGGCGTCATTGGAGTGCGTACAGTTTGGGCGGCAACCCTTACAGCCCTAGAAAATAGCCGCAGCGATGAAACCCAAGCCAATATTAGAACCTGGCAAAAAGAATTAGCTTGGCGGGAATTTTATCAACACGCCATGTACAATTTCCCCAGCCTAGCCGAAGGCGCTTATCGGGAACCCTTAAAAAACTTTCCTTACACTAATAACCCAGAACACTTCCAAGCTTGGTGTGAAGGCAAAACAGGATATCCTATTGTTGATGCTGCCATGCGCCAGATGAATCAAATTGGCTGGATGCACAACCGTTGCCGCATGATTGTAGCCAGTTTTTTAACCAAAGACTTGCTAGTTAGTCCTCAGTTGGGTGAACAATACTTTATGCAAAAGCTTTATGATGGCGACTTAAGTGCCAATAATGGCGGTTGGCAGTGGAGTGCTTCTAGTGGCATGGATCCCAAACCATTACGCATTTTTAACCCAGCCAGTCAAGCCAAAAAATTCGACCCAGAAGCACAATATATCCGAGAATGGCTGCCAGAATTGCGAACGGTGGATACAGAATATTTAATTAGTGGCAAAATTCCCGAATTAGAGCGTCATCGCTGCGGTTATCCGGCGCCAATTGTCGATCACAACCAACAACAGCGCCTGTTTAAAGAACTTTATCAGCAGCAAAAAGTAGCTATTTCCTAGAATTTAGTCAAGACTTTGCGGCTTTTCGACCAGAATTGACGCCCAGGGGCAGAGTTCTTGCTAAGATGCGTGAGACTTGATTGTAACCGGATTTTCTAAGGCAATTTTGGCAGCAGATACTAACGCTTTCTCAATCAAATGGCATAATGTAGAACATTTACTTAACTCAGAATCGGATTTTGAGTTGGGTGTTCTGCAAGCGTCAATTTAAGTGAAACTGAGAAAGCGCTGCAGACAACTATCCTCTCAACGAGAATTTGGCGCAGTGATATATCGAAAAGTTCAATTCTTCTGGAGCGCGAGGCTAACGTGAAGGTTTTGGTAGTTGGCAATGGAGGACGCGAACACGCCCTGGCTTGGAAATTGCTGCAAAGCGAGCGAATTAAGCAGATTATTTGTATTCCTGGTAACGGTGGCACAGCAACCACCAAAGGCTGCCAAAATCTGCCCTTACGAATTGATGATTTTGAAGGAATGGCTCGCTTTGCTTTGGTGCAGAATGTTTCTTTGGTAGTGGTAGGACCTGAATTGCCACTGGCTTTGGGCATTACAGACTATCTGCAACGTGAAGGTTTGACGGTTTTTGGACCAACAAAGGAAGGTTCCCAAATTGAGTCTAGTAAGTATTGGGCAAAAACGTTGATGCAGTCGGCGGGTATTCCCACACCGCGTTTTGAGGTATTTACAGATACCGCCACAGCTTTAGATTATCTGCAAACAGCGCCTATCCCCATTGTGGTAAAAGCCGACGGATTGGCAGCAGGTAAAGGCGTGACGGTGGCTCAAACGCTCTTAGAGGCAAAAACGGCAGTTGAAAAATTGCAGCAGGGTTCGACTACCGTGCTAATTGAGGAATGTGTGACTGGTCAAGAAGTTTCCATTTTGGCACTAACTGACGGCATCAGCATTCGTCCTTTATTACCCGCACAAGACCATAAGCGGATTGGGTCTGGGGATACGGGGGAAAATACAGGTGGTATGGGTGCTTATGCCCCAGCACCTCTGGTAACTCCAGCTTTGATGGAACGTATACAACAAGAAATTCTGCAGCCAACGGTTGAGGCTTTACGACAAAAAGGTATTGATTATCGAGGTATTCTTTATGCTGGTTTAATGATTACTCCCGAAGGTAATCCGACGGTTTTGGAATTTAATTGTCGCTTTGGTGACCCCGAAGCTCAAGCGATTTTAGCTTTGCTGGAAACTCCCTTGGAAGAATTGCTGTTAGCCTGTACTCAACAGCGACTTGAACAACTGCCAGAAATTGTCTGGAAACCAGGAGTTTCAGTTTGTGTGGTGGCATCAGCTCAAGGTTATCCAGATGCTTACCAAAAAGGGCAGGTAATTATGGGTATTGAGCAAGCTGAGGAAATGGGAGCAACGGTTTTTTGTGCAGGTGCTCAGCTTAAGCAGCAACAGCTTGTTAGTAATGGAGGGCGCGTGTTGAATGTGACAGCAACCGGTGAGAACTTTGCCGAAGCGATCGCCAAAGCTTATGCTGCGATCGATTGTATCCAGTTTGAAGGGATGTACTATCGACCAGACATTGGATATCGAGTTCTTGACAC
Organism: Coleofasciculaceae cyanobacterium; assembly: GCA_049671305.1. Lineage (GTDB taxonomy): Bacteria > Cyanobacteriota > Cyanobacteriia > Cyanobacteriales > Coleofasciculaceae > CADCTM01. Next base: position 101,111 of record JBATUR010000097.1, read on the forward strand.
TGCCTGATCACTCTTTTTAAGTTCTCTTGGGGCTGTCGCGACCAAACCAGAATCAAGAGAACGTATATATTAAATAGAAGAGAAGGACATAAAAGCTAAACTTTAGGCACAAAGCAGAGTGAACTAACTAATCTCTCAAGCTTTAGTCTCCAAGAGTGTCAAAATAGAGAAAGGCTTTATCATAAAAGCCTGATTAACTTAACTGACACATCCTTCTTCAACCCAATAGCCTAGTCCCTGTTGACATTCGCACGCCCTACTGCCCCTTGTTTAAAACCATACGAGAAGTTATTGCACATTGGTGGTCGGAGTTTACACTCCAAACCCGGCTCATGGCGGCGGCAACCTTAGCCGTCTCCTTAATCATGAGTGGCTTAACCTTCTGGGCGGTGAACACAATCCAACAGGACGCTAGAATCAATGACACCCGCTTTGGTCGCGATTTGGGTTTGTTGCTTGCCGCTAATGTGGCTCCCCAAATTGCCGAAAATAACCTAACAGAAGTAGCGCGTTTTTCTAACCGCTTCTATAGCAGCACTTCCAGCGTTCGTTATATGATCTACGCTGACGAAGATGGTCAAATCTTTTTTGGGATTCCTTTTTCCGAGTCTGAGGTACAGAACTCTCTGACTATTAAGCGTCAGATCACCCTACCAGAAGACTACGCCAAAAATACTGAGTTGCCGATGGTGCGGCAGCACATGATGCCGGAAGGGGAAGTCACGGATGTTTTTGTACCCCTGATGCACGATGGTAAGTATTTGGGAGTATTATCAATTGGCATTAATCCTAATCCCACCGTTGTTGCTTCCTCAAATTTGACACGGGATGTGACGATCGCGGTTTTTATCTCGATTTGGGTAATGGTAATTTTAGGGGCGGTATTTAATGCTCTGATGATTACTAAACCCATTCAGGAATTACTCAAAGGTGTCAAAAATATCGCCACAGGTAACTTTAAACAGCGTATTGATCTGCCTTTGGGTGGCGAATTAGGAGAATTAATCTATAGCTTTAATGAAATGGCAGAGCGCTTGGAGCGCTATGAAGAGCAAAATATTGAGGAGTTGACCTCAGAAAAAGCCAAATTAGAAACCTTAGTCTCCACAATTGCCGATGGTGCTGTGCTGATTGATACCAATTTTCTGGTAGTTTTGGTTAACCCAACCGCTAGACGCCTTTTTGGCTGGGAGGGCACCGATCTAATTGGTGAAAATGTGCTGCATCATCTGCCAGCCTCGGTGACAATGGAACTAACACGACCCTTATATCAAATTGCCGTAGGCGAAACTTCAGAGCAAGAAGGTGAAAGCGAATTTCGGATTAGTTTAACTGAACCCGCACCCCGCACGGTGCGTATCCTGCTCACCAGAGTGCTTGACCACCACCGTGAGAGCATTAAGGGCATTGCCTTGACGGTGCAGGATATTACCCGTGAAGTAGAGCTTAATGAGGCGAAGAGTAATTTTATTAGCAATGTCTCTCACGAATTGAGGACGCCTTTATTTAATATCAAATCTTTTATTGAAACGCTCCACGAATTCGGTGAAGACCTTACAGAAACTCAGCGTAAGGAGTTTTTGGAAACGGCTAATCATGAAACAGACAGACTGACTCGTTTGGTTAACGATGTTCTGGATTTATCAAAACTAGAATCTTGTCGAATTTATCATTTAGAACCGGTAGAGATTGCTCAACCAGTTGAACAAACGCTGCGAACATATCAGTTAAATGCTCGTGATAAGGGTATTGAATTGGTGCAGGAAATTGAGCCAAATTTACCATCAGTCTTTGGTCACTATGATTTATTGCTGCAAGTTTTGACAAATTTGGTGGGTAATTCGCTCAAATTCACTGAACCTGGGGGACGAATTACGATTCGTGCCTATTTGCTAGAACCGCTCAATCATCATCATAATGAAATATCTCAAGTCAGAATTGAAATTTCTGATACGGGAATTGGTATTGATGCTGAAGACCAAGAGGCGATTTTTGAGAGATTTTTCCGTGTCGAAAATCGCGTCCACACTCTCGAAGGCACTGGTTTAGGTCTTTCGATTGTTAGAAATATTATGGAGAAACATCGTAGCCGTGTCTACTTGGTCAGTGAAGTTGGTATTGGCACGACTTTTTGGTTTAATTTAGATGTGTTTGAAGAAAAAAAAATAGTCGTTGAGAAAAGTGCAACCGCAGAAGCAGTCTCAAAAACCCAGGCAACTAGCTTACCTTAATTTATTTTGAGGTGGCAATTAGTGCCAGCACCAAACTGACAAGACTTAAGGCAATTAAACCAAGTAAGCCGGGGTTTCGCTGACACCAAAGCCGTATTGATGGCACTAATCCCGCAGGCTGGTTATAAGCTGTATCTGGTACTAGTGGTTGGGAAAGATCATGGTAGAGGGTACATTCTTGAGCATGGGGACGCTGAGGAAAATTACAGGTATCGTCAGCATGATAGGTGCAGCTATCGCACAGTGAGGTATTTTCAGTGGCACGGTGCAGGGTGATGCCTGGATGACCATAAGCTTTGAGAACTGTACCACAACGTGGACAAGCGATCGCTTTACTACTAATTAGTTGCTCACATTTGGGACAATTTAGCATGGCTAGTTGCTTTGATTGTGGGAAAGGACGTTAGATTTGGGGAAATTTGCGGACTTGATATTGTGCCGCTTCAATAATCTCTTGGGGTTCGCCAAACTCTTTAGTAAATAGTTGATCTGTTTCTACTAGTTTGTCTGCTGGTATCGATTTCCACTGTTCGAGAGTTTGCCAACGTATGATTAAGACTACTTCCGTCGGTATTTCAGGATTAATCCAGACTTCTTTACTTAAAAATCCTGGATAACCAGAAAGCATTGCTGTCCAAACTTGGGCATCTTTGGCAATGAACTTTTCTCGCAGTTCAGATGCTACTTTTATTTTGAGCCACTCGATTACCATGTTTACTTAATGATGATTGCCACAATTATCTATTGTGTCACGATCTATCTAGCTCAGGTTTAAAGCAGGTGTTGCGAAGATATCAGACAATAGAATTGTAGGTTCAGGATTATATCAGATTCTGAACATTCTACAAAAAGCGATTCAATTAAGCGCCGAGTGCTGAGGAAAAACATGGATAATGACAACTGGATTAAGCAGTTATTGATGGTTGGTATGGGCACAACTTCTCTGGTTGCCGAAAAACTGCGAGAAGTTAGTGATGAATTGGTAAAAGATGGCAAAATAAACCCTGAGCAAGCCAAAGGGTTTGTTGATGATATGATGCAGCAGCTTAAGTCAGAACAAGGTAACCTAGAAGCCCAGATGGAGCGGCAAATGCGCCGTACGCTGCAAGATTTGGGCGTGCCTCGTCAAGCGGAAATGGACGAATTGCGTGGTCGCATTGACCGCCTAGAACGTCAGATGCGCGATTTAGAAAATAAGAACTGGCGCTAAAATAACTAAAATCGGAGGGTAAATTTTGAGAGAAATTCTAATCAGCTTAGGGGTGATAGTGGCTTGTAGCTTGCTGTTGCTTGTGGGTCAACTGACTTCTAGCAATGACTCGGCGCTTGCTGATCCATTAGGCAAAACTGAGCCTGCAATAGTGGCACAATCAACAACTAATAACTTAATTAACGATACAAATCTTATGGCAACGAATCCAGATCAGCAAGCAGATGTTGTAACCACACCTTCTGGTTTGAAATACAAAGAAATTACCGAGGGAACTGGTGCGACTCCGAAAACAGGTCAAACTGTTATAGTTCACTACACAGGGACTTTGGAAGATGGCACGAAGTTTGATAGCTCACGCGATCGCAATAGTCCTTTTTCCTTCAAAATTGGTCAAGGACAGGTAATTAAAGGTTGGGACGAAGGACTAAGTACGATGAAGGTCGGCGGTCGTCGTGAATTGATTATTCCTGCTGAGTTGGGTTATGGTGCCCGTGGTGCGGGTGGCGTGATTCCTCCTAATGCGACGCTGATTTTTGATGTGGAACTGTTGAGAATTAGCTAAACTAATCTGATCTGCGTCAGCTAGCGTTGCTGTGGAGGACTGTAATTACTTTCATAGCCCCTCAACCAAGTCTTCGTGGCTTTGTAGGCTACCGTTACACAAAAGTAGTAGATCTCTCCCCAACCCCTCTTTGAAGCGGAGAGGGGCTTTAAATATTGCTCTCCTTCCACAGAATCGAGAAGGGGTTGGGGGTTAGGTCTTCTCAGTTTTCAGCAAAAAAGGCAAGGCAAACCACATCTGAGAACCACAGAATCAGTGTTTTAGGCATTTCTGGTAACATTTGGCAGTTTTCATTAAGAAATGTAAAAATCTCTTGACTGAGTTACCGAAATAACTCAACCTAAATCATGTAATCTTAAATTAACAGACCTAAAAAACTTAGCGCCACTCAAAAGCTATATCGAGTAGCTTAGAGCGGCTAA
>JBATUR010000098.1:0-8340 GCA_049671305.1 Coleofasciculaceae cyanobacterium
CCTTGAAAACCCCTTGCCTCTATCCCTAAAGAAAGCTGATGATAACGCTCTAAAGTCCGCTGTAACAATTGCCCAATTAGTAGTGATAGACTGTATAGCGCTCTTCGTCTATTGCGATATCCACCTCGTGCTTGTTGGGCGATACTAATTTGTTGAGTAGTCTCTAACAGCAGAAAAATAAAGCGATACATTAGCAGCAATAATTCTGTTAAAATAACGGGACAGCCCATTTTTTGAAGAGTTTGTAATAGCTCGACTAAAGGTATAGTTAATAAGATAAAAAATAGGCAAGAGGTACAAGCAAGTGATCTAAATAATATTTCTTCAGCCTGTAGTAAACCGCTACGACTGGCGTAGATATACCATTGAGCAAAACTTACTCCAACTAACTGATCTAACTGTACTAAATTGCTTTGATCTATTGAGATAATATTAATAATTAAAGTAGGTAGACTTATTAATAAAAAAGTACTAACAGTAACCATCATTTGCAAGTAAATTTTTGCTGGAATTTTGGCATAAATTATGATCCAAACCGATAGCCAAACTCCGATAGCAAGCTGAATTAATGGGTGGCTAACTAAAGCCAAAAGAAGAGAAGCGATCGCAAAAAACAACTTCTCCTCTGGTGGTAAATCACGCAATCGATTAGTATAGGCAAGAGTATCAATCTGAATGTTCATCTTTTTGAGAACGTCCCTTATACAAACCAATTGCATAACCAATTACCCCAGCACCAGCCGCAGCTTGCACACAAAACAATAAGCTTTCGACTTCTTGGCTAGGTAACTCAATAATTGGTTTAAACCAGGGCTTATATCCAGGTTGTATTTGTCCAATAGCTTTCTCGGCTTTGTCATCGGAGCCACCAAAATCAGCATCTTTAACTAAGAATAAAGGCAAGATAGTTATTAAAACTACACCTAATAGCAATAGCCAATTATTTGCCTTTGATGTGTGTTTATTCATTAGTTTGCATTCCTGGTTTAATTAACTTTAAAACTTCTAATTCTTGGCTGTTATAAGATTGCAACCAATTCCACACCAAAACCGTTAGCAACCCTTCACTAATTGCCAGAGGAACTTGTGTTACAGCAAAGATGCTGGCAAATTTTAGAAAGGAAGCGAGAAACCCACCGACTGGGGCAGGAAAGGCTAAGGCTAATTGTATAGCCGTGACTACATAAGTCATTAAATCAGCTAAAGCGGATGCCAGAAAAATAGCTAGCTTTTGTTTGCCGCTTATTTTCATGATCAATTGATAGATTCCAAAGGCAATAAATGGTCCCACAATTGCCATCGAAAAAGCATTTGCTCCCAGCGTTGTCAAGCCTCCGTGTGCAAGTAATAGTGCTTGAAATAACAGTACAAATGCCCCTAATACAGACATTACCCAAGGACCAAATAATACCGCTCCCAAACCTGTACCTGTAGGATGGGAACAACTACCGGTCACAGAGGGCATTTTCAACGCTGACAGAACAAATGTAAACGCACCCGATAGCGCTAATAGTAACTTTAATTCCGGGTTTTCTTGAGTAATTTTTACTAAGGAACGCATTCCCAGTAAGAAAAAGGGAATAAAGACAACCCACCAAAAAATTGCCCACGCAGGAGGTAAAAAACCCTCCATAATATGCATTGCCAAAGCTGGGGCGGGTGTACTAATAACTGAGTAAAATGTTAGTCCCGACATCAAGATTAAACTTACTAGCCGCTGTCGCTGAGTCATCCTTATTTATCCTATTTTTATGATGGGGAATTGTAATTAAATAATTGATGGTAGCGGCGGAATTCTTGCGAGTATTCCATTTTTCAACGGTTTAGGACGGTCAACCCATGCTAGATAACCTTGGGGATTTGCAAAATACAACTTGGCACAATTCAACACGGCTGCGGCACTTTCTAAAGCAGGCAAATCACCAAATAGATATGTGTATTTTCCAGGTGCTGCAAATGAGATAGCACAAGAACGACTGCAAGCGCTCATACAATCTACTTCCTGAATCTGAAACTCATGCCGCAATTCCCAAGCAGTATGAAGTTCTTTTAACTGCTGTAACAACTGCTCACCGCCACTTTCACCTTGCGGTTTTCCCTCAATTCGGGTAGTTGCACAAGCTTTGCAAACGAAGAGAGTATGTTGTGTTTTAGTCATTGGTTAAATCGGGAGTGATAATTGTTGATTTTGTAGCTATTTGTCTTGATTCAAAACAAATATTTGTTGAAGAGATTACTAATTAAACCCTAAGCAATTGCCTTTTCTATCTCAACAACAAACTTAGGACGAGCGAATTGATGAAGCTAGCTCAACTAACTACATCGGAGAAAATATGGTCAATTAGTAAAAATGTGAATCGCGGCAATTATTAATTCACTTACAACAGAGAAAAAGGGTTTGATTTCGTAGCGATCGCTTAAAATCTACGATCTGTTGCTTGAGATTACCGGGGATAATAATTGAATTCATGTTTAAATCTCGATAGTGTAAACCGCACAGTGCGAGTGATTATCATATCGGTGGGCATTCTGACTTCTAGGTTCACAACTATTAAACCTATTTACAGTTGCGGTACAGCGCTGGATTTGCACCAGACTTTCCCCTTTACTTCTAGTGGCTGCTCCCCACTAAAACCGATAGTCAAAGTACTATAACATACTTACTGCCACCAGCAAGGCAGGAATTTTTGATACTGAATCAAAATAACCGACCCAGAGGAAAATCATTGCTCTAGGTCGGTTAATTCAATTATTTTACAAAACTTAGAAGAATGCCGACTGTTGTTCAAGCAGCAGGAATTACGACGTTACCGCTGAAGACTTGACTGAGATGAGGTTTAAGAGCGGGGCGGTAGCATCACTTTGTCGATGACATGAATCACGCCGTTGCTAGCTTTTACATCGGCTTTCACGACATTTGCTGCATCGACCATAACACCGGTGGAACTGACATTCACCCGTACTGGAGCGCCTTCGAGTGTTTTGACTGAACCGGATTTTAGGGATGTGGAGAGGTTTTCACCGCTAACCACATGGTAGGTGAGAATTTTTACCAAAGTTGCACGATTTTCTGGCTTGAGCAATGTTTCAACTGTGCCTTCGGGTAGAGCGGCAAAGGCTGCATCAGTTGGAGCAAAAACTGTGTAGGGTCCTCCACTGGCTAGGGTTTTGTCCAAACCCGTCGCTTTTAAGGCTGCTACTAAGGTTTTGAAGGAACCATTTGCCTCGGCAACTTGAACGATGTTCTCTCCTGCCATCATCGGTTTCATGGAGCGAGGCTCACATTGCATCGGCTTCATGTCGCTTTGAGTGCGAATTTCAGCGCTTGGTGCCGAAGGCTGAACTTGCATACCTGGTACTGGCATAGTTTGCGCTAAAGCTGGAAGTGCTACGAAGGCGCTAGCTGCTCCTGCGATCGCTGCCAAGTTTTTGACGGATTCCGAAAGTTTAAGCATCTTCAGCAACTTTTGTTAAGATTTCTTAAACTTTAGCACATTTATTTTACGAAGTGTGAAGTAAAGTGCTTCGGAGCAATTACCTAAATTTGCAGATAGTGCAATGGCAGTGAGCGAGGCAATCTAAGAGCCTACTCTTCATTTAGGAATACTAAGACCTTGACATTTTTAAGGTAGATGCATCCCTAAACTCCTTTAACGGAACCAGCTATTGGCAGAATATTCTACTAATATTCTCTAATTTTACCATAGTCATTTATGGCAAATTCTATCTGCAAAAGTAGGCGTTCTTTCTCTTTTGGGGGGCTGCCTTTATGAAAACAATAGGTATCTTCGGCAAAGCCTAAACCAGCGGCACCACAAATTGTTATTACATTTTCAGATCCATAACAATCAACAATTTCTGAATCTTCTTTGCTAGCACAACGTACGCCTAGAAGTTGATGAGAAAGCCTCTTATTTACGTGGCTACCGCGAATACAAATATGAGGTCCACTAAGTATGTCTACATCTGTTAAGTAAAAGAAAAACTTGATGAATCGATAGTCATCCATATCATAGTGAAATACTTGGGCAGCTTTAAGTTGCTCAAGAGGAGTTGCGACTGTAGGAAAACTCCACCAAAGTTCTGTTGCCATGTGGAGAGGTGCAGCACCTAAAAACTTGGCAGCAATTGCTAATAGTGTTGGATCAGTTTCTAGCTTTTTGATCGCGGTGCAATTATCTGCTTCAAAGTAACTGCCTAAGCGAACTTTATTGCCAGTAGAGGTTTCAAATTTTTCTCGCTCACCATAAAAAAAACCAAGTTCTGAATTTCTATTAGCATAACAAGTATCAGAGTAAGCAAATTTTAATATTTCTTGCACAACTTCATTAGGCAAGTTAATATTTAGAGCATAACCGTCATCGTTGAGAGCTTGGTTAATTTGCTCAACATTAACATCCCTAAAAACAGAAATTATATTACTATTAATTTTCTGTGATTTGTTAATAAAGTGGTAGTAATTACTAATCCAGTTGCGTATTACCTCAAATCTTGCTAGTTTTCGCATCAAAAACAGTTTGGGATTACGCACCATTGAGCGGTAACTTTTTTGCAAATAATCAATGATTTTGGCAAAGAAATTTTCGGAAGTCTGAGTTAAAGCAGTCATTACTTTTAATACTCCTAACAGAGATATACTTTATTGATTTGAAAACAGCTTGTTGCTTGGTTTACCAAAATTAAGACTGTATTAGCCAAGTAGCATATTGCTTGATTAGGAAAACAAAACTGGTGAAGAGCAACATAGTAGACAGCGAAATAACTGACACTTCATCAAAAGTGTGATCATAAGTTTTACCAAACTTATTTACATCAAAAGAACAAGAGTTTTTACCGAAACCTCAAAAATTTCGTGTTGATTTGATCAGTTAGTGAAGGGTATCTGCAACTTAATGATATTGGGAAAAATTAACTCGTAAGCTAGCTCAGTTTCTGTACAAAAACCAACAACCGATAATAAGTAATGCTTAATCGAAGCTCAAGACGCCAGACGCATAAATTAAGTTTTACTTATTATTAAACCAGGTTCATTGTGTTCACATATATTAGTGGTCATGTAGTTTAACGATAAACTACATTTTCAAAAATGGCAACCTTTATCTAATAAATTTGTGATAAAGTTCATTTATTTTTTATCCTTAAATAAAGGCTTGTAATTAACACAGACAAATACGAGGTGTCAATGTAGTCGAGCATACAAAGAGATTTTGTCTGCTATAAAAAATGAGAAAATATATTTATTCAAAAAATGATTAATATTTTGAGCAATTGGGTAAGTTAATCAAATTTTGCATTTTCATATTATGTTTAAAAACGTAAGACGCCGATTGAAATTATGTAAAGTAATCTCTTTATTTATGTACTCTTTACAATAAATTTCAACATACACAAGCTAAGGCTCAAAGCTCGCTGGTTATTTTACTTCTGAAGTCTGCTGTATTACTGCTATATACAACATAAACCTCTTAGCTTGAGCAAGCGGGTTAATTACAGCTAAGTCAGCGTCGGACACTAACATTCTGCAAATGAAAATTATCCCTAATTTCTTTACAAGGAAAAAACTTGTCTTTTTATACGATCAGCAAAATTTTTTAGATTTATGTAATCAAAAAGTTATAGCGCCCAGCGAGTTAGAAGCCAGATATAAATAAATAAAATCCCTGAAACTAGCGCTCCTAAACTCCATTTTACCAAGTTTTTAAGTACAGTGAGACGACGAGTTGCCTTAGCTTGTTCAAACTGAGTTTGTAGCTGTTTCTTATCTTTCTTAATTTTTTCTAAGAATTGCTCTCTAGCTTGCTGTGGACTTTGACTATCAAGGGAACGTCCTTGACTTTTAATAAAGTTTTCTAAATCTTGGTCTTGAATGCTGTTGAGTTGCTTCTCAACGCGATCAATTCGTGAATTTTGTTGTTTGAATTGACCACTGATTTGAATATCGTTGATTTTTTTTACCTGTATGGCGCTAACCAATCCCAAGGGAATTAGTAAGAAAAATAACACGCCGACTAATAGACAAAGCCAACGTAAAGATTTTAATAACTTTTGCTCAAGAGACGAGCGGAATTTTTCTTCACCAAAAAAAACTAACACTAGCCCTATCAAAGGAACAGCTACCCGTTCAACGATTGCTCCCATTGTCTCAAATTGCCACAAAGGATTCGTAAAGTTGGGCGGAAAAAGAGTTGCAATTAAGTCAAATAGTGCTAGTAGTAGTAGACCATAACCGATCTTACGAAAAACAGCAACAGACCAGGGAGTATCACTTTGTGATTTCATGAATTTGTCCCGTTGTACTTGAGCAATTTGAGTGTAGCCTTTTTGTTAGATGACGTGTTGTTGTTAGTTTTGTTTCAGGATATGGGAAAGTCAGGAAGAGTGTGATGGCAACCTCTCCTGAAGATTAATTGTGATGTTGAAAAATTTCAGGGATTTTAATGGTAATTAACGTATTTAAGCATCTAGTGCAGTTGCTAAATTTTAGGAGTCCACTATTTAAGATATTGGTGTTGAGTCGCAGCCAGACTGATTTTTAGGCTGATGCTTGCTTCTGACTGATATCGAGGTGGAGGCAGAAGATGCAGATATCCAGACATCGGCTAATATCGAAAGAAGTGCCACCTTGCGAGATTTTGATTTTTTCAGGGTTGTCGTCTTTAGTTGTGATGTTGAGACTGTGATTGAACTTAGCTGGCTAGTCTTGTGGAAGCTATTATTAGTGATTGGGGGAGTTTTTGCGATCGCCTATCTGTCCGCTTGTCTATACCTCTTACTGCGGCAAAACCGCTTCATTTTCAAGCCACCGACTGTTATTAGATCCACACCCCAGTCTTTTAATTTGGATTATCAAGAAGTTTGGCTCCCAGTACAAACAGCTTTAGATAAAATTAATCAAATTCATGGTTGGTGGGTTCCTGCTGCTAAATCAGAGGCAAAAGTTTGGGTATTTTTGCATGGTAATGGTTCCACGATTGGAGATGAAGTAAAAAGAGCATTTTGCTTTCATCAATTAGGATATTCTACCTTTCTCTTTGATTATCGTGGATATGGACGTAGTATTGCTAAATTTCCTACAGAAGCGAGTGTTTACGAGGATGTAGAAATTGTTTTGAATTATTTAACAGAAGAGCTTAAAATTCCCTTGGAACAGATTTTTATTTACGGTCATTCTTTAGGCGGTGCAATTGCAATTGAAATGGCATTGCGGTATCCAAAAATTGCTGGGTTAGCTGTTGAAGGTACTTTTACATCAATGCGGGCAATGGTAGGTCATTTGTATCGTCAGTTTGGTATATTTCCTGTGAATTTTCTTTTGCATCAACTGTTCGATTCGTTAAATAAAGTGCCGTCACTGAAAATGCCTGTACTCTTCCTCCACGGCACTAAAGATGGACTAGTTCCAGCTTACATGAGCCAAAATTTATTTGATGCCGGGCTTGAACCGAAACGATTACTTTTAATAGCTGATGCTGGACATCATAATGTTAGTGAATTAGGCGGCAGGCAATATTTAGAAGCAATTCAGTGGGTTGTTGAACAAGCGCAGGTTCAAAATTTGAGTTTAGCAGAAATAGATAATCGCTAACTGGTATTATGTAAAACAACGGCTTCAAACTTCATTAAAGTAAGCTGGATAACGTACTAAACCACTGCTTCTCTGTAATGCACCCTGCTGGATTTCTAGTACCATAAATGCTTGCTCAGGAACAGGAAAAGGTGCGCGTATTCCAAACTGATTTGCTGTCTGGAAACCAAAACGTGGGTAGTATTTGGGATGACCGAGAACTACAACTAAATTATGATCTAATTCGCGGCACTTTGATAAAGCAACTTTTACCAACTCTGTACCAATACCTTCACGCTGACGAGTTGGAATTACAGCTAGCGGTGCAAGTGCCAAAGCTGAGAAAGTTTGTCCTTGCGCTTCAATAGGAATAGGGCTCAACAAAATGTGACCTAGCAGATTGCCCTTTTCTGTCGCTACTATTGAAAGTTCAGGTATAAAATTCCGAGAGTTGCGGATAGCTTCTACAAGTTTTGCTTCACTGGTACGACCAAAAGCCGCTGTCACCACTTCTCGAATGGATATTATGTCATCGTTTTTTTCCTGAGCAAAAGATACCATAACCAGGAGTTGAGCAAGACAAACTTATGATTTTTGTTCATATAGTTCTTTTATTATAACTAATACTGCTGATAAATAAAGAAAAGAGAGTAAATGTATCTAACTAAAATGCAGGCGCTAGTTTCCGATAGAATAGTCACAAACGAATAAAAAGTTAAAATCATGCACGTAATGTTTCGCGAGTATAACCCCTTCGATTTATGGATTTGGCTAGA
>JBATUR010000099.1:0-30835 GCA_049671305.1 Coleofasciculaceae cyanobacterium
ACCTGATACATTTGACCTTTGTATTGGCAATCGAGAATTATATAAGTAAGTTATGAAAGTCCTGGTTATTGGCGGCGATGGCTATTGCGGTTGGGCAACTGCGCTTTATCTTTCTAACAAAGGGTACGAAGTCGGTATTATAGACAGCATGGTGCGCCGTCACTGGGATCTGGAATTGGGTGTAGACACCCTAACTCCCATCGCACCAATTCAGAAGCGTCTACAGCGTTGGCAAGACCTCACAGGTAAAACAATTGACTTGTATGTTGGCGACATTACCAACTATGAATTTCTCAGTGGGGCAATGCACAAATTTGAGCCAGGGGCAATAGTCCATTTTGGTGAACAACGCTCGGCACCATTTTCAATGATTGACCGTGAACACGCTGTTTTAACTCAGGTTAATAATGTCGTAGGCACACTGAATTTATTGTATGCAATGCGACAAGATTTCCCCGACTGCCATTTGGTAAAATTGGGGACGATGGGTGAATATGGTACGCCAAATATTGATATTGAAGAAGGCTACATCACCATCGAACACAACGGGCGCAAAGATACCTTACCGTACCCGAAGCAACCGGGCAGTATGTATCACCTCAGCAAAGTCCACGATAGCCATAATATCCACTTTGCTTGTAAGATGTGGGGTCTACGGGCGACTGATTTAAATCAAGGTGTTGTCTATGGCGTTTTGACTGAAGAAACGGGCATGGATGAGTTGTTAATTAACCGCTTGGATTATGATGGGGTGTTTGGCACAGCTTTAAATCGTTTTTGCATTCAAGCGGCGATCGGTCATCCCTTGACGGTTTATGGTAAAGGTGGTCAGACGCGCGGCTTTTTGGATATTCGGGATACGGTGCGTTGTGTGGAAATTGCGATCGCTAATCCTGGAAATGCTGGTGAATTCCGCGTCTTTAACCAGTTTACCGAACTATTCAGCGTTGGCGATTTGGCAATGATGGTCAAAAAAGCTGGATCAGCAATGGGACTTGATGTGGCAATTGATCACATAGATAATCCGAGAATTGAGAAAGAAGAACATTATTTCTCAGCAAAAAATACCAATCTTTTAAGTCTTGGTTTACAACCGCATTTCTTATCAGATTCCTTGCTTGATTCCTTACTAAATTTTGCCAATAAGTATCAAAGTCGAGTAGATAAAAATCAAATCTTACCCAAAGTTTCCTGGAAAAGATAAATAGAGTTGTTTCGATGAAACTTCTTTATTAACTAAAGGAAAAAACGAGATTTTTTAGTCTGACGGTAGCCCATGAGACGACAACTTATTCTCCTATTTTGTGTGGTTTTGCCAGGGTTTTCGGCTTTGGCAATTAGTACCTATTACTTATTCCCAGAATGGGCAGCATTAGATGCAGCTTATGGGCGCTACCGTCAAGTGATTAAATCTCCTTCTGCAACGACGAAAGATGTCTTAATAGCCCAAACAGCTCAGGATATTCATCGGATTAACTGCTTTGCCGAAGGGGTAGGATTACTTTTAGGTGGAGTGATTTTATCTATTGGTATTCATGGAATGTGTACTCTGCCCAAAACACGAGCCAGAACAGACGTTTAATTTATGCGAATTGCTTTATTTACTGAAACTTTTTTGCCCAAAGTTGATGGCATTGTTACAAGATTACGTCACACAGTTGAACATTTACAACGGAATGGTGATCAAGTTTTAGTTGTTTCGCCAGATGGTGGTTTAACTGAATATAAGGGTGCGAAAATATATGGGGTTTCGGGTTTTCCCTTGCCGCTATATCCAGAGTTGAAATTGGCTTTGCCACGTCCATCAATTGGTGTAGCTTTGGAGGAATTTAAGCCAGATTTAATTCATGTCGTTAATCCGGCAGTATTAGGTTTAGCGGGTTTGTATTATGCAAAAATGATGCAAATTCCTTTAGTGGCTTCTTATCACACACATTTGCCGCAATATTTGCAACATTATGGACTGGGAATGTTGGAGCCTGTAATGTGGGAGTTAATTAAAGCAAGTCATAATCAAGCGCAGTTGAATTTGTGTACTTCTTCAGTGATGGTAGAAGAATTGCGATCGCATGGTATCGAACATTTGGACTTGTGGCAACGGGGCGTGGATACCGAGACATTTCATCCGGGTTTGGTAAGTGAGGAAATGCGATCGCATCTGTCCCAAGGACACCCAGAAAGTCCTTTGTTACTATACGTTGGGCGACTGGGTGCAGAAAAGGAAATTGACCGCATTAAACCCGTCCTGGAAGCCATTCCCAATGCCCGTTTAGCCTTAGTTGGCGATGGACCACATCGTAGCGCCTTGGAAAAGCATTTTGAAGGAACGGCGACTCATTTTGTCGGTTATCTGACCGGCACAGAATTGGGTGCAGCTTTTGCCTCAGCAGATGCTTTTGTTTTTCCCTCCCGCACAGAAACCCTCGGATTAGTGCTTCTGGAGGCAATGGCGGCGGGTTGTCCGGTGGTGGCGGCGCGATCCGGTGGAATTCCTGATATTGTCACGGATGGCGTTAATGGCTACTTATTTGATCCGACTGATGAACAAGGAGCAATTGCCGCAACAATACGTCTTTTGAAGCAACAAGATGAGCGGGAAACATTGCGTCAGAATGCCAGAATTGAGGCGGAAAGATGGGGTTGGGCGGCGGCAACTCGTCAGTTACAAAATTATTATAGAAATGTTGTTTCGCCACAGTCTTTATCATCGGCAGCGTGATGTTTTTTTGCTTTAAAAGTTGGGCGTATTTTTGTCAGCGTGGCAGTAGAAAGTGCTGGTTATTTTATGATAACTTCGTCAACAAACCCAACAACCTCTTACTGCTCGGAGTCAACAAAGTCCGACGATAAGCATCCGCCGCCTTCTTAATAGCTTCCGCCTGAGTTGGATAAGCATGAATCACATTACTAAGAGTATTTAAACCCAACTTTCCCACAATTGCCGTCGTCACTTCACCAATCATTTCACCAGCATGACGAGCCACAATTGTTGCCCCTAAAATTTGATCAGAATTCTGTTTATGAAGGATTTTCACAAAGCCTAATTCCTCACCATCAGCGATCGCCCGATCCACATCACTTAAATTAATCTTAATCGTCTCAACCTCAATACCCTTCTGCCTTGCCTCCTCTTCATACATCCCCACATGAGCAATTTCTGGGTCAGTATAAGTCGTCCAAGGCATCACTAAATCACTAAGTTTGGAGCGTCCCAAACCAAAGGGAGAAAACAAAGTATTCTTAATAACAATACGTGCCGCCGCATCAGCCGCATGAGTAAATTTATAGTCCATACAAATATCACCAGCGGCATAAATTTTCGGGTTAGTTGTTTGCAGATAATCATTGACAAATACCCCTTGTTTTTTGTCATATTCCACCCCAATTGCCTCTAAATTCAAGCCTTCAACATTCGGTGTACGTCCCACACCAACCAAAATTTGATCAACAGTAATCGACTCTTCTTTACCCTTATTATTAAAATAAATAACTTTACCTTGATCTGTTTTAACTACCCGCTGAATCTGACTACTTAAAATTAAGCGAATACCTTCTTTAATAAAGACATTTTGGATAATTTCAGAAGCATCATTATCCTCTTTATTTAAAAGGCGATCGCTCACGTCAAAAATCACCACCTCACTGCCCAAGCGCCGAAACGCTTGAGCCAATTCACAATCAAGAGGACCACCCCCAATCAAAGCCATGCGTCGCGGTTTTTCTGTTAAAGAAAACACCGTTTCATTAGTTAAATATCCAGCCTCTTCCATGCCTGTAATTGATAACCTAGTCGCTCTTGCACCAGTCGCAATTACTGCCTTCTTAAACCGCAAAATATGATCACCAACTTCAACCCTATCACCACCCAAAAAACAACCCTTTCCTAAGAAAACATCCACTCCCAATTTTTTAAATCTTTCCGCAGAATCATGAGGACTAATTTCTGCTCTAATGCGACGCATTCGCTGCATAACATTGGCAAAATCTACCTCAATATTATTAGAAACATGAATGCCATAAGCTTTTGCCTCAAGGATTTCAGCCACCACACGAGAAGAGCGGATCATGCACTTAGAAGGTATACAACCGACATTCAAACAATCTCCACCCAACAGATGTTTTTCAATTAAAGCAACTTTCAAACCTAAACCAAGTCCCGCTGCCCCGGCTGCTACAACTAACCCCGCAGTACCACCACCAACTACTACCAAATCGTAACAATCAACAGGCTCAGGATTAACCCAATCAGGCGGATGAACATAGGAAACCAAAGTTTGATTATACTCATCCATTGGTGAGATATTAACAGGCTCAAATGCTGAATTTGACATTAATTAATTTTAAGTATGACGCATGATATAGAGCTTACAGCCAGACATCCCAATTAAGAAACCTTTTCCTCTAAAGCCTTGCGGGCAATACGAGTCACAAACACCGTTACAGCCACAGTAGCAATAAAACCGACGATTCGCAGAGTCCATTGTACAGCAAGGTTTCCTGGTTGATTTTCAGTGCCAATCAAAGCACAACTACCAGCCAAAGAACCCAAGTAAACATACATAATTGTGCCAGGAATCATACCGACAAAGCCGAGAAGATAATCTTTCAGAGCAACGCCAGTAACTCCAAAAGCATAGTTTAAGAGATTAAACGGAAAAACCGGAGATAAGCGCGTTAAAAGTACAATTTTAAAGCCTTCTTTGCCAACCGCGTCATCAATTGCCTTAAATTTTTCATTGCCAGCAATTTTTTTATAAACCCAACCTCTAGCTAAATAACGACCGATTAAAAACGCCGCTGTTGCACCTAATGTTGCACCAATAAAAACATAGATAGAGCCTAAAAATACACCATAAACAACACCAGCACCTAAAGTAACAATTGATCCTGGCAAAAAAGCAACAGTTGCAATGATATAAAGAGCAATATAAGCGATCGCTCCCACAGCACCAAAACTATTAATCTTAATCAAAACACTTCGCAACATTTCTTGCAAATTAAAGCCCTGAGCGGCATTCGTTTGCTGTGCTAGTGCTGGAGTTGCCACCACAAAAAGTGCCATCCCTACCGCCAGTAACATCAAAAAAGCTAGTCGAAACGAAAGCAATTTTCGGGCTGAGAATTGATATTTGAGCAACTTGTCCATCATGACTTAACTTCACTCTTGTCTTTTGGTTGGCAATTGTTCACTTAGAAACCAGATTGGTAAACCATTAAAAGGCTGATCCAGTCAAATCTCTCTGCTGCTAAAAGCTAGATGCACCAACTCTTTTATATTTACATAAGTAAAATGTTCGTTAGTAACACAAGTTCATGCCAAGAGCGCTAGCCGATTTAACTTCAGCCCTGGCTTGTCGGTAGTCAGTTGGCTTGTGACACCCTTGAATCCTTGCTCTTATGTTCCCTTTACACCTGGAATGTTGGAAAATCGGAATATTCTCAAACTGAAAATAGTCTAAACGATTCTCTCCCTTTATTACCAGGCTAGTGCTTAACTTTTTACCCCAAACAAAAACACAACTGTTCATAAGGAGTTTTTTCAATGCAAACAGAGGATAATTTCACACAAGTAACCTTCTACTACATCGATGGTCAAAGCGAAGCTTATGAGCTTTCTATCACTCCCGAAGACTTTGCCGCACAACTCCCAAATTTACTCAACCAGCCTTGGCTTACCATGCACCTATTTGATCGAACGATTTTGATTTGTACTGCCAAAATTATGAAAGTAGAAATAAAACCCGACAACCCACAAATCCAAGGAGAAGCAGTTTTTCTAGAAGCTCAACGAGTAACTGCCTTAACTCATGGCGTCAAAAGCTAATCAACAGCTACAAAAACCACAACTTCCCTGAATAAATCAAACCTAAACCAGACATCAATCATGCCTACTGTTAGTCTAATTCGTGCTGATTCCTACCAACAGCAAGCTCTACAAGCCGACATAAAACGTTTACTAGAACCTTTGGGTGGCATTGGTGCTTTTGTCAAACCAGGCAACCGAGTTTTACTTAAACCTAATCTACTCACTGCCGGTCGTCCTGGCAAGGAATGCATCACTCGCCCGGAACTTGTCCGCTGTGTTGCCCAGATGGTCCAAGAAGCAGGCGGTAAACCGTTTTTTGGCGATAGCCCAGCTTTTGGTACAGCAATGGGTGTAGCCCGCGCTAACGGCTATTTACCGATGATGGCAGAACTTAATTTACCCGTTGTCGAATTTCACGGGCAGCGCTACCAAACTCAAAGCGACGCCTTTAATCATTTGCGACTGTCCAAGGAAGCAATGGAAGCAGACGTTGTGATTAATTTACCCAAGCTTAAATCTCATATGCAGTTAACCCTGACAATGGGAGTGAAGAACTTATTCGGCTGTGTTCCTGGCAAAATGAAAGCTTGGTGGCACATGGAAGCTGGTAAGGATGAAAATCGCTTTGGCGAAATGCTAGTAGAAACGGCACGGGCGATTAATCCAGATTTAACCATTTTAGATGGCATTATCGGGCATCAAGGCAATGGACCAAGCGGCGGCGAACCCAGACAGTTAAAGGTTTTGGGGGCGTCGTCCGATGTTTTTGCCCTCGATCGCTCTATTGTAGAAATGCTCAATATTGATCCGGCACTAATTCCCACCATAACTGCCGCAGAGCGTTTGGGGCTTTCTTGCCAACTGGCAGAAATTACTTTTCCTCATCAGCGCCCGGTTGACCTTCAAGTAAGCGATTGGAAGCTACCTGATGCCCTCATGCCCATTGATTTTGGAATGCCCCGCGTCATTAAGTCAACCTTCAAGCATTTCTATATCCGCTTGATTAAAGAACCCCTGCGAACATCTGCTGAACGTTAAATCACAGGTTCTGTAAGCTTTGTTACAGCTTGTGGTCAGACAAATCACCTAACTTTATGGTCACCCTCCGATTGCTTAATCACACCGCCTATAACAATAGGGCGGTTTTTTATGTTCAACTTTTAAGCCTCAATCTCAGTAAGTCACTCAAAATAGATTCGGCTCTAGAAATATCAGAGTTTTAAAGATAAAATTCTGAATATCAAAAAACTAGTGTTTAATAATAATTATCTATTCCTTTAGGACGAATTTTCAGAACAGAGATGGCTTTTTTCTAGCAATTTCCTGGCGATTGTTTGCTAGAAGACAATCAACTGAGAATAAACCGCTAAGATAATAGTTATATTGGGTCTACAATTCAACCCAATTAAAAAAAACTGAATTGTATCGAGTTCAAATTGCATCTAACTTATGGAATCAAGTAGCCCGTCTGCCAACTCTTCTGACCCTCACCCCCATAGGTGGGCAGAGGTTATGGGCACAGTAATTGCTTTATTGACCCTGACTTTACCGATATTTGTCATCGCTTCCTACTCTTCAAACAGCGTTGATGTTACACAACAGAAAACTTACTATTTGTCGTCGATGTCGCCAAAGACAAGCAAACGCTCTCACTCCCCAAAGCTACCTCTAGCCATTGGAAACGGGCAGCAAAGCCAGTCAAAGTCATCTTTGGTTAAAGGGGATTAATAACTAGGGCAAATTTCTCAAGAAACCATCGCGATTAGGCAAACAACACCTAACAGGATGGTACCATAACCACTCCAAACAAGTTAAGGGTAATGTCGGCAGACATTACCCTTAAAGTTTTATGACAAAAATGGAAATAAGCGCTAGTCTTCAGCCAGATAAGTCAAGAATTAGCTGATCTCCAAGACAAACCAAATTATAATTTACAAGGCGCAAAAGCCATTGCGTAAAGCTTTAATACACTTTAAACTTTGCCCAGGTGATACACACTGGCGTTAGAATGCTACACGGGGGTTGGTCAAAGCTTTCAAGAGGAGTGTTCAATTTTTAAGGGTTGAGCTTTAATTGAAAAGCACCTTCACTTGCTGTGTACCTGTAAAGTAATCGATCTATGGATTTATCACTCATTCCTGCTCAACCTAAACCAGGACTTATCAACGTCTTGATAGAAATTCCGGCAGGTAGCAAAAATAAATACGAGTTTGACAAAGATTTGCAAGCAATGGCACTGGATCGAGTTTTGTATGCTTCGGTCCAGTATCCTTACGACTATGGCTTTGTGCCCAATACTCTAGCTGATGATGGCGATCCCCTAGATGGTATGGTATTGATGGATCAGCCAACTTTTCCAGGATGTGTCATTGCAGCAAGACCTATTGGGATGCTAGAAATGATTGATGGAGGCGATCGCGATGAAAAAATTCTTTGCGTCCCTGACAAAGACCCACGCTATGCTCAAGTAAAGTCCTTAGATGACATCGCACCCCATCGTTTAGACGAAATTGCCGAATTTTTCGCAACTTACAAAAATTTAGAAAAAAAAGTTACGGAAATTCTGGGTTGGAAAAATGTTGATCAGGTGTTACCGCTCGTCGAAAAGTGTATCAAAGCTGCCAACTAATCACTCTTGCAATATGCCCAAAGGCGCATTGCTAATTTAGAGAAAGTTAGCAGATTTGCTAGTCCTTGATTTAGCATAGATATAATTGTTAGGCATCACGCAACATCAGCGCGACTGCCGATGACAAAACTCACAAGTCAGTTTCTTGAAGAACCCTAAAATTAACTGACTTGAGCAAAAATTCCTGACCAAGACTTGGGTGCTGTGAAAATACAATTTAGGGAGACGTGCCAAAGCAATCTTTGTTTTGTACCAACCAACCCTAAGCAATTCCTCACTCGATGGCAACCTTCACTCCTTAAAGAAAAAACCCAACTTACTGACTCACTCAATGTAATTTATGATGAATATCATTTAGTGAAATAGAAAGCAGGTGTGAAGCGTTGCTAATCAAGGCTAACTTAATTGAAAGATGCCAGATTTTGAGCCAGCGGCACCAAACCCACGTACACTTAAACTTAGAGCCGACATGGTAACTGGCTCTGAAACTACCGATTTTGTTGTCCAATTTTGGGGCGTTCGAGGACAAATTTCTGCTCCCGGAAAAGACACCACAGAGTATGGTGGCAATACCTCCTGTGTGGAAATGCGCGTTGGCAGCAAACGCCTAATCTTTGATTGTGGCAGTGGCTTGCGAGTTTTGGGCAATAACCTAATGTCCCAGATGCCTCTAGAAGCGCATATTTTCTTTAGCAACTGCCACTGGGATAGCATTCAAGGCTTTCCTTTTTTTATACCTGCTTTTATTCCAGGTAATTACTTTTACATCTATGGCGCCGAGGCATCTAACGGTGCAACTATGGAACAGCGGATCAGCAGTCAAATGCTTAATCCCAATTTTCCAGTACCGTTACAAGTTATGCGCTCTGAGCTGAAATTTTCTGACTTAACTGCTTGCCCTAAAATTTTATTAGATGATGTAACGATTGAAGTCGCCTTTCTGAACTACTCTCAGCGCTCAATGGGTTATCGAGTCAGTTGGCAAGGACACTCTGTTGTTTATGCCACCGCACGCCGCCCTTACCCAGATCATCTTGATAAAAATCTCCTGCATTTAGCAAGAGAAGCTGATTTGTTGATTCTAGATGCTCCTACTATGCTTTCTGAGCAAGACTTCTCCTCAGACTCGCCGCGACTGTGGAAAGATCAACTCTGGCAAACGGGAATTGCGACAGCTAAAGCAGCGGGAGTTAAGCGAATTATTTTCTCTCGTTATCATCCTGACTATAACGACGATTTGCTTGACAAAATGGAAAAACAAGTGCAGTCTATCTTTCCCAAAGACTTACTGGCACGGGAAGGCATGATTTTGTCTGTATATCAAGATAAATAATCAAAAATTAAAAATTGTTTCGTTTTTATTTTTACTTCTATTTAAAATAGGCTCTCCTTGAACTGCTAGGGTTGATATTAGCTCTTTTAAAAATATGAATTGTTGAATGACGGATATTCCTTTTGTCGTTTCTACGCAGTACCTAAACGAACACCTTGCTGATCCTAATCTAGTAATTGTGGACTGTCGCTTTGCTCTCATGCAGCCTCAAGTAGGGAAGCAGCAGTATGAAATTAGCCATATTCCCGGCGCCTGCTATTTGGACTTAAATCAAGACCTTGCAGCGCCTGTTGCCGTGCATGGTGGTCGTCATCCTTTGCCTGATTTTGCTCAATTAGCCCAAAAATTAGCAGCAATTGGCATTAATTCGGGACGAACCCAAGTTATTGTTTATGATGATTCTTGCTTCGCTTACGCAGCGCGTCTGTGGTGGTTGCTGCGCTATTTGGGACATGAGCAAGTAGCCGTGCTTGATGGCGGTTGGCAGGCATGGCAACAAGCTGGATATGCCGTTACAGACGCTATTCCCACACCGCAACCGGGTGTATTTGTGCCACAGCTACGGTCAAATTGGGTGGTGGATAGAGAGGTGCTGAAATCTCCATTGCCTGGTGTGGTGATGATCGACTCACGAGAGGGCGATCGCTATTTGGGTAAACTTGAACCCATCGATCCGATCGCCGGTCACATTCCTGGTGCCCTCAATTATCCTTGGCAGGAAGTCACAGATGCTCAAGGCTATTTCAACCCAAACAATCAACAACGCTGGAAGGCTATAGCAGACAGTCCAGAAATCGTCGTTTATTGCGGTTCTGGAATCACTGCCTGCGTCAACCTTCTCGCTTTGGAACTTGCAGGTATTTCTGGCGGCAAGCTTTATCCTGGCGGTTGGAGTGATTGGTGTTCTTATTTGTAATTGAGGTAGTACTTCTATTAAAGTCACCCTCAAAAACTGCTCTTTTCAACAAGCTTCTCTAACTACAGCAACAACAGACACTGCGCTAAGAATCTGAGGTGACCATCTTACCATCAAAGCAGCAGAATCAAGCTTTGGATAAGTCTTTTAGAGCATTAACGCAGATCGACAAATTTGAATGTAGAGTTGATAAAGTATATTAGTTACCAACTTTCTCTTACTGAAGAGTGAAAGTGTTACTTAACAAGAGGTATTGACAAAAGCAACAATAAGTAAGAAATCTCAAAAAACATCGTTATACAGTAATTATTAGCAAATTCATACATAAAGATTGCTAAAATAAGAAGTTCCATTTAATTCTCTAAAATTATTAGGTCTTAGTTTATATGCCATGCTCTACAAACCGTCTTTCTATTTTTGTAGACGGTAACAATATGTTCTATGCTCAACAAAAGAATGGTTGGTTTTTTGACCCTAGACGGGTTTTAGACTATTTTAAAGGCGAACCAGATACATCTTTAGTCAACGCTTTTTGGTACACCGGATTAAAAGATCCCCAAGATCAGCGAGGCTTTCGAGATGCCTTAATTAGCCTGGGTTACACCGTCCGGACAAAAATTCTTAAAGAATATTACGATGATAATTCAGGTCGCTATTCTCAAAAAGCTAATTTAGATATAGAAATTGTTGTAGATATGTTTAATACAGTTGAACAATATGATCGAGTAATTCTATTTAGTGGTGATGGTGATTTTGAAAGAGCAATCGAATTACTACGTTCAAAAAATACTCATATTACAGTAGTTTCAACAGAAGGGATGATTGCTCGTGAACTCAGAAATGCTACCGACCGTTACATAGATTTAAATGATATGCGAGAACAAATTGAAAAAAGTGATTATTAAAAACAACCTAATCATAAAAATATCCAGTATATTTTATAAATTGAGGACACAATTCTCTAATGTCGGTAAATACAGCTATGAATAAGCAACCCCAACCAGACCGCATCATTATTTTTGATACCACGCTCCGCGATGGCGAACAATGCCCCGGTGCAACACTAAATGTAGACGAAAAACTGGTGATTGCGCGGCAACTGGCACGTCTGGGGGTAGATGTAATTGAAGCAGGTTTTTCTTTTGCCAGTCGTGGCGATTTTGAAGCGGTACAAAAGATTGCCAAAGCAGTTGGCACAGAAAATGGTCCGGTGATTTGTAGTTTGGCACGGGCAATTAAGGCGGATATTGAAGCTGCCGCCGAATCGCTAAAACCAGCAGCTCACGCACGGATTCATACTTTTATTTCAACTTCCGATATTCATTTAGAATACCAGCTCAAAAAGTCGAAAGCAGAAGTATTGGCGATCGCCGAAGATATGGTGGCATACGCTAAATCTTTCGTGGATGATGTGGAATTCTCGACGATGGACGCCACCCGCACTGATCCAGAATACTTATATCAAATTCTGGAAAAAGCGATCGCAGCCGGTGCAACCACCATCAACATCCCCGATACTGTGGGATACACCACACCCAGCGAATTTGGCGCCCTAATTCGCGGCATCAAAGAAAACGTCCCCAACATCGACCAAGCAATTATTTCTGTCCACGGTCACAATGATATTGGTTTAGCGGTGGCAAACTTCCTAGAAGCCGTGAAAAATGGCGCCCGTCAGCTCGAATGCGCCATTAATGGCATTGGGGAACGGGCAGGAAATACCGCTCTAGAAGAAGTTGTCATGGCGCTACACGTGCGGCGGCAGTACTTTAACCCATTTTTGGGTCGCCCCGATGCTTCCGATGCCTCGCTGACCAATATAGACACGCGGCAGATTTATAAAACCTCCCGTTTGGTGTCCAATTTAACCGGGATGTTGGTACAGCCAAATAAAGCCATTGTCGGCGCCAATGCCTTTGCCCATGAATCGGGTATTCACCAAGACGGCATCCTCAAAAATAAGCTCACCTATGAAATTATGGATGCCGAGTCGATTGGTTTAACTGAAAACCAGATAGTCTTGGGCAAACATTCCGGGCGCAACGCCTTCCGCACTCGCCTCAAAGAATTGGGGTTTGAGTTGTCGGAAACTGAGCTCAACAAAGCCTTTTTGCGCTTTAAAGAAGTCGCGGATAAGAAAAAAGAGATATCCGACTGGGATTTAGAAGCGATCGCCAACGATGAAATCCAACAAGCACCAGAACTATTCCGTTTAGAATTAGTACAGGTATCTTGTGGCGATCGCTCTCGTCCCACAGCAACCGTCTCCTTAAGGACACCAACAGGCGAAGAGCTCATGGATGCCGCCATTGGTACAGGTCCCGTGGATGCCGTCTATAAAGCGATTAACCGCGTTGTCAATGTGCCAAACGAGCTGATTGAGTTTTCCGTACAATCGGTAACCAAAGGCATCGACGCAATGGGCGAAGTGACAATACGGTTACGGCATCAAGAACGAGTTTATTCGGGTCATGCTGCCAATACTGATATTATTGTCGCCTCCGCTCAGGCTTATCTGAACGCCTTGAACCGCCTCTATGTTTCATTGCAAGGTGAACAAAGGCAAACAGTCAAACAAGAACCCGTTACGGCGCAGGTATCTAAAGATTAAGGCGTATTTCCTCATCCTCGTAGGGGCGGTGCCTCCGTGCCCGCCCCAAATCTGACAACGAAAGTGAGATCTGCCAGAATTAGTGCAGAAACGAGAATGAATATACGCCCTAAACTTAACCTATGCCACTTGCCCCTGAGCGGGTAGAAGTTAACCAGAAAGTCTTAATTAATGCTGGCTTTCTGGCTTTGCTGACCCTAACTATTGCTACAGTTACAACCATATACATCACTAGTGAGCAAAACTTTCACTGGTGGATCGATTGGTATTATCCAGCGCTAGAAATGGCTAATACCTTACAAGAATCACCAAAAGAAGCGATCGCTTTATTGGTAAAATCTCTAGGTCAAGAGCGTAATCGACTTTATACCTTACCGATAATTCCCTTTTTTTGGGCATTTGGCACTTCCCGCTTAACCTACCAACTTGGTTTAGCGTTGGTTTATTTGCTGCCTTTACCGTTAGTAATGGGTGCAATAGCTTCTCAAATTATTCAAACTCAACGGCGTTTAGTATTTTGGCTAACTGCCTTAATTACCTTACTCGTTCCAGTTACCTGGATACCAACATTTATGGGCATTCCCGATACCGGGGGCGCCGTATTTTTGGGACTGGCAACCTTAGTTTACCTGCAAGATATTAGACTAAAACAGTGGCGGCGCGTGCCGGCAATTGGTGTATTAATTGGACTGGCAATATTATTACGTCGTCCCTTTATTTATGGTGGTTTTGCCCTACTTGCAGCAATAGGGATACAAGCTTTAATCTTTTTTGCTGTCGAGGTGCGAAAACGTCCCTTTCTGGCGGGGCGTAGTTTATTTATGGTAGGTGTACGCTTGGTTTTAATGGGAGGAACTTCTCTTGCCACCTTGATGACAATTGCACCAGGTTTTACCTATGGAGCACTGACGATTGATTACCGCACTTTGTATACATCCTGGAGTTTACCATTTAGCGATAGTTTTGGTTTATATGGTGCTTATTATGGTTTGGGGACTTGGTTAATAGTTGCAATTGGCTTTTCGGCAGCAATTATGACTCGTGCCGTGATTTTACCAGCGATCGTGTTTACAGCTATCTCCGGCGTCATTTCCTTAATAATTTGGACTGTAGTGCTGCGTTATGGCAACGTCTTTTATTCCTTACAAACCACACCTTTTGTCATTATCGGTATAGTGGCATTTTTTTGGACGACTTGGTTGCGGCAGACGGGGAAGCGCAGGCAAATTATGCTGGGTGTAGCTGCTAGTTATTTGGTGCTTAATTTTTTCATTGGACTGACGCCAATTGGTAAGATTAGTAGTATTTTGCAGCCGTTTTTTGCCCTCAGTGCGCCGCCTTTGGTGCGTAGCGATTATGATCAGGTTCTGGAATTGGTGGACTATTTGCGGAAAATCGCACCCAAGCAAGAAGGAATTTTTGTAGTGGGTGAGCAGCGATTGCAGTTAGATTCAAGTTTAGTGAAAGTTGCCGAATTAATGCAATATGGACGCGAGCACAGAATATTAAACGTCCTACAGGTGCCAAAAGTCAACTCTCGCGATGAATATCCCATAGAACCCTTACTGCAAGCAGAATACGTCGTCGTCCCCAGTCGTCTGCCAGATTATCCTGGTGTGCCCGTAAATGCCGCAGTTGTGGGCGAGTGGTTGCCGAATAAGGAACATGAAGTTGTTAGAGTTGTCTTTGATGCTTTTAGTAAGAATTGGGAAATAGCCAAAGATTTTAAGCTGCTGCCAACTCAGTTTAACTGGCAGGATAATACAACTGTGCGGATTTATCAACGTATTCGTCCCACCTCTCTTGCCACAACGGTGCGTACACTAGAGGTGATGCGGCGGCAGATTGGTCAACGACCAGGAAGCCAGTTAGACTGGATTAGTTTGAGTCCGTTGCCAAATAGTTCATCTGTGGCTCAAAATACTGATACTACCAACCAGCTTATTGCTTATCGTAGCGATCGCGAGGCAAGAAAAGCGATTAATATGGCATTACCCTTGGCACCTTGGGATAAATTACAAGATAGTAGCGATCGTTCCAATTTAAGCAAATCTTTTTTGTATTTGGGAGCCCTGCCTGAACAAGCTGAAGTTACTGGCAATGTGATGTTTTTAGACAAGCCTTGTCTGAGTGTATCTTTAAGACTAACCACGCTCAACTCAGAAGGTCAGATTCTTAATTCAACGAATCAAGATGTCACGCTCAATTCTCGCTTTCGTCTGGCAATTTCAGGTAATCAGGCAAAATATCTCCTGCTAAATATCCGGAGTCTGGATGAAAATAATGTAGTTAATTCTTGTACGTCAGAAATTAATTCTCTTGCTGTATCTAGTCAAAATTAATGACTTTGTGCTAAGAGTCGCAAACTTTCGTTTCAGCTCAATCAATGGTTAAATCATAGCTGCAAGTTTTTTTTAAAAGGAAGCATTAAAACAAATGTTAGACGAAACCTTAAAACGAGAGCGGCAATTTCATGACGCTTGGGCGGCGGCAATTGATGTCGATGGCATTAGAGTTGCTGATTATTTTGAAGCTTGCACAGCGCCAGAAAATCGCTTTATCTTGCAACAAATGGGAGATATTCGTGGTAAGTATTTATTAGATTTGGGTTGTGGTGCGGGGGAAAATAGCGTATATTTTGCTCAAAAAGGAGCACGTTGTTTGGCAACCGATTATTCACCAGGAATGGTGGAAGTTGCGCTGCAATTGGCGGCAAAAAATGGTGTAGAAATTGAAGGAAGTACTGCTAATGCGATGGCGCTGGAGTTTCCAGATAATACCTTTGATTTAGTTTATGCCTCAAATTTATTACATCATATTCCTGACCCAAAAGTAGCATTGAGTGAAATGCATCGAGTCTTAAAACCGGGAGGAAAGGCGTGTTTTTGGGACCCTTTAAAACATAATCCGGTAATTAATGTTTATCGACGCATGGCAACTGAGGTAAGGACTGAAGACGAAACACCGCTGGATATTAATATTGTTGATTATATCAAGTCTGTGTTTTCGGAAACGGCTTATGATACCTTTTGGATCGCCACACTTTGGATTTTCTTGCGGTTTTATTTGATTGAGAAAGTTAATCCTAATGAAGAGCGTTATTGGAAGAAGATTATTATTGAACAGGAAAGATTGAAGCCAACTTATGAGCAGTTGGAAAAGTTAGATGGAGTTTTGAAAAAGTTGCCGTTGATGAAGCGAATGGCGTGGAATATTGCCGTAGTTGCAACGAAGTAATAACCTTGTTACTTGCTTAATTTTTTTGTCCCCCAAAGCACGGGGGACACCTAACTCTACATGAAGAAAGTAGTTAAGATTCTTTGCTCAAAAATCTACACCACTCTTCAAATCAACCCCTTTTTCACAATAATGTTTATGACAAATCATCTCGGAATGCACACTTGCTAAATCAAAATAAGCTGGTTGATTTAAACAACGTCCTGTAATAATTACTTCCGTATGGCGGGGTTTACGCAATAGGGCATCAACAATTGGTTCAACTTGCAACAATTCCAAATCAACCGTAGGATTTAATTCATCCATAATAATTGTTTTGTACAATCCAGAAGCCAAAGCCGCCCTGGCAATTTCCCAGCCTCTTTCTGCTTCCACATAATCAGCCATTTGCTGCTGCCCCCGCCAAACGATCGCATCTCGCCCACAACGATGATGATCCACTAAATTGGGATAACTCTGCCGCAAGGCGTCAATGGCAGCATCTTCTGTATAACCACTGCCTCCTTTTAACCATTGCATAATCAACACACGGTGCGAGGCATCGCTGCTAATGCCTTTGCCAATCGCCTGCAAAGCCTTACCCAGAGCATTTGTCGATTTTCCTTTGCCAGCACCCGTATAAATTTCGATGCCCTCAATGCCCTGTTCTCGCGACGCTGGGTGGTCATGTGAGACAGACTCGCTATGCAAATCGGCAATATCCAATAGCGCTTGCGGTGTGCCGCGACCTGTAACAATAATTTCCAGAGTGTCGGGCTTATTTTTGAGCGTACTAATTACTTCATCTACAGGCAGCAAACCCAAATCCAAGACTGGGTTAAGTTCATCTAAAACTACAACCGAGTATAAGTCAGAAGCGATCGCACCTTTTGCCACATCCCAACCTCGAATTGCCTCAACCGAATCAAAGCCAATTACTTCATCTTTAGCAAAATAAGTCTCGCGTCCCGTCCGCACTTGGTCAATTAAGTGAGGGAAACCCCGTTGTAAAGCTTCAATTGCCGCATCTTCATCGTAAGCCCGTCCGGGTCCCTTAAGAAACCGTAACAATAAAACCCGACTGCCAATACTTGACTTGATGCCCAGTCCAATTGAGCGCAAAACCACGCCCAATGCTGCTTGAGACTTGCCTTTGCCGCTGCCATCATAAACATGAATTTGACCCGTAATGCGCTCAACTCGCTCAACAGCAGTGCGAATCCCGATTCCAGTTCTAGTCATTGCCAATCCCTACAATTAACCCCAATACACAAGTTTATCTTCTCGTGAAAAATGGCTTACCTTTAACCAACTAATGACAATATAGAGACGGGCAGTTTAAAGAGTCAAAGGCGATCGCATCACAAACCAGGTAAAAAATTTGAAGAGAAATAGAAATAAGAATATTTTCAGTTTACTATCATGACCAAGAACCACTAACTTCTCACCCCTAGTCGCACTAGACCGTTATGAAAGAATCTGTTTGGATACTACCGACCTATTTGTTTCAAAGCGTCTTTCTCTTGGTGGCAATTGCCTTGGAAGCCAGAGTTTTGTACCAAAGGCTTTACCTGACGCGCCGCCGCAGCGTTGAATATGCCACATCAATTAACTTACTAGCCACGGTAGTTGGCTGGATCGCGTTTTTTTTCCTAAAAGACCTGCTACCTCAGCCAATCAGATCCGAAATAGTTAGTTATATATTTTTTGATCGCTTTTTGAGTCCCTTCCCAGAAGGCTTTTATGTAGTCCTTGCCTCAACTGGTCTGATCGCTTTTTTCTCTGCTTTCTTAATCAAGCTCAAAGGCTTACAGTTGCTAGAAGCCTTACTAGAACGTACTCCCAAAGAGCAAAGTCAGCCAGAACAAGTCAGTAATCAAACTCGTAATCGGCTCAAGAGAAGATCGTCAGAGCGTATAGAACGGGCAGTAAGCCGTACTGACCCAAATCAAGCGACTGTTATCCTATTAGCGAATGTCTACAGCCATAGCGCCATTGCACTGCTTTTAGGGCTTCGTTTCATTCAAACCCACACCTTCTAAATTGAGATTAACGTGAAATTTTTTCTTAACTTTTACGAGTGGCTACGAAAAACTATTAGACCTCCCAGTGCCTTCTCTTGGGAGACGATGATTTTACTCAGTATTTTTTCCTATTACATGACGTGGCTAGCATCAACTAGTTTACTGAAGGATCTACTGAGCAATTTTGCCTGGATTTTTTTGATTATCGGTGTCCACTGGGGGACAACTTCTGCTAATCAATTAAGAATTGGTTATGACCCCACTATACCGAGAGATGGCTTTCCTGTAAGTCCCTGGATTACTGGCGCATTAGTTAGTCTTTATATATTTGGTGCTTGGACTGGTGAAGTTGGGCGCGAGGCGTTGATTTACTGGCCCACTATATCGGCATTGATTGCAATTATGCCTGCTTTTTTGGGAGAAACGTCCGATGGTGGACTAACTTTTAAAAAAGCACCGCTGAACACACGTCAAAACATAGTAGTTTTGGTTTTAACTCAGTTATTACTTAGTTGTTGGTTTCAGTTTCATTTTGTTGCTCAAGATTGGTTGGCTCAATATCCCAGTGTTCTGTCCGATAATTTTAATGACAGTTCTTTTGTGGTTAAATTCTTACCTCCTGATACAGCAGAACAGCCCAGGGGTGCTTTGATTTTAAACACGATGGAACCGCAGTTAAATCAACAGTTAAATGGCAAGCCTTGGCCCGAAGTAGAGCGCTTATTGTTGAAGGAGGAGCGTAATAAGTTAGTTGATAAAATGCAAAAGCAAGCGGTAAAACAAGTTACACCAGTTGCTGAAGATGACTTCTGGGAAGTAACGCCAAATGTTTCCTCTCGTAAAGGTGGTGGATATAATCTAAATCTACAGGCAAATTGGCTGGGTCCTCGCGCTAAACAGGATGTTCCTTCTGTTGTTAAACCTTGTCAAGTTACTCAGGTTGTTACACCTGCTAAGAGTCCGGCAACTAAGCCAATTAATACGAAACAAGGCAGACCTGGAACTCCTTTTAGTCGCTTTAAATGCGACCCAGTTCAGGGCTGGGGAATCAATAAATCAACTGTTGGTAATGATACCTTTATCCAATAAAGGGCTGTTCACAACTAGTTTAATAATTGTCAGGAGGTGAGGTGTGAGTTTTGCTAAAATTTGGACTATCGCCTCAAATGGCTTTCGAGAAGTTATACGCGATCGTCTTTTATATCTAATTGTTTTCTTTGCTTTGTTGTTAGTTCTGGCTTGGCGAATCTTACCTCAAGTCGCGGCAACTACAGAAAATAAGATGCTGATCGATTTTGGTTTGGCAGGAATTAACGCTTTGGGTGTAATTGTTGCTATCTTTGTCGGCACGGGTGTGATTAATAAAGAAATTGAAAAACGCACTATCTTAGTTTTAATTCCCAAACCTATCAACCGTGCTGAATTTATTATTGGTAAACATTTAGGAGTTTCAGCGGTTTTAGCGGTTTTGATTTTGGTAATGACGGTAATTTATCTAAGTTTCCTGACTTTTAGTCAGATCATTTACCCTCTTGGCAGCATCCTAATTTCTCTATTTTACTTATTTTTACAGCTATCTTTGATTGCTGCTGTTGCTTTATTGTTGGGTGTTTTTACTAGTTCTTTGCTAGCAGCACTACTTAGTTTTGGGATTTATTTAATGGGAACTTTAAGTCCCGATTTAGTAGAGTTAGGTAATTTAAGTCGAAATGCTAATATCCAAATGTTGACTCAAGGGCTTTATTTGGTTCTCCCAAATTTATCGCGGCTAAATTTGAAAAATGAAGCTGTATATGGAATTTTGCCGTCACCATTAACTCTTTTGGGTAACGGATTTTATGGATTATTTTACACAATTTTACTTTTGGCGACCGCTATTCTGGTTTTCTCGCGGCGTCAGTTTTAGTTAAGAGATACCATTAAATGTCAAATGCCTCTGATCCAACACCATTTTTGCAGAGAACAGAAAATTTACCAATTTTACGCTTACTAATTGTAGTAAATGCGATCGCTGATTTAGAGGCAATCATCACAACACTTCAATCTGCAAGTATAAGATTTTTCTACGATGCAGCAACAACTGTTGAAAATTATCAACAATTCCTCAAGCATAATACCTATGATGCCATATTATCAACTAATGAATCGGCAAGCTTAAATGGTTTGGAATTCTTAAAATTACTGCAACAATTATCTCAAAAAATCCCTTTTATTTTAATTACTAATTCTCTGGGAGATGAAGCTACAGTTGAGTGTATCAAAGCCGGAGTGACTGACTATATTTTGAAGGATAAATTGTTTCGCTTACCCGCAGCCTTAACAAAATCTATCCAAGAATTTGCACAATTAAAGCAAGACAAAAATAGAGTAAAATTACTTTATAGAATTAGCTCACTCTTTAATTATTATAGTGAATTAAACTCAACATTACAACAAGTTGTAAAATTAATTGGAGAATGTTTTAAAGTTGAGCGAGTTACTATTTATAGACAATGTTTAGAATCTACTGAAGTTTTAAATGAGTGGCGAATTAGCGACCAAATTATTTCTGTTTTGGGCTATAAAGGAGCTTTTTCTGAATGGATAAATCAATTTCAAGTAACATCTCAGTTTACACTTCAGCAATCTTTTGAATTTAAGATACAATCATCTAATTCTCAGTCTCTATTACCATTCAGAGAAATACAAGCTTGTTCAATATTAATTATTCCCATCTTTGTTAAGCAACAATTTTGGGGAGGAATTGCCTTACACAGTCTAACGGAGCAAGTTTTTAAATCAGAAGAAATACAAGATTTAGAACAAGTAGCGGCGGTATTATCCCTAGTATTATCTACTTTACAAAAAAATCAATATTTAGAAGAATTGCAAGAACAAAATAAGATTTTAGAAACAACTAATCAGGCAAAAAGTATATTTATTGCCAATATGAGTCATGAATTGCGAACTCCTATAACCGGAATATTGGGATTTTTTCGCCTGCTTTCCCGGCAAATTTTTGGTGAGCTTAATGACAAACAACTACAGTATATTGATGGCATATATTCTAGCGGAGAGCATCTATTATTACTGATTAATGACCTATTAGATTTATCAAAAATTGAAGCAGGTCACGAAGAATTGTATCTTGAGACAATT
This sequence comes from Coleofasciculaceae cyanobacterium, assembly GCA_049671305.1. Classification (GTDB taxonomy): domain Bacteria; phylum Cyanobacteriota; class Cyanobacteriia; order Cyanobacteriales; family Coleofasciculaceae; genus CADCTM01. Next base: position 21,674 of record JBATUR010000099.1, read on the forward strand.
ATCGTAAATACGCTTTGTCAACAAGTTTTAACTTTAGTGCGCCAACAGGCATTACAAAAAGGTTTACAATTAATTTTAGATATTGCACCAAACCTAACAACCTGTATAGGAGATTATCGACGTTGCAAGCAAATCTTAGTCAATCTTTTGTCCAATGCTATTAAATTTACTGAGTCAGGCTCAATCACTTTAAAGGTTGTACAAAATCCCGATTTTTTCCGCTTTATAGTAATTGATACAGGTATTGGTATTCCTGAAGCTAATCAGACAATAATTTTTCAACCATTCTGCCAGTTAGCTAGTAGTTTAAGTCGTGAATATAAAGGAACAGGTTTAGGTTTGGCACTTTCTCTGAAGCTAGCCAAGCTGCATGGCGGTGATCTTTCAGTTACCTCTCAACTAGGGCAAGGCAGTTGTTTTACCTTATCTTTGCCTGTACGTTAAAAATAAAGGCTGAGGACATTTAAGCCAGGGTAGATTCAATTTCCAATTCCCCATCACACGCCTAAAATTCGCTAGCCTAGAAGAATATAACCAAAATCCTCTGAACCTGTCAGGATTTTTACAAAAGTAATGAAATGGGAATGTTACAGCAAAAACTAGAACAACTACAAGCTTTATTTTCAGAAATGGAACAGGCATTAATTGCTTATTCGGGAGGCGTTGACAGCACATTAGTTGCCAAAATTGCCTATGATGTTTTAGGCGATCGCGCTTTGGCAATTACAGCGAATTCACCTTCTTTATTACCTGAAGAATTAGAAGACGCCAGCATTCAAGCAGCAACAATTGGCATTACTCACGAAATAGTTGTTACTCATGAAATGGATAATGCCAACTATACTTCTAACCCCATTAATCGCTGCTACTTTTGTAAAAGTGAGCTGCACGATACCCTCAAGCCTTTAGCCTTGCAACGAGGTTATTTGTATGTCATTGACGGCGTAAATGCTGATGATTTGGGAGACTATAGACCAGGAATTCAGGCAGCAAAAGAAAGAGGAGCGCGGTCACCTTTAGCCGAAGTTGGTGTTACGAAACTCGAAGTTCGGCAGCTTTCCCAACAGCTAGGACTTACTTGGTGGGATAAACCAGCTCAACCTTGCCTCAGTTCCCGTTTTCCTTATGGAGAAGAAATCACTATCCATAAGCTGCAACGAGTTGGTCGAGCTGAAATTTATTTGCGTAAGTTAGGTTTGACTAATCTCCGTGTCCGCTCAGAAGGTGATACCGCCCGCATTGAATTATCACCTGAACAAATCAAAGAATTTGTTCTAACTACAGAATTGCCACAATTAGTAGCGGCATTTCAAGAACTTGGTTTTGTCTATGTCACCCTCGATTTAGAAGGATATCGTAGCGGTAAATTAAATCAAGTTTTGCAAAAAACCGGATTAATTTAGCTTCACTTTTGCCTGCAAATTCGGTTCAACCAAATCACCCCTTAAAATTAGTATGAGGTTTTTGGCATCTTGAGGAACTTCAAAGGCAATTTCACCTTGAAGCTTTTTACCTGGGTCAAGATTATTGTCAAGATTGCCTTTGGTTTCTGTGGTGATCACACGTTTATATTTCTGGTTAGTACTATCAGTTAGGGTAAACAAAACAATGGAAGAAATTGGGGACTGCTTCTGCCCTTGATTTTCGATGGTGGCATTGATTATTAAATACTTTTTTCCCTGTTTTGGTTGACTAATCGAATCACCAACCGCATCACGCACACTGTTAACTGTAAACTTATATTTCCCCAGCGAAACCGTCTCACCAATTGCGGCATTTGCTGGGGTTTGTTTTGCTTGGCTAGAAGCAGTTGGATTAGCAGTCGCCTTGTTTGCCTTTGTCGGCAAAGGCTTATCGCTACAGCTTATCAAAGTTAATAAGCTGAAGGTTACCACAGAGAAACTTAAGCTATGGCGCATAGTAAAACCTTCCGTAATTAAAGTTTTCCCGCCAATAACCTAGCAAAACTTGTCAATAATTGATTTGTCTTATGTAACTAGAAATTTCTACAGCCGCAATAAAAGATTCAGATAAATTGTTGCTTGTTTTTTCTCTTGCAACATTTTAGATAGTGCTAGAAATTAACAAACAATTCCTACCATCCTGACAGCGTTTGTAGACAACTTTATCGGCAAGGCGGCGCAGTAAAAACCAGCCATAGCCACCTTCACACAGTGTGCCTGGTTCCGGTTCCTCAATCGCATCTGGATTAAATGGTTCTCCCTGATCCCAAATACGGATCTCAATTTGTCCATCAAAAATAGCAAGTTCAATTTCAATAATCGTATCAGTTGGTAATGACTGATGAGCATGACGAACCGCATTAGAAAATCCTTCAGCTAGAGCGAGATTAAGCCGATAAAATTGATGATTTGAGCTGTATTTATGACAGATATTATCTAAGCAAAATTGCTCAAACCATTTCTGTACCTGGGACTGAACAATTAAATCACTCTTGACCGAAAGACGCTCAAGTCTTAACATCCATCTGCTCGACTATATGTTGAGCCCACCTTACACTAGTCAAAATATTAAGAATCAGTGCCTCTAATCACTCTCTGACGTGAAAGCCAGAGCAATTGCTGCAATGTTTCAACTACTATTAAGTAGTTTTTGCTCAATTTTGAACTGAGGTAAGTGGTAATTAATTAAGTTTTTTAGACGCCCTGAAATTTGAGGACGATTTCCTATCGAGTCGGGATGATTTCCCTGGGTAGACGACGCAAAAAAGTGAGGCACTCCAAAATAGTTTGATGTGCAGATTATTGGAAATATGTTCAGACCTTTCTTGTGATCTTTCCCAGCTAATCTGTTAGCTAGCAAGTGAAATATTGCTAAAAACTAACATATTGTATATAAAGCAAACAAAAGTCTCGCTCATTTAGTCATAGATCACTGACATAACCATAGCTAATACATCTATTAAGATTTAGCAAGCTGTGAACTCAAAAGCTAAAACAATAGCGAAACTATATTCTACATTCTCTAATTTTTTATTGGTAAATAGAAAAAAAAGACGCCTGTAAACGTCTTTTGACAGTACATCAGCACTACAAAGACACTCACAGGCGTCAAGCAAATCAACTACAGTCTTAAAACAGACCGAGGGTGAAAGATTTGTCAATAGGGAAAGTTGCGCCAATACCTAGCCAGAGGGTAACCAGAGTACCAAACAAAAATACTGCGGTTGCCACTGGGCGACGGAATGGGTTTTGGAACTTATTGACGTTCTCAATAAAAGGAACCAAAATCAAGCCTAAAGGAACTCCAGCCATTGCAGCAATACCTAACAATTTGCTAGGTACAACCCGTAAAATTTGGAAAACTGGATATAAATACCATTCCGGAAGGATTTCTAAAGGTGTTGCAAAAGGATTTGCTGGTTCACCAGTCATTGCTGGATCAAGAACAGCCAAACTAATGCAAAGTGCAATTGTCCCCATAATAACTACAGGGAAAATATAAAGCAGGTCATTGGGCCAAGCGGGTTCGCCATAATAGTTATGACCCATTCCCTTAGCCAACTTTTCGCGTAACATTGGATCTGTTAGATCCGGTTTTTTGAGAGTTCCCATCTTAAGATTATTCTCCTAAATCAACTAAGGTCAGCAGGCGCTGTATTAGCTTTTAGCTCTAATTCTTATTGTCCCTCACAAAAGTGGATTGAGGAATCTTGCTAACGGCTAATTATTAACAGCATCAAGCATCGTTTACAAAGGACCAGAAATACCCTGTTTGCGAATCATGATGAAATGTAGCAACATGAATACAGCAATAAACCAAGGTAGAACAAAGGTATGGGCGCTGTAGTAGCGAGTTAGAGTACCTTGTCCAACCGCAGCACCACCACGTAGCAGTTCTACGAGTAAAGGACCAACAACAGGAATTGCTTCAGGAACTCCAGAAACAATTTTGACAGCCCAATAACCTACTTGGTCCCAAGGCAGTGAGTAACCGGTTACACCAAAGGAAACCGTAATTACTGCCAAAATTACACCAGTCACCCAGGTCAGCTCGCGAGGCTTTTTGAAACCACCTGTCAGATAAACCCGGAAGGTGTGCAGAATCATCATCAATACCATCATGCTGGCAGACCAACGGTGGATGGAACGAATCAACCAACCGAAGTTGACTTCTGTCATTAAATACTGTACTGAAGAAAAAGCTTCTGCAACAGTTGGTTTGTAATAGAAAGTCATTGCAAATCCAGTAGCGAACTGGATGATGAAGCAAGTTAGTGTAATTCCACCCAAGCAATAAAAAATATTAACGTGGGGAGGAACATACTTGGTAGTGATGTCGTCGGCTAGTGCCTGAATTTCTAGACGCTCCTCAAACCAGTTGAAGACCTTTGAGTCTGTAATTTGCTTAGAAAACATGAAGCCGGATTTCCTAAAAGGGTATTACTGTTTTTGACTTGTTTGCCCCCGGTAGGCAGTTTGACACAGGGGAAATTTTTGTTCTATTTAGAGTGCGGAGGGACAGCATACCGCATGGGCGGAGTTTGCACAAATTTGATCTGGAAATTGACCTTGTTTGATGTTCCCCATATAAGAAATGTAACATAGCTTTGAGGAGGTAAACTCAGAAGAGCCATTAACTGCTCAAGGTTTCGTCAAGAAAATGCGACGATGAGGATAATCACAGTCTGAAGAAAGCTGTATTTTAACAGGAGTGATTTTTGAACAGCACCGTCGGCGGAAAATTGAGCAATCATTGTCTGAAGGGAAAATTTTGGTTATGCGTAAACGAGCTTGGGTCGGAGTCTTATTAGTCTGCCAAATCATTTTCTTTTCAATTTGGTGGACACCAGCAGCGTTAGCCTTGACAGAGGAGCAAAAACTATTCTCTCAGGCGTGGCGGATTGTTTCTCAATCTTATTTAGATGACTCATTTAATCATCAAAACTGGTGGGCGCTGCGTGAAAAGACTCTCAAAGGGGGGTTGAAAAATCGCGAAGCTACCTACACCGCTATCCAAAAAATGTTAGCAAGTCTAGATGATCCGTTTACACGACTGCTGAAGCCAAGCCAGTATCGCAGTTTGCAAGTTAATACTTCTGGAGAACTTTCCGGTGTTGGTTTACAAATTGCTTTGGATGCCGAAACTGGTGCGCTAGAAGTGGTTGCGCCAATCGCTGGTTCACCTGCTGACAAGGCAGGAATTCAGTCACGCGATCGCATTTTAGAAATTAATGGCACTCTTACTTCAACTCTCACCCTCGACGAAGCTGCAGCCCAGATGCGTGGCGCTGTTGGTACAAGCGTGACGCTGAAAATTCAGGCAAAAGCAGGAGAATCCAAATCTGTTGACTTAATACGCGATCGCATTGCCCTCAACCCAGTCTATGCCTTCTTAGACGACCAGCCCGATACTCCGGCAGTTGGTTACATTCGCCTCACACAATTTAGCGCCAATGCCAAAACCGAAGTTGAGTCGGCAATTAAGCGCCTCGAAGCCCAAGGCGCCAAATCTTATGTGCTTGATTTACGCAATAATCCCGGTGGACTTCTACAAGCAGGCATTGAAATTGCCCGACTCTGGCTTGATCAAGGTACAGTTGTCTACACCGTGAATCGACGCGGTTCACTCGGCAGCTTTGAAGCGGGGGGGCAAGCACTTACCGAAGCACCTTTAGTTGTCTTAGTTAACCAAGGTACTGCTAGCGCTAGCGAAATTTTGGCAGGCGCTTTACAAGATAATGGACGCGCTAAATTAGTTGGAGAAAAAACCTTCGGCAAAGGCTTAATTCAATCATTATTTGACCTCACAGACGGCTCAGGATTGGCTGTGACCGTCGCCAAGTATGAAACTCCCAGCCACCACGATATTCATAAATTGGGCATCTCCCCAGACTTGCAAGTAGCCTTAGAGCCAATAACTTTTGACCAGGCGGGGACACAAGCTGATCAACAATATCAAGCCGCTCTTAAGTTGTTGAAAAGTGATCTAGTTGTTGCTGATGCTGCCTGAAAATAATTTGGTGTCGGGGTAAGCACACCAGCTTACCCCACCCCATCCATCACAGGCATCCGAAAGAATTAAAACTAGTGCGTGTTGCTAATCAGAAATTGGAGTTCAACCCGATTAATGACGGGCTGAATACCTCGCAAAAATCTGTTGGTACGCTTAATTTTCAAACTACGAGCACGGAGGGATTCGAACCCCCGACCCTCAGGACCGGAACCTGATGCTCTATCCACTGAGCTACGTGCCCTTGTAACTTCCGCAATTATAGCACTCTTACAAGAAATTCATGGGGTCAACTGGTTCGCCATCTTGACGAACTTCAAAGTGGAGGTGAGGACCTGTAGATAAACCTGTAGAACCAGCATCGGCAATAACTTCGCCTCGTTGTACGCTTTGTCCCTGGGCAACATAGAGCTTGCTATTATGACCATAAAGCGTGGAAATACCCTTACCGTGGTTAATCACAACCGCATAGCCATAACCACCATACCAACCCGCAAAAATCACCACACCATTATCTGCTGCCCGGATCGCCTCACCATAATCTGCCCCAAAGTCAAGTCCAGAATGAAAGCGCGAGGCACCAAGAATTGGGTGAATTCGCCAACCAAAAGTACTGGTAATTTCTGCCTCACTGGGAAAGGTGAGTTGACCTGTGCCAAAAATGCCGTTAGGTAAGATGGTTTTATTGGCAGCAGCAACTTGTCTTTGAATCAAAATGCCGATACTGCGAGAATCTGATGCTAATTGTGCTTGTGCTGCCTCTAAAGCTTGTTTATCAGTTTTGAGACGTTGCATTAGTTGCTGTTGTGAGCTTAACTGGGCTTGAAACTGCTGTTTTTGTGCTAAAAGTTGTTGGGTAAGCAGGGCAATTTGGTTTTTTTGTAGTTCAATCTCGGCTTTTTGTTGCTGAATGCGTTGAGATTCGGTTTGCAGGTTACTTAATATTTGTTGGTCGGCTTGATAGATTAGTTTAATTTGACGACGGCGATCAAGTAGTTGGTTGAGATTTTGGCTTTTTAGTAATATGTCCCAACCGAAACCTGTGATTTTTTGGCGTTGCAGAAAGCGTAGTCTGGCAACTGTAGCAGACTGTTTTTGATAGTAATTTTGTTGAGCTTGAGCCAAATTAATTTCTAGTTGTTTGAGATATTTGTTTGCCAGTTGTCGTTGCAAGTCGTAGTCTTTATAGGCAGTTTCTGTAGTCTGAAGATTGAGCTTTGTACCACCAATTTGATCTTGGATAGTTTGTTGGGTAGTGGAAAGGCGATCGCGTTCTTTTCTCAAATGCGACCGTTGTTGGTCAATTTGTTCCTGCATCTGCCGCAGTGTGTCCACTGAGGCGCTTGGTTGTGGTGAAGGTTCAGCTTTTACAGGCGCTGTTAGCAACAACAGCCAAATCATCAGATAACTGACAATTAGACAACGGTAAAAATTTTGCTTGGTTTTGGGTGAGACGCTCATCCTCTACAGTTCATTTAGGTTGTTTTGCCAACAGGATTTCAGGACATAAAGAACTTATTAAACCAGCATTTGTTGCAGTCTCAACAAATAATTTAAAGGTAATTTGCCTTGACAAATTTTTTAATTTATGCACTTTACTCATCAAGCCGTAGTGACTACCGCTTTTTTGACCAAGTAAAGATTGAGCAAATTAATTAGTCGCTGTACAAAAATCGCTTCCGTAATACGCCTACTCAAAGTTCCGTATTTGCACGGAAGTCAACGCATCCGGAAAAAAATTAAATAGAGTTAATAAGGAAAACAAATCATAACAATTGCTTGACGAAAATTTTCCTTCTTGCCCAACAACCGCCCTAATCTATATTTTTTATTCAGGGAAAAATTACCCGACAATTTCCAGATATTTTCCAAACTTCAAGGGTATTAAACAGCATTTACCTAGAAAAACAAATTTGACGTTTACCAGGCTTTATCGTGCTAAAAACTACCCACTTATCTTCTACACCTTCTGTTGAGCGCCTAATCAAAATTTGGGCAAGTCGTTATGTTCCCGATCTTTCACCCTTATATGAAGTGTCAGATCGTACCTCTGCTTACACAGCTTTAGCGCTCGCCGCTTCACCAACAGGTAGGGCTTTGACTGCTGATCGAATCAGCGGCTTTTTTATCAATATTCGCTGCAAAATGGCAGCTATCAAAAGCTATGGACTCTACACAAGCAACGCCAACAAATTCGATTTAAAGGAAGCTTATCAACTATCTAGCTATGCCTTAATAGTCTATGAAAAGCTTTTGGAAATATATCAGCAGCCTTCATTTTGTGCCACTTCGGTACATGGAATGCCCATTGCTGCCGCCGCTGCCATTAATTCTCTTCACGGTCTTCTTGGTTCTTGGGGAATGCCTCCTATTACAGAATTGGCAAAAACTCTTGAACCTGTATTATTAGAGTTTCAGCAACAACATATCGCCGCCCAAAATTGGCGCACACTTGGCTTTATTACCACTCTACTAAACTTCAGTAATGAGTTAATTCCCAAAAAGCTGACATTGCCAGAACAAGTCTTAATTCAACCTTATTTTCAGTTTGTCGAGGAACAGGTTGCACTGCCGTGGGAAAGAGTTTGTGCAGCAGCAGCTAATCATTCATTAGGCAGTCCAGCTTTAACTTTAGTTGAGCAATTGTTACCCCAGTCGCGAGATATTGCTGTAGCAGTTTATCAACGATTACAAGAGTTATTGCCCAATCATCGTAGCCGTCGTGGTAAACTAACTGACCCAGGAATTACACATTCTTGTCTACGCGATTTAGAAATGTTTCAAGCTTATCTTTGGTTGTGCCTTTTAGAAGGAAGTTTGGCACCAATTCAGTACGAATTAGTGGATTTGTGTGTGATGGTAATGACTGGGGTAAAGGTTAAATGGGAAATGACAGAATTGTGGAATAAAGTCTTGGCTGAAGAAATTTTAGCTCGTGTTACACCTGCTCAAGCTTTAATAGTATTACCTTATACTGAAGGGTTACAACAAGCCTTTTTAAAGCAAAAAGAACGTTTCCAACTTAAACCAAATGAGCTTTATTTACTTGATGAATTACAAGAGCGTTTTAATAGCCGTGGACCCAGAAGTTTTTATTTTCCAAAAAGCCGAATCAGCGTAGTGGAGTAGAACTATTAAGCAATACTTTTTTACCTCTAAAGATTCTCCAAACTAGTCTTTTTGCCTTCA
>JBATUR010000100.1:0-1752 GCA_049671305.1 Coleofasciculaceae cyanobacterium
GTCGTAGTAGGGCGCTGAAGATATCGGCATGATCTTTGGTGGAAAGGATGCCCATTACCCAGGTTACTGGAGTTTGTAGGGTATCAACATATTGACGTAGGGCGACGGCGGCGGCGGGGTTGTGGGCGCCATCAATTAGTAGGGGGCGATTTTTCCAGGTTGTCCACTGCAAACGCCCTTGCCAGGTAGTTTTTGCCATGCCGGAAATGATGGCTTGGTCGCTAATTTTCCAGCCTTGGTGGCGTAAGATTTGTAGAGATGCGATCGCAATTGCCGAATTACTGAGTTGAATATCTCCGAGTAGCGGCAACGGATATTTTATACCTTGATATTCTGCACCTTCTTGACTTCTACGTGCAGGTTGTACCCAAACCACAGGGCATTTTAATTCATTTATTCGCTGTTCTACAACAGCTTTGGCGTCTTGTGGCAGTTGCCCAATAACTGCCGGACATCCTGATTTAAGAATACCAGCTTTTTCTCTGGCAATATCTGCTAAGGTTGGACCTAAGATTTGCCAATGTTCTCGACTGAGGGAAGTGATAATGCTAATTAAAGGAGAAGTGCAGACATTTGTAGCATCTAATCTTCCTCCTAATCCTACTTCTATGACAGCAATATTAACTTTTTGTTGGGCAAAATATAGCCAAGCTGCTGCGGTTATTGCTTCAAATTGTGTTGGTGAATCTTGGGAATTTTCGGGAATTGCTTCTTTTACTTGTAATAGTATTTCTTGGAAAGCTGCCGTGGTAATTGGCTGTTCGTTGATACAAATTCTTTCATTCCACTCGATTAAATGCGGAGAAATGTAGCGCCCTACTTTGTAACCAGCTTCGGTAAGTACTGCTGATAAATAGGCACAAACGGAACCTTTACCATTAGTTCCTGCTACGTGAATGATCGGGACTTGATGGTGTGGGTTACCTAAGTCTGCTAAGAGTTTGTGAATGCGTTCTAAGCCAAGATGAACGCCAAATCGTTGGAAGGGTTGAAGCAGTGAGTCAATTGGCACGAGTAAGGAAATTTTAACTTGCTTTTGGGATATTTGGCACTTCCATCAGTGTACTTAAGTATGTGTATGGAGATTCCTGATTATTGTAGTTGATTGGTGTAGTTAATATAGCTTTAGGAGCTATGAAAAGTTTTTAAATTTTAGGGCAACCTTGATGTCGGTGGAGATTCCCCCAGCCCTGCTTTTTAAGGGGGATTTAGGGGGATCTCCGGGTCAAGAGAACGTACCATAGTCTCTAATAGGCTAATTTTAGCTGTCAATTTATCTGGAATTATGAATATGCCATCAGAAAATCAGGCAAATGGTGTTAACGAACAGCAGGCTAAAACTCGCTTGCTGCTTGCGTTGTGGGATATGGGCGGAACTGAAACGGCGGTGGCGAAAGGGCAACTAACAAAAAAACTGATTCAAAAAAAGCAGAAGGTAGCGGATTATCGAGAGGTTTTTGAGCAACTGGAAAAGGATGAGGCAATTACTGTTGCCAAAAATAAGTTCTCTCTTTCTAGCGCAGGCGTCGATTTGTTGGGCAAGCTATTGAAGCAGCCGGAATTTAAGTTTGAGGGGACAATTGTCGGCACATGGGCGGCGAATGCTTTGGTGAGGTGGATTGCTCAGATGGATGGTGGTGTTAGTACGAAGGCGGTGAAGAGTCAAGAGCAGGTAGGGTCTTATGAAGAGTTTAAGACTGTAGCTTTGAAAGTTTATGACCAGCTTAACCGTGATTACAACTTGGATGATTT
>JBATUR010000101.1:0-3941 GCA_049671305.1 Coleofasciculaceae cyanobacterium
CTTTAATTAATCGTCTGCAAGCAGCAGGGTTACAATTTACTGCAATTAAAACGAACAATGATCCAAAAAGTCAACGTTTAAGTGGCAAAACTTTTGTAATTACTGGTACTTTGCCCACACTCAAGCGTGATGAAGCCAAAGAATTAATCGAAAAAGCAGGTGGAAAAGTGACATCTTCTATAAGTGCCAAAACTGATTATGTCGTAGTTGGTGAAGATGCCGGTTCTAAATTAGCAAAAGCTGAAAGTTTAGGAATCACCCAATTGGATGAAGCCAAGCTGATAGAATTACTAGAAAATTAGTTGGCACTATTAAATTTAGCTAAATTGATCAAGGATGAAAAGATGAAATTGAAAAACAGATTATCTGCTGTTGGTTTATTTTTCTTGTCTATTTTCGGCATCTTGCTGATCAAAACTACTCTTGTTAGTAATGCCGTTACACTTAATACGAATCAAACAGCAATATTAAATAATCAATTCAAAAATACTACAGGCGCATTTGTTCTGAGTGACTTTAATAATAAGCAAAACATTCGCTATAATGGAGAACGCTGTAACAAAAGATTTAGTCCTTACTCAACTTTTAAAATTGCTAACTCTTTAATTGCCCTAGAAACAGGTGTAATTAAAGATGAAAATGTTATGACTAGCTATGACAAAGTAAAGCATCCAGCAGAGTCATGGTGGCCCAAGATCTGGACACAAGATCATAATATGCGTTCGGCAATAAAAAACTCAGTTGTTTGGTATTATCAAGAAATTGCTAAACAAGTTGGCAAGGAAAATTATAATAAATATCTTAAGCAATTTCAGTATGGAAATGAAGATGTTTCGGGTCCAATTGACCAATTTTGGCTAGATAGTTCTTTGAAAATTTCCCCAAATGAAGAAGTTGAGTTTTTAAAAAGATTCTATAAAAGCGAACTACCTGTTTCTAAACGTACAACAGATATTGTTAAAGATATTTTGGTTTTAGAAAAAACTGATGAATATACATTAAGTGGCAAGACAGGTTTGGGTTCAAAGAAAGATAGCGGTACAAGCTTGGGTTGGTTTGTTGGTTATTTAGAAAAAAAAGATGATGTTTATTTCTTTGCCACAAACTTAGAAGATAAATCAAGAGAAGCTTTAATACCTAAACGAGTTGAAATTACCAAGCGAATTCTAACAGAATTAGGATTACTTGAACCCAAGACTTAACACTTAATTATTGGTACTTAGGTTGCCAAAAACTTAAAATCGTATCACCTGTTTTACTAATTGATTTAAACTTAAAATTAACTAGTAACTCTCAACTTTCAGCATCAGGGAACACTACAAAATAAAACATGACATTACATCAAACATCAGGGCGCTGGCGCTTAGGTTTATATCTCTCTCTAACAGCAGTATTTTTATGGGGAATTCTACCAATTGCTTTAAGCGTAGTACTGGAAGTACTGGATGTTTATACAGTTACTTGGTTTCGTTTTGGGATGGCATTTGTACTATTATTCATCTATCTAGCTTCACGCAAACAATTACCAAAGTTAGCACAGTTACGCTCTGCTTCTTTGGGATTATTAGCAATAGCTACCCTCTTTTTAGGAGGGAATTATCTGCTCTTTCTCAAAGGATTATTACTTACTTCCCCCACAACTGCAGAAGTCATAATTCAACTCGCACCAATTCTTTTAAGTATGGGCGCCTTAGTGATTTTCAAAGAACGCTATACCTTGCCACAATGGTTAGGTTTAAGTATTTTAAGTTTAGGGTTTGCGGTGTATTTCCACGAGCAATTAAAACCCGTAATTACAGCACCTACAAATTATCTTTTAGGTAATGCTTGTCTAATATTAGGGGCAGTCGCTTGGGCAATTTATGCCCTAGCACAAAAGCAACTGTTACACAAACTAGCTTCGACAACAATCATGTTAGTTATTTATGGCGGATGTGGGTTATTATTTACCCCATTAGCTAAACCGCAAATGCTACTATTTTTAAGTCCTTTACAATGGGGAATGTTGTTATTTTCTGGCTTAAATACATTAGTTGCGTATGGTGCATTTGCTGAAGCTTTAGATCATTGGGAAGCTTCGCGAGTTAGTGCCATTACCGCCCTCACACCTCTAGTTACGTTAGTCAGTGTTTGGGCAGTTTCTGTACTAACCCCGACTTTAATTGCACCAGAACATTTATCATTATTAGGTATAGTTGGGGCGCTTTTGGTGGTGGCAGGTTCAGTTACGATCGCAATTGGTAAAAATAAATCTAAATTGGCATGACTTGGGCTTAAAATAATTAAATTACTCTCAGGAATTAGCACATCAAAGCATGAGATACATCCTGGGTTTGGCTATGGTAGGAACAATAATCGTATCACCCGCAAGGGCAGAACAACCGCTTTATGTTGCCTATCCACCAGCTAACCATCAGACGACAGCACAACAAATCTTTTTAATTGGTAGCGCCCCTGCGACGGGTGAAGTTTTGGTAAATGGAAAAGCGATCGCACGTAGTTCCTCTGGCAATTTTGCCCCCAGTTTTCCCTTACAATTAGGGGAAAATCTTTTCACATTACGCTATCAAAATCAAGAACTCAAAATTAAAGTTACAAGACAATCAACAGCACCTGTTTTACCCGTTGGTTTAGCATTTGCTAAAGACTCCCTAACCCCAGCCGTTGATATTGCCAAAATGCCTGGTGAATTGATTTGTTTTGGCGCAATTGCTCCTCCAAAAGCGACAGTTAGTGTTAAATTGGGCAACCAAACTATCCCTTTAATGGCACAAAATCAAGATGTCCAATTACCGCCAAATTCTGCCATTTTAACTCAACAAGAACAACCTATTTCACAGCCCTTAATAGGTCAATATCAAGGTTGTACCACAGCGGAAACGCCGGCTAATTTGGGCAACCCGCAATTTCAACTGACGATGAATGGTCAAACCACAACCCAGCAAGGCGTCGGCAAGGTTTCAATACTCTCTCCCGCCACGCTGGAAGTAGCAGAAGTAATTAGTAAGGAAGGGGTTGCTAGGACAGGACCGAGTACCGATTATTCTCGCCTCACACCGCTGCCCAAAGGCACGAGAGCCACGATTAGCGGGCGTGAAGGGGGGTGGGTACGTTTAGATTATGGCGCTTGGCTCAAAGCCTCAGAAGTGCAAATCATTGAAGGTGCTGTGCCGCCTGTGTCGCTTATTCGCAGTGTGCGAGCTCGTAAGGTTGAAGGGGCAACGGAGATTATTTTCCCACTACAAGTGCCAGTTCCTGTGAGTGTACAACAAGGCGATCGCACTTTTACCCTGACTTTATACAACACCACTGCCCAAACTGACACAATTCGCCTAGACGATGATCCCGTAATTTCTCGCCTAGATTGGCAACAGCTTGCCCCAGGAAAGTTGCAATATACTTTTAACCTCAAATCACTACAACAATGGGGTTATAGCCTGAGATATGAAGGCACAAGTTTAATATTATCTCTGCGTCATCCGCCTATCTCATCAAGGCATCAAGAGTCAGTATCATCAACCTTAATTTACGGTAGCAACATCATTTCTGGAGAAGTTATTTCTTCCTCTAAAACACCCTTAGCAGGAATCAAAATATTACTTGATCCTGGACATGGTGGACCAGAAGATTTAGGTTCCGTAGGACCTACCGGTTATCCCGAAAAAGCAGTTGTTTTGCTTGTTTCAAAGTTAGTACGAGATCAACTTGTAGCAAAGGGCGCAACAGTTTATTTAACGCGGGAAGAAGATATAGATTTAGGGTTACAAGAAAGAGTTGATATGATTGAAAAATTGCAGCCAAATATTGCAATTTCCCTTCATTACAACGCCTTACCTGATCAAGGTGATGCTATTAATACTAAAGGAATCGGTACTTTTTGGTACAACACCCAATCTCATAGTTTAGCGATGTTTTTGCATAACTATTTGGTTCAAGAATTA
>JBATUR010000102.1:0-26996 GCA_049671305.1 Coleofasciculaceae cyanobacterium
GGAAATTTTTCTTTGAATCATTAATTTATGCGTAAGCCTGTCCTGACTATTTTCTACCAGTTTAACCCTTGGAACAGTACCATCGGCGGAATCCAGACAATTATTAACCTTTTCATAAAGTATGCTCCTAGCGAGTTTGAGGTGAAACTTGTAGGCACAGGAAATGATTCAACCAAAGCAGTTGGAAAGTGGGAGGAAGGCGAATTAGCAGGGAGATCCCTTCAATTTTTTCCTCTGTTTAGACTGCAGGACGATAACGTTAGAGGCTTAATTCCCACAACAATTAGTTATACGGCAGCCTTGATGAGGCACAGCTTTACATCCGATTTCATGCATTTTCATAGATTAGAGCCAACAATAGCAGCCTTACGTTGGCAGGGTGATAAAACCCTTTTTATTCATAACGATATTCAGACGCAGATGAAAGCTGCGGGTAACAAAAAGGCAATTCTTTGGCGAAGATTTCCAGCAGCATATTTTGCAATGGAACGCTTGTTAGTTGATCAGTTTACTCAAATTTTTTCCTGCAATACCGAGTCGTTAAAACTATACAAAGAACGTTATCCGGCGATCGCTGATCGGGTGGCATACATCAGAAACACCGTTGACAACGAAATTTTCTCAGCCTTAGATTTGCCCGAACGTGAGAATGGTAGGCGCAATCTAGCACAGCAGTATGGTTTATCAGAGGATACACGTTTTGTCCTGTTTGCCGGTCGCTTGCATCCTCAAAAAGACCCGCTCCTGTTAGTACGTGCGATCGCCAAATTGAATGAGCCGAATGTTCACCTTTTAATCGCAGGAGATGGGGAATTAGCAAATGAAGTTCGTTCTGAAATTGAGCAACTTAACTTATCTCAACAAATCACCATGCTGGGAGCAGTCAACCAAGCAAAACTTGCCGAGTTACATCAAATTAGCAATCTATTTATCTTAACCAGCGCTTACGAAGGTTTGCCCTTAGTTGTGCTAGAAGCTCTCGCCTGCGGGACACCGATAGTAACAACACGCTGCGGCGAAACCCCAAAATTGCTGGCTGCAGATAGTGGAGTCGTTTCATCAGAACGTACCCCAGATTGTATAGCAGATGCCTTACGCAAAGTATTACTCAATCCGGAGCATTATCCAATTGAGTCCTGTGTGCGAACCGCTCAACCTTATAGCGCTCGCACGGTTGTAACAGATGCTTATAGCCAAATGTGGCATCGTTGGGAGCAGCGCTCCCTGTCCAAATAGTTTTCCATCTTAATTAATTATCCCACAAGGAAAATTCTACCAATGAAAATTGCGGTAATTGGTGTCAAAGGCTTACCTGCCAAGCAAGGTGGTATTGAAAATTATTGTGCAGAAGTTTATCCCAGAATGGTTGCACAAGGTCACTCGGTGGATTTATTTGCCCGTTCCTCTTATACAGATTCTGCATGGCTTGACAATTATGATTTTGAGGGAGTAAAAGTTCGCTCCTTACCCAGTTTGCCCTTGAGAGGAATAGACGCCTTTATTAGCTCGGCACTGGGAGCGATCGCTTCTAGTACGACTAAATATGATATTGTTCATTTCCATGCCTTGGGTCCATCTCTATTTAGCTGGCTACCAAAACTGGCATCAAGAGCCAAAGTTGTCGTTACCTGCCAAGGGCTAGACTGGCAACGCGCCAAATGGGGTAATACTTCTAGTACGCTAATACTGATGGGAGAAAGAGCAGCAGTCCGCCACGCTGACGAAATCATAGTAGTCTCAAAAAACCTGCAATCCTACTTTTTTGAAACCTACGGTAGACAAACAGTATACATCCCCAACGCTCCAGCTAGCTACGCTGAATCAGACCGCAATTTTTCCTACGGCAGATCACTTGATCTAAATCAAGGAAAGTACATTTTATTTTTGGGCAGACTTGTACCAGAAAAGCGCCCCGACTTATTAATTGAAGCCTTCCAAGCCCTTAAACCCGCAGGCTGGAAACTTGTCCTGGCTGGCGGTGTCAGTGATACTAATTTATTTACCTCAAAACTATCTGACTTGGCAGAAGGCAACTCAGATATTATATTTGCCGGTGAAATTCGAGGCACCCGTCTTGCGGAGATCGTGCGAGGAGCAGGCTTGTTTGTGCTACCTTCAGATTTAGAAGGATTACCTCTATCAATGCTAGAAGCCATGTCACAAGGCGTCCCAGTGCTTGCCAGCGATATTGCTCCTCATCAACAATTGATTAATGATCAACGAGGGGTACTCTTTCAAGCTGGAGATATCAATTCCTGTGTTCATAGCTTAAAGTGGGCAATTGCTAATCCAGATAAGATGGCAGTAATGGCAAAGAAGGCACAACAACACGTGGAGAAATACTATAACTGGGATCACATTACTGCAGAAAACTTGAGGATTTATAATAATACAGGTTCTCAGGTATCTGAGCCAGTTACTGTAGCGGATAAGAGTTTAACTCCACCACACTAAAGATTTTGGCAAAAAATAATCGTTAAAAGCTGTTGCTAAAAAACTAAAATCTGATATTTAGACCCAAAGGAGCAAAGTAATGTTCACTCTCAATTATTAAGATGAAGAGGCATAGTTGAATAATAGGATTACCTAACTTATCTCATAGAATAGGTATCTTGTTTAAATCTAACTGTTCATTTCATATTTCAGTAATGCCTCTAGATTGCCCCATTATGGAAGAAGGTATGTGTAATGGCTAAAAACATTTCATCTTTACCATCAGTTTTAAAACGGCATCGTTGGCCTGCCCTAGCTACCTTTGCTTCCGTAATTGGTGCATCGATCGCTTATTTAGTTGTCACTCCCCCGGTGTACAAAGTCACAGCACGACTCATGCTTGATGATAAACAAGTAAGTGTTTCACAATTGGGTCGCGACCTTAGTCAAGTGTCTTCCAATGTACCAGGTGGTCCAAGCCCGACCGCCAATCAAGCCGCACTTGTTAAGTCACAACGTGTTTTGAAGCAAGCTGTTGATAAGGTTTTCCCAAAAGAAGTCGCAAGTCCGCAGAGTAAAAAAGTCCTAAAAGCACTTGACAAGGATTTAAAAGTAAAAATTGTTCCAGCGACGAATATTCTGGAAATAAACTATCAGGATCAAAATCCGGTTTTGGCAACAAAGTTAATTAATGCCGTTTCTGACGTGATGGTTGAGGAAAGTACTGAAGCGATCCGCTCAGAGGCTAAAGCGGTGCGGGAATTTTTGGAAAAGGAGGTGCCTAAGCGGCGAGTGGCGGCTGGGGCTGCTGAAGGTGCTGAAACTCGATACAGACAGCAAAGTGGTTTGATCTCCTTTGAAGAGCAAACGAAAAGCTTAGTGTCAAGTTTAGCCACACTAGAAGATCAAGAGCGTGTGCTGTCTGCCCAACTTCAAGAGGCAAGATCCCGGAGCAATGAACTTCAGCAAATAACCAATAGTAGTACGCTGCCAAATGCCTATGCCGCTGGGCGCGTTGGTCAAGATAAAGAACTTACAGATTTAAGAGTTAAGCTAGCAGACTTGGATGGGCAGTTGGCTAAAGCGCGGTCGCGTTTTACAGATGATAACCCAGCGATCGTCTCGTTGCTACAACAACGGGATTCGATTCGTGAGCTTTACGATGCCAAAGCAGCTCGTTTGTTGCCAACAAATCAGTCTGTACCATCAGCAAATATAGCGTCTGATGAGTTGAGCCAGAAGCTTACTTCTCAATACATTGTTGGGGAAACTGATCGTATAGCACTAGAAAAGAAGCTAAACGTTTTGCAGGCTGAACGAGTTCAACTTCAGCAGCGTATTACTCAACTACCACTCAAGCAACAACCGCTTACTGCACTAGTACGTCAACGAGAAGAAGCGACCGCCTCTTTGAAGCTGTTACAAAGTAAATTAGAAGAAGCACGGATTGCTGAAGCCCAACTAATTAGTAATATCCGCATAATTGAGCAGGCTCAAGTACCCTCTGAACCGGCTGGACCAAATAAGAAAGTTGTGCTGGTGCTTGCTATTGTATTTGGCACAATCTTAGCGGTTGGCATTATCGTGATTTTAGAGGTGATGGATAACAAGCTACGTGATGACTCCGAAGTGGAGGAGCTGCTGAAACTGCCAAAGCTGGGAGTATTGCCTGACATCCCTGCCACTGCGCTCAACCTCGAGCAACCTGAACAATTTCTGGATAATGTTGGGTTGGTTGAACCGTACCGCCGACTTCTCAAGACACTGAATTTTCGTACTCACGAGAAGTTGCGGCTCATTGTTGTCAGCAGCACTGTCTCTGGAGAAGGTAAGTCACTGGTCGTTTCGCACTTAGCTGCCGTGTCTGCCATGTTGTCTCGACGGACGTTGATAATTGATGCAGACTTGCATCGACCTATGCAGTACAGCTTGTTGGGCTTACCCAAAGAACCTGGTCTTACGGATGTAATTGACAAAGAAATAACTCTTCTTCATGCCGTGCAACCGACAGGTATCGGCAATCTTTCAATATTGACCTGTGGTGAACTGCGCGATCGCCCCTCGTCGTTACTAGAGTCAGCCTCCATGAAGTCTCTTTTGCAAGAAGCGGCGGCTCATTATGACTTAGTCATTGTAGACACTCCACCAGTCAGTAGTTGTGCTGATGCTAATACATTAAGTCGGTATGGTAACGGATTAGTGATGATTACACGTCCGAACTTCACACCAAAAGAGATGCTGCTTCAGACAGTATCAGAATTGACAGGTAATGGCGTACCCATACTGGGGGTCGTTGTTAATGGGATGACGACTCAGGCGGAAAAGTACTACCGCTATCCCTTTAAAGGTTATCAGCCTCTATCCAAACCCCTGAAGCATTTGACCGATTTGGGTACTCCTGTTAACAATTCTGCAAGACGTTAGATGTCTGTTTTATTGAAGGCTTTAAGACAATGCTAACTAATGACCCCAAAAATCGTTCCTCTCGTTTGTCACTCTGGGTTGGGGTGGCAGGTGTGGGGGTTGGTATAGTTGCAGGGTTACTAGCAGGTATTCAGCCCCTTTTGCTAGGTTTAGCTTTTGTTGCTGTAGCGGCAGTTACCTACTTCTTTTCCAGCTTTGAACAAGCCGTGCTGGGTCTAATGATCCTACGGAGCTCCCTTGATATTTTTTCAGAGCAGCAACTACCAGCTGCATTCGCCCTTGGGGTTATTGGTCTGACGTTGCTCTATGTGACGGTAAGGTTACTACTCGGCGAGAAGGTGCAGATTGATAAGTTCTGGTGGTTTCTGGCAGGTTGGGTAGCGCTACAGGGCTTATGGGTAATACTCCTGCCCCTGGGAGGACTAGGGCTAGATGGCTCGTACTTGTCAGATGCCATTCGTGAGTGGATACGCCTATTTTCCTGGCTAATCGTCTACCTGCTAGTGATGCAGCTTAAGGATCGACTCCCTCCCGATAAGGTTATTTCTCTGCTGTTTCTTGGTCTTGTCTTACCTCTGACAGCAGCATTGATGCAGATGTTGCTACCTGCATCGCTCCTTCCTGCCGTACTCGCACCCAAAGGGTTTAGTCTTACTTCCGCTTTGGAACCAGCTTCGCGCATTAACGGTACTCTCGGTCACCCTAATACGTTCACAACCTTCCTGTTTTTTTTCCTAGGTCTAACCTACTGGAAGCAAGCTCATGCCCGACGACGCCTACCCTGGCTTCTCCTATTAGGTTTACTCACTTTTTTCTTCGTGAGTACCAAGGCTTTATTTGGCTTGATGATGCTGGGTACCTTTATTGTCTGTTTGATTGCCCCTAAATTGAGCCTACCCAACTTGGTCGGAGGAATAGTCCTATTCGCGCTGGTGATCGGCTTATTTGGCAGTTCGGAGTTTGGACAAGAACGTCTTGGTTCGATCGCTGAAACACCACTGGGCAATCCTGATATAGATATTTGGAAGGCAATTCTGCTCTCCGCCGGAGACGGCAACAGTTTCAACTGGCGGATTGCTCAATGGACTTACTTACTCACGGCTTGGCAGCAGTTCCCAATCCTCGGTTTTGGTCTGGGAACCAGCACGGCTATCAGTACCAATGGCCTTCTTCCCCACAATGATTATGTCCGTGCTCTAATAGAAGGTGGGATTGTGGGTCTAATAACTTATTTAGCTTTTTTTGGTGCTCAAGTTGTTCGCCTCGTCCAGTTAATACGGAAAGCACCTCCTGGAAGTGGACAGCGTGACCTGTGTTTAGTTCTGGTCGCGATAATTCTAGCTATCCCTGTGGGAATGATTACCGAAAACATTTGGAGTCACACAACTCTCTTTTTCTATTGGTGGACGGTGTTTGCAGTTGCAGGCTGGGACTGGAAGGAGTTTCAGCCTCCGGAAAATCCTGCACCGACCTTGCCTAGTTCACCTCCTGTGTTATGAACCAACGATCTGTTACTTTTCTTCATGGTCTAGAGCCGTGACCCACAGAAACTATGACTCAGAAACAGAAACTCTTGCGCTCCACTGATGAGGTGCAGCGAATTACGACAAATGAACTACCCTACCGAGTTGTCTTAGTCCATCCGAGTGCCGGTGTTAACTGGAGTGGAGGTTCGGAAATCTTTGCCATCGAGCTTGCCCGTCACCTGAACAGCTACTTCAAGGTGGAACTCTTGAGCGGGGCTACCTGTGGTTCCTTTTGTCATCCAGCCGGAGGCACTCCTCGCACTCATGCTTACCAAGTTGCACAGCATCCTCTGATTGCTCCACTATTACATCGCTTGGCCACCCATCCTGAAATCCTGGTGGAACACCTCACGAGTTTCTTCCCATGTGCTATCCATCTGTTACGTCAGCCTGCTGATTTGATCTTTCCCTGTAATGATTACGGGGGTTTGGCTATGGCTGCCTTTGTACGCGTACTGAGGGGTACTCCGATACTGTTTACCGAACATGTAGGCTTGATGGGAGACGGGCGATCGCTGGCACGTAACCTGCGTTTTCGACCCGACCAACTGGTGGTTTTCTCCGAAGCGATCGCGACCTTCGCCCGTACTCGGCGACCAACACAAGCCGTAAGCATCATTCCCAATGGTGTGGATCTCAACCGATTTACACCAGAGGGTACTTGCATCGACTTTGGTCTAGCCAGACCCATCGTCCTGTGCGTGGCTTCTTTAAAGCGCAACAGTCACAAGCGTGTTGAACTGGCTATGGAGTCGATGGCAAGCCTGCCTCAGGGAAGCCTTCTGGTATGTGGTGATGGCTCTGACCGGGCTTACTTTCAGACTCTCGGCGAGCAGTTACTCGGCTCAGAACGCTTTGCCATTCGCACCTTCCCCTATGAGCAGATGCCAGAAGTCTATCGGAGTGCGGATGCCTTTACGCTGCCTTCCATTGATGAGCCGTTCGGACTTGCTTATGTGGAAGCGATGGCTAGTGGTTTGCCAGTCGTTGCCACTGACGATGAGATGCGCCGTTACATCATTGCCGACGGCGGCATCCTGTGTGACGTAACCAATGTGGACATCTACGCTGCTGCCCTTGCAGAAGTTCTTAAGGGGGATTGGGAATCACGAGCTAGACAGAACGCTATGCGCTTTGGTTGGGATGTCATTGCCTTGCACTACCGCGATCTGATTTTGCAGATGATTAACCAGTCTAGAAAAGCTTAGTTCAATTACCTTAACCAAACTACTAAATTCAAGAGTCCAAACCATGCCGAAAGTCACCGTTGTTATCCCCGCTTACAATGCCATGCGCTATCTTCCAGAAACTATGGAGACTGCCCTGGCTCAGACTTTTACTGATTTTGAAGTATTAGTTGTCAATGATGGCAGTACAGACAATACAGCAGAATGGGTTTCTCAAGTAACCGATCCACGAGTAAGAATAGTTTCACAAGAAAACAAAGGTTTAGCTGGTGCACGCAATACAGGTATTGCTCATGCCAAAGGGGAGTACATCGCCTACCTGGATGCAGACGATCTTTGGGAACCAACTAAATTAGAAAAGCAAGTGCGTTGTCTAGATGAAAATCCAGAGGTAGGTCTGGTCTATACCTGGACAGCTTTAGCAGACCAATACGGTAAGTCTACAGGTCGGGTCATTTCATCCCATGCCGAGGGGAATGTTTGGCATGAGCTTATAGAGTTCAACATGGTTTGCTGTGGTAGCACACCTTTAATTCGTCGGAGTTGTTTTGACGTTGTCGGATTATTTTCTCCAGATGTATCCCCTTCTGATGATTGGGATATGTGGCTTCGTATCGCTAACAAATTTTCCTTTGGAGTGGTTAAAGAGGCTTTAATTCGTTATCGCCAGCATCCAAGTAATTCATCCAAAAATTTTCAACTAATGCTGGACACATCCCGGACTTTGATTGAGCGAACCTTTGCTTCTGCTCCTACAGAATCGCTCTATTTAAGAAACCGCAGCTATGGCTCGATATACCTCTACCTTGGTTGGAGAGCAATTGAAAATACGGATTACAAGCAGGCAATGCATTTTCGTCAGCAGGCTTGTGCTCACCGTCCTCAATTCTACTTCTCACCCAGGTGCATACGTCTAGGCGTCGCGATTACACTAATGCGTTGGTTTGGGACTCAAACCTATAGCAGAGCCCTTGCTGTGGTCTACGCACTACGCCGAGGCTTAATATCCGCTGGACGCTAATAAGCTACTCAGCATTTAATTTGCTGGTTTGGGCTGATGAGGAGAGGAATTGATGTTTTTTCCCTAAACCTGAAAGTATGCCAATTAAATGCACATTAACTTACTACTTCAGATGAGAATCTCACTGATTTAAGGATTTAGATTATGCCCAAGATTTCAATTGTCATTCCAGCCTATAACGCTGAAATTACTATCAGGGAAACCATTCAATCAGTTCAACAGCAAACATTTTCAGATTTTGAGTTAATTGTTATTAATGATGGCTCCAAAGACCGAACTTTAGAAGTACTCCAGAATATCGCCGACCCGCGTTTGAAGGTTTTCTCTTATGAAAATGGTGGGCTATCTGTGGCTCGCAACCGGGGAATTTCTCAAACAACTGGGGAGTTTATTGCCTTTCTGGATGCGGATGACCTATGGACACCTGATAAGTTAGAACTACAACTAGCCGCCTTGCAACAGCATTCAGATGCGGGAGTTGCTTATAGCTGGACTTATTACATTGATGAGCAAGGTCAAGCTTTATTTCCAGGCATTCATATTTTTTATCAAGGAAATGTTCATGCTGATTTGCTGATTAAAAACTTTCTACTGAACGGCTCAAACCCTCTAATTCGCCGACAAGCGATTGAAGCGGTTGGCGAGTTCGATCCGGCATTTCCTCACTTTGCTGATTGGGATTATTGGCTTCGGCTAGCCTCTAATTGGCATTTTGCTGTAGTTCCCAAGTACCAAGTTTTTTATCGTCAATCTTCAAGGTCTATGTCATCCAAAGTTGAAGGGATTAAGGAAGCTGGTTTACTCATGATTGAAAAGGCATTTAAATCAGCTCCTCTAGAGTTCCAATTCCTCAAAGACAAAAGCTTAAGTATTTTTCATCAGTATTGTGCAGAGCTATATTTACAACACAGCACCGATCTCAATGGAATTCGGCAGATTGGAGAAAACTTATGGGTAGCAATTCGTCTATATCCAAAAACATTATTCAGCAAGCATACTCAAAGATTAGTAATCAAATTTATCTTGAAACGGTTCTTTCCACCTAAGTTATCTAGCTATATGCTTCAATTGTTCCATCAATTTACTTTTAGCCATAAGCAAGATTTTGAACGCAAAAAATTTTTTTAATGTTCAGCTAATTAACAAAAGATGTTAGAGAAAAATTTCGTCATGCAGAACAAATATTTTATGCTAGTCAATAAGATAAAACAAATATTGTCCAGTCAGTTTATTCGTAATGTCAGTTGGCTAGGGAGCGCAGAGTTATTCAATCGCATCTTTCGTCTGGCGACTACGGTTACTCTTGCTCGCACATTTAGTAGCCAAGACTACGGATTAATGGCGGTCATTTACACGATTTTTGAGTTCACCAATGTTTTATCTCTTAAAGGTGGAATTGGAGCAAAAATTGTTCAAACTGATGAACAGGATCTTAAAATGATATGTGATACATCATATTGGCTAAATTGGATTATGTGTGGTTCAATTTTTATTGTCCAATGTTTCGCTGCCTTTCCAATTGCTAGTTTTTATGGAGATGATCAACTTGTTCTTCCCTTATGCATCACTGCTTTAGTGTATTTAATGTTGCCATTGTATGCTGTTCAAACAGCTCTAATTGAAAGAGAAAATCGGCTCAAAATTATTGCACTTTGCAATACACTTCAGTCTTTCTTTATTAATTCTATCACTGTAGTTTTAGCTCTTTCAGGGATGGGAATTTGGGCTATAGTTTGGGCGATGATTTTGCCCACTCCAGTGTGGATTATAATCACTTGGATGAATCATTCTTGGCGACCCCCAAAATCCTTTAAAATTAGTAGATGGCAGGAAGTTGTAATCTTTGGCAGAAATATACTTGGTGTTGAGCTGTTAAATAAGTTAAGAATGAATATAGATTACTTAATAGTAGGAAAATTTTTAAGTATCAAGGAATTAGGAATATACTATTTTGCATTCAATGCTGGATCAGGAATAACTTCCAATGTAGTCTATGCATTTATGGCAGCATTATTTCCTCATATTTGTGCTGTTCGTCAAAACTATAACCAGTTTAAAGATCGCTATTTGAAAAATCTTAAAATGATTGGTATCTTTGTAATTACCGTAGCTACTATTCAGACATCTCTTGCTCCATTCTATGTACCAATTATCTTTGGTCAGAAATGGACAAATGCAATTCCTATATTGATGACCATCTGTCTTTCCGTTATTCCCCTTACCTTTAGATGGGCATCCGCGCTTCTCCTAAAAGCAGTAGATAAAACAGATACTATGCTTTATTTTGACATATTTTATACTTTTATATTTGCATCATCCTTACTTGTAGCAGTGAGATGGGGTGTCTTTGGGGTAGCTGTAACAGTACTCATTATTCATTCAATAATGTCGCTAATCTTTAGTCTCTGGGCTTTTAAATCGGTTTTTGCTAAAAGCATATCTGCGTCATCTTAACAGTTAAGGTCATGCTTCTTACTGTTATTGAAATAAAAGCAATAGGTTACATTTAAGGAATTACAACAATGTCTAAAGATAGACCTCACCTTACTTTTTACACGTACCAGCTTTTTGGTGGTGGAGCAGAGCGAGTCATAGTGAACTTAATGCAAGACTTTGTTCAGCGAGGACTGAAGATTGATCTAGTGCTTAATGCAGCAGCCGGTCCTTACTTACACCAAGTGCCATCAGAAGTAAGGATAGTTGAGTTGAAAGCACGATTACCATTCCGAGATGGTATTCCTAAACTTGTGCATTACCTGAGAAAGGAGCGGCCCCCAATCATGCTTGCTACTGTACATCCATATACTGAGATTGCTTTATTGGCTAAAATATTTGCATTTTCCTCCACCCGAATCTTTGTACGAGAGGAGAATATGCTTTCTCTAAATGCTCCAATGGCAAGAGATAGATCTCGTTGGTCGCCTTTTTTTGCAAAGCTGTTGTACCCTTGGGTTGCTGATGGAATTATAGCCATATCGCAAGGTGTAGCCGAAGATATAATGCAAATAACTGGTATGGACAGGAAAAGAATACAGGTTATTTATAATCCTGCTTTGACTCCTCATGTGCGGGAGAAATCCAAAGAGCCTCTAAATCACCCTTGGTTTAAGTATGGAGAGCCTCCAATAATTCTAGGAGTGGGTAGATTGGAGCCACAAAAGGACTTTGATACTCTAATCAGAGCTTTTGCTCTTGTACGACAAGTATATCCATGCCGGTTGGTTATTTTAGGTAAGGGTATTGAAGAGCAGAAACTCAAAGACCTAACAATCGAGATTGGCTTAGAACATGATGTGGCAATGCTTGGTTTTGTAGAAAATCCTTATATTTATATGGCTAAGTCCGCTGTATTTGTTTTATCTTCAGCTTGGGAGGGCTTTGGTAACGTAATTGCCGAGGCTTTAGCTTTGGGAACGCCTGTAGTCTCTACCAACTGTCTAAGTGGTCCTGCTGAAATTCTTGATAATGGTAAGTATGGGCAGTTAGTACCAGTGGGTGATACTAAAGAAATGGCAGAGGCAATTTTAAGGGTATTATCTGGTAACTCTAAATCTGTTGATGCAGACTGGTTAGAGCAGTTCACTTTACAAACTGTTGCCCTAAAATATCTCAATGTACTAGGTGTGTCCGAATTTTAATTTTTGAGACTTCAATGAATAGTTTAGGATTACATACACGAATGCAGAATTCTTTTGTAGTTTCAGTGATTATTCCTGCTTATAATGCTGAGCGTACTATTCTAGAAACGATCGCATCAGTTCAACAACAAACATTCTCCGATTTTGAAATAATTGTCATTAATGATGGATCGACTGACCGAACACTAGAACTAGTTCAGGGAATTCAAGATGAGCGTGTAAAAATCTTTTCCTACGAAAATGGTGGTCTGCCAGTCGCTCGCAATCGCGGAATTTCTCGTGCAAAGGGGGAGTTTATTGCATTTATTGATGCCGATGATATGTGGACATCGGATAAGCTAGAACTGCAAGTTGCAATCTTGCAACAGCATCCAGAAGCTGGAGTTGCATATAGCTGGAGTCGTTTCATGAATGAGCGAGGGGAGCTGTCTTATGTCGTCGATGATAGGCATATAGAAGGTAACGTTTATGAGAAGTTGTTGCTGAACAACTTCCTAAATAATGGCTCAAGTCTTTTGGTTCGTAGAGAAGCAATTGAATCGGCAGGAAAATTCGATCCCACGCTTAAATCCTGTGAAGATTGGGATTTTTATCTACGGCTAGCCGCTAAATGGTCGTTTGTTTTAGTTCCTAAACCCCAAATTCTTTATCGCCAGAGTTCAACTGCAATGACATCAAAAATAGATGTTATGGAATCAGCAGCTCTAATTACTATTGAAAGAGCTTATCAAGCCGCTCCACCAAAGCTCCAATATCTTAAAAATCAGACCTTGGCTCGACTTGATCTATACTTCGCGCGGCAATACTTAGAACGTAGTACTAGCGGTATAAAAGAGATTAACCTCGCTGGTCAAAAGTTATGGAAGTCAATCCGTCTACATCCACCAGTTTTGTTGGAAAAATATACTCATGAACTATTCAAATGGTTTATTAAAAGGTGGACATTGATGTGGTTTGAACCAAGAAATACATAGTGTTCTTACTTTAAAGACATACCATGTTCACTGCCATTAAAAATAAGTTTCCCTATCTATTGATTACCTTGCTAATTAGTATAGTGATATTGAGTAGACAGTTAACATTGAGTGCTACTAATGGCGGTGGTTCAGAACTATTACGAGATAAACATCAGTGGCCGTTCTCTCCAGAAAGCATCTGGAATATGCCCATTGGCTCACAAGCACAATACGTCCCAGCAAACATCGACAAAGCTCAGTGGATTACTCCAGAGGTTAACTACTATATCGTTACGAGCAACAACGATCCCCTTGTCTCTTGGTATGTCACACAAAATTGGGGTGTTGGCCGTTGCGAACTTGGTGGGACACACTTAGAACAAATCAATGTCCCCCGTGACTTGATTGTGCCAGATGCGACTAGCACCAACACACCAAATAATGCTGCTGCATTTTTGCATCCAGATGGTCGTAAATTGATCCAGATGAATCCTCTAGCTCGTTGCGAAGCTGGCGGTTCGGTATTTGGCTACCCAACTCCAGGTGAGGTTGACAGCTATGAGGATATCTATGGGGAGGGAATCACGGGAGGACAGGGTGGCTCTGGACTATCGAGCATCGGTGGCACTATTCGCTTAGGTGAACTACTGCCTTCAGCACCACCCATTCGTCACACTTTGAAGCTCTTGGTCTACGCTCACAAGTACCTCTACAAAAATCCTCCGGGTTATCGCTGGCCCGCTGTCCGCGCAGACGACTATGCCTTTAAGGACACGTCCGAACTCAGATACGGTGGCTCAAATTTAGCTCTAGTTATGGGTTCGCTTCTTGCCATCCCGCCATCTGTAACAGAAACAAGCCTCGGACTGAAAACCTCTCCAGGCAAGAAACTGTTCCATGCGCTTCAAGATTACGGCGGTTATATCGTCGATGATACAGCTTGGGATAATCATGCGATCGCCATAGAGAAGGGTGTAGCAGATGAGTTCAAGTCCATTTACGGTTACAGCTTTGATGGAAATTCAGGTACATTCCATGACGACATCAACAAATTGTTCCAAGCGCTGTACGTTGTCAATAACAATGGCCTGAACAGCGTCGGTGGCGGTGGCACGCCACGCCAGCCACTGGCACCACCTATCGGAAATTAAGAAAGGGCGATCGCAGGTCTCTGGAAGGGCAACAATCCTCAACTAGTAATGGGGTCATTGTGGCAATTCCCCCGAATCTAACTCAAGACAGCCTCGGTCTAACTACGCCAGTAGGTAAAAAGCTTTTTCATGCTCTACAGGACTATAGTCCTTATCAAGTGGATGCCATAGGAGCTGACACTTATGCTTTAGCAGTGGAACAGGTAGTTGAAGACGAATTTAAAGCAGTCTATGGTTATGATTTCTCTGCTAATGCCAATAATAATAACCCTTTTTACGAAGGCTTTCACGTTCATATTCTGCTCATAGCGGTCAACCTAAAATATCTTTAATTTTCGCGTTCCGTCCCTGGCATTCTTCATAATTACCTCCTTGTCAAGACGTAAGTTTTGGTTTATGAAGAAAAATAAAATGCAGTAGACCTGAAACAGACCTACCCAGGATTAGGACAAGAATTGCCCACTTTAATGACCTAAATGTTCGATTCAAAATTGTGCGATCGCTGGCTTCCAAATACATTTACTAGATTGCCTCTCGTCACCGATTGGTGGCAGTTTGGATGGCGCAAGCAACTCCTGCTATTAGTAATAGTTATTTTAGCTTTTTTCGGACTTCGCTGGATTAGGCAGTATAAACGATGGAAATATTGGTTAAGTAGCCCAAGAATACTCTTTTTACTCTTTGGTATCACTGCCACTGTACCGATAGTGCTTGTCCTGGCGGCTAAAGGACTGGTTATTTTTCTTCCAACTGATTCTGGTGCAACAGTAGAGGCTATTGTAGTGCTGGGTCGAGGCGAAGAATTTAGGAAACAGCGGGTCGATGTTGCTCGTGAGCTTTGGCACGCTAGACGAGCGCCAAGGATTTTTACTAGTGGTAGGGGTGATGCTGCCAGTATGATTGAGCAACTGAAGGCAAAAGGCATTCCTAATCAGGCTCTAGATGGTGAAAACTGTTCTTTAACTACATGGCAAAATGCCGTTTTCACGGCAGCTACACTACACCCACAGGGGATTCGTCGAATTCTGCTGGTTACTGATGAGCTGCACATGTTGCGCTCACTACTTGTCTTCCGCGCTAATAGTTTTACAGTCATTCCCCATACAACCCCACTACCACCTAACTTCGGCTTTAAAGCAACAGCTTTTCTGACATTTAGAGAATACATGGGGCTAGTCGGCTATGGTTTACAAGGGTGGTTTCATCCGCAGCACTCATCTGAATCGAACAGTCCCGATGTTGAGAACATAAGACAGAAGGCTGAACAATACGGTCAGCAACGACGTCTCCAAGAGGAGGGTGTTTATCAAGAAAAATAAAATTGACGAAGGGGCTTTTTCGTCTCTCCTCTGTCCAGGCTAACTAATTGGAAAACACACCTACGGTTTAAGGGACGGTCTGTGCAAGCCCCAAACCGTGCTTTGATAGCAATACCCTCTCAACTCCAAAAAGGCGTGATGCCTCTTATAGAGGGAGGACTGTGTTAAAAGACACTTTGAGTTGCAAGTTACTAATCCCTAAAAATGTTTACATAGAGTCAGCTCAAATCCCCCCATGACGCTTTTGATGCCACTGCCAAGCGTGTGCCAAAATCGTCTTCAAATCAGCATACTGCGGTTGCCATCCCAAAATCTGCCGCGCCTTCTCACCACTCCCGACTAAAACTGGTGGATCTCCTGGGCGACGATCCGCTAAAGTAACAGCAATCGGGCGACCTGTAACCACACGAGCAGCTTCAATCACTTCTTTAATTGAAAATCCTTGCCCATTACCCAAGTTAAACACCTCAGTACTCCCCCCTTTAAGTAAGTACTCTAAACCGAGAACGTGTGCCTGTGCCAGGTCTGTAACATGAATATAATCCCTAATACAAGTGCCATCGGCAGTGTCATAGTCAGTGCCAAAAATCGAAATACTTTCCCGCTTACCCATCGCCGTTAGCAATACTAGAGGCAGAATGTGAGTTTCGGGATGATGATCTTCTCCCAAACGCCCTTGAGGATCAGCTCCTGCCGCATTAAAATAGCGAAAGCGCACAGAACGTAAACCATAAGCCTGGTCAAAATCATTTAAGATGTGTTCCACCATCAGCTTAGTCATGCCGTAGGGGTTAATCGGTTGCTGACGTTGGTTTTCGACTACAGGAATTTGTTCTGGCACTCCGTAAGTAGCGCAGGTGGAAGAAAACACAAAGTTTTTGATTCCGGCATCACACATCGCTTCTAATAGTGTGAGCGTACCGACAACATTATTGCGATAATATTTAGCTGGCTGGCTAACAGACTCACCTACATAAGCATAAGCGGCAAAGTGCATAACTGCGGCAATTTCTCTAGATTTAAAAATCTGATCTAGGAGTTCGCGGTTACCAACATCTCCCTCAATAAGCTCTACTTTGAGTACCGTTTCTACCAACTCTCGATGACCATAAACTAAGTTGTCTAAGATCACCACTTCATAACCCGCATCTTGCAAAGCCAAAACGGCATGAGAACCAATATAGCCTGCGCCGCCTGTTACCAAAATTGTAGGTGCCATCAGAAGTATTTTTGACAAATATACCAAAAGTTAGCATAAAATGTGAGAAGTTATGGTTTAGAGAAGACAGTATAGTTACTGATTGGTTCTTAATTTTCAAAAAACTTTTTAACTATAAAATGATGGTCACATTTTGAATAGCTGACTATAAGCTTACATAGCACCAATCTTGAATGAAGCAGTTTTTCTTTGAGGCATAGATAGGATCACAATGGTTATATTTATGTCAGTTTTTTTATCTAGACAAAAAATAGGTCAAATTGTGGCTGTTTTCAGTTGTGATTAGCGATCGCATAATTGTTATCTCTCTGTCATTCTGCTGTCACACTGGCTTACTAAGATTTTAATTGAGCAGAAACCAATTATCATGGTCTGCTCCTCACACCACTGATCGTGCTCTTTCGTCTCATAAACGGCGAAGGGGCTTTTTCTTAGGAAGGAGAATATTATTTTTAAAATAATTAGCAAAAAACTTCCTCACCTCGGCTCAATTTCACAAATAATTCACACTTGATTGATACCTTTATAGAAATAAGCCTTTGGACTTACACCCTCTCAGTGGGATGAGAGGGTTTATTTTTTTCAGTAATTTCACGTAGTCAATGTTTAGGGCAATTGAGATTAATTACAAAAGCGTGCCAATTTCCTTCAAATAAACGCGAGTGAAAGGTTCGCCTTGTCCTAGGCTATATTGTTCAATAAAGCCCTTATTGCGAATCGAAACATTATCACCTTCTTTAGTGACAATAATTGTGTCATCAAAGATATCTCGTTCTAGCATCTTCTCAGTTTCGCTTGGGTTATCCAAGACAACCATATTGCTACCATAATAAAACATTCCATCTCGTCTTAAAGTCTCTTCTCCGTACTCTGTAATTAACAAATCAAGTCTAGGATTTCTTAATAAATTGAGTACGTTTGTGTTGTAATCTTTATGCAATATTTTTTCAGAACGATTGACAAATACTGCCTTACGACAAACCGCGCCAACAATCCAATCTGGATGTTTTAATAAAATATGATCGATGGTTTCTTGTAAGTCTTTAACCGCAATACGGTTAAAGCTAATAATTGGTATTCTTGCCTGATCATCTGACTCAAAAAAAGTGTCAATAATTTGAGATGGCACATCAACACTTTCACCAATGGCAGGTCGAAGATGCATAGAAATACCAGGCGCGGCATTGATTTCAATAATACCAAATTCACTAGATTTCCAAGATTTTGCCAAACTTTCAGTAATCACATCAATGCCAAGGCAAGTTAGGTCAAAATGCTGGGCAATATCTTGCGCCAAAATAACGTTATCTGGGTGGACTTTACGTGTAGCATCAATACTCAAACCACCAGCAGAAAGGTTGGCAACTTTGCGAAGATAAACCGTACGTTCTGGCTCAATAATGCTATCTAATGATAAATTTTGTTCATCTAAATATCGTTCCATTGCCTCATCCGACTGAATTTTTCCTAGTGGTGAAGTTGGTGTATCAATACGTGCAGGTTTGCTATTTTCACGCTCAATTAATTGAGCAACTGTTGATTTTCCATCACCAATAATTGAAGCAGGACGGCGCTCTGTAGCGGCAACAAAACGACCTTTTACACATAGTAAGCGAAAATCTGAACCTTTGATGCTTTTCTCAACAATTACCTCAACAGGTTGATGGTTAGGAATTGCCTCTACGGCACGATCATAAGCAAATTTTACTTCTTCTTCATTCTGGACATCTGCAGTAACGCCGATGCCTTTATGACCACTAACGGGTTTAATTGCCACCGGATAACCAATTCTTTCGGCAATACTTAAAGCTTTGTTTTGTGTGCCAACAATGCTGCCTTGGGGTACTGGAAAACCTAATGTACTCAAAAAAGCTTTACAGTCGTCTTTGCGAGTTGTAAAATCAGAATCTAAATGGCTATCACTATTAAAAGTTGTGGCAATGCCGCGAATTTGTTTTTTTCCATAGCCATATTGCATCAAACCTTCTTCCCACAAATAAAAGGCAGGAATATTTTTTTCATAAGCAGCTCTATATAAAGCGTAGACGGTTGGACCTCCATAAACTGAATGTCGAAACATTTCTTGAAGAGCCTTAATTTGGCTGTCTAAAAGAAATTCTTCACCTTGAGTAATTGCTTCAAACCAATCCCAAACCGCATAAATTACTGAACGTTTGGTTCGAGCATGGAGAGATTGAATAGCAATTCTTACATGATTTTTGTAAGGCTTTAAACTCCAACGACTCAGGTGTAACCCCATCTCAAGATCGCCTACTTCTGATACAGTTTTGGCAAACAATTGGGCATAAGATTCGTAAGTTTCTTTACCCAAATGTGGATAACGTTGGCTGATTACCGAAACATAATTTTCCAGCGGTTGAGGCTCTAGAAATCCAGTTAAGGAAAAATCAAATACTAATGCTGATGTATTTAAAAAGGGATTGGGACCTATGTAATGTTTGATATTAAAAATATCGAAAGCATCACTTTTTCTGGCATTGATGCGGAGAACTTTGCTATTTAGTTCTAGAACCATGATTATCTCCTTGTTGTTAGAAATAATTATTGCGCTACCTGAACTTAAGCTAATTTAAGTTCATTTTCCTCTATCGAAAGGCTGCAACAATTTTACGAAAGTCGTTTTATTGTACTGGTTTGCGCGTCTAGATCAAAGTTTTGTAGCTCGAATAGGTATAGAAATGTAAAAAGTCTGTATATGTAGCTACAACTTTTGACAGTTGTGTAAAAAATCTCACTATTGCATATATAAATATAGAAGAAAGTCTTCGAGAGGCAACAAATGATGAGTACGACAAAAACAGAACTCAGAAGTGAAGTTCGTCAACTTGCGGATAGAGCTTTCCATCTTAAACTGATTTCTGGCTATGGCGATGGGCAAGATAGCGATGAATTCCAAATTGTTTACCAAGGTAAGCCAATGCATTTTAGTCTGGAACGAGCAAGATTGATTTTAAATGACTTGATTGCTAATAATGCCCCAACTCGCTGGAGTTTGGAGTAAGAAGTTGCTTCAACGCCTCAAATAGGCAGTCTGTAATTATATTTCTCTTTTAACAAACTTTTTTGCTAATTTGACCCTTTCTTTAAAGGGTTTTTTTTGTGAAAGCACTAACTAAGCAGGATTATTTTGAGAAAGTAGATTCTGCAAATGTGCTACAGCAATTTAGGAATAAGTATAATTTCAAATTTCTGTATAAAAATCTACCGTTTGGTTGTTTTAAGCATAAGAATTGTTATGCATTAATAATTAAATAATCAGATAACCAGAGGTTATATGGCGGTGAATGAGCCAAAAGGGCAGCTAGTGATCATTGGTGGGGCGGAAGATAAAGAGGGAGATTGCACGATCCTCCGAGAATTTGTACGCCGTGCTGGAGGAGTTAATGCCCGAATTGTCGTGATGACTGTGGCGACAAGCCTACCAGAGGAAGTGGGACGTACTTATACTGAAGTGTTTGGGCGTCTAGGAGCCGAGGACATTCAAATTATTGACACGGGGAGTCGAGAAGATGGCAGCGATCCGAAGGCGCTAGAAGCGATTGAGAATGCCACTGGTGTATTTTTTTCTGGAGGTGACCAATCACGTATTACCAGCCAACTTAAGGATACCCCACTGGATCTAGCTATTCATAAACGATACGCTGAAGGTCTTGTGGTGGCGGGGACTAGCGCTGGTGCGGCAATGATGCCAGATGTGATGATTGTAGAAGGACAGTCGGAAACCAATCCTCGCCTTGAAGTTGTCGAAATGGGTCCGGGTATGGGTTTCCTGCCTGGTGTGGTAATTGACCAGCATTTCTTGCAACGTGGCAGAATGGGACGCTTACTTTCGGCAGTTACCCAAGAACCGGTGGTTTTGGGTTTAGGGATTGATGAAAATACGGCAGTAGCTGTTAGTAACCATCAGTTTGAAGTAATTGGCGAAGGTGCGGTTACGGTGGTTGATGTGGCAGAACTTAGTCATACTAATTTAGGTCAAATCTTGAGGGATGAAGACTTAGCAATTTGTGGCGCTAAGTTGCATATTTTGCCGCATGGCTATCGTTTTGATTTGAAGACTCGTAAGCCGATTTTTGAGCAAGTTACTGGCACAATGCCTCAAAGCGATAACAACATACAGCGACCAGAAGCTGTAACGAGTTCATAGTTTTATTCAAAAAGTGCGGTTGCAGAAATTGGGGAGGAATCATTAGCTTGTGTTTTGCCAAAGACGATCCCCAATTTCTTAAAAAAGGGGATAACCATCTGTTATTCCCCTTCTGTTGACGAAAAGCAGACTTATCTAAAATCATTACTAATAATATCAATTATTAAACTTGCTATCGACATGGTGGGTAACCAGATATATCTACCGAAAAACACATAGCCACAGGTATTTATAGCAGTAGTCACCCCAGCTATTGCCAAGATTTGCTCAAGAGTGACTGTCAAATAGTTGATATTTATTCTCAATTAGTTTATATTTATCTTGATAAAGCTCAAGTCAGTGCCAGCAGTTATACATAAAGTAACTCTCTAGCAAGCTGAGGGCTAATCAGCCTTAGTATAAGAAATTTTGCGTCTAATACTAAGGCTAGCTACGTGCCAACCTATGAAAAAAAGCTAGCGGCTATGATTTCTCATCATTCCCTTGACTCATCAACTATTGACATCAGGCAGCGTCTTTTCAGTCGCCACGAGTTGATTCCTCTACTACCAGATACTTTGTGGAAAATTACCTGGGGAGTAGTCAGAACTTTGACTTGGAGTGACGAAGGAACTTTGACAGCGTTGGGTTATTGGGGTGTAGGTGATGTGGTAGGTCAACCTTTATCCAAGCTCCAAGCGTATCAAATTGAATGCTTGACGAGTGTGGAAGTTGAATGCATTCCTGCTCATCGATATCACCTATATTTAGATGCGATCTTGTCGCACACTCAACAAGCCGAAGAACTTCTAAGTATTATTCATCAGGGACAGGTACACTACCGCTTAGAGCAATTTTTAACTTGGTTAGCGGGGCGCTTTGGTCGTACAGTTAATACCGGAAAGTTAATCGATTTACGGCTTACTCATCAAATGATCTCAGAATCAATAGGCACTACACGAGTAACTGTAACTCGGCTGCTAAATCGATTTGAGAAAGAGGAGATAATTAGTCGCCCGAAGCGTCAATTAATCGTTTTGCGCGCTCGTCAAGCAGAGCCTCTAGCTCATCGCCTTTAATCTACCTGCGCTTTTTTGCCGGACGCTGAAAACTCCGACTCCCACCGCTACGATCAAACGACTCGGCTTTGGGAAACAATTTTTGCTCAATTTGCTCATAACTGCCCTCAAAGTCACACTTGCCATACAACGGACAAGCTTGACAATATACACCTTCTGTGTACTTTGCCAAATTCTCACGATTGAAGAAATAAGGCTTGTGGCTAAAGGTGCTAGCAACCCACTGCCAAGAAAGATTGTTACTTGCCGGATCACCGTCTAGTAAATGCTCCAAAAACCACCTAGCGCCCGCTTTCCAGTCAACCTGCCGCCAATGGACTAAATAAGCTGCCATCCACATTCGTCCGTGGTTGTGCAGGTAGCCAATTGCTTGTAAATCATGGCTAAAGCTATCTATACAAACCATTCCCGTTGTCGCGTTGGCAACATCTTCGGGTAGTTCATCACTATAATTTGCCGCAGTATAACCTGTTTTATATTCTTCCTGGTCTTGCCAAATGCGATCGCCTTTTTGGGCATATAAACGCTGCCAATAGTCTCGCCAACCAAGTTCATTAATTAATTTCTCTGTCTCACTTGGGGAACGCACTTTTTTCAGAGCAAAATCACGTACTTCTGCCAAACTCAAAACTCCATAACGCAAGTATGGTGAAAGTCGCGTTACTTTGCCGCTAAAAAAATTGCGGGATTTAGCATAGTTTAGGGGATCTATTTGTTGAAGGGCTGTTTCTGCAGCTTTGCGCCCACCGATAATTTCACTAACATGATCATCTCTGTCTACGGCTGCGGGGAATTGTTCTTTAATGTAGGCAATTAATTCGTCACGGTTAGCAAAGTCTTGCCGCATATGCTGATTGGTTTGGCTCATTTTGATTGCTCATGCTTTCTTTATTGTTACCTCAAAAAGTGTGGCTTTTGATTGCTAAAAAAATGGGCGTTGCTGAATCTAGGTATGATTGGTAGCATATCCCCGACTTCTAAAATCTAAATTTATCCATAGCATCATGATTTCAACGAAGAAGTCGGGGATTTAGTTGAAATTTTCATACTTTCAATCAGCAACGCCAAAAAATTAACCCCCTCATCTAGTTAAAGACAAGGGGAAATAAAGCATTTTAAAATACTATTTGTACTAATTACGGGAAGCTGACATAAATCCTAAAGTTAAGCTGTCATGAGCTAGGAAGTGACCTAAATGGTAGGCTCTTTCTTCGGTTTTGAGGAGAATTGTCTCATAAAGATGACGAGTTGCGCGATCGCCTAAGCTTTCGGCTTGTGCTGCTTGACGGCGAATTAAGCCTATTATTGCTTGTTCTGCGGCTAAATCATGTTCTATCATTTGACGGCAAGGAAACACACCATCAGCTTCGGGTGTCCAGCAACATAATTGTGCCAAGGCGCTAAAGCTGGCTGCTGGCACGCCTCCTAGTCCATCTAAACGTTCGCCAACATCATGAACGTGTCCCTGCACTTGTTCGTAGCTGTCGCTGAAGTATTCGTGCAACTGATAAAATTCTGCACCTTCTACGACAAAGTGATGCTTTTGATACTGCAAATAAAGCGCCTGAAAACTTGCCAAAACTGCATTTAACCCTTCACAAACAGGCGCTGTGACACTATGGTCTAGCAAAATTGGATTGTCGTGGACTTCGCCGAATGTGCGTAATAGACCCTGAGTTTCTGACATGGTATATTCCTCTCAATAAGCAGGTGTTATTGCCAATACCTAACTTTAGCACTTTAATTCAGAAACATACAAAAACTCCAGCAAATCTCTCTTGAGGATGATTTACCGCTGGTTGGTCTAAATGGATTTTTGGGGTCTAAAGCTTGCTTATTTCACAAATTTAGTTGAGAATAGTTAGCAACTGCTGATACTTATTTTAGCAGGAAAAACCCTGTTATAGCTTCCATTGCTTAAAATATTCGGGAAACTTTTGGAGGTTTCTTGAAGGCACTAATGATAAATGTTACAGTTTTGAAGAAAAATGAATCCTTCTAGTTACAAGCCCGACGACAGCGGTCAGATTGTAGAAATTTGTTGGTCAGAGCGTTGGCAAGTTTATCGACGCTTGCAAGAATTATCAATTCCGTGTCAATGCAGGACAAACCAACCTCTAGTTGCTCAAATTGAGGATGTCACGGCGGCAATTCAACTTTGGAGTGTGGTTAGACAGGTAACCTTGCGGCGCTGTGAGCAGGCTTCTTGGATTGAGCGCTGCTGGCACGTTGCTAATTAGAATTATTGTGGGTGCTCTAAAGTCAGCAAAATGCCTGCTCAAAGATATTGGGGTTGCCGAAGCAAGTACTTCCCAATCACAGCAGGCATAAATAAATATAAGATTTTCGACTTTTAAAGAACTTGTGCTCGTAGCCAAGCTACAGGCAAATAAGTCAGTTTTTTGGGTCCTGAAACATAAGCCCTACGACTAAAAACATCATAATTATTACGTTCGATGACATCAAGAATGCCTTGATAGAGCATCAAAGCAGTCCAAACGGGCCAGCGAGAGTCGGGACTCAGGGAGCGAATGCCTGCTTCTGCCTCGGTGTAATACTTTCGTGCACGTTGAATTTGAAAGCGCATCAATTCGCGCCAACGGTCATCAACGACACCATTAAATAAATCTTCCTCGGTGTAGTCAAATAAAGCTAGTTCTGCCAATGGGAGATAAATGCGACCCCGGCTAGCATCTTCACCAACATCGCGCAGGATATTAGTAAGTTGCTTGGCAATACCGAGAGCGATCGCTTTTTCTACAGGATCAATACCTTCCCCTTGACGATCCCAAGGAGCAAGGCTTGCAGTTTCTTTAATTCCAAAAATCGCACTAGTCATCAAACCCACCGTCCCTGCAACTCGGTAACAGTAGAGTTGTAGGTCTTCAAAGGTTTCATAACGACTGCGTTGCAGATCCATCTGTTGACCTGCAATCATATCCCGAAACGGTTGAATATCCATCGGGAAACGTTGCAGCGTATCCACCAAAGCTACATCTGGGTCATCAAGTGCCTGTCCAGCAAAGACAGATTCTAGTTGTTGTTCCCAGCGGGCGAGTGTTTCGGGCGTCGTTAAACGAGACTGGGGACCGTCCACCAGTTCGTCAGTGCGCCGACACCAGACATAAATCGCCCAGATCGCTTGACGTTTTTCTTCCGGCATCAAGAGCGAGCCGAGATAAAACGTTTTGGAGTATTTTGCTGTGATCTGACGGCAGAATTCGTAAGCGTCCGACCGGGAGGCCAGCGTTTTCATGCGCGAAGAGTTAGGCAGTTTGAGCATTCGTAGCAAATGACAAGCTAGTGGCTAGAGACGATGGGTTAGGGGCTAAGGGCTAGATGCCAGTTGGGCTTCTGACTCTTTGCGAGTGATGCCTGTCTCCTGACTCCTCGCAATTGCCTGCGCTGTCAGCTTACCAGAAAGTACGGCTCCCTCCATACTTGCTAAGTAACGTTGCATTGTGTAATCGCCTGTTAAGTAAAAATTGGCAATTGGTGTTTCTTGGGAAGGGCGGTGATCTTGCCGTCCTGGAGTGGCTTTGTAGACGGAACGCGGCGTTTTGACTACGTGAGATTTCAGCAATGTTGCTGGGTTTTCTGTGCCAAAGTGGTCAGGGAAAAGTTTTGCTAATTCGCCGATAGTTGCCTCGACGATTTCGGCATCGGATTTATTAATCCAATCTTTTGCCGGGGCGAGAACTAATTCCAACATGGAGCGGTCGGGATTGGCGTATTCGCGGCAGGTATTGCTCATATCAGCATAGACACTGAGCAGAGGCGATCGCGAAAACAACAAATGGTCAATTTCAGTTAACTTGCGGTCAAACCACAGATGCACGTTAATTACAGGAACACCCTCTAAGCCATCTAGCAGCTTAAAGAAGTCCAGGTCACGCCAAGGTTGGGGGAGCATCACCTTGAGTGGGTCAACAGGCATTGCTGAGACGTACAAATCGGCTGTAAGCACTTCATCGGCTGCGCCATCTAAGCCACGAATTAGATAGCCACGTACTGAACCATCTGGGTTAAGTAAAAATTCTTTAATCGGTGCATTTAAGCGCACTTCACCACCCCGCTCGGTGATGTAGTCTACCATCGGTTGGCAAAGTCGCTCAGTTGGGGAACCGTCCAAAAATGCCATTTTGGAACCGTTTTTTTCTTGCAGGAAACGGTTTAGGGCAGTGAGGATAACCGTGGCTGAGAGTTCATCGGGACCAATGAAGTTGAGTGATTTTGTCATGGCAATGAAGACTTCTTCGTTGACACGTTCGGGGATGCCTTGTTTTTGCAACCACTCAGTCCAGGAATATTTGTCCATATCCTCGACATACTTCTGACCCTTGATTATTGCCGGGATCAGACCGATCCCGAAGCGAATTTTTTCATTCCAGGTCAGCATATCGTTGTTCCGCAAGATTGCCACAATGCCATTTATGGGGGCGGGAAGATCGGGGAAATCGAAACGGGAATAGGTACCTGGTTTGTCTGGTTGGTTGAAGATCATGGAGTGTTCTTTCCACTGCAAGCGGTCTTCAATGTCCAGCTCTTTGAACATTTGCAACATATTGGGGTATGCACCAAAGAAAATGTGCAACCCAGTTTCGTACCAGTCGCCGTCTTCGTCTTTCCACGCAGCAACTTTGCCACCGAGAACGTTTTGGCGTTCCAGGACGATCGGTGTGTGACCCGCATCGGTCAGATATTTGGCGCAGGAAAGTCCTGCTAAACCGGCTCCAGCGATCGCAACTCGCATGTGGTACTACTCTCAACTAAATGCTTGGTGTTGTCTGAAAACTTATTATACTTTGCATTCCGTTACATTTGGACGCTAAGGCAAATAATTTCGTTGATTTGGGCGACTGTCAGCATCTTAGATCCCCGACTTCTCAAAGAAGT
>JBATUR010000103.1:0-38127 GCA_049671305.1 Coleofasciculaceae cyanobacterium
GAAATATTAACTGAACGAGTGGCGAGAAATACTCATCGTTATATTAATGAAGCTGTTGCTGCTGCTGGGGAAAAAGTCAAATCTTTGGCAGAATTATTTCGTAATGGTGGACGGGAATTACTAGAAAGATATCTGAGTATTGACAGTTACTTAGAGGAGCAAATTGCCGAGAAGCCAAAGGAAAAAGTATTTTCTGAAAGCTTCTCATTCCGAGATATTTATGTACCGTTGAAGGCAAAACCAGTTAACAAAAATGGTGAGGTCAATGAAAAAGAAGAATCATTTTGTTTAGAAACTTGGGCAAAAGATATCCTTAACGATACCAGAAAACAAGCTCAAGTAATGTTTATTCAAGGCGGACCTGGAAGAGGAAAAAGTGTTTTTTGCCGAATGTTTGCTGACTTGGTGCGGCAAGATTTCCATCCAATTTGGACTCCTATTTTAATTTGCTTGCGTGATATTGCAACATTACAAAGAAATTTTCGAGAAACTTTGCGCGAGGCAGTTACAGCCGATTTTGCAGCCAGTGATGATGGTTGGTTAACTGACAGAAATACGCGATTTTTGTTTTTGTTGGATGGCTTTGATGAGTTAGTAATGCAAGGCAGGAATAGCGGCGGGTTAGATGAATTCTTGAAGCAAGTCGGGCAGTTTCAAATCAGTTGCCAACAAAGTAAAGAGATGGCACATCGGGTTTTAATTACAGGTCGTTCTTTAGCTTTGCATAGTGTTGAACGGTTGATGCCGCCGAATTTGGAGCGGGTGGAAATTCAGCCGATGGATAATCAACTTCAGCAGCAATGGTTTAGTAAATGGTTGGCACTTGTTGGCACAGATAAAACTTTTGCATTCAAGCAATTTTTGCAAGATAAACTCTGTCCAGAGCGAGTGCAGGAATTAGCAAGAGAACCGCTTTTGCTTTATATGTTGGCAGCGATGCACCGGGATGACCAACTAACAGTTGAAATGTTTGAAGGTGCTAGCGGTGTCGGGGCGAAAATCCTGATTTATCAAAAATCTTTGGAATGGGTGTTAACAAAACAACGTTCAGCATGGTTAAACCGACAGTTAACGGATATGGAAACTGATGGTTTACAGCGCATTTTGGCAGAAGCAGCGCTTTGTGTGGTGCAGTCTGGCGGTGAATGTGCCGCAATGCCAATGGTTGAGGAGCGTATTCAGGATAATGATGCCGCTGCTAGGTTAATTAGTAATGCACGAGAGCAAGTGGGAGATGATGCGCTAAAGAATGCTTTAGCGGCTTTTTATCTTCAACCTAAAGCAAATGATCAAGGTGGTTCGGTTGAATTTGCTCACAAGAGTTTTAGTGAGTTTTTGTTTGCCCAAAAACTGCAAGAATGCTTGGAAGAATGGACGGAACCGGGCAGAAAGGGTGAGGATTTTCTAGTTAAGAATGCTCAGATGCATTGGGAAATTTATGATTTGCTGGGCTATGGGGGGCTGACACAAGAAATTGTCGAGTATTTGATGGCGTTGTTAACAGACAGTGATCAGTTTCGTCCTGTGCAGTTGTTTAAACGTCTAGAAAATTTCTATCTACGTTGGTGCGATGGGGAATTTATTGATGCAGCGCCAGAAACTCTACCTCAACAAAAGATGCGGCAACTGCAAGGGCAAAAAATCCAGCTAGGTGTGCGACAGGTGGATGTTTATGCTGGGCTGAATGTGATGATTTTACTGTTGGAGTTGCATCGTTATGCTCAGTTGAAAGATGACTTGAAAGCTCAAATTGCTTTCTATCCCTGTGGGCAAAAAGGTACTGAAAATTTTGATGAATTTCGCTTGCTTCGCATTATCGGCTATAGCCATTGTGTTAGCTTTGGAGCTTTTCTGGAGACAGTGGGACAATTCCTCAGTGGCGCAAACCTCAGTTTCGCATTCCTCAGTGGCGCATTCCTCAGAGGCGCATTCCTCAGTGGCGCATACCTCAGTCGCGCAGACCTCAGTGGCGCAGACCTCAGTCGCGCATTCCTCAGAGGCGCAGACCTCAGTCGCGCAGACCTCAGTGGCGCATACCTCAGTGGCGTAAACCTCAGTGGCGCAGACCTCAGTGACGCATACCTCAGAGGCGCATACCTCAGAGGCGCAGACCTCAGTGGCGCAAACCTCAGTGACGCAGACCTCAGTGGCGCAAACCTCAGTGACGCATACCTCAGTGGCGCAGACCTCTTTGGCGCAGACCTCAGTGGCGCAAACCTCAGAAGCGCAAACCTCAGAGACGCAAACCTCAGTGACGCATACCTCAGTGGCGCAAACCTCATTGGCGCAATCCTCGAAAACATCTCCTGGGATAAAGATACAAATTGGGATGGAGTACGAGAATTGGAGACAGCAAAAAATGTCCCAGAAGCCTTAAAGCAACAACTAGGACTCCCATGATGCCCTCACAACCAAAATGCCCGACTTCTATAAAGAAATCGGGCATCTGCAACGAGAAATCTTGCCTAACCTATCGCCAATAACAACTAACTTGATTTACCCTCAAAACGTTGGCAGGCGGAATTGACAAGGAACTCTGGGCACTATCTCGCACCACAAGTCCTTCTTTATCAATAATCTGTTTGCGGAAAACCAGCTTTTGCCAACGCCCGAAAGCGATCGCATTTGGCACTGTCACATTTTGCATTTGCGACAGTAAAGTAAAGATGCTGAACTGATGTTTGGTG
Source organism: Coleofasciculaceae cyanobacterium (assembly GCA_049671305.1). GTDB lineage: Bacteria > Cyanobacteriota > Cyanobacteriia > Cyanobacteriales > Coleofasciculaceae > CADCTM01. Next base: position 2,688 of record JBATUR010000103.1, read on the forward strand.
ATTTTATCGATCATAAGTCTAATGTGCTTTGGGGTGAGATTAATCAGCGAAGTTAAAATGAGGCTTTTACTCAAACTCCAGCACTCTTGCCACAGGTCGCGGAGTACTTTAATGGCGATACATTTGATGAAGATGACGAAAAGAGCGAGCCGAACTAAATTAATCTTGTCTGAGCTTTCAGGCTTACATATCTCTATCCTAATCTTTCTCACCAACTGGATCATTAATAATTTGAAGAAAAAACTAATTCCACAAATCTTGCCGATTTTTATGATTATTCCCAAAACTTCAGGCTGACGCTTCTTTATTACCCAATTTCCACATATAACTAGAAATAAGATTGGTTGCTACATGAGCGACAATAGGCACAAGCAAATTACCAGTAGCGATCGCGCTAAACCCCAGCAATAAGCCAACTACCGACGCCCAAACCACATAGGGCCACTGCTTGGGACCACTAAGATGCAACACACCAAATAACAGACTTGTTGCCACCAAACCTGTCATATTTAAGCCCAGAGCCGGCAACATCACGCCGCGAAATAATAATTCTTCACTCATACCAGGCAACAAACCCAGCCAAATGATATCTGGTAAGACCAAAGGCTTTAGTACCAACTCCAAATAATAGTCGGCGCTTTGGCGATAACCGGGCCACAGACGATACACCAACCCACTCGCACCAGTAATTCCCAGGGCAATACCTAGCCCCAAAAATATCGATTCACTGGTACTTTGTAGGGGCAGGAGGGTAACGGAACTAAGGTATAGCCAAATTTTAGCCACAACGAGCAAAATGACGGCAGTAACACCCATCGCAATTAAGACTTGGGTGCGCGTCAATGGTTCAATTTCAGGATTTTCGGGAAGCGGTTTTGCCACTGAGTGATAAGCGATGCAGGGACGATAAGGACGGGCTGAGGCTGCTTGCACTGATGCCAGCACGGTCAGCAACCAAAATACCCAGTGCCTCTAAATATGAGTGTACTCTGATTGCCTTAATCCCCAACGATTCTGGGGAAACTTGCATTGAAGTTTGATTTTCTGCGACGGCAATAATTTTGGCTGACGACTGGCTTAAACTCAACAAAGCGCTGCCACCACAAGCGTTTGCGGGGATAATTACGGCATTAACTTGGGCAGCAGAGATATCTCCCAATAATTTGTTACTTTCTACAACAAATCTAGGGGCGCGACTTAAACCCACCAAAACACATGGTAAAAAAGTATAGCCCAATTCCTCGGCAGCAGAACGCGGCGCTAAGTTTGGATCGAGAGGTAAGGGCATCAAGGCGGGGGCGTGGGCACAGGGTACTTGGAATGTACGCACAATGAGATGACTAATTACAGCTTCGGCGCCAGCTAAGGGATCAACTCCTTGTCCGTGACGGTAGGCAGCCAGGGCGTCACTACCTATATCATCAGGGAAACGGGCAACAACTGCGATCGCTTCTGCCCCTGCTTGCTTAATCAAAACCTCAGCCGCCCGTAACAAACTGCCAGGATTACCTATTGTCCCCCAACTTGCCCCAGAGGCGGCGGTTCGTAGTTCCACATTTAAGGGCGCGTCGGTGATCACATAATCGGTTAAATTTAAGCCTAATGTTGCCCTTGCCGCATCTGCTGCTTGGAGATGTCGCAGGCGCAAGTCGGCTTCTATACCTTGGTCGAGAATTAAACCAACGCGGTTTTGATGAACCGGTCGCAATCCCCAGCATCCAGCGGCAAATTTGTCAAGTCCAAAACCTTCAACATAAAGGGCATTGGGAATGTTCCAATATAGTTGGGCGCCGTTGAGGACGTTAGGATGAGTGATTAGATGATCTACACAAGATGCGATCGCTTTTGCCACAGGTAAAGCATCTCCAGCATAACCCCCAATTGCTGCGCCAATACCTGTCGGCACAATTAATATAACGGTATAATCCGGTTTTACCATGACGCCGCTGAATCAGATACCGTAACTATTGCTTCAATTTGCACTTTCTGCTGCTGAGTATCAACTTGAGTAATTGCCCAACGTAAAGGTGTCCCTTGTTTTTGCAATTCTTGCTCGATTAATTCTGGCATCTTTTGGGGTGTTTCTGGCAGGTCAATTTCTGCCGTAATGAAATGAGTTTTCATTTTTAATGATTGGCAATTGTCTTAAGTTGCATAAGTAACTAGGTTTTTAGAGATAAGTCTAAGAGTTATCTAAAATGTCAGCATTACTCTCTTTATTATCAACCACAAACCACAAAGTAGTTAAATTATGAGCAAAAAAATCTTGGCTTTCCTTAGTATCAGTATGGCTTTAGTTGCCAACTTAGCCCAAGCCGCAATTTATGACCGCAAAGGTAATAAACTACCCGATGAAGCGGTAAACTCTTCGGCAGTTGACTGGGAACTTTTAGCAGCACAAAACAGTAAGAAATATAACGGTATTGGTTTGTTTGAAAAAGCAGGAGAAGGATTTTGTACAGCCTTTTTCTTAAATACCAAAGGCGACGATAATGCCCCTGCTTATGCGGTAACTAATGGTCATTGTGCCGTTCTTCCGGAGTTCCCCAAGGCGACAGAAATTATTACTAATCGTCCTTCTGAATTAGTTTTTAAGTTAAACTACTTTGTCAACTCGAAAAGCTTTGTTCGTACCTTGCCAATTCGGCAAATTGTTTATGCAACTATGAAAGGAACTGATATTACAGTTTTTGAATTAGATACGACTTTTAAGCAGTTAGTAAAAGCAGGTTTTACACCCTTAGAAATTGATTCAGTTCCTCCAAACATTGGCGAACCTGTGAAAGTAGTAGGTATTCCCGGATCAGGTGTACAGCGCTCACTTCGTTATCTGCACAAAGCGGTTTGTGAAACTGGACAATCAGTTAATCTAAATGAAGATGTTTATCAGTGGCAAAATTCTGTAAGACATCGTTGCAGTACGATTGGCGGAATGTCAGGATCACCAATGATTTCTCAAAAAACAAATCGAGTGGTTGCTATTGTTAATACTGGGGTAAATGATGATGCCCTAAAAGAGCCAGAGTGTAGTTGGAATCGCCCTTGTGAAGTATCTAATTCAGGTAAAAAATTAACTTTGCCTGAAGAAAATTATGCCCAAAGAGTTGATGCTATTCCTACTTGTTTTGATCAGCGAGGCGTGTTTAATTTAAATCTTGCTGGTTGTAAGTTAGAGAAGCCATAAAATGTAGAGTGGGCATTGCCTATATTTTGATAATATCCCTGACTTCTTGGAGAAGTCGGGGATATCCGCTCCACAATCATTGATGATTGGTATAGTTAGCTATGTAGCAATTGTCGGCTGTTTTGGGCAATGCTCACCTATAATTTAATCAACTGAAAATCTCAACTAAGGCTTACCAAATTGACGCTGATAAACTATATCTTCTTTTTCTGATTCAATCTTTAAATCAGAACGTGGGTAAGCAACACATAGCAAAGCATAACCTTCTTTTTGCAATTCTAGACTAACACCCATACCCTCACTTTGTTCAACAGTTCCTTCTAATACTTGGGCGGCACAAGTAGTACAAACTCCAGCGTTACAAGAACTTGGTAATTCAATACCTGCTGCATAAGCTGCTTCCAGAATTTTTTGGTCTTCTGCTACTTCTAAAGTATGGTTTTGTCCTTGGTGTTGGATTTGAACGGTGTAGGTATTAGACATAAATCAATTTTTACAAAGCGTTAATTGCTGGGACGTAAGTAATCATAAATTAAAACACACTTCAATCAAAATCAGTTGGCAAATCAGGATGGCGATGATGTTCAAAAAGTCGTGCTATTTGGCTATGTGTAACTCGACTCAGAGAAAGTTCGGGAATTTCCTGTTCACCAAAGAATTCTACCGCATCAGTTTCTATATTTTGTGTCGGGGAACCACCTAGCAGTTCACACAACATAAAAAGTCTATAAACATGATGTCGTGCCGGTGGATGTCCATGCTGCTGATTATCATAAACTGCTAACATTTTAACAGCACGGGTTTGATAGCCAGATTCTTCAAAGACTTCTCGCACAATTGCCTCATGTGGAGAATCTCCAATATCTACCCATCCTCCTGGTATTGTCCATAAACCGTCATCTTTTTCTCGGACGAATAAAAGGCAATCATCCTGAAAAATTGCGCCTCGTACTGACACTTTGGGAGTAGCATATCCAACTTCTCGACTAAATAAATCGAGGATATAACTGGGTTCAATATTAGAATAAGTTGCCAAAATTTCTGCCGCAATAATCTGCAAAGACTTATAACGTTCTCGATCAAAAACTCCTTCAGTATGATTTAGACCATTTTGAGCGATAGCTTCTAATTGCTTTCCCCACTCCAACCATCTTAAATCCACCAGTTTTTCCTCGTCATAATAAAAGCGCCTGAGTTTCCCCAGACGCATTTTATCAACCCAAATGAACTGAAATTAATTCAGTGCCTCGGCACCGCCGACGACTTCCAGAATTTCTTGGGTAATTGCCGCCTGCCGTGCTTTGTTGTAAGTTAAGGTCAGTTTGCCCACCAACTCAGAAGCGTTATCGCTGGCGTTGTTCATTGCCGTCATACGCGCCGCCAGTTCACTCGCTGCCGACTCTTGCAGCGACCTTAGCAACTGGTTATTCAGATACAAAGGCAAAAGTGCATCCAGAATTTGCACAGGATCTTGTTCAAAGATCATATCGCGGGGGAAGGTACGGGTAGGTGCTGTGACTTTCTCCCGTGTTACCTCAAAATCACCACCACGAGTTGTCAGGCGGAAAATTTCATCATCTTGTGGTTCTAATCCTTGCGGCGTCATGGGTAGCAGGGTTTGAATCACAGGGCGAGAACTAATCAAGGAGACAAACTTGGTGTAGACTAGCTCAATCCGGTCTACCTCTTCCGACAAGAATAAGCTGAGTAGTTCGTCAGCAATCATTGAGGCTTCTGGGGCGGTAGGAATTTGCTCTAAACCGATGTATTTGGCACTAATCGGCTGTTCCCGGCGCTGGAAATATTGCAGCGCTTTGCGTCCAATTAAGATGAATTTGTAGTTAACGCCTTCTTTTTGTAATTCCTTAGCACGGTTTTCGGCGCGGCGAATCACGTTGGTATTATAAGCGCCACACAAACCGCGATCGCCTGAAACCACAACTAAGCCAACGGTTTTAACTTCCCGTTGCTTGAGCAATGCGAGATCAACATCTTCAAACTGTAAGCGGTTCTGCAAGCCGTACAAGACCTGTGCCAACCGGTCGGCAAAGGGGCGGGTCGCTGTCACCTGTTCCTGGGCGCGACGGACCTTAGCGGCGGCAACCAGGCGCATGGCTTCGGTAATTTTGCGGGTGTTTTTGACCGATTTAATGCGATCGCGAATGAATTTTAGATTAGGCATAATTTTTTCCTTGTTTAATAGTTACAAATCATGAGTCATTAGTATCAAAAACCAATGACCCATAATTAATCACTAACTACGCCGATACTAGGAAGGTTTGCTTGTATTCTGCGATCGCTTCTTTGAGAAGATCTTCCGCTTCCGGTGTCAATTCTTTCTTGCCACTACGCAAAATTTCCATATACTTCGGCTTGCTGGTTTTCAAATATTCGCGCAACCCTTTAGCAAAGCTGACGATTTTATCAACCGCAATATCATCCAAATAACCATTCAAACCGGCATAAACAATTGCTACTTGTTCAGCAACTGAAAGCGGTGAATATTGAGGCTGTTTCAACAATTCCCGTAAACGCTGACCCCGTGATAGTTGGTCTTGAGTCGCTTTGTCCAAATCTGAGGCAAACTGAGCAAAAGCCTGCAAGTCGTCAAACTGTGCCAATTCCAGCTTTAATTTACCAGCAACCTTCTTCATCGCCTTAGTTTGAGCCGCCGAACCTACCCGTGATACAGAAATACCAGGGTTAACCGCCGGACGCAAGCCAGAGTTGAACAAGTCGGAAGTTAGGAAGATTTGACCGTCGGTAATCGAAATTACGTTGGTAGGAATATACGCCGAAACGTCACCCGCTTGAGTTTCAATAATCGGCAACGCCGTCATACTACCTTCACCGAGTTCATTACTCAGCTTCGCCGCCCGTTCTAATAAGCGAGAGTGGAGATAAAATACGTCTCCAGGATAAGCTTCCCGTCCGGGTGGGCGACGCAGCAACAAGGACATCTGACGATATGCTTGGGCTTGCTTGGAAAGGTCATCATAAATAATCAAGGTCGCTTTGCCTTTGTACATAAAGTACTCAGCCAAAGTTGCACCGGTGTATGGCGCTAGGTACTGTAGGGTTGCAGGGTCGTTGGCGTTAGCAGCGACAATGATTGTGTAATCTAGGGCGCCTCTTTCTTGTAGGACGTTGACGACTTGGGCAACGGTAGAAGCCTTTTGTCCGATCGCGACGTAGACACAAATCACATCTTCACCTTTTTGGTTGAGGATGGTGTCAACTGCGATCGAAGTTTTGCCGGTTTGTCTGTCACCAATAATCAACTCACGCTGACCACGACCAATGGGAATCATCGCATCAATCGCGGTAATTCCGGTTTGCATGGGTTCATAAACCGAACGCCGTGCGATAATTCCTGGTGCCATCGATTCAATCAGACGAGATTCGCTAGTTTGGATATCTCCCTTACCATCAATGGGACGTGCTAGGGCGTCTACCACCCGACCGATCATTGCTTCTCCCACGGGGACTTGAGCAATTTTACCTGTGGCGGTGACGGCGCTGCCTTCTTGGATACCGCGACCATCACCCATAAGCACGGCGCCCACATTGTCTTCTTCTAGGTTCAGGGCAATGCCGACTTCGCCATCTTCAAACTCGACCAATTCCCCTGCCATGCACTGTTCTAGTCCATAAACACGGGCAATGCCGTCACCAACTTGCAAAACTGTGCCAACGTTGGAAACTTTTACGTCTTGGTCGTATTGCTCAATTTGCTGCCGAATAATGTTGCTAATTTCGTCGGGTCTAATGCTGATCATGTTGGTTTTTCGTTGTTAGTTGTGAGGGAATATTTGAGGACATTTTAATGAGTTCCTCGTTTTCCTTGCCACTAGGCTGCACTATTTAGGCGCAGACCAATGCGACGGAGTTGACCGCGCAGACTGGCATCAATAACTTGTGACCCGACTTTGATGATTACACCACCGATTAAATCTGGGTCAATTTTTGTCTCTAATTCTACTTGCTGGGCATTGGTTAGTGCCAAGACTTTTTCCCGCACTGACTGCTGTTGAGCTTCGTTTAGTTCGACGGCTGAGGTGACTTGAGCCAGAACTGTTTTCGTCAATTTCCGCAGTAAAGATTGGTAGTGTTGGCAAATTCCCATTAAAAAACCAATGCGCCGCCTATCTACGAGAATTTTTAAGAAATTCATCGTATAAGGGTCAAATTGCTCACCACCAATTTGTTGTAAAACTGCTTTTTTATCGTCAGCTTTAATTAAAGGGTTGCTCAAAAATTGATCTAGTTCTGGTGATTCTTTGAGGAGGTTGGCTAAAGCGGCAACATCTTCGCCCAAACGTTCTGTTTTATCAGTTGACTGAGCTAAAGACATTAAGGCTTCTGCATAAGGTTCTAGAACCTCGGCGTTTAGTTTACTACCTTTCACGAAGCACCTCCCATTTGCGCGATACTGCGATCAATTAGTTGTTGTTGAGCGGAGTCATCCAAGTGACCTTTTAGTTGAGATTCAACTCGCTCCATTGCTAATACCCCAACTCTTTGACGCAAATCTCTAATTGCTCGTTCTTGTTCTGAGTTTAAGTCTTGAACGGCTGTTTGTTTCATGCGTTCCACATCTTTAGCAGCCGCTTCCATAACAGCGGTTCTTGCTGCTTGGGCGCTAACTTCGGCAGCGGCACGAATTTTTTCGGCTTCGGCTTGCGCTTGTGCTAACTTCTGTTGAGCGTCTGCTAATGCGGATGCGGCTTCTTTTTGCCGATTTTGGGCATCTTGAATCGCTTGTTCAATGTTTGAGCGTCGTTCTGATAGGGTTTTGCCTAAAAAATTACGCCCAAAGTAAAATAGTACCCCAATGATAATTACGAGGTTAATTAGGTTGGTTTCTAAAATGTCAAAGTTTAGACCGAAACCACCTTCTGAATTGCCTTCCGCTGCTACCTCTGCCGCTGCGGTAGCCAGGAATGAGAAAGTACTCATAATAGCCATATACAACTGCGAAGACTGAAAGTTGCTGATAATTTTGACGGTTTTAATTCAGGCAATTTATTAATTTTATGCCTTGAATTTGTTGGGGTGAAAGGAATGAAAGTTGTTTTAGATGCTATGTGCCAGCAGTTTAAAATAACTAACATCAATACACCAGATAAATCGGCGCTTTTTGGCAAAAGTTGTCTTGTTTTTCACCAAAACAGACAAAATGCCAGCCCAAAGCCTGAGCTAGTTTTAAAAAAGCGAGTGCTAAGACGTTACCGATTAACTAACTCCGCTCCCAAGAGTTTCTCTAGAATCTGACGACTCAAAGAATCTACTTGTTGTTCGAGGGATGAAAATGCCTCGGCTTTTTGCTTTTCTATTTCGGTTTGAGCTTGCTCACGCTGTGCCTGAGCTTCTGCTTGAGCTTGAGCCATCTTTTGGGCGGCAATTTTCTGAGCATCGGCTTGGGCTGCAGCTATCGTCGCTTGTGATTTGCGGCGAGTCTCACCTAGTTCCTGCTCATATTGTTTGGTGAGGTTTTTGGTTTTGGCGAGTCTTTCTTGCGCCTCTAAGAGGTTTTTGCGAATGAATTCGTCGCGGTCATCTATTGCCTTGCCCAACGGTTTGTAGAACACGGCATTTAGTACCACCACCAAAAGTATAAATTGCAATGCCATTAAAGGTAGGGTGGCGTCAAAGTCAAACAAGCCCCCTTCTTTGGCAGCGGTTTCTGCTGCTTCAACAGCTAAAAAAATTGTCCAATGTGTCATCATGCTTTTTTTAATCCCACAGCTAAAAAACGGTCAGCTATTCAGTTGGGATGGAGATATCTGTTTCACCAATTTACCCTGAGCTTGTCGAAGCGGTTGCCAGAAATTTCTTGAGCGCTCAGATGTTGAGATTTAACAGTTTGAGCGCTCAGAATTTTGTCTTACGCGAAGGGGTTAGCAAACAACAAGACGAGGGCAACCACAAGACCGTAAATCGTTAGCGCTTCCATGAATGCCAAACTCAACAGCAAGGTGCCGCGAATTTTGCCTTCAGCTTCTGGCTGACGGGCAATACCTTCTACGGCTTGACCTGCGGCGTTTCCTTGACCAATTCCAGGTCCGATCGCAGCTAAACCAACAGCTAGGGCAGCGGCGATAACGGAAGCAGCAGCAACTAATGGATCCATGATGATTTTCCTTTAATAATGTGAACGTTTGTACCAAAAAGAAGTAATACTTCTACCTTGAAAAATCTGCTAACTCCAGCAGATATTTTGTCACAGAAGGTATGTCGAAATTAAAACATTTTGACCTGCTATCAGTTATGGCATATAAGTGCCAAAACTAATGCCTTAATCATGATGTTCTTCGCCATGCTCTTCTAATGCTTCTCCAATGTAAGCTGCAGCCAAGGTCGCAAAAATTAGGGCTTGAATGGCGCTGGTAAATAATCCTAGTGCCATCACAGGCAGCGGGACGAATAGGGGAACCAGCAACACTAACACTGCTACTACCAATTCATCCGCTAAGATGTTTCCAAATAAACGGAAGCTTAGGGAAAGGGGTTTGGTAAAGTCTTCCAAAACCCGAAAAGGTAGCAAAATTGGTGTCGGTTGGGCGTAACCAGCAAAGTACCCGACTAATCCTTTTTTGCTAAAACCTGCATAAAAATACGCCAGGGAAGTCAGCAGTGCCAAGGCAACTGTTGTATTGATGTCGCCTGTGGGAGCTGCTAATTCACCTTCAGGTAGCTGAATTAGCTTCCAGGGAACTAGTGCTCCTGACCAATTTGCCACAAAGATGAACAAAAAGAGAGTGCCCACAAATGGCACCCAGGGGCGATATTCTTTCTCCCCCATCTGGTTTTTGGCTAAATCTCTCAGAAATTCTAAGGCGTATTCCATAAAGTTCTGGATGCCGCTCGGAATTTGCTGGATATTTCGCGTGGCGGCAATTGAAACCGTGACGAGAAGTGCGATCACAAACCAGGAGGTAATGAAAACTTGCCCGTGTAGTTTTAAATTGCCAATGTGCCAGTACAGGTGCTGACCTACTTCTAGTTCAGCAAGGGGGAAAGAATTCAGAACGCTTAAACCATCTATCATTTCCATTCCGGAGATTTCCCCAGATATCTGTCAAGGGTGAAACGTCAAACTAACAAATTATCCTACTTGTTAGATGTTGGCATGAGCGTGCTTTGTAACACGTAGACGATGAGGGCGGCTTTGTAAGTCAAAAATCCTAAAAATATGGGCAAAATTTGTAATTTTTGCCATTGCGTGGCAACAATAAATAGCCCAATAAAAAGACCGAACCGGGCAGGACTCGGACGCCTTTTTTGTTGACCTAACCGCTCAACGTCTTTAGCCAACATCCTCAAGTAAACCATACCTGTGCACGCCCCGATCAAATAATTCAAGGCAATTTCAAGAGAGTAAAAAATCCACACCGAGACGAAAATAATTCCGGTCATGCTAAGGGTGACCAGCATCAAGGATTGTTTGAGCTGATAATAATCCTGCATTGAGGAATCAGTCTGGGGTGAATCGGAACTTGTTTGCTCAAGTTCTTCAGTTGTCGGTTGAAGAGATTCGTCTGACGGGTTCACAGGTAGGAACAAAAGTTAGTCCAAAAGGTTAGGTTTATTACAAACCACTGTTGATCATATCATGTGGTAGTAACAATACTTAAAGAATCATTAATTTCTGAAAGTATATTACTTGGCGTGTGAAAAATCTGCCGATAACTGAGAGCCTGTCTTGGTTTGGGGAAAATCAAGGCGGCTTACCGTTCCACTGATTTAGCCTAAACCTTACTTCACCACCTCAAAGCTAGCCGAAACTGGTCTGACTTTCACCAGAAAACCCTGCCTTCACCTTGTCAGGATAAATCTTGATGATGCCAGCCAAGATTTAAGTTTAGCTTTGAGACGAGCGATCGCTTGTGGTACAGTTTTTCCTGCTTGCCCAAAAGAGTCGGAAATCAACTCTAATATGTTGGCGAAAATAAACCAATACTGCCATTTACTGGCATTTATGTCCCTGACACCTTGAATTTTTGCAGATACTCTAGTGTCATCCGACTAAAAATATAATGTACCTCTTTGGCATAAAGCTGATTGCTCGGTTGAATATTACGAACAACGCGATTCATGGCAGTATCAACCGAATTTATTTGCTGCCAAAGATACTGTGTCAATAAGTAAGTAAAAACTCCATCAGGAAAGCCAGGAAAACCATAATCAACGGCGATGCTAAGGTAGAATCGGCAAATTGTAAAGCGGACAATGTTTGATGTGTTGACGTACCTTTATTCAAGTTTTTGAGTGTAGAACATCTGTTATTCGGCTTCACCGATTAGAGTAAATGCCGCCCATTGCCTTGGGTTTTCATACTCTTTTTGATTTTTCGTTGACAACATCGCTTGACGCAAAGCCTGAGCTTTATCAGGATTTTGTTGCATATTTTTATAGAATTCTGTCATTAAATAGGCAGTGGAATCATCGGATACTGCCCAAAGAGAAACCATCACACTAGAAACCCCTGCGGAAATTAAGGAACGAGATAATCCCACAACACCATCACCCGCAATTTTGCCTCTGCCTGTATCACAAGCGCTTAAAACAACTAATTCGGCATTGAGTTTCATAGAGAGAATTTCAGCAGCGGTGAGTAAACCGTCGCTCCCCCCTTTCTCAAGGGGGGATGATGGAGCTAATGCAATTGCACTGTCTAATCCTTGTACGTCATCAAATAACCCATGTGTGGCTAAATGAATGATTCGTGCTTTCGGCATAAGCTCTGTAACTACATTTTTACTAGCTTTATCGCCAATTAGGGGCTGAGTATTGAGCAGAGAAGCGATCGCTTTTGCCTCTCTTTCTGCACCTGGAAGTGCGGCTAATTGTTGAGGTTTTTCTCCAATCGTTGTCACTACACTGGGCATCGTCGGATTGCCCACAACCAAGGCATCATTCCCCTGTAGGGGCGTACGGCCGTACGCCCCTACCCTTTGGCGTTGCTGATGAGTGAGTTCGAGTACCTGAATTGAAGGCGCTGTGAGGATAGTATGTTGTTCAATTAGGTATTTTCCCGATGCATCTTGCAGTGCTGGGAAGGGCGCGAGAAATAAGGATTGTTGCGGAATAAAGGTTACATGAGCGTTAGGATCTGTTGGTAAGAGATTAGCGATCGGTTCTATTAGTAATTGATAAAGTTGCTGTAATTTTTTAGTTGCCTGTTCTTCAGCCTTTTGCACCGCTTCTGGGTGGGAACCGACAACAGCAAGGGAGCGATTAACACCAATTGATTTACGAGCATTGGTAACAAGATCTGACAATGAGGTATCTTGTTTCTGCCACAAAGGAGTCAGGTCAACGTTGCGGAAATTGACTTCACCTGTTGGTTTGATTACCCAAATATAGAGTTTAGATTCCTTAGTTTCTTCTTTACCTTGAATTTTGAAATTATCGGTGATAATTGAATATTGAATGAGGGTAGAATTTTGGACTTTGGCAATTTGTTTAATCTGCTCAAGGGTAGGTGGAGCGACTTTTGGTGATTGCGCTGCTACAGGAGATAACCGTGTTGCTAATAATTCCACAAAAGCTCTGGCTCTGCCTCGTTCCGAAATTAACAGAGCATCATTAGTTTTATTTTGGGCAATCAGGACTTCTTGTAAAGTGCGGTAGGTGCGAGTTTGCTCTTCAAAAATTGATATTTTGTAGGCATCATTGTTACCTAATCTTGCCCGTTGAGATTCCCACAGCTCAATTCCAGTACGGAGGTTTTTTTCAGCTTCAGTGAGTTTGCCAGATTTGAGGAGAGCAAATCCTAGATTGTTCAGAGATACCCCCTCACCGTAGCGGTCTTTAATTTCTCGTGCAATGGCTAAACTCTGCTGATGGTAATCAATCGCTTTGGTGTAATCTCCTAGGGCATCGTAAGCATTTCCCAGATTGCCCAGAGATGTCCCTTCACCATTACGGTTTTTGATTTCCCGTGCAATGGCTAGACTCTGCTGATGGTAGTCAATCGCTTTGGCGTAATCTCCTAGGTAGTGGTAAGCATTTCCCAGATTGCCCAGAGATTGCCCCTCACCTAAACGGTCTTTAATTTCTCGTGCAATGGCTAAACGCTGCTGATGGTAATCAGTCGCTTTGGCGTAATCTCCTAGGGAATGGTAAGCATTTCCCAGATTGCCTAGCACTGCGCCCTCACATTGGCGGTTTTTGATTTCCTGACAAATAATTAATGCCTGTTGCCAAGACTGTAATGCCGCCTCAAATTGACCAGTCTTATGCTGCTGAATACCTTGTTTATTCAGTCGGTCAGCTTCCATTTTCCGCGCCTCTAAACTTTGAGCAAACACTTGAGAATTTTGGCTGAAGTACCGATTTAAAACAGGCAACCTTAAATCGACACTCAGAATAGTTGCCAAGAAGGTGACAAAAGCAGTAAGTCCAATTCTTCGGTAACGCATTAATCAGAAGGTGGATGGGGCAGCAACTTATCTACTAAATATATCTCTGATTATTTGTCCACTTATGCAGTTTTATTGCTGCTGTTGAAATTTTTCCATCAACCAGTTACCTACCTGAGCCTGATCCATTGTGCGGCTCATTTGTAGCGCCTCTCTCAAAACAGAAATTTCTAATCCTGGCAAAACTTGAGAATCAGTAATTCTCCTGCTGCCATTCTTAACAATTTGAAAAGCAACAATCCGAGTATTTTCAACATCAACCACCCAATACTCTGGAATTTCCATGTCTTCATATAAAAGACGTTTTTGACCCAAGTCATCATTCAGAGAACTATCAGCAATTTCAATTGCGATATCGGGAGGAGCAATTGTGTCTAAATTAGCAATAGAACTTCCTTGAGGTGCTAGCTGAACCCGTTCTCCCACATAGTAGGAAATATCTGGCTGACACTCCCGCACGCCTGTTTTTCGATAGCTGCAATTGATTAAGCCTTGCAGAGGAATTCTCTTCAAAGTGCAGAACAGGATGATCGCAAAGTAAATAATTCCATTATCACTAGCATGGTCTGGACCAACTCCCATCGCTTCAATCCTCATCTGTCCGTTGTAATAGTACCCTTTAGCCTTGGTATAAGCAGGGTCTTCAATGGCTTGAATGTATCCCTCCCAAGTTGCTGTAACCCAGGTATCTGTTGGGAGTTTGGTCTGTAATTTGCTCATTGACTTACTCCAAATTGAACAGTTTAGAATCAGTTTTACCTGGCTCTAAGAATTATGATAAACCTATATAAAAAATGCTGACTCGGTGTAACCAATGACAGCCACTTCCCCTAAAACTCCAACCACCTCAATCTTTTATCCTAGTTCTGATGGTGAACCTTTGGCAGAAACCTACGATCATCTCTATGTCATCCTAACAACTTTAGAAGTCCTCAAACAATACCTCACAGGTCGTCAAGCAACAGTTTTAGCCGACCAATTTCTCTACTATTCTCAAGGTTTCCCTAGATTAAGAATTGCCCCAGATGTTATGGTAATTTTTGATGTGGAACCAGGCGGTAGAGATAACTACAAAACATGGGAAGAAGGTCAAGTTCCAGTTGTAATCTTTGAGATAACTTCTAAAGGTACTCAAGACCAAGATAAAACTTTTAAGAAAACTTTATACGAACAATTAGGAGTACTAGAATACTGGCTATTTGACCCCAAGAGAGAATGGATTGAGCAAAAATTACAAGGCTTTCGCTTGCGAGGAGAAACCTACGAACCGATTACAGATAGTCGCAGCGAACCCTTAAAACTGCGGTTAGCTATTGAAGGAAAATTAATCGGTTTTTATCGAGAAGATACTGGAGAAAAATTGCTTATTCCTGATGAATTAGTGCAGGCATTACAACAAGCAGAAGAACGTGCAGAACAAGCTCAACAACAACTAACTGAAATGCAAGCAACTCTCGCTCGTTATCGTCAACAATTTGGAGATTTACCTGAGTCTTAAATGCCAAGATCCCTGACTTCTTCAAGAAGTCAGGGATCTGAACTATACTTAATCAACCAGGCGTTAGCATAATCAATTGTTGATTAAGAAGCGATCGCACTTTCTCTAACCCAAACTCCATATTTGCTAAAATCTCTCTCACTGTTCGCTGTACGCTACTACTATTATCATCACAAGCTTTAATAAACTCAAACTCTGGTTCTGACAAATTAATAATTTGATAATCGTAGTTAAATAAACACTTACTGGGCCAGCCATCTATGCAAGGGTTTCGCTCAGGAATTGCCGCTAAAATTGCCTCATCCAACGACCAGTCTGCTTTAACTAAGGGAGGACGACCTAAGAAAAATTCGTAGTGTGTAACTGCTCCTGGATCTAATAGTTCAATTAAACGATAACGCTCACGTTCGCTTAATTTCTCTGCCCGTTCCATCAACTCCGTATTATTTCCTAAAAGTCGCTCTAATTGCCAACTGCGCGGATTAGAAAAACCCAAAAATTCTAATCCAGATAACTCAATTAATTCAAATAATGTGTCGATGTTGTAGTCAATTTCTTGGGGATGAACATACATATCTGCAAAGTTGGCATCCCGATGGTTTTCCATTGACCAACGTTCTTTTTCTCTCTTGACAAGTTGGTTGTTTTCTGGTAGAGAAGCGAAGATTTGACGACCAACTTGCACGCCGTCGGTATAGTCACCGAGTTGGTTGCCTTGCAAAAGTGCGATCGCTTTTTGCATCAGTTGAATTTCCCAGCGTCCCAACTCAGCATAAACAAAAATATGCATCAAACCCCCGGTCGCCAGTTTAGCTGCCAGCGCTTGAATGCCCCGAACCGGATCAGGCAAATGATGCAACACCCCAACACAATTAATCAGCTCAAACTCACCCTCAAGCTGCGCGGCGTCATATAAACTCAAATGATGAAACTTGACACGTTCTGCACCGGAACGGCTACAACGCTCTGTTGCCACAGCCAAAGCACCAGAACTTAAATCAATGGCCGTCACCGCCGCTTGTGGATTAAGATGAACTAAATATTCTGTACCAACACCAGTACCACAACCCGCATCCAAAATTCTAATATCTTCTCTTAGTGGTTTTTGACCAGTGCAGAAATTGTAAGCCGCTAACCAATTCCAGCGCCAGTTATATCCAGGCGGCGGCTCATCGAGTAATGGTTCCGGCGGAAAGGGGTAAGTATCATAAAGCCGCTGAACCGCAGCGCTAGCATCCTGGTTCGTTTCCATTACAAAGCAGCACTCAAATAAAAGCCGAAAATCATTGTAACAAAACTTATGCAACTTCTCAGATAAGCGCTGTTATCAACTATTATTCATTGTGAAACCCTGGAACGTGTTCTACACACTTCTTAATAAATAAGTCCAGGACATCAGAAACGTTTTAATCTAAAGACTGACCTGGTTGATACTGAGGCGCCGAATATTAAATATAAAGCGTCACAGCAAAAACCCCTTCCATTTTTAAAGGAATGGGTAAAAATACCAAAGCTAATTCAGCCGAAGGTAAAGAGTGACCTGAAAAAGGTACCTGGGTCAGACTTAACACAGAGTTAAAAAAAATTGTCGATGGGAGCTTTTGAGAACCAATGAGTGTTAAGGCAAGTGGTGGAAGCTCGGTTGCGCGCCCGCAACTATATCAAACCGTACCGGTTGCAACAATTATCCAAGCCGAACAGCAAGACCGGTTTGTAGGTCGTGGTGAGCTAAACGAGCTTGCCAGTTACTTCCGCTCTGGTACACAGCGTTTAGGAATCGCCGATATTATCAGCAAAAACGCTGACCTGATTGTGTCCCGTGCGGCTAACCGGATTTTCGTTGGGGGAACCCCAATGGCTTTTTTGGAAAAGCCAAGAGAAGAAGTCGGACAGGAGCTGGTACTAGCGGGCAGTGGGCAAACCGATGTCAAAGAGAATATGACATTAGGAACAGCAACCTATGTAGAAAGTGGTGGTGGTTTCCTAGAAGGCTTGCGTGGAATTTTTAGTGCTTCGTCAGGGGGTCCTGCGCCGGCGGGTTTCAGACCCATTAACGTCGCCCGCTATGGTCCAAGCAATATGCAGAAATCGCTGCGGGACTTGTCTTGGATGCTGCGTTATGTCACATATGCGATCGTCGCAGGTGACCCCAACATCATCACAGTCAACGTCCGAGGACTGCGGGAAATCATCGAAAACGCCTGTTCTGGAGATGCTACGGTTGTGGCGCTTCAGGAAATGCGGGTGGCTTCTTTGGGCTACTTTAAGCGTGATGCAGCAGGTGGCGAAATTGTTAATCAGTATTTTGAAATTCTGATTAACGAATTTAAATCCGCCACGCCTTCCGATAAATTGCGGCAACGGACTTCAGATGATAAGCAAGGGCTGCAACTGCCCCAATCGTACTTTAATGCAGCCGAGCGCCGTCCTAAGTACGCGATGAAGCCGGGTTTATCGTCAACCGAAAAGCAAGAAATCATCAAAGCAGCTTATCGGCAAATCTTCGAGCGAGATATTACCCGCGCCTACAGTCAGTCGATTTCTTACTTGGAATCTCAAGTGAAAAACGGCGACATCTCCATGAAAGAGTTTGTGCGGCGTTTGGGTAAATCTTCCTTATATCAAAAACAGTTTTTCGAGCCGTTTATCAACAGTCGTGCTCTAGAATTGGCATTCCGCCATTTTCTCGGTCGTGGTCCAAGTTCTCGTGAAGAAGTTCAAGAATACTTCTCGATCGTCTCCAAAGGTGGTCTTGCCGCCCTTGTAGACGCCTTAGTTGATTCTAATGAATACTCCGACTACTTTGGCGAAGAAACTGTCCCCTATCTGCGGGGATTAGGACAAGAAGCTCAAGAATGCCGCAACTGGGGACCTCAGCAAGACTTGCTAAATTACAGCGCTCCTTTCCGTAAGGTGCCGCAGTTTATCACAACTTTTGCTCGTTATGAACAGCCATTACCTGACCAACATCCTTATGGTTCTGGTAATGACCCCTTAGAAATTCAGTTTGGAGCAATCTTCCCCAAAGAAACCCGTAACCCAAGCACTCGTCCGGCTCCTTTTGGCAAAGATACCAAGCGTATTTTGATCCACCAAGGACCGGCGATTAATAACCAAAACAGCAACCCCAAAGCACGGGGTGAGTTTCCGGGTTCACTTGGTCCCAAGGTGTTCCGTTTGGATCAACTGCCTTTATCAGGCATGAGCAGTAAGCGAAATAATGCTTCTAGCGTTAAATTCTCCGAAAGCTCAACCCAAGCAGTGATTCGCGCTTGTTACTTGCAGGTGTTTGGACGGGCGGTTTATGAAGGTCAACGGCTGAAGGTAGCAGAAATTAAGCTGGAAAACGGCGAGATTTCTCTGCGTGAGTTTATCCGGATGTTGGCGAAATCTGACTTGTTCCGCAAGATGTACTGGACATCGCTTTATGTTTGTAAAGCGATCGAGTATATCCACCGTCGTTTGTTGGGTCGTCCCACTTATGGACGCCAGGAAAATAACAAGTACTTTGATATTTGCGCCAAGTCTGGCTTTTACGCTTTAGTTGACGCGATTCTCGATAGCCCAGAGTATAGCGAAACTTTCGGTGAAGATACGGTTCCTTATGAGCGTTATGTAACTCCAGGCGGCTTGCAATTGCGCGCGTCTCGACCTGGTAGTTTGCCTGAAGATATTGGTCAACGGGTTGATAAGGAAGTTACACCGCGCTTTGTGGAATTGGGTCAAGTTGCTGAAACTCGGACTGAGCCAGATATTGAATTCCGTGTTAATCAAGGTGTTACGGTTCAGCGTGAGCAGACTAAGGTCTTCAAGCTGACCAATAACGTTGATAAGTTGGCAGTGAAAACTCTGATTCGTGCGGCATATCGCCAGGTATTTGAGCGCGACATTGAGCCATATATTGTCAATAATCAGTTCTCCAGGCTGGAGAGCAAATTAAGCAACGACGAAATTAATGTTAAGGAGTTTATTGAGGGCTTAGGTACCTCGGAACTCTACATTAAGGAGTTCTATGCACCTTATCCGAACACTAAGGTGATTGAGCTGGGAACGAAACATTTCCTCGGTCGTGCGCCAGAAAATCAGAAGGAAATCCAGAAGTACAACAAGATTCTTGCAGCAGAAGGCATTCGTGGCTTTGTCAGCGCGATGGTTAACTGCATGGAGTACTCCCAGGTGTTTGGTGAGGATACGGTGCCTTACCGTCGCTTCCCGACCCTACCGGCGGCGAATTTCCCGAATACCCAGAAGCTTTACAACAAGCAGACGAAGCAGGATAAGGAAGTTGTTGTTCCGAGCTTTGATCCGGTGAAGCCACGCATGGATGCGGCGAAGATGCCGTTGACAGGAAAAGCGATCGCTGACATGGCAGCCAAAGAGCGTCAGATGGACATGAGCAAGCCGAAGTTCGTTGAACTTGGTCGCTCATTCCAAAATGGCAAAGGACAGTCTGTAGAGGTTGGTGTGGGTACAACCCGCCGCAAACCAGCACGGATCTTCCGCATGACAACTGGAGCAAATCAAGGCGAAACCGCAGTGGTGATTAATGCCTTGTATTGTCAAGTGATGGATGTCTTCAGTGGTCAAGTGCCACCAGAGTTCCGCCGCTCAGATTTGGAGAGCAAACTCCGTAACGGCGAAATTTCGGTACGGGAATTTGTCAAGACTTTAGCAAGTTCTGATATTTACCGCCGCCGCTTCTATACGCCTTATCCCAATACCAAGGTGATTGAGTTCTTGTTCCGGCACTTGCTGGGACGTGCTCCTGCCACTCAGGGCGAGATTCGGGCGTATAACAAGCTCTTGGCTGATAAAGGCATCAAGGCAGCCGTAGAGGCGATGGTAGATGGGGCTGAGTATGCTCGCTTCTTTGGTGAGGATGTCGTGCCTTACAACCGCTTCCCGGCGCTACCTGCGGGTAATTACTTGGGTAGTGTGAAGGCGGCAAATGATTTGGTCAAGCAGTCTTGGTCTGATCTTTCGCCATCTTCTCTAAGCAGTCGCTTTAGCAAAACCTGATGCGATTAGTTGGGTAGTTTAAGTTCAAGCTAATTCTCCCCTGAATTGGGAAAAGAAAAGTTCAGGGGAGATTCTTGACATTGCTATTGGCACACTGATGCCGAGGCAGTTATTAAAACTTAAACTCCCAACCAACTTAAACAACGAACCGAATTTGATCTTGCTCTTGCTTTCTCCCCTTGAGCCGGAAGGGTTGGGGTGATTTTGTCTTGCTTTCATGACCAATGACAACCAGGTAAATCTGAGGGGAATTATTACAAACTGTTGCGACAATGGAAAAAATATGAACAATCTGTCGCAAAATATTTGCGGAAGGTACGCTGAAACTCTGACCTGATGTATCACTTAGTACCGCACTAGTTGGAAATCACACAAAAGATAAATTCTTAGGTGTTGAAGAAAAGTCAAGTGTCGGCTGAGATTAGGAAAGCAGCTACAATCCAAAATTACGAACGCCAGTTTAAACACACCTGGTTACATATTCCTGGAGGAATCCATAAATGAGTATTGTCACGAAATCAATCGTGAATGCAGATGCCGAAGCTCGTTACCTCAGCCCAGGCGAATTAGACCGGATCAAGAGCTTTGTAACTTCAGGCGATCGCCGTTTACGCATCGCTCAAACCTTGACCGACTCTCGTGAGCGTATCGTCAAGCAAGCTGGCGATCAGTTGTTCCAAAAGCGCCCTGACGTTGTTTCCCCCGGTGGCAATGCCTACGGTGAAGAAATGACCGCTACCTGCCTGCGCGATATGGACTACTACCTGCGCCTAATCACCTACGGAGTGGTTGCTGGTGATGTCACCCCAATCGAAGAAATCGGTTTGGTTGGTGTTCGTGAAATGTACAAGTCTTTGGGTACTCCCATTGATGCGGTTGCTGAAAGCGTCCGCGCCATGAAGAACGTTGCTACTTCCATGATGTCTGGTGAAGACGCTTCAGAAGCTGGTAACTACTTCGACTACGTGATCGGAGCTATGCAGTAGGGTATCCTTCCTCTGCAAAAATAGACGCGCTAAATCATCGCGTCCATAGGTCGGATTCATAAGACTAGGTGAAATAAGGAAATCGGATAATGCAAGACGCAATTACCTCTGTTATCAATTCTTCAGACGTCCAAGGTAAGTACCTGGACAACTCAGCAATGGAAAAGCTCAAGGGCTATTTCCAAACCGGTGA
The DNA here is from genome assembly GCA_049671305.1 of Coleofasciculaceae cyanobacterium. Classification (GTDB taxonomy): domain Bacteria; phylum Cyanobacteriota; class Cyanobacteriia; order Cyanobacteriales; family Coleofasciculaceae; genus CADCTM01. Next base: position 23,995 of record JBATUR010000103.1, read on the forward strand.
ATTGCGGGTTCGTGCCGCTACCACCATCAGCGCTAACGCTGCAACCATCGTTAAAGAAGCAGTTGCTAAGTCCTTGTTGTACTCGGACATCACCCGTCCCGGTGGCAATATGTACACAACCCGTCGCTATGCAGCTTGCATTCGTGACTTGGACTACTACCTCCGCTACTCCACCTACGCTATGTTGGCTGGCGATCCTTCAATCCTTGATGAGCGCGTGCTCAACGGCTTGAAAGAAACCTACAACTCCCTAGGTGTACCCATCTCTTCCACCGTTCAATCTATCCAAGCGATGAAAGAAGTCACCGCTAGTTTAGTTGGTGCTGACGCTGGTAAAGAAATGGGCGTTTACTTTGACTACATCTGCTCTGGCTTGAGCTAGGCTTCGTCCTCTCAATGCCAAATCTGAGCTTGTAGTTCAGTTATCTTGTTAAGGGTCTGGGAAGTCAATTGTGAGTGCTAGCTTGTTAAAGGCAAGTTGCGTGCCAAAAAAAGCCGACGAGTTTTGGCAGTCTAGTATTGACAGTTGACTCCCAGCCTTTGTTTTGTTTAAAGATAACGCTATTGTGTTGTAGTACCAGCCAAAAAAGTTTTTCATAAATAGCGACACATCGTGTAGGCTGAGTACATATTGATCCCACCGCATATTTTGAGCATCGCTAACGGTTGCTCGCTTCAAAAACGGCATTCAAATTCAAAATTTCTTAAAACTTAGGAGAACTAAACCCATGCGTATGTTTAAGGTGACAGCCTGCGTACCTAGCCAAACCCGCATCAGAACCCAACGGGAGCTACAAAATACCTACTTTACCAAGCTTGTTCCTTATGACAACTGGTTTCGTGAGCAGCAACGGATTATGAAAATGGGTGGCAAAATTGTTAAGGTTGAGCTAGCCACAGGCAAGCAAGGAACCAACACCGGCTTACTGTAAGTTTTACAGAAATACAAAAATAGTGTTTGATCAAAAATGACAAGGGGTACAGCATTGCCCCTTTTTTATATTTAGCTGCATTTAGCGTCGTCATTTGATAAATTAAATTAAATCCGGTCATGGGGTGATCTGTCGTGAAAGTTATTTATAGTTCTGTGTTGTTAGTGCTTAATTATTAGTGGCTTTGGCTCTGCGCGATGTAATTCTCTGGGTTAATCCCTCCGCTAAAGAATGGGCAATCGATGCCCGGTTATTGAGGTGGTTAACTTTCTTATGGATGTTTATGGGATTAGCCGTCCTTTTCTCGGCATCTTATCCCATAGCAGATGCTGAATTTGGCGATGGGCTGTATTATTTCAAACGACAGGTTGTCTGGGCAATGCTGGGTTTAATCGGGTTTAATCTGATTATTCGATCGCCTCTGCGTTATATCCTCAGCCTCAGCCATTGGATTGTGATTATCCTGTTGGGCTTTATCTTTATTACCCTGATTCCCGGCGTAGGAACCACCGTTAATGGCGCTACCCGTTGGATAGCACTGGGTCCTATACCATTTCAACCCTCGGAATTAATTAAACCCTTTCTGGTGCTACAGGGCGCCCGTCTGTTTGGGCAATGGGAACGCCTGACTTGGCGAGTCCGCCTCCTCTGGTTGGGCATTTTTGCTATGGTGTTGCTGGCAATTTTAATCCAGCCCAACCTCAGTACAGCCGCCCTCTGTGGCATGACAATATGGCTGATTGCCCTGGCGGCAGGGTTGCCTTTTCCTTACCTAGGAGGAACCGCCCTCGGTGGCTTCCTGCTGGCATTTATCAGTATTAGCCTCAAAGAATACCAACGGCGTCGGGTGATGTCTTTCATCAATCCTTGGGCAGACCCCTTGCGCGATGGCTACCAACTCGTACAAAGCTTGCTGGCGGTGGGTTCTGGCGGTACTTGGGGCTCTGGATTTGGTTTATCTCAACAAAAACTCTTCTATCTACCCATTCAGTACACCGATTTTATCTTTGCTGTTTTTGCTGAAGAATTTGGCTTTGCAGGTAGTGTGCTGCTGTTGATGCTAATCATGGCTTATGCCACACTTGCCCTAATTGTGGCAATGAAAGCCCGAAATTCCGTCCATCGCTTAGTCGCAATTGGGGCAATGATTTTAATTGTGGGGCAGTCGCTGTTAAATATTGGAGTCGCTACCGGAGTTTTGCCGACAACTGGTTTGCCATTCCCATTTTTTAGTTATGGCGGCAATTCACTGCTTGCCAGTTTAGTTTCAGCAGGGTTACTAATTCGAGTGGCAAGAGAAAGTAGCGAGGCGGAAGTGGTGTCTTTAGATGCGCGGCGCCAGTCGGTAGCCCAGAGGCGACGGCGGTATATGAAGCAAAAGCCGCAGGTGTTGAAGTGAGTGAAACCCCTTTTTATGAAGTCGCACTAAAAAGCCGTTTCTAAAGATTAATAAAGCGAAGACAACCAGAAAATAAGCTTGAGCGAAGACCAGTTTATGCTGCAAATTCTCGGCGTCAATATTCCTCAATCTGCAGCACATTCTAAATCAGGTTTTTGATGCGTTTACTCTGCTGATTAATTAACGATTACAAACGTAACTCAGCATTTTTTTTGTGGCTTCACTCTTAGGTGAATTCCAACCATAACCACTAGCAAACCACCTGTTTGAACCGCAGTCGGCATAAGCATCAACCGCTTCATTACCAATTCTATAAGTAAACAACAACTTGCCATCACTCCAACCTATGCTTCCAGGAGATACATATACTGGTTCTCCAGTAGACCCGCTACCCATGTAAATCCAGGCTTGAGCTAATGCAGGTAAAGTACTCAACACAATGCTACTCACTATAGTTGCAGCTACTAGTTTCATATCGAACTTATACTCCTAATAACGTGTTTACAAATGAGCGTAGCTAAACGCTCTCTCAACAAAAAAGTCCAACTCAAAATCTTCTCAACCAATAACCTTTTTGTACTTGGCTGATAACCCAGTAAACGCTCGAAAACAAAGCCAAAAACTGAAATGAGATCTGGCTATATATTCAATTTCACATCTAAGTTGCCAGCACCTACTTCTTCATCTACCATCCACTACATAAACAAAATGACACCCTTTTCTTAAGGAAAAAAACAGAATTTAAATGAGATACTTAGTTATCGCTTAACACGGTAATTGCCCTCGTTAACCACTTAAAGAAGAATTTAAATCTTTGAGGTTGCTAATGCCACATTCATTCTGAATATATTCCTGAAAAAAATCTGCACCTCGCTTTGCCAAAGTCAAACGATAGCGGTTTGGTCTGTCAAGGAAAAAGTCACCTTCTTCGTAGAGTAACTTACCAATCACTGAGCTGCTTTCATCTCAACCAAAACCTCAACTAATCTCTCAAGATGAACTCTTTCATGAGTTGCCATCAAAGAAATGCGAATTCGACTCGTAGGCACAGTCGGGGGACGAATTGCCGGGGCAAAAATCCCGGCATCTTTTAGTTTTTTTCCAAAAGTAATAGCATCTTTTGCACTAGCTAATTGAAAGCAAATAATTGGTGATTTGGAAGGCAAAACTTTGAGTAATGGTAACTTTTCTTGTATCAACTGCTGGAGAGTTTTAACATTACTAATTAGTTGATTACGACGTGCTTTGTCTTCTTGAACAATCTGCACTGCTGCCAATGCTGCCGCTGTATCAGCCGGGGATAAAGCCGTTGTATAAATCCAACTGGAGGCGCGATTTTTTAAGTAGTCAATTAAAGTAGCCGAACCTGCAACATAGCCGCCCAAACTACCTAATGCTTTACTCAAAGTACCAACTTGAATTAGGGGTTGCCCAGTACAGCCAAAGTGTTCTACACAACCAGCGCCAGTTTCTCCTAAAACTCCCGTAGCATGGGCTTCATCGACTAATACCATACAGTTAAAAGCTTGGGCAGATGCTAAAATTTCTGGTAGTTGACAAAGATCACCATCCATGCTAAAAACTGTATCAGTAATAATTAGACAACGACGATACTGATGACGGTGTTGAGTTAGCTGACGCTGCAAATCTTCGAGATCATTGTGAGCATAATCTAGCACCATCGCACCACTTAATAAGGCGCCATTTTTCAAGCTTGAGTGATTGTAATTGTCAGATAAAATTAAATCGCGCTTACCAACTATTGCGGCAATTGTGCCTAAATTTGCCAGATATCCAGAGCTAAATACCAAAGCATCTTCGGTTTGTTTGAGAGAAGCGATCGCATTTTCCAATTCTTGATGCAGTTGCCGATGCCCACTAAGTAACCGAGAACCCGTGCTCCCCGTACCAAATTCCTGAGTCGCGGCAACAGCAGCTTGTATCAAACGCTCATCCCCTGCCAACCCCAAATAGTCATTACTGGCAAAATTAATTACATAGCGTCCTTCTAGCTGCACCACCGCACCAGGGATTTGCAGCGTTTGCACTCCTCGATACCAGTCAGCACGATGAATTGTGGACAGAGATTTTTCTAGCCAAGTATAAGGATTATCTACCATTCCTGTGAGTTAAGATTCCTCTTGTGGCGTCTCCTCTTCAATTTGAGCATTTTTGCCTTTAACTAGCGGCAGTCGATCTACTAAACCCATATCAAAGGCAATATCTGGCAACTCACCGACGATGTATTTGCCTGGTTGATACATCTTACTCGGCGTAAAACACATCTGTCTAAGTTGAACCACTTCGCCGGGGGCAAACATTCCCCGAAACATTCTTTTCTCAATTCCCATAATTTTTCACAAGTGCAACAATTTCTATATTATTTAATTGTGGCAGTTAGTGTGAGTTGAATATCTAACCCTTTAGCTTTTTTAGAGTCTCTACTATATGCTGAGACGATTTAAGATCTCCTTGCTGCCAAAAAAGTATTGCTGCTTGCTCTAAATCTTTAATCCCTAGCAATTCATATCCTAATTGTCGATGAGCAAAACCACGACAAACCAAAGCTTTAGCATAATTAGCATTAAGTTCAAGAACTTGATTAAAGGCTTCAATTGCTCCCAAGAAATCGCCTTGTGCAAGTTTCTCGACGCCTTGTTGATCAATTTCTTCTAAAGTTAGTTGATTTGTAATTGGCTGTTGTTGCTGGTTTAATTGAGAATTTATTGCGGGTTCTATATTTGGTAATTGCTCAATGGTTGGCAAAATAGTAGGTAATTGCTCAGTGCTCAGATAAGAATCAGCAGCTTGATATAAATCTGCTAATGCTGCTTCATGTTGTCCAACGGCGGCACGAGCTGTACTGCGTCGGTTATGAGCTTCGGTATTAGTTGGATCGAGGCTTAGTACTTGAGTATAAACGGCGATCGCTTCTTCATATTCTCCTGCTTCTGATCGCAAATTACCCTGAATCAGCAAACCTTTGATAAGCTGTTCATTGGCATTATCTATCCCTTCTAGGTTATGGTTCAAAGTATCAGCAATTTGTTTTAAATAATCCCTTGCAGTAGTTGGATCGAGCCGCAGTGCCTGATCAAAATCTTCAATCGCTGACCAGTTATCATCCAATTGCAGACGACTATAACCACGGTTTAGGAAAGCCTTGGCATGATAAGGATCAATCTCTATAACTTGATTAAAATCAGCGATCGCATCTTGATATTCTCCCAAAGCACAGCGATTTAAGCCGCGATTATTATAAGCATCGACATTTTTGGGATTAATTTGCAAGACTTGATTGCAAGAAGCGATCGCTTGAGGGTAATCTGCCTGATAATAATAAACCAGACTTTGACAAATATAAGCATCTACAAAATTAGGATCAATCCGCAAAGCTTGCTTAAAATCTTTTAGTGCCGCCGCATAATTGCTTTGACTTAACTTGTTTAAACCCTGTTTCAAAAAGCTTTTGGCTTTTTTTTGACCGCTAGAAGTTCCTAATGGTTGTAAATTTTTGCGACTGCCGGAATCAAAGCCTCTACCAGTTGGATAAGAAAAAGACTGGGATAGCCCTTGATTTTTTGCAGGAATAAGATTTTCGTTATTTGGCTCGTTGTAGCTGCTCATGGCGACTGGAGCATCTCACTTTTGCAGAGATACGCTAATAAGTAGATGGGCATAATTAAACTTAATTAGGTAATAGACAGTCATCGGTCACCAATCAAGAATTAATGACCTTGAAGAGAACCGAGTTACCAACATTTAATTATACCTATCTACTTAGGTACATCTGACAGAGAACACTGTCCGGATTTTTGACAAGTCAGGGAAAACTACAACAAGAGACTTCTACTCTGCCGCTGTCGTCTCTGGTGTTTGAACATCAGCCTCATCAGCCTCTTCTGTCGTTTCCCCCTCGGTTTCTGTAGTTTCTGCAATTACAGGAGGTGGTTTGGGCTTGCTTGGTTTTGGTCCACGCATCAATGCAGGATTGGCATTGCTAGGGCGTGCCTCTGAATTACGATTACCACCGCCTGCGCCATCGCCTCTGCCTCTGCCCTTGCCTTTATCTCTGCCGCCTCTGTCTTGGCGGGGCGTCCGTTCTTCAGAATCTTCGCTTTCATCAAAGCTAGCTTCAACTGGAGGTTTGTCAGCCTTCTTGATAGGTTTGACAGTCGCCCTTTGGGATACCGGGGCTGCCTCTGATTCCTGGACTGCTTGGGCTGCCTGGGATTCCTGGGCTGCCGGGGCTGCCGCAGCCTTGTCTGATTTCTTAATAGGGGGTTCTACCATGACTCGCTGTATTTGTATTTACTTGCATCGGACGACTTATTGTATCCAGTTTTTATGCTAACGCTCAGAAGGGAGCCAAACTCAAATTAGTATCAAATTTTCAACAGCGTATCTTCAAGAAGCCAGCAAGCAATCACACTGATATTGTAATTGTCAGCTAATAGAAATACCGATAACAATAGTAACTTAACAATATTTAATTAACTTGACTTTTCGGCTAGAGGTGCTTCCTAATTTATGTGTTAAATATAACAATTCAAGATTCTGCCACTGCTTGTTTAAGATAGCTCAACAACCAATTAGCTGCCGTCGCTCTGCGGGTTTGGCGTGGTCCAAATTCTCCAACTTTGTAGCCTTTAAAACCTAATTGTTCTTTCAAAAGTTGTTTATTTGCAGCAGGAATAGAGCGAGTTAGTTTAACAGTAGCAGGACGACTTTCAATAAAGTTTGGTGGTTCAGGATAGTCTTGCCATTCAGGAGATAGTTTAGTAATATCCCAACTCATAGTTACTGAGTTATAGCGATAGCCCAAGTAGTGCCAAACTATCTTATTTACCGTATCATCATCAATTTCTTCATGTAAAATTGCCCAAATTGTTTCAGTATTTAAAGGTGGTAATTCAGCCATAATTGATTTTTAAGAAGATAGGATAAACATTAGCAAAAGAAAAGATTTTACGGAAGGAATCAACTTAATACCTGCGCCGTGTGAATTTCTAAAACCCCATCGGTGTCGAGTCGCCTGAAGGAATGAAAGCTGCCCAATAATAAGGATGCTCGGATTCTGGTTTTTGCAACATCTCCAATTGAGTTTGGCGCAAAGCATCAGAACGTCCAACATTATTCTTGAGACGCTGGTAATAATTGACCATAAGTTGGTTTGTCCGATAATCATCAACAGCCCATAAACTCATCAGTTGACTCTCAGCACCCGCTATGGCAAATGCCCGACGTAAACCATAGACTCCTTCACCATTTTGCACATCACCCACTCCAGTTTTACAGGCAGATAATACCACCAGCTTTGTACCCGATAGGTTGAGTCCGGCTGCTTCTAAAGCCGTCAGGATGCCATCTTCATTACCGCTAGAGCGTGGGTTGGCACCAGCCAGGGCAAGTCCGGAACGCAGCAAGGGATTTTCTTCAGGGGGGATGTTTGGTTGAGCGCTGCGAGTGCCTTGGAGGGTGGTGCGACTAAAATCTGTAGGTGCAACTTGGGGTACATCTTGCAGGAAGAAACCGTGGGTGGCGATATGTAATATAGTTGGGGCTTGGAGTTGCTTAATGACATTTTCCGTGGCTTGGGAGCCTGTGAAGAGTGTGGCTCCGGGTAACATCGGGAAAATGGCTTGGGCTTCTGTGGCAGTATTGGGTAAAGGACTCCACTCGATTTGTTGAATAAAATTATCAAACAAACCGCGAGTTTTGGAGGGTTTGGTAGATAGGTTAACGGGTTGTGCGGCAGCAATTTGGCTAGATTCACCTTTCCTAATCATCGCAACGGAAGCTGGATCTCCTGGTTTCTGATAGTCAGGATTAGCGATAATTACAGATGGTGAGCGACTTTGAGCAGGATTTTGCAACCGCAGCAGGTCGCGTCCGGAACTGAGGTAGTTGATGGCATAATTTTCGACCAGATAGCGGTTATTTTCATCAACCAAAGCTGCAAAGGGAATCAGGTTGAGTTGACTGTCGGGGGAAAGCAGCACGTTGCGAGTATTGCCCAGAAGCTTACGAATGGGCTGCATCAGTTTGGCATCTAAGGCACGGGCAACGGGCTTGACATCGTTGGCGTCAGATTGCAGGGCTTCGCGGAAGGCGGTAACGGCTTGATTGATGGGTTCGGCTTCACCTAAGTCTACCCATTGGGGTTCGCCTGTGTGGTTTAGGATGTAGGCGACGTAGCGAGGTGTACCCCACTGTTTAGCAAGTTTTGTGGCTTTGGCGTTGAAGGGTTGGTACAACACCAGTTCTACCAAGGCAGCATCGGCAGGAATTAATTGCTGCACGGCTTCAATGGTAACGGGTTGGGATTTTGTGCGAAATTCGGCACTGCGACGGGAGAGAGTCGCTTCTTGTTGGTCGGCTATGGCTTTGAGGGTGCCAACTTGCTGGCGATATTGCTCTGGGGGGAGGTTTTCGGGTTGTTTGAAGATTAGGTTTGCCAGTTGGGAGCGGGTGGTAGCGAGTTTGTCAAGCAAGGTCTGGTCTTCGGGTTTGAGGTTTTGGCGCAGGGTTTGTAGGCTGTCGGTGAGGGCGTCGAGGACTCTACCTTTGCGCCGTAGGATAGTGGTGAGGGCGAAGCGCACTGCTTCGGGGGTGTTGGGTGCAGCCTGGACGTGCAGGGAGACATTAAGGCTGATTGTACTCCGAAGGGTAGCAATGTGGGCACTTTTTTGGGCTTCGGAGCCGATGGTTAAGATCTGGGCAAGGTTGCGTTCTTCGATGTTGATGCCACGGGTGAGGAATTCTAGGGTACGGGCGATGTCTCCCTGTGCATAGTACAGCAATGCCAGACTGTCAAGACTTACTGCCACATGAGGATGTTCTGGTCCGAGCACTTTCTCCAAGATTGCCAAAGAGCGTTGGTACAGAGGTTCGGCTTGGCTGTAGTTCCCCTGTTCTTTGTACAGCGATGCCAGATTGTTGAGACTGGTAGCCACATTGGGATGCTCTGGTCCCAGCACTTTCTCCCGAATTGCCAAAGAGCGTTGGTATAGGGGTTCGGCTTGGCTGTAGTTCCCCTGTTGCTGGTACAGCAATGCCAGACTGTTGAGACTACTAGCCACATCGGGATGCTCTGGTCCGAGCACTTTCTCCCGGATTGCTAAAGAGAGTTGATATAGAGGTTCAGCTTGGCTGTAGTTCCCCTGTACTCGGTACAGCGCTGCCAGATTGTTGAGACTACTAGCCACATCAGGATGCTCTGGTCCGAGCACTTTCCCCCGGATTGCTAAAGAGAGTTGATATAGAGGTTTAGCTTGGCTGTAGTTCCCCATATTCAGGTACAGCGGTGCCAGATTGTTGAGACTACTAGCCACATCGGGATGCTCTGGTCCGAGCACTTTCCCCCGGATTGCTAAGGAGCGTTGGAATAGAGGTTCGGCTTGGCTGTAGTTCCCCTGTGCGTAGTACAGCAATGCCAGACTGTTGAGACTACTAGCCACATCGGGATGCTCTGGTCCGAGCACTTTCCCCCGGATTGCTAAAGAGCGTTGGTACAGAGGTTCAGCTTGGCTGTAGTTCCTCTGTACTCGGTACAGCTCTGCCAGATTGTTGAGACTGGTAGCAACAAGAGGGTGATCAGATCCCAAGTTTTTCTCCAAGATCACTAAGATCCGCTCTGCCAAGGGTATCGCAGCAGCATACTGACCCTGTTCTCTAAGCTGGTTTACCTGTTGAATTAGCTGTTGAAGCTCTTCAAATACCGCAGACTCTTGAGCTGACTGGGGGGGATTTGTTTGTCCTACCACTGGTGCTGGCACTCTTACCAATAACCCCATAACTCCGATAAGAACAGCCAACGGTAGCATTCTCTGTCGTGCTTTTCCCTTCATGTTGCGCTACCTCAATCTATGTATCTTATTGTCTATCTTTCAGAGCAACTAGCTTATGTAGATAGTGAGAAGATTTTTGAGGTTGCGCGATGATGATATTAATCTAGGGGCGTATGGCATACGCCCATCCAATCGATAATCACTGCAACCTAAGAGGGCGCAAGCCTTGCGCCCCTACAAGGATTTGGTTGTGCAAATTGATGGGATCGCAACAGTAATTTAGCCTTCGTGCGATCGCTCAACATGACTCAAAGGCGATCGCTTTCCATCTACATCAATCAAGATAGGCTGGTCAATGCGTTGGATCTCACCAACTTTTGTAACTTTGGCTATTTTATTTGAACCGATTTGTTCTAGTATTCTCGGTTATTTAATTTTCCAAGAAGTACCAGGTTTATTTGTCTTAATTGGTGCAATTATCATGCTAGCGGGGGTAGCTTTGGCTATTTTGGGAGCAAAACAAAAGCCTGCAACTAACTAAAATTAAGGCTGGGTTGCTTCTGTAGATGATGTTTCTAATTCAGAATTAGCAAATCCTTTTTGTATCCAGTTAGTAAAAATGTGAGATAGTAAACCCATTGGTCCTGCAAATAGACACAAAGCTAGAGAATGAATTGTCCAAACACCAGTTTTTTGACCTTGCCAATAAATCCAACGTCCTACAAATAAATCCATAACTAAAAAATGAATCCATCCCGTCGCTGTCGCTTTTTCATCAGAAAAAAACTTGGCAAGATCAGCTAATTGAGGATTTGATAAAGCTGCAGCGTTTTCGGGAGTAATACTACTAACAAACAAATAAATATATAACGCTGACAAAGCAATGAAAGGTAGATAAGATTCCATAACTTTTCGGGTAATACCCCAGTTGGGTAACAAAATCATCAGCGCCCAAAAAGGTAAAACGAAGACATTGGCGATATCAAATAATTGAGCAATCATTTCAGCACTTGTATAGGAAATTTAAAGCTTGACTATTGGTGATTCTACTAGAATTTGATTGGATGTTATCAAGATTAGACGGGTTCATGCAAAATCTATCCAGATCAGAGGCACAAATTCGCGCTCATGTTTTCGTTTCTGGTAAAGTTCAAGGTGTCGGTTATCGCTTTTCGGCTTTGGATGAAGCGCGACGATTAGGTATTAATGGTTGGGTGAAAAATTTACTGGATAGACGTGTGGAAGCGGTTTTTGAGGGCAGTAAAGCGGTTGTTGAGGAGATGATTGAATGGTGTAATCAAGGACCACCTGGCGCTGTGGTACAAGATGTGATGGTTGAGTATGAAACGCCGCAAGGATTGCAAGGGTTTGAAACGCGCCGATGAGGTGTTTAATTAATCTAAAAAGCTGAAAAATGCGATGCTGTAGACTATCCTACGAACATCGCATTTATTTAATTAAGCTACCAACTTATTTAGACGGCATAACTACTTTCTTAGCTAAACCCAGACTTCTTAAAACTTGAATTGACCACCAAGTAACATCCACTTCCCACCATTTCAGTCCTGCTGGGGCAACATTAGGATGAGCATGATGATTATTGTGCCAACCTTCTCCATAAGTCAAGAGCGCCGCCCACCAAAGGTTGCGTGATCCGTCTTCTACGTCAAAGCTTTGATAACCACGCATATGACTTGCTGAGTTAATCAACCAAGTGCTATGCCAAAGTACAACTGCCCGGAAAAAGACAGCCCAGAAGACATAAGACCATCCACCTAATGCATAAAGTAGTATAGCAACGGGAACTTGCAGTATTAAGAAATTACGATCAAGCCAGCGATAATAAGGATCTCTTGCTAAATCGGGTGCAGCTTTGCGATTTGCTTCTGGGTCAAAAAACTCTTTTTTGGAGTAGAAAATCCACATCATGTGACTCCACCAAAACCCTTTGTTTGCAGAGTAGGGGTCTTTTTCATCATCTTCGGTAAAGGCATGATGCAAACGGTGATTTGCTACCCAAAAAATTGGTCCACCTTGCAGCGCTAAAGCTCCAATGGTGGCGATGATATACTCCAACCACTTGGGTACTTGAAAACTACGATGGGTTAACATTCGGTGATACCCCAAACAAATGCCAATGCTGCCAAATAACCAGTGCAGAAAGATTGTAACTCCTAATGCTGACCAGGAGAAAAACCAAGGAGCAAGCAGTGCCAAGGCGTGAATTGTGCCGAAAAAGCCGACGCTGACCCAGTTTAGCGGAAGTGTTGGTTTGCTTTCGATGGCAGCAGGCAGTTGGTTGGTCATATATCTTTTCTCTATGGTAGAGATGATCGGTAGGGAGATAAAGTGCAAGCGTTACTTGCACTCTCTTATACTAGCGACGCTGGCTGATAAATGCAAGTAACACTTACATATTAACTTTTATGTCTCGATCTTCTACTAGAGCGCGATTAATCAAGGCAGCGCTAGAGTTGTTTAGCTCTCAAGGCGTTACCGAGACGACAACCAAGGCAATTGCTGAATTAGCACAAGTCAATGAGGTGACGCTATTTCGGCAGTTTGGCAATAAGCAAGGTTTGCTCTTGGCAGTAATTGAAGACTCGGCGGTATTTACCGACTTGGGTGAATCTTTGAGTCGCCAACTGAGTCAGACAACTCAGATAGATGAGGCGCTGAAAAACTATGCAAGCGATCGCCTACAAGTGTTGCAACAAATCCCTGAACTCTTACGCTCGGTAGTCGGTGAAGCGGGACAATATACACTTTTAAATCGCCAAGCTTTAGGTAGAGGTATTACTCAGGCAAATCGTGCCGCAGCCGATTATTTGGGAGCAGTAATTGAGCGAGAACAACTACATTTACGTTTACCAGCAAAAAAATTAGCAAGCTTGCTTAATGGTATATTATTTGGCTATTTGGTAATTGAATTAACTAGTGAGTTTCATGAGCTTTGGCAGAATCAAGAGGAGTTTTTAGAAAGTTTGGTAGAACTCTTTTTACATGGAGCTATTTCACAAAATAATCAAACTTCTGTTAATTCTAGTTCAAATCAAATATCTACATTAACAAGAGGGGATGATAAGCAAAAAATCGATGATTTACCTGCGTCTTTGGTTCACTCAATTCTACAACAGGCAAAAAAACAAGGCTTACAAGGTTATGCTTTAGCTTATGTATTATTTGGTACTGGCTTAAGCCGTGAAGAAGTGGTTAACTTAGAAAGAAACCATCAAATTACTGACCACAATCAGCATATTTTACAAGTTAGACAAGGAGCGATTCGACAAGTTCCTGTCAATCAATGGATTATGGGAAAACGCTATGGATCTTATACCAAAAATCCTTTGACTCAATGGCTAAAAAGCCGTAAGGATAATAATCCTGCTTTGTTTTTAAATGAAATGAGCCAACCGATGTCAGCAACGGAATTAGCTACTTGGTGGCAGGAATTAACTTCAGAATTTTTAACTACTGAAAATCAACCATTATCAATTGAGCAAGCAAGGCAAACTTGGTGTGTGGAAATGTTGAGCAAAGGTATCGAGTTAGAAGATTTAAGCATACTTAGTGGCTTAGATTTGTGGCAGTTACAACCATATTTGGAAAGAGCGAAAGAAAAGGCTGCTTTAGAACGAGCAGTCCGCCTTGATCGCAAATAGCAATTGCTTAAAATTCAACATCTTCATTTAAGGTTTCAATTAATAAATCCATTTGTTGTTGATGTTTTTGTAAAAATACATCACATTGGTTTAAGTATTTAACAGCGGCTGCATAGCGCTCAAAAACCTCAGCTAGGGGCAATTCTCCGGCTTCTATTTGCTCAAGAATTGCTTCAACTTCAACTACGGTTGCTTCATAGTTCCAGTCGTTTTTTTGTGAATATTTAGATTGTTTAGAACCTGATTTAGTCATAATTAATATTAAAATTAGTACTAATTTTTAGTTAGTCCAGCTCTGTAACTTTCACTTTAACTTCTCCTTCACCTAACTGAATTTGTAATTCTTGTCC
>JBATUR010000104.1:0-75275 GCA_049671305.1 Coleofasciculaceae cyanobacterium
TATCTCTGACTTCATAAGTTTTACCAAAACCGCCACTTCCTAACTTACACGTGACTCGATAGCGTCCTTCCAAGAGCAACTCAGAGCCACAGCTTATACAGAATAGCTGGGTTTCTAGGTTTTGGGGATTCGGGCAGCTAGGATTAATGCAAAGACTCATCCGAGTTGGCTGTAATAAGAACTATATAAAACTTGCTGATTGAAGGTCAGCAAAGATTTGGTGGCTACTTAAGCCATATCTATAAATCCTATAATAATGGATTTTTCGACTTTATTTTAAAATGTGCCGTTGATTGACTAAATATCCCAAAGCAAACGATATAGTTGTAGTGGTTCATCTTTTCCTTTCACCCGAACCGGAGCGATTTTTTCAACTGTGAAGTTCGACTCATCAAGTTGTTGAAAAGTAGTTTCTGAAATTAAAATTTCTCCAGGCTTGGCAGCACTACAAATACGACTACTGACATTTGTTGTATCACCAATTGTTGCATACTGAACTAACTTTGGTGAGCCAATATTTCCGGCAGCAACTTTTCCTGTATTGAGTCCAATTTGAACTCTAATTTCGATATGTCTTTGCTGTAGCCACTGCTTATTTAATTTGTGAATAGCACGCTGCATAGCAACAGCAGCTTGGACGGCACGTGCTGCATCATCTGGCTGCCGATAAGGAGCTCCCCAAACAGCAAGTAAAGCATCTCCAATATATTTTTCTAATGTGCCTTCGTATTGAAATATAATTTCTTCCACCACAGCAGGAAAGTATTCATTAAGCATTTCAATAACCTGCCGTGGCTCCATTTCTGAGCAGAGTTCTGTAAAGCCGCTAATGTCTGAAAATAGAGCAGTAACTTCAGTATCAATAACTTCTATATTACCTTCTTCTTTCAGTTTTTTACTCACAGTTTTGGGAAAGAAACGCTCAAGTTTAGATTGCAAAACAGCATCGGCTTCTATTTTTTTGTTGAGTTCAGTATTTTCAATAGCGATAGCAGCTTGGTTAGCTAAAGCGATCAGAAAGTCTAAGTCTTCATCCGAATAAATATTTGTTAGAGAAAGATTATCTACATACAAGACACCAAGTGCTTTATTTACTCTCAAAGGAACACACATAGAGGCATGAATTGTTTGTTTAATAACCGATTGTGAATCAGTAAATCTTTGGTCAACTTGAGCATCACTAATTAACAGAGCATTTCCCTTTTCTTGAACTAAATCAACAATAGTTTTACTATAAAATTGTAGATTTGTTGAGATGCCATTTTTAAACTTAGCTGCTTTGCTAACAAGCTGTCCAGTCGTTTGATCAACTAAAAGAATTACACCTCTATCTACACTCATAATCTTAAAGAGTAAGTCGAGAACTTTCTCAGGCAATTTATCAGGTTCTTGAGGAGAAGAAAGCTGTTTACTTACCTCCAATAAAATATTTAGTTTGTCTAAAGTTCGTTGATTGCTTTCTTGTTGTCGTATTCTTAGCGCTGTTCCTGGATGTTCTGAGCTATGTTGGTGCAGTAAGTCTTGAAGATGTTGAGTTTGTTTATGAGAAAATCTTTTAATAACTGATGCTTGATTTGCTTCGCCCAGAGGTTCTTGTGGTCTAGTTTTAAGTGTTTGTAAAAACTGAAAAACCACAGTACCACAACGAACTAAATCACCGTCATTGAGTTGACGTTGCTCAATTTGAGCTTGATTAACAAAGGTATGATTGAGACTACCTAAATCAGTGATAAATACACCATGCTCATTATTAATAATTTGAACATGGTAACGAGAAAGACTTTTATGAATAACAACAATAGTGTTATCAAGTTCACGTCCTATAGTATTAGAACCGAACCTCAATTCATGGATTTCTGAGTTAGTGGTTTCTGGGTTTTGAATTAAATAGGGCACAATCTTAACTCTCTGGGCGCTCGTTAATCTATACTTATAATTTAATTTTGGTTTTAAGATCATCAGAACGACAATTATATTTTACTTACTGACTAAACTTGCTACTGTCAGGATTTTCTGGAATTGGCTTGATTTCATCCATTTAGACAATTTCCTGATTTTTAGTCGTCCCTAGCAACTGCAAAATTAGCCTTAGTTAAGGCTGAATATAAGGCAATGTGGAATTGGATAAACAGAGTCGGGAATCTAAAATAGGCTGATTCTGTTTATCCCCTTCCCTAACTCAACCTATTTTTAAATTGAAACAGAAATTACTTTTGCAGTAAAATATTTTCAATATTTCACAAAATAAGCCTTTTTCCTAATTACTATCGCACGTTTGTTACCTTACGATTTGCACCAAATCGCTCACCATAATGTAATAATTGCTCAATACTTGCCAAGCGATTTTCCCACACCTGAACTTGATAAGGTTGCCGCACCGCTTGCTGCTGCATCAATCGTTGAAATTGCGAACGAAATGCTAAAAGTGAATTTTTTGCCGCTGCTAAGTTTTGCGCCGACGGGTCTGCTGCCACTTGATTTAATAATATTAAAAGAGCATCAGTTTGTCTACCCCATTCTGAAAGCGTCGGTTGTTGAATCCAAATTTGATTAGTTGATAGCAAAAAATTCCATTCTTTTTGCATCGCACTATAACGTGCTGCCGCAGCTTTTAAAGGTTGGCGATAAGGTATCGGTTCATTTGTAGCAGGTGAACTTCTGCCTTGAGTGCGACCTAAAATATTACCTAAAGTCCCATTCAAATTCTCCGCAGCAAACAAAGCATAACCACCCGTTGGTAAATCTCGTAATAATTGAATTTGGTCAACTGCTACCATATTTGGCAAATTTAAAAGCCGAATTCCTGGTAAAATTAAAGCAGAACCAAGGGTAGATTGTGAAAGTACAGGTTGTGCCAAAATCTGCAAACCACGGGTATCCAAGGCATAAGTCATGGGAATCATCAAATCAACTTCACCTTTAATTGCCCAATCTTCCCAGTTTTGTTGTAATCTTTGTAAACGCTCAGAACGTGGTAGAGGAAACACCGCCGTTGAGAGAATTAAATTAGGTCGTTGTGATCTTAATCTTTGGCTTACTGCTGTTACAAAGCTATCAATTTGTTGGATACGAAAATTAGTCCATTTTTGCCACAAAAGGCGATCGCTTACCTTAACATTAACCGGATCAACACCCGTCAAAGCCTGAAACTGCTGCCGCCCTGCCCGACCATAACCATAAGTCTGATTTACACTAGGATCTTGGAACGGATAGCGAATATAATCCAACTGAATGCCATCAACCTTATACCGTGTGGCAATTTCATCCAGCAGACTCATTAAATATTTTCTGACCTCTGGATGAGCTGGATCAAAAAATGCCTTCTTATTATTTTGGTCAAATAAACGCCCACGGGCGTCAAACATTGCCCAGTCGGGATGCGCCTTCAAAACAGGTCCCGGATAATCGGCAGATTGGTTCAAAATCGCATTGTGACGGCGATTAGCGGCAGCAAACATCCACACCCAAGCGTGTAACTCCATACCCCGCTGATGGGCTAATTTTACCGCCGCAGCTAAGGGGTCCCAACCCTTGGTTAAGGGGTTTTGTTGCGGGGCAATGCGACTCGGATAAATCGGATAACTGGCATTTAGCGTCTCAAAAAAGACCGTATTAAACCCCGCCGCTGCCAATTGGTCAAAAATCTTAGCTAAATCTTGCTCTGACTTGGCACGAACAATTGTACCCCGGTCTAACCAAATTGCCCTAACCTCGGCTTGTGCCCGTTGTCTGTCAGTTGGGTAGTTTTCCCATAACGTGCGTCGTGCGGCAAACCACTGCTGTCTTGCCCGATTGTAATCCTTTTGCGCCACCGCAGTTAGGAAGTTTTGCCAGCTTGCCCTGGCATTGACAATTGCTCGAACGGCAGCAGTTGTGGTAGGAGGATTAGTATCAGCACCCTTGTTTCCGGGTGTCTGGAATTGAGCGATCGCAACACTCGTCGGTATCACAGCACTATTACTAGCATTCGCTGCCAAAAGCGCACTCTCAAACCGCCCAATCAAATTTTCTAACTCGTTACTCATTGCCGCTACCTCCCGCGCCGAAAGGCTTCCCGTTTGATTAGGTTGCACTTGTATCGGCACTACCCCAAAATCCGGTTCAGTTTGGGCAAGTTTAAGCGGAGTTGCTGGCGTTGCCGTATTTATAACTGGTAATGCCGCCGCTGCTTGAGTAGGTACACAAAATTTTTGAGGTGATACAGCCTTATTACCCGTAGTTGCAGTTACACCATAACGACTCAGCGCAGCCTTTAACCAAGCACTATCGGCAGCCGCTGCGGCAACTTGTTCATTACCCCAATTCCAGCCAAAAAAAGTCGTTTTTTCAGTTGTCACAATAGCTGGCTGATTATTATCACTTTGACTCCAAACCGCAGCAGTTGTGGAATTTAAACCAGCCGGAATCACCACGCCGCCAAGGATAGGGTTATTTTGTCCTGTACCTGGTAGCCAATTTTGCTGACTAAGGCGTAAAGCAGATAAATTAGAAGGTTTATTGAGGGCAAAACCCCAATATGCACCCAAAAGTGTCCGCAATTGATTACGGACTTCCGGTTGCGAAAGCGTCCCCATTGCACCACTTACAATAATACGACCACCTTGATTCATCCATTCTTGCAAGGCGTTGATTTGGGAAAGTTCCAGTCGTTCAATATTTGGTAAAAATAGTAATTGAGTGTTGCCCAAATCAGATGCTTGACGTACTTGGGCAAAATCAACCACGCAATAATTCACACCCACTGACTGCAAACGGCTGCTAATTCCTGACCAGTTTGCTGTATTTTCTGGGCTTTTGACAACTGCTAGTTGTGCTGTTTGGGCGAAGCTTGGTTGTGTGATTAAAGGACTAATTAATGTGCCGAGGATCAGTAGGGTAAATTGAACCGTAGTTGCTCTCTTTTGACTGAAAACCTTGTCTGGCAAAGCTTTCCCCTCTCCCCCTGCCCCTCTCCCACAAGGGGAGAGGGGAGCAAGATCCACTAGTTCCCCTTCTCCCACGAGGGGAGGAGGGGGAAGTTGATTTTTAGACAAACGGCTATTTTGATGCTCACAAGAATCACTCCTCAACACAATTTCATCCTTAATTTAGTTACTTTTTGATAGTCTTAATTCCTTGAGGCAAATTAATCAGTTGCCAAGAGTTAATAGGCAGGCTTGATCTAATCAGCAGTGAAGCTAATCTAATCAACTATTTCATTGACTGGAAAGCGATCAAGTAGTTGAATTGCCCGCACTGCATTGCGTTTTAAGGAATCGGCAAGGTTTGGCACGTAGGGAATTTGCGATAATATATCGACAGTTCGACGCAACATCCGCACCACATCACCTTCATCCATGCTGGTATTAGCGCCAAGTTCTGTCCATTCCACGCCTAATGCCCACTGCTCAATTATTCCTACTAATTCATATTCCAACCAAACTGGCAAGGCGACTTGATAGCGACGCTGCAACTGAAATAACTGCCGTCTTGTGCCTCTTAAACCTGCTAATGCTTCAATAACAGGTGCTGGTGTTTGGTAGTTTGTCCAGCTATCGGGGCGGTGGGTTTCGCTAACTAGGGCGCACATTGCTGCGGCTAGGTGGTGGGGGTCTAAATTATCTAATTCGCCAGACATCAGCGCTAGTCCAAGCCATAATTCATTATCGCCCCGAATCGCGGCTGCAGCTTGTCCGAGTGCGGTTGGTTTCACGTCTTGCAAGCAACCAAAACTTCTTAAAATTTCAATTAAGTTGTTAAATTCCTGCCAGTGGTGTGCTTGGTTAGCGCGAAATTGGTCTTGACGTTCGTTGATTTCTTCTTGCAAAACTAAGCGACGATGTTGACGCTTGAGTAAGTTAGCAGGATTACCCCATTCTCGCAGAGGATGGGCTTCTAGTTGCTCGCTTACGGCTTGGACAATTTGCTGTTGCGCTTGCACTTCGGGGGCTGTTTCCAGTTCGATATCGCTGGGAATTAGGAAGGCAAGCGGTTCTGTTTCTGTTGTGCCGCGCCGTATTTGACCAGGTTTGATGGTGAGTTCTATAGGTAGTTGAATGGAACCAATAGCGATCGCTTTTGTGAGGGCATTCCAACCAATTACATCACCTGTCGTTACTACATACCAACGATTATCTGCACTTAAACATACCAAATAAGGTGCAAGACCACGACCTCTTTCTTTGGAAATTAAAACAGCAGGAACAGGTGTAGGAACAGGGACGTGTTTCCCTTTCAAATACAATAAAATTCCTGGTGGTGCATCAAGTAGTGCTCTGGCAATTTCATTGCTTTGCACTTCTTCGGCTTGATTTTGCAGTATTTTTAAAAGACGGCGTTCTTCTTTGAGGCGTTCACTAATTTTCTCATAACTGGCGATCGCTTTTACATCTACTGGCGCCAACTGAATATCCAACTTTGTCAACTCGGAAGTCAACTCGGTAATTGCCTGTTGCTGAGGTCGCAGATATAATGTCGCTAAATATTGAGCAAAGCTACGTTCCACCAACTCTTTTGCTTCAGTTATGGTGTGAGTTTGCAGCAAATTCAGCACCATGCCATAATTTGGCGTAAACTGACTAACCAACGGGTCAGCGCCAGAGGTTGCCAAATAAGCGGCTTCCTTTGCCCCTTCAAATGGCGTCTGTAAGGTCACCACATAGCCCGTGGCATCCATGCCCCGCCGTCCTGCACGTCCCGCCATCTGCAAAAATTCCGAAGCTGTCAGCAGGCGATGTCCCCGGTCGGTGCGCTTGGAAAGGGTGGAAATTACTGTTGTTCTTGCTGGCATATTAATACCTGCTGCCAGGGTTTCCGTCGCAAATACCACCTTTACTAAACCTAGTTGAAATAACTCTTCTACAAAGCCTTTCCAGGCTGGTAAAATGCCCGCATGATGAGCGGCAATACCTCGATAAAGCGGTTCCACTTGTCCCGCACGTCCAGCGTCGGGGTTACGCGCCATAAATTCATCAATTCGCACTTTTAATTGTGCTGCTTCATGGTCATTAACTAACGATAAATCGCCCATATCTTCAACTGCTTTATCACAGCCACGACGGCTAAAGATAAAGTAAATTGCTGGCAGCATATCTCGTTGCCACAACTGTTCTAAAACATAGGTCATGTTTGGACTTTCTGGGCGTCCTCCTTTGCCTTTTGCTCCTCCTTTACTTTTCGGTTTAAGGCGGGGATTAATTTGTTTAAGGTTTTGGTCTAAAAGTGGAAATAAACCTTTGGGGTTGCCAAAATAAAACTGCAAAGGAACTGGTCGAAAATCTGAATAAATTAGTTCCGTTGCACCATGAACTAAATTCAACCAATCTGTTAGTTGATCGCTATTAGCAACTGTTGCCGAAAGCGCTACAAGTTGGATTTCTGAAGGACAATAAATAATTGATTCTTCCCAAACTGTCCCCCGTTGCCGGTCATTCATGTAGTGGCATTCATCTAGTACCACTGCCTCAACACCTACCATTGATGTGCCAACTTCTCCGATCGGTGTGCCATAGAGCATATTACGGAAGATTTCGGTGGTCATTACCAAAATTGGGGCATCTCGGTTAATTGAGACATCCCCGGTTAGTAAACCGACATTTTCGGCACCAAATTCCTCACGAAAATCTCGCAATTTTTGGTTAGAAAGAGCTTTCAGGGGAGTGGTATAAAAGACACGTCCACCCCGCCCTAATGCCCGATGGATGGTGTATTCTCCGATTAGGGTTTTCCCGGAACCTGTGGGCGCACAGACAACTACAGAGCGTCCTGCATTGAGGGCAGCGATCGCTTGTTGCTGAAATTCATCCAGGGGAAAGGGAAATAAGTTGTTGAGGTCGAGGTCTACAGAATTCGTGGAAACGTTCACACAGGGTTGTTCCAATAAGTTTACTTCGGGAATTCCCAAAGTTTGGCGCTACTACCAGGCAAATGGTCTATGCCGTATTAGATCCATTGTAAAGCCGGAATCGGAGAATCCTAGCGTTGCTTTGCAGCTAGGGCTGTTAGATCTAGTTAATTTTGAATGGTTTAAGACTTGCAACCATGTCTTGAGTATTGAGCCTACGCCTCAAGATATAAAGCTCTTTATCAAGTCGCCTCTCATCTCTGTTGAGAATAATTGACAGTTGCTATTTACACAGCTCTTCGGCAATATTGAAGAATCTATTGCAATAAGTTCTTATCTATGTCTGATCCCTTTCTGCATCAAAAAATTCCCCGTTGGAATCGTCGTCAACTCCTCAAATTGGGACTTGCAGGAATTGGTGTCACAGGTGCGGCTGCTGCGGTGCAACAGTTTAACAAACAGTACAAGCCAACGTCAATGAGGATACCACCTGTTCCCACCAATACGCCGATGGCTGGTAATGGCATCAATCCAATGGCGGTGTTGCGAGATTTTGATTATGGCACGATCAAGCGGGAAAATGGACGAAATATTCGGGAATTTCGGATCACGGCGGGAAATTCGGTATTGCAACTTAATAGTGCAGTCAGCTTTAACAGTTGGAACTTTAATAATCGCGTACCAGGACCAACCTTAAGGGCTACACAAGGCGATCGCGTCCGGGTAATATTTCAAAATAACGGTGGACACTCCCATACTATGCACTTTCACGGTGTCCATCCTGCTAGTGTTGATGGCATTAAACCGGTTCGCAATGGTACTGCTTCCATTTATGAATTTGATGCCGAACCCTATGGTGTTCATCTCTATCACTGCCATATTGCCCCGGTGACGCGACATATTGGCAAAGGTTTATATGGAATGTTTATCATTGATCCTCCCCAAAAGCGCCCTCCGGCTGATGAAATAGTCTTGGTTATGGCTGGTTATGATATTAACGATGATGGCAAAAATGAACTTTATGCCTTTAATGGGTTGCCTGACTACTATATGCAGCATCCTATCCCTATTTATCAAAATCAATTAGTGCGGCTTTATGTCTTGAATGTCATTGAGTTTGATAGCACTGCCACTTTTCATCTTCATTCCAATTTTTTTAAAGTTTATCCCACAGGCATGACTTTAACGCCGACACATCAAACTGATGTAATTACGATGGGTCCTACGGAAAGACATATCCTAGAGTTTTCTTATTCCTATACGGGTAAGTATATGTTTCATCCTCATCAAGATTATATTGCTGAGGCGGGTTGTATGGGTTTCTTTGATGTTATGGGCACATAAATGGCGTGGATGGCACGAAATAGAGCAATTTCGTTGCTTTTACTCACGATTGCTCTTTCTCTAGCAAGCCTTTGAGCATATTTTTTTCTTATCCTTAGTAGTTGACAAAAACTATCATTGGTATGACAATAAGTCCTAATCAATCCTATTGCTAACAATTCCTAAGAAGCAGATGAGAAAACTGCTTCTGATTTAAAGACTTGGCTCAATGTATATGAAATCTATTTTTCGTTTCCTAGCGATCGCCTGTGCTGGCTTCTTCTTGGTTTTTTTGACCAATTGCGCTCAAACACAAACCACGGGTGATGCCTCAAAATCTTCACCAGCGGCTGATTCAACTCCTACCGCTACCACCACAACTGATGCTAGTGGCAAAAACAAAATCAACATAAACAGCGCTATTTTGTCAGAATTAGATAAATTTGAATCAAAATTAGGTGTTCCCGCCTTATCAAATAAAATTCAGGCAAGTCGTCCTTATTCTAAGCCTGAAGAACTTGTCTCAAAAAAGGTGATTACTCAAGAACAGTTTGATCAAATTAAAGACCAAGTAACAATAGAAGATGTTGTGCTAACGGGTGAAGCCAAAGACGTTGATTACATGGTCAAGCTAGGCTTAATGAAAGGACATATGCTAGTTGCAAAAGAATTACTAAACCTGAAAAAACCAGAACAAGCAGAACCTCATATTGGGCATCCAGTCGAAGAAATTTATGCCGACGTGGCAGATCAATTAGAAGAACGCAAAGTTCCAGAATTCAAAAAACAGTTGATCAACTTACAAGATTTGCTCAAGTCTAAACCAAATGATCCTCAATTAATAACACAATTTGAGGCTTCAATGAAATCTATAGACCAGGCAATTGCCGCATTACCAGAAACTCAGCGCCAGTCTCCCAATTTTGCCCTACAAGTAATTAACGGTTTATTGGATACAGCTAACTCAGAATATGGTGCTGCGATCGCGAATGGCAAAATCTCAGCAGCAATTGAATATCAAGACTCACGTGGCTTTGTGATATATGCTGATACTCTGAAAAACGCAATCGCAGAGCAGTTGACAAAACAAAATGCTGAAGCTCAAAAAGAAATCAATGCCACCATGACTGAGCTTAAAACTGCCTGGCCCTCACCGATTCCGCCAGCAGCGCCAATACTACCCACAGACAAAGTTACAGAGCTAATTAAGAGTATCGAAAAAGACGCTCAAAAAGTCACCTAACTAACACAAACATCCAAACAAAAAATGGCAGCTTAAAGCTAAAAAAAACAGCAACTTTAAGCTGCCAATCAGCATGAGCAAGCACTCACAAAACAAAAAACAAAACAAGGAATCAAAAATTAATCATGGATTTTAGTGCAGCTTTACCGACTTTTGTAATTACACTACGCGAAGGCGTAGAAGCGGCTTTAGTAGTCGGAATTGTGCTAGCTTTACTCAAAAAAGCCAAAGCCAGTCACTTGAATTCTTGGGTCTATGCAGGAGTTGGTTGTGGGCTAGTTGTGAGTGCCTTGTTGGGTGCCATGTTTGGGGCAATTAGTAAAGCCTTGAGTGTCTCTTATCCCCAATATGCTGCCGTAATTGAGCCGGTTATGGAGGGGACTTTTAGTGTAATTGCAATCATAATGCTCAGTTGGATGCTGTTATGGATGACTCAGCAAGCCAGGTTTATGAAAGCGCAAGTAGAAGGCGCTGTGACTTCTGTTATGAAACAAGGCAGAAATGCTGGTTGGGGTGTTTTTAGTTTAGTATTTATTGCCGTCTTGCGAGAAGGCTTTGAAACAGTTTTATTTATCTTTGCCAAATTTCAAGAAGGCATAATTCCTGCACTTGGCGCCTTCACAGGTATCGCCGTTTCTACAGGTATTGGTTTTGCACTATTTAAATGGGGCATAAAAATAAATATCCGCCGCTTTTTCCAGGTAATGGGTATTTTATTACTCTTAATTGTGGCAGGCTTAGTTGTCTCCGCTTTAGGGCATTTTGACAGCGCCGTAAAAACTCTATCTCAGATGGATCGTAAATCACAAGATTTATGCTTTTTCTACGAAAGATTTGTCAAAAATCCCTCTTGTATTTTAGGACCCAGAGTTTGGGATACTTCCCAAATATTGCCAGATGATAAGTTTCCTGGTCTGATTTTTAGCGCCATGTTTGGCTACACACAAAATCTCTATTTAGTACAAGCTGTGGGTTATGTGGTATTTTTGGCAACCATTGGCGTTGCTTATTTCCGTAGCTTAACCGATCGTTCAAATCCTGCTGCCAGAAACCAAGTTAATGTTGGTCAAAAACCAGTCAATTCACAAAATAAATAAGTTTGTGTCTGTCAGTTGTTAGGTAATAACTGACTATTTCTAGATGGCATTTCTCCAACCCCAATGCCTTCACAAGCGAGGCAAAATTTTAGATAACATCTGTCCCGGCACTTTTGATAAAGCCATGTTTTGTCCAGAAATTCCACATTCTTGATAAAATGCCCGGACTATTTTGACAATATAATTCAGATTAGTTTGATAAGCATCCGATTGAGGATCAATACCTTGACAGGCAAACAAATGCTGATGGAGTGCTGCTTCTAAATGAGCAGATTTATCAGCTTTATTGAGAGAAAATTGCGGTTCTGTTGCTAGTTGATAATGCGCCAGACCCAAGTTATTGTAAGTTGCTAAAGTATCAAAATTTACAGGTATTGGTGGTGTATTTTGAGCAAGTTGAGCCACAAGTGCGATCGCTTTTTTATATGCCCCAATACACTGATTTAAATAATTGCTACGGGCATCTAAATTATCAGGAAAGCGGTCTGCCAAATGCCAAAAAGCCGTCCCCAAGTTATTTTGCGTAGCTGCACAAGCCGCTGGTGCAACCTCAGCCGTACGATAAATTAAAGCATCTTGATAAGCCGCAATTGCTAGTTCCAACCAACTTTCTGGTTGTTCATATTGTGCCAAATTCCAATAAGCTGTACCTAAGTTATTTTGAATCATCGCCCAACTCATCGGCTCAGATTTTGAGTCGTAATAAGTCAAGGCTTCAGAATAAGCTGAAATAGCAGCTCGTAAATTCACCACAGGTGATTGATGTTGAGCCAAATTCCAATGTGCTGTGCCTAAATTATTCTGGGTAGAAGCATATTTAGTTGGTTCACTCTCAGCCTTTCGATAGCGCAAAGCCTCTTCATAAGCACGAATAGACTGCTCTAAGCTGTCCTCTGGCTCCTTGTAACGGGCTAAATCTCCATAAGCAGCCCCCAGATTATTTTGCACCATTGCGTAAGTCTGAGGCGCTTCTGAGTCGGTTAGCTTAGTTAAAGCCAGTTGGTAAGATTGAATGCCTTTTTCTAAATAAGACAGCTTATGCTCACTGCTGCCAGCACAATGAGATAGCATCCAATATAGATTTCCCAAATCATTGAGAATATCTGAGACTTGTGATGGCTCTTCTAGCCACGGTAAGGCTTGCTCATAGGCTTGCACCGCAATGCTTAAGTTTTCCTCATTTACCTCTCCCTGCTCAATTAAGTGGCGGTAGTAGTTGCCCAAGTCCAAATAAGCATCCGCAGGCGAGACAGGCGGTTTGGCGTTTTCAGCATCAGCTAGCGCTGGCAACTGCTGATTTTGAGACTGAGCAGAAGGAAGGGGAGTTGATGATTGTGGATTAGTTAACTCATTGGAGGCAGCTTCCTCTAAGTTTTGAGTTTCTGCACCTAATTTTAAATCAGCAAGAGCTTGTTGAAAGCTGATTTCTGTATTGTCGGTTGCGGGTGTTTTTGTCGGTTTTTGCGGTTTTGGCTCGGCTTTTTGCTTGGTTGGCTGATCAAAACCCTGAGTTAGCGTCTGCAAGTCTTGCTTAAATGTACCTGCTCTTGACTCAGTTGCAGGCATAGTAGAAGTTTCTGGTTTAGAAGCACCAACAGGCGGTAGCGGTGTGGGCTCTCCTTCAAATTCAAAAATACCTGTATGCCATTGCCAAAATTCTGGCACAGATTGCTGAATTGTATAAAACCAAGGGCGAGGCAGCCACAGCAATAAAGTTGATTCTAGTTGCGAGAAATTACGCTCAAGTACCTGTAAGCGTCGCAGAAAAAGCCGTTGAGAAGCTGGCGGTTGCCGTGTTAATTGCTCCACACCCAAAATTTGAAATCCTGGTGCCGAGGTGCGGGAGGAGGGATTTTGGGAGAACCATTGAGCAATTTGAGCTAGTGGGTTAGGCTCGTGAGCGTTTAAGGTGAGAGTTACCAGTTTTGGGCAATCATGAGCTGGTTCGGCTCTTTTCTCTTCAGTTATGCCCAATTCAGTCTTTAATTTCCCTGCCAAACGATTGCGTAAGCTCAAATCATCACACACAGCTACGAAAAGCTGGCGGCGCAAACCGAGAGTTAAGGCAAGTTTCAAGCGTTGATAGGTTTGCCGATTCCAGCTTGAAACTTTTTGTGAGGCAGTATCCGTTACAATCATGCTGGTGGAAGGGGGCAGGGCTAGGGTGGTAACCTGTGGGGAATCCTTAATACTCTTCCTTGCATTATTACCTGGGTCAGGATTGGCTTGGCTACTAAATTTTTGGTATTTTTTTATCGTTCTGTAATGAAATGACAAGGCTGGGGTTTTGTCAGGAGATCAGGTTTGCTGTTGGTTGCCATCTTTAGTTCCTCTTAGCCCGATGATTTGTTGTTAAATTCTAATTCTATTTAACCTTTCTCCCTCTCCCCCAGCCCCTCACCCCTGGTGGGAGAGAGGAGCAATTTAGGTCAGAAATTTCTTGAGAAACTGAGAGTATTAAGCTTCAACTGCTTCAACTGCTTCTGAGGTTTCGACGGCTTCTGGGGTTTCGACGGCAGGGGCATCTACTTTGAGAGTCAAGTAACGAATTACTTCTTCACTCAGACGCATTGCCCGCTCAATGATGGCAACGTGGGCACCAGGGGCTTTGTAGTTCATTTGGACATAGATACCTTCGCGCAGGCGCTGAATTTCGTAGGCGAGACGACGCCGCCCGCGATGTTGAATATCTATGTTTTCGGCGCCTTGTTCCCGTAGAATGTTTTCGTATTTAGCGATCACTTGGTCTACCTGCTCTTCTCCCAAGTCAGGGCGCAGGATGTACATCATTTCGTAATTGTCACTCACGTTTGCTTAGTCTCCTTTTGGGCTTTTACTGGCTCCTTAGCTTGACATGGACATGACCTAGTTGGGGTAATATCTTGCCAATGCAAAAGAAGCAAGGAATTAAAATCTTACTATTTTCTGCTATTAATTCTAGCTAGCTGCCAGGATCAATTGGCATTTTTTCACCTCCAGACAGCTTTGCTCTGATCAGTAAGGAACATTTTTTGGTTATGGCGCAGCGTTATGTTCGAGTAAAGACCGACAAAGGACAAATTTATTATGGTTTGTTACAGTTGTCACGCAGTATTCAAGTTTTTGATGCACCGCCTTGGTTGCAGGGACAACCTACAGATTTAGTTTTGGCAGCCGATAGCTATGAGTTGCTTGCTCCTTGTGCGCCGACTAAAATTGTCGCGGTGGGCAAAAACTATCGTGATCATGCCGCTGAAATGGGTACTCCAGTACCTGATCAACCGTTGCTTTTTCTTAAACCACCAACTGCAGTTACTGCGGTTGATCGTGAAATCCATTATCCATCTCAGTCGCAACGAGTAGACTATGAGGGAGAGTTGGCTTTGGTGATTGGCGATCGCACGGTTGACTGTACGCCAGCCCAAGCTCAAAATAAAATTTGGGGCTATACCATCGCTAATGATGTTACTGCCCGTGATTTGCAAGTGCAGGATGGTCAATGGACAAGGGCAAAGGGCTTTAATACATTTTGTCCTCTAGGTCCTTGGATTGTGCGAGAAATCAGTGCTGGGGCAAGGCTACAGACTTTTCTGAATGATCACCCTGACCCTGTACAATCGGCGCTAATTAATCAAATGGTGTTTCCCCCAGAAGTTTTAGTCTCCTACATTTCTCAGGTGATGACGCTGCTTCCAGGGGATGTTGTGCTGACGGGTACGCCTGAAGGAGTGGGAGCAATGCAAATAGGCGATCGCATTCGTGTTGAAATAGAAGGCATTGGTCAGCTTGAAAACTTGGTTGTTGCTCGTACTCCTAGTTTTTAAAAGCGATTCTTGCTCACATTGCTCTCGGCGCTATGATGATTACTTTGATTAGTTCACGACCCATAACACTAACGTACTTGTAGATAAGACGCTTCAGAAATGCCGGGAATTTCTGCATAGCGTCCTAGTGCTGACTGTACAATTCCATAAAAACTTGCTGCTAATGTTCCTAAAAAGATAATATTAAACAAAGTTTCTACCAACAGACCTGCGCCTAACACACGTAGCAAAATACTAAAAGCTAGACCAAGTAACGATAAGACAATGCCAATTAAAATAGCTTGCATGACATTGAAACGCACAAAGTGAGCAATTTTTTCGTTTCTCACCACAGCCAAAAACAAGACAAAGAAAACTACCAAACTGACAAATGGCTGACTGTAAACAGCTAATAATGGTGCCAGTGGTAAATAAATCAAACCTAATGCTGGAAACTGTCTGAGCAGAAAGTTGCCAAATGGCAAAACATCCATCAAGGGAAGCAGATAAGGAAGGGAGGCAAAAATTCGGTCTTGAACTGTTGTTGACCCGCGAAAAGTCATCGTGCATTCTCCTAGTGGATGTTAGTTAAATATTTTTTCTTACTATGTTTAGGATAGCGCAGCCCAAGTGCCTAGTTTAACAAAGCGCTGCCCTAAATTTGGGTTCCACTAGAAACTACCGAAAAGTTGCCTAAACTTCCCTTTGGCAATGCCTGATTAAAATGATGATTTTGACAAAATACCTTGAGCAATTTAATTGCTCATCAATAATTGGGACTAGAATGTCTCTACCATTTTATTCAACATTGGCAACGCGAAAGCCCATCTCGCACTCATATTGATTAGGTTGAGTGGCGGGACACTTGCGTAGTGGGTTACGACAGCCAAGTTTACCTTGACGCCAACGGGGTTGACCGTTTTGATCAGCGAGTAAACAACCAGGACAAACTTGCGAAGGGGAAAGCACTTGCTCGTCTGTAAGAAGGACTAACATTTGACTCCTCCATTAGCTCTCTTGAGCTCTATGAGTCTATCTTAATTGAAGTTTTTGAAGATAAGCGGTATATGAACATACAGCTTAACCTTGTTGCTTGTCAAATAAAGTCAAGATGACTAGGCAAAAGAAAATCAGCAAAGTAAGTAACGGAATTGCCAGCACCAAGATGGTTAAAGAGGATAATTTATTTTTATCGCTAGTAGTCAGTACGGTCAGGTTGCAAACAGCGTTAAGATCAATTGTTCAATAAAAAAATATCAGCTCAGTCATGAGTACTGATCCGAACACGAAAACTCAACTGCGATCGCCCTAGGAATAGACTTAAGTGACTCAAACCGACTTAGATTTGCTCGCTCAAACTGATCCAGCCGTTGCTGAATGCCTTAACCTTGAACTTCAGCGTCAGCGTGACCATTTAGAACTTATTGCTAGTGAAAACTTCACCTCTGCTGCCGTTTTAGCCGCCCAAGGTTCGGTATTAACCAACAAATACGCCGAAGGCTTACCAGGCAAGCGCTATTACGGCGGCTGTGAGTTTGTTGACAAAGTAGAACAATTGGCAATTGACCGCGCCAAGCAGCTCTTTGGAGCCGCCCATGCTAACGTTCAACCCCATTCCGGTGCCCAAGCGAATTTTGCCGTCTTCCTGTCGCTCCTAGAGCCTGGTGACACAATTATGGGCATGGACTTATCACACGGTGGACACCTCACCCACGGTTCTCCTGTAAATGTTTCGGGTAAATGGTTTAAGGTTTGTCAGTACGGCGTTAGTCCTGAAACTGAACAATTAGATTATGACCAAATTCGCGAAATTGCCTTAAAAGAACGCCCTAAGCTGATAATTTGTGGTTATTCTGCCTATCCTCGGATTATTGATTTTGCCAAATTCCGTAGCATTGCTGATGAAGTCGGGGCTTATCTTTTAGCTGATATTGCTCACATTGCCGGCTTAGTGGCAACAGGTCATCATCCCAGCCCAATTCCTCATTGTCATGTTGTCACAACCACTACTCACAAGACACTGCGTGGTCCAAGAGGTGGTTTAATTTTGACTAATGATTTAGAAATGGGAAAGAAGTTTGATAAAGCCGTGTTTCCTGGCACTCAAGGTGGTCCTTTAGAACACGTAATTGCGGGTAAAGCTGTGGCTTTTGGTGAGGCACTTAATCCGACTTTCAAAGATTATGCTGCTCAAGTAATTAAGAATGCCAAAGCCTTAGCAAATCAACTGCAAGAACGTGGTTTTAAAATTGTTTCTGATGGCACAGACAACCATTTAATTTTGGTTGATTTGCGTTGTATTAGTATGACAGGAAAGCTTGCCGATAAATTGGTAAGTGGTGTTAATATTACGGCAAATAAAAATACTGTTCCTTTTGATCCAGAATCACCCTTTGTTACGAGTGGGTTGCGGTTAGGTTCTCCAGCAATGACAACGCGGGGTATGGGAGTAGTAGAATTTACAGAAATTGCTGATATTATTGCCGATCGCCTACTTAATCCAGATGATCAAGCAGTAGCAACAGAATGTCGGCGTCGAGTCGCACAATTATGCGATCGCTTTCCCTTATATCCTCATTTAAGAGTGGCGGTTCCGACTTTGGTATAAGGAACCTCTTCCCCAACCCCTCTCCTAACAGGAGAGGGGAATTAGATCACTCTTCTTTCCTTAAAACTAATTCCTAACCCCGCTAACAATGAGTGCTGAAATTATTTGTGTCGGAACCGAGTTACTGTTGGGCGATATTCTTAATAGCAATGCCCAATTCTTAGCAATCGAGTTAGCGAATTTGGGTATTTCCCACTACTACCAAACCGTGGTGGGAGATAACCCAGGGCGTTTAAAACAAGTATTAACCATCGCTAGCAGACGCTCTAATCTTCTCATCTTTACAGGCGGTTTGGGTCCAACACCCGATGACTTAACCACAGAAACTATTGCCGACTTTTTTGATGTTCCCCTAATTGAACGGCAAGATATTATTGATGATATTGCCGAAAAGTTTGCCAGTCGGGGGCGGCAAATGACACCCAGCAACCGTAAGCAGGCATTAATTCCCAAAGGTGCCGAGGTTTTACCCAACCCAGGCGGCACTGCCCCCGGTATGATTTGGCAACCAGGTGCTGATTTAACGATTCTCACCTTTCCTGGAGTGCCGACGGAAATGCACCGGATGTGGCAAGAAACGGCTGTTCCTTACCTGAAAAGTCAAGGTTGGGGCAGAGAAATCATTTATAGTAAAATATTGAGGTTCTGGGGCATTGGTGAGTCGGATTTGGCAGAAAAAGTTGCACCGTTTTTAAATTTAACGAACCCGACGGTTGCGCCTTATGCAGGCAAAGGTATGGTGAAGTTGCGGGTTTCGGCAAGGGCAACATCCCAAACCCAGGCACAGCAATTAATTGAACCTGTGGCACAGCAATTGGCAGCAATTGGTGGCTTAAATTATTTTGGTGCGGATGATGATACTTTGGCGTCTGTGGTGGGTGAGTTATTAACCGCAGCCGATCAAACTTTAAGCGTGGCTGAATCTTGTACGGGCGGTGGTTTGGGCAGTCTGCTGACGGAGGTGGCGGGGAGTTCTAATTATTTTTTGGGCGGTGTGATTTCTTATGACAACTCGGTGAAGGCTGCGGTTTTGGGTGTGAGTCAGTCTGATTTGTACAGTGTAGGGGCTGTCAGTAAGGCTGTGGCGATGCAAATGGCGGCGGGAGTGCGATCGCTTCTTTCCACTCATTGGGGGCTTAGTATTACAGGTATTGCAGGTCCTGGTGGTGGCACTAATACTAAACCGGTCGGTCTTGTTTACATCGGGCTAGCACAACCTGACGGCACGGTAGAATGTTTTAAGTTTCAGTTGGGTCAAAATCGCAGTCGCTCGTCAATTCGTTATGCTAGCGCCTGTAATGCCCTTGATCAATTACGCCGTCGCCTCCTAGAAGCATCCCAACCCAGGCTTTAAGCCGATGACTAACAATGGATGTATGGATGTATTGGTTGCTAATTTGGTGACGTGTCATGAGCCATCAGTTAAGCTAGAGATTAATCGAGAAAAGGATATTGGATCATCACGCTCTAAATAACTCTCTTGGGTTAGATGGAAATGCTTTCACCAAGTGTGCTAATCTTAGATTAATAAGAAATGCAACACTTAAGGGCTTTTGTCTCGGATAGTGTCTGAAATAAAAACCCAATTAAGTAAAACTAAGCATTGGGATCTCCTAATCTAAGGAGTACCGCCAGATTGTTAATACGCTTTCCTGTTGTAAAAAATACAGGTTGTCTCACAGGAGCCTTCTGTTTAATGGATTATCTAGATAAGGTGCTGGAAAAACTCAAAGAATGGGCTCGCAAGCTCATTGAAACCCTGCTGGGTCCTGAAGCACAGCCAGAACCTGAGCTAATTCCCATCCCGGTTCACGAACCAGGGCGTCGTCGCTAGCCTACCATTGTGCCTAACGACAATGACAATTCAACAAATATTCTGGTTCTGCACGGTCCTAATTTAAATCTGCTAGGACGGCGAGAGCCAGAAATTTATGGAAGTCTGACTTTGGATGAAATCAACTCCCGACTAGTGGAAGCTGGAGATAGACTCAACTGCAAAATTATTGTGTTGCAGTCTAATCATGAAGGCGTTTTAGTCGATGCAATTCATGATTCCATTGGTAAGTATCAAGGAATCATCATTAATGCTGGCGCTTATACTCATACCAGCATTGCTTTACGAGATGCTTTAGCGGCGTCCGCAATTCCTGTGGTAGAAGTTCATCTGAGCAACATTTACCAGCGTGAAAGTTTTCGCCACCACTCATACATTGCACCTATTGCTGTTGGGCAGATTAGTGGTTTTGGAGCAGAAAGTTATTACTTAGGCTTACAAGCTTTAGTTAGTCATTTGCAAAAATCTTAGTGAAGGAATAGCCAAAATCGGTATAGAGCAATTTTATTTCAGTGGGGTATCTTAAATTAGCAATTATCAAAAATTGAGTATCTTAAAGATTAATCGGGAAAATTACCGTGAAAGTTGAACCAACTCCAACTTCAGAAACAAACTGAATTTCACCTTGTAGTAATTTTACCAGGCGAGAAACGATCGCTAAACCCAAGCCCGTCCCCTCATGCTTACGGCTACCTTGGTTAAAAAAAGCTTGGGAGTAAGGTTCAAAAAGGCGATCGCAATCTTCAGTAGCAATACCAATACCAGTATCAGTCACTGCAATAGACCAACGCTCATTTGGTAAACTGTGGCAGCTAATTACCACCGAACCTTCATCAGTATAACGAATAGCATTACCAACAAGATTAGTCAAGATTTGTTGTAAGCGAAAAGTATCAGTAAAGGCTTGGTGAGGCGCGTGATCACTATTTATTTTTAGTTGTAACCCTTGTAATTGCGCCAATGGAGCCAACATTTCCACTACAATATTAATAACAGAACGCACATTAATAACTTCCAAATTTAACTTCATTTGAGCCGATTGGTAACGCGACAATTCCAAAGAATCATTAACAATACGCAGTAAATGCCGTCCACCTTTGAGAACTTGTTCAATACTACGAATCGTTAGAGAAGTTGCATCAGTAACATTTTTATCTTGTAGTCGCAACAGAAGTTCTGAATAACCAATCACAGACGTTAAAGGCGTTTTCAACTCATGTGCCAAATATGACAAATTATCTTTACTTGCTTCAAAAAGACGAGTTAATTCTTGATTAGTAAGTGTTAGCTGACTTTGCAGTTGCTCCAACTCATTTAAACGAGATTGTACATAAGTTTTAAAACACAAAGAAATTGCTTCATCTAAAACAGCATCAATCTGACCAAAAACAGCAATAATTTCTTGTGGAGAACCCTCAAGTAAACGAGGTTCCAAGACTGAGAAAATAAGGCGACGCAAGAGACTATATTCTCGCACAATTTCTGCTGCATCATAACCTTGCCGCGCCCGCAAATCTCCGTGATCTAAACTTGCCTGAACAATTGATTGAAAATGCTGATCTTGAGGGCTATCCAGCACCGCCGCCAAGGATTTGAGAAGCTTGGGTAGCGAATCACCAAGTGCCGTATCAGATAAGTTTACAGAGCTTTCAACCTGTCTATCTTGGCGGACTACCTCCATCCAGCGCTCCATAATTGTCTCAGTTTGAGCAGCAATAAATTGGCTAGTATTTAACATAAAAATTTTACCTATAGCAAGCCGATGTTTTAAAATTTGAACAGAAAAATCTTAAAATTAAAAAGTTGTCAGTTAATTTCGAGAATCGCTAAACTTCTGGCGCTAAGAGTAAGCCGCATATTTAACATTACCCATAATTATCTCTAGTATCATATTCAGAGATAAAACCAGCGACTTGAGATCTCAAAAACTACTATAGATTAAACGAACAGCCCAACCTTTGGCTTCTTGCTCAAGATAGGTTACGGTTGACCGTATTTTTTGTAATATTAAAAATATTGTCCGTGTTCCTTGTTAACCAGTAGAAAAAATTGATGCGGTACTCACTTTTGAGTCAGTTTCGTGGTGCATTACTGGGTAGTTTAGTGGGAGAAATTTTAGGCAGTAACAAAGGCAGGATGCCTAGTAGGCTGTTGTTGAAAGCATCCTCAGATCAAGATAATCAATCGCTGGTTGCGCTTGCCACTCAATTAAATTGGAGTCAGATTGCAACTTGTGGAATTGAAAGTCTAATTCATTGTGGGAGACTAGATCTTGAAGATTGGCAGCTTCGCTCTAGTAAAGTCGAGTCGTTGAGCTTATTAAAAAATACCGCAAACAGTAGTGAAGCCGCTTTAGCAACATTGCCAATTGCTTTATTTTTCCACGACGATCAAAGTAAATTGCGACAACAACTGCAACAGGCAGCAGCACATTGGCAACAGACAGAGGAAAATGAAGGAGTGTTGGCTGTTGGATATGCGATCGCTCTCGCCCTAACTGAAAAACTCAATCACACCTTAATTCCGCAAATTCTCAGCTACCTGGGAAACGCTCAAACCCGCTTGGGGCAGCAACTACAACAAGTGCAAAACCTGATAGACAAAGGCGCTGCCCTCAATAGTGCTGTTCATCAATTGCGCCAAGAAGCTAAACTCCAAGGGGGTACTGATACAGTGTGCGCCATCGCCTTAGCCTTTTACTGCTTTCTAAGCACTCCGGAAGATTTTCGACTCAGCCTCAGTCGTGCTAGCCTGATTACCTACCAACCTCAACTCACATCGGCTCTAACTGGGGCATTAGCTGGAGCATATAATAGCAATATGGGCATTCCTATCGGCTGGCGTCTGGAGGCAAACCAAATCAACATGAGTATCCAGAGACTAAAACTTTCAGAGCAACTGCTTGCCGTTTGGTCAGGTGCTTATGGAGTCTCCGTTATTGAGCCTTTGCCGTGGGCAGCCATTGCTGCACCAAGAGTAATTAGGTTAGGCTAGTCAAAGTCTAATTAGTCAACAAAGGAGCATTACTAAGTAGTTAGACATTTATTAAAGTATTAAAAATTGATAGTTATCTGGCAAGTCAAACAAGTCGTTTTATTATATTAACGCAGCCGTTTATCTGGTCAAACCGACAATATTATCCCAAAAAAAAGTCAATATATTGTTAATCGGTTTAGGGTAGAAGCCCACCTCCCAGATAGTTCCATTACACTTATTCTAGATAAATCTGAATATGTTGCAATGCTCACTTTGACTTCCAAGACTGCCTGTCTGGTTAATCCAACTGCTCCCGTCACCTGAAAGGGCAAATTTTTGCTATGAAAACGCTTCAATCGTTGACGCAGCCTATCACGCAATTACGGCGAAACTCCAGGCAGCTTCGTACTTGGTTGTTATTGGGGTTAGGTAACTTTACAATCGTTGATAAATCAGCATCTCAAAGCCACACGAAGAAAGACGATAGCGTACAGCCCTTTGGGCATGAAAACAGCAAAGCGGAACGTAGTTCAGGGCTACTGCAAGCAAATAGCCCTTCTAACTCCAAACCGCCTCAAAAACAACTCCCCAAAAGAGGCAAAAAGCGCCCACAGCTTATGTGGTTGCTAGCAGTCGTATCCCTGACCAGCGTCATGGGTAACCGCTTTTACAATCAGCCCAAGCTCAATGTTGGTACAGTTGCTCCTCAAACGATTCGAGCACCCCATAGCGTCCGTGTGGAAGACGCCAAAACTACAGAAGAAAAGCGCAAGGCTGCCCGTACAGGCTCAATACCTGTCTTGATGTTAGATAACTCGATCAGCCAAAATATCTATCAAGAGCTTCAGCAGTCTCTCGATCAAGCCGATGCATTGCGCCAAAAAATGGGTCGTTTTCCTTTTACAGAAACTACCTTTTTATCAGATTCTACACAACGGTATCTGCGCCAAACTCAAGAATGGGAGTGGCAAGCCATCTCAGCAGCCATCAATGTTGGTCAAAACCCCAAACCAATAGTTTCTAACGGATTAGTTAATCAAACCGATCAGCTACAAGCACTTTTTTTTGCTCAAGCGGTAAGCGAATTGCAAAGCTACCGTCAAATTGCCTCACCCCAAGCCTTCATTAACTTACTAGCATCAATAACCACAGCCCGCCAAGGTTACGCGGCTGCCAGAAGACAAATTGAGCCAGTAAAGACTGACTCTAACCATCAATACCATGTCTCCTTGCTGAATTTATCAGATAATGTCTGGCGGGAAACGCGACTAGGTACGACTCAGGCATCAAAACGTATTTTGACTCAGGGCATTCCGGCGGGACTACCGCCTAGTATTTTGGATGAGACAATTAAAATTCAGCTTAGTAGCTTGATTCCTTCAGAAGCAATGCCATTTGCCACGGAACTGCTCAATAATATCCTACAGCCTAATTTAGTTGAGGATAAAGAACAAACCAAGCGCCGCGCTGAACAAGCAGCACAAGCTGTGGAACCTGTGTATGTTTTTGTACAACGGGGAGAAGTGATTGTTCAAGCTAATGAGAAAATTAGTCAGGCAAATTTTGTCCTGCTTGACCGCTTTAATTTAAGTCGTCGGGGCGTGAATTGGTACGGGATAGCAGGTTTTGGGGTTTTGGTTAGCAGTGCAGTTGGTTTGTTTTGGCTGGTGGAAAGACGAGTTTATCCCAGTTTGCGGCAACGTGACCATTTTGTGGTACTACTTTTAACTTTGAGCACGCCGCTTTTGGCATTGTTTGGGGTTCCCTATACTGATTTGCCTGCGATTGGTTTATTAATTGGCAGCTTTTATAGTCCAGCTTTGGGACTTACGGTAGTGAGTTTGCTGACTGGGTTGGTGACATTCAGCATGGAAGTGAGCCGCGATTATTTATTGGCTGGGGCGGCTGGAGGTTTGCTGGGGGCATGGTTTGCCGGTAGAATGCGATCGCGTGAGGAATTGGCGCTTTTGGGTGTTGCAGTCGGCTTAACTCAAGGTACTGTCTATTTGCTGCTAAATCTAATTTTAAGTGCGGCGGCAGGTGCGGTTTGGTATACCGTACTTCAAGAAGCAGTTTTGTATGCTTTAGCTGGTTTGTCTTGGAGTGTGGTGGCGTTGGGTATATCACCATACTTAGAGCGAGTCTTTGATTTGGTGACTCCGATTCGTCTAGCTGAGTTATCCAATCCTAATCGTGCACTTTTAAAACGTCTGGCTTCTGAAGCGCCTGGGACGTTCCAGCATACCTTATTTGTGACTTCTTTGGCAGAAGCGGCGGCACGAGAATTACACTGTAATGTTGAATTGGTGCGGGCAGGAACTTTATATCACGATATCGGCAAAATGCACGACCCGTTGGGATTTATTGAGAATCAGATGGGCGGACCGAATAAGCATGATGAAATTAATGACCCGAAAAAGAGTACTGAAATTATTAAAAAGCACGTTAGTCAAGGCTTGGTAATGGCTCGCAAACATCAATTACCAAGGGCGATTCGTAACTTTATCCCAGAACATCAGGGTACAATTTTGGTGTCCTATTTTTATTATCAAGCTCAACAACAAGCAGAAAAAGAAGGATTGCCGCCCGTATCAGAGGCAGATTTTCGTTATGAAGGACCGATTCCACAGTCACGAGAAACTGGTGTTGTGATGTTGGCAGATGCTTGTGAGGCGGCATTACGGAGCCTTAAGGATGCCACTCCTGAAATAGCTTTAGGGATGATTAATAAAATTTTAAAAGCTCGTTGGCAGGACAATCAATTAGTAGATTCCGGACTAACTAGAGAAGATTTGTCAACTATTGCAGATGTTTTTGTTAAGGTTTGGCAACAGTGTAATCATCAACGCATTGCTTATCCAAAAGGGGCGCTGAATGTTTCTTCATCTGTTAATTAAAATTGGTTAATTGATTAACATATTCTTATGGGTATTTTTCAGAACTAAACGATGTTTTAGTTCCGTTATTGCAGCGTGAATTGATTGATGATGGTTATCGCTTTCAAGTCAAGTTAATTCAGCGCTGGTTTGCCAATTAGCATTTCCCGATTTCTTCGTTTAAATATTTAAACCTCATTATTAATAAAAACTATTCCCGACGGTTTTGATAATCTTCAGAAGAAGTTGGGTCTAACTCATAGCGCTGGTCATCCCGTTGCTCTAAAATATCATTTGTTCTTAAAGAAGAGCGGTCATCCATTTCCAAACCAACTGCTTTTTCTATATATTCAGTAACATTTTGATCTGGAGTAGGAGTTGTGCCGCCAACTGCTTCTTCGCCAACAACTTCTGCTTGATACTGGTCAACATCAATATCGCCGCCACTCACCGCACCGCTAATTTCCATATTCTCTGCATCGTTTTCTAGCATTTTACCAATACCCTGGTTACGGTCGGTAATACCTTCATAAGGAAGTTCTATTTCTTCAAATTCTCGACTAGATTTTGTCGGTTCAGTGGGGTTAGTTTCGTTAATTTTTTCGGTTGCCATGATTATTTGGAATTGTTTTGTATGTTTGGGTGCTTATATCTTAACTTATTGCCAATTAACAAACTTATTTCTTTAGAACGGGTTTTTCTTTGATATATCTACCACTTATGATTGAGGAAAAAGCTTGAAGGAAATTTTAATTTTAGAACAAACACAAACAGAAAATATTTTTGCAATCAACCAAAAATAAATCAAATGACATCAATGCAAAATTCTAAACGAGTTGCCATTTTGGTAGACCAAAAATTTGAAGACTCAGAGTTTCAAATTCCCTACAAAGCCTTACAGCAAGCAGGAGCAAAAGTTACTGTCCTTGGTTCTCGAATGAATGAGAAATATCAGGGAAAAGAAGGTCAAGTTTCGATTAAACCTGATGGCACTTTCACTGAAGCACGTCCGGCAGATTTTGACGCGGTTATTATTCCTGGAGGTATGGCTCCTGATACAATGCGGACTAACGCTAATGCTGTAAAATTTGTGCAAGAAGCGATGGATTTAGGTATATTAGTAGCGGCTGTTTGTCATGGTCCGCAGATGTTAATTGAAGGCGATTTACTCAAAGGTAAAAAAGCGACCGGCTTTGTGGCTATTCGTAAGGATATAATCAATGCTGGAGCAAATTATCAAGATGAATCTTTAGTAGTAGATGGTAATTTAATTACTTCTCGGCAACCAGGTGATTTAGCCATTTTTTCAACTGCTATTTTGTCGAGATTAGGACTTAATATTCCTGAACAAGTGCTACCTAATGAAACTGATCTTAGTGCTCAATGGTGGCAGCTAGCAGAAGCTTGGGGCGGTAATAGCAAAAAAGAAATTGTTGATGCACTTAATACAGCAATTGCTGGGGAAAAGTACGGGAAGAAAGCGTTTGAGCAGTATGCTGAAAGAACCTCAGACGAAGAATTGCGATCGCTTCTTCAAGAAATGCTTGCCAATAAACAGCACCACATACAAATGCTGGAAAATCGCCTCCAGGAATTAGATGCCTCTGAATCAATTTCTGCCTCTGCTGCTGATATTTATGCTAGTCTAAAAGACCTACTACACTCTAGCGACAATTTATCTATTTTACAGCGTGCTTTAGGAGATATCCAAACAGGTGTTGTTGATATTTTCAACCTGAGAAAGCAGTATACTGACCCAACTTCAACAGCTATCTTTACCCTCATTGAAACCAATTTAGCTAAGTCTGAACAGAGGTTAGCAAAACTCTATCATGAGCGTATCGGAGGCGATACTGTAAAACCAGCAAAACCAACAACTGGTGCTGCTGTAACGGGCTAAATTAACCAATGCAAATGCTCTTAAGTTAGGTGTCTGTTTAACTCAAATAATGCTTAAAACAGCACAATATTTTTCAGCTAACTACTTGACTTAATCCACATTTTACGCTGTCTCAAATAATAGGCAGCGTATTTTTTGTATAATAACTTAGATGATTATTCTCATTATTTTCTAAATTCTGCTGCTCTAATTTTTTTTCCAAAAGTCCTAAGTAGGAGATAGGAACCACCAGGGGCCATAAAATTGCTCCTACAATCAAAATAAACCAAGATAGGCGCTTTTCCTCTAGGGATATATCGCTGTCTTGTTGAAAGAATTTAAGCCATACCTTAAAAACCCGCTGAAGTATTGCCAAGTAGAACAAAATTAAGATAAGTATAATAATAATCATGATTGATCCTTTAAGAACTTGATAATTACTAAACAATTTAATCATAGTAACTGTAAGCTTCTCTAATCTCAAGAGGCTCATTAAGTCCGATATGGCAATTTCTTGATGATGCACATGGACGGCAACCAGTCTAATTCCGAAAACGGCTTATGGAGTAGTTGCTGATTAGTTTTGCCAAAATTTGTCTACTTATTACTAAAATATTGCGGCTGATCTGGTATTTCTAGCAACATCCTCAACAAAAATTAACCCCTCTCCATAGCAAGAAGTTAATTGCTAGAGAGGAGGTTATTAAATTAACCCATTAGAGGTATGTCAATTCAGTTTCTAATGCTCAAATGAACCAACTTAAATTTCAGCGCCGCCTTTAGCTTCAGCACCCATTGGCAATACCGCGCCACGCAGAAAATCGATTTGCTGGCTAAACTCCATTCCTTCAATTTTTGCTAACAAATCTTTGCCTGACTGTGCTAATTCATAACCCGGAGGCATAGGAATAATTGTGCCGCTTTCCATACCTTGTGCCAAAAAATACCAGAAAGCTAATTTAGTTTCTGGGCTCAAAGAACCATACTCTCGGCTGATTAAAGTATCAGCATTTGAAGCAATATCTCGCTGAACTTGCAACTGTTCTTCATGAGGCAATTCTTTGACTTGCTTGAATAAACCTTCAGCAATTTCAGAACCAGCAGCACCAGGTGCGGCGGGTGTTATAGAAGTACCCATCTTCGTATAAACAAACCATAGCAAAGCCAACTGTTCATCTACACTCAGGCTTTTAAAATCTTCTTTTCCTTGATCGTAGCTACTGGTAGTAGTTGATGTCATAAAAATTTGATAAGTGAATGCAACTTCTGCAACTTAACAAACAAAAAAAAAGCATTAAACCTGCTAAAGGCATAGGTTACTAACACTTCCCTAGACAGAGGAAACTACAACATCATTCCACGCAAAGTTATGTAAAGGAAAGGAAATCAGAGGTTTCAGAAAGTGAGTAGACGTTTAGAGGGTAAAGTTGCCATTATTACAGGCGCTGGTACAGGTATCGGAGAAGCGATCGCTCATAAGTTTGCCAAAGAAGGTGCAAACGTCGTGGTGAATGGACTACCAGACGATCCAATTATTGATGTCGCTGAATCTATTAAACAATATGGCGGAGAAGCAGTTGCCTATGGCGGAGATGTCGCAGAGGAAAATCATGCCCAAGCTTGCGTCAAAGCTGCCCTTGACCACTACGGACGCCTAGACATCCTAGTAAACAACGCAGGCGTCTTCTTGGCAACCGGCGAAACCCAAGACTACCCCATAGAAGCCTTTGATCAAACGATCACAAACAACATCCGTAGTACCTTCTTGATGACCAAATACGCCTTACCCCACCTGCAAAAAACCCAAGGCAACATCGTCGCCGCAGGTTCAGAAGCAGGTTTTAACGGCGTACCCCAAAACTCCCCCTATGGCGGGACGAAAGGTTGGATACACGCCTTTATTAAAGGAGTAGCGGTAGAACAAGCCAAATACGGCGTCCGTGCTAACTGCTTCTGTCCCGGTGCAATAGATACCGCTTGGACTCACAAAGAAACCGGACCAATGGACGCCGAAATGGAAGAAATGACCGTCATGGCAGCACCAATGGGACGACGCGGCACACCCGAAGAAATGGCAAATGTCTGTGCCTTTCTCGCCTCCGATGAAGCCAGCTACGTCACAGGGGCGCTATGGCTTGCAGATGGCGGCGTCACCGTTGCCAAAGGTGCTGTGGGTGAACAAACGCCCCAGTCATTGCGTAAAGAACCACAGGGCAAATTACGTCTTGATCATTCACGAGAGGGGCTAGAAAACAAAGAAACTCAGACTGTTAAGTAGTGGAAATTTAGCTTTTAACTCAAGGAAAACATGACATGACATCAGGACAAAACATTGTTCCCAGTGAACCAAATCAACCCAGTGAAACTAGCAACATTAGCGATAACGAACGCTGGGGAACCTTAATTAGTGGCGGTGCATTAGTACTGATGGGACTAAAACAAGGTTCCTTACGAGGTGCAATAACTGCCCTTACGGGGGGAGGGCTAATTTATCGCGGCGTCACTGCCCAAAACAGCATCAAAGATGACATTCAGGACACCCTGGGCATGAATGACAGTATTAGGGTTGAAAAGACAGTAACAATTAATAAATCGCCAGAAGAATTGTATCAGTTTTGGCGCAACTTTGAGAACTTGCCCCACTTTATGAAGCATCTCAAACACGTAACTGTTATTAATGAAACGCGATCGCATTGGATTGCAACTGCCCCAATGGGTGCAAGTGTTGAATGGGATGCCGAAATTGTCAATGAGCAACCAAATCATCTAATTGCTTGGGCATCTGTTGAAGGTGCAGATATTGATAACTCTGGGTTTGTTCGCTTCACCAAAGTACCACACAATCGCGGTACAGAAGTCAAAGTTGTACTTGAATACAACCCTCCAGGCGGCGCTGTCACGGCAACACTTGCCAAGCTTTTTGGTGAAGAACCCAAACAACAAATAAGCGACGATTTGCGTAACTTCAAAATGCTAATGGAAACCGGAGAAGTTGCCAACACAGAAGGGCAGCCCAGCGGACGAAGTTAAAATTGTTTTCTGTTGCTAATAGCTACTACAAAACACATAATTGTCTCAAAATTCTCAAACATTAATCGGAGTAATTTCATGAAT
Source organism: Coleofasciculaceae cyanobacterium (assembly GCA_049671305.1). Lineage (GTDB taxonomy): Bacteria > Cyanobacteriota > Cyanobacteriia > Cyanobacteriales > Coleofasciculaceae > CADCTM01. The sequence goes on from JBATUR010000104.1 coordinate 30,555, forward strand.
TCAGTTTGGCTAAAAAAACGTTTTTTTCAGGCAGCCTTAACTATTTCTTTATTAGGAGTAGCCAGCTTATTTAGCACTGTATTTGGTGTGGGAAATGACTTAATTGCCAACGCCGCCGCTTTAACACCAGAAGCAACTGAATATCAAGTAAATGGTAATCCTTACCAAGCCGAACAAGAGGCAGGGAAAGAAAATTTTCAAAATAGTGCCAATAAACTTTTTGAGCAAAACAAAAATCCTCAAGAAGCACCAGAACTTACTCAAAAGATTGGTGAAGCCTTAACCAAACCTGCTAAGTCAACTAAGCAAAACATTGAAGGAATTGCCGGGAATGTTCAAGAAGCGGCTGATACGGTAAAAGATGAGGCAGCCTCTGCTTATGAAGAGCAAAGAAATAAGCCGAAGTCTGATGCTAAAGATGTCTTTGAAAATATCAAAGAAAAACTCAATCTTGATCAACCAATTTATCCTGGCACAAAAGAGTTTATCAATGATGTAGAAGAAAAAGCTGAGGACACTATAAAAGGCACACAGCAGGCAGTAAAGAACGCTGTTGATTAACTCCAAATCATTTAGAAACCGCTAACTGCTTACCCCAAGGATAATAATAAATCATGAGAGCTTTATGCTGGCACGGTAATAACGATGTGCGGGTTGACACAGTACCCGACCCCACAATTCTTAACCCACGCGATGCAATTATTAAGATTACATCAACGGCAATTTGTGGTTCTGACTTACATATTTATGACGGTTTCATTCCTTCGATGGTAGCCGGTGATATCCTTGGTCATGAATTTATGGGGGAAGTTGTCGAGGTTGGCAGCGGAGTAAAAAACGTCAAAAAAGGCGATCGCGTTGTTGTTCCTTTCACCATTTCTTGCGGTAGTTGCGCCTTTTGCAACCGCGATTTATGGTCACTTTGCGATAACTCCAACCCCAACGCTGGCATGGCAGAAAAACTCTATGGTTATTCCGCCGCTGGCTTATTTGGCTATTCTCATTTGTACGGCGGTTATGCTGGCGGACAAGCCGAATATGCACGAGTTCCCTTTGCTGATGTTGGTTTGTTGAAAATTCCCGACGGACTAACTGACGAGCAAGTGCTATTTCTGACCGACATTTTCCCCACAGGTTACATGGCAGCCGAAAACTGCAATATCAAACCCGGCGATGTTGTTGCCGTTTGGGGATGTGGACCCGTCGGACAGTTTGCCATTAAAAGCGCTTTCATGCTAGGCGCAGAGAGGGTTATCGCCATTGACCGCATTCCGGAACGCCTGCAAATGGCTGCCACGCAAGGTGGTGCAGAAGTCCTCAACTACGAAGAAGTCGAGGTTGGCGAGGCGCTTAAAGAAATGACCGGAGGTCGTGGTCCCGATGCCTGCCTTGATGCCGTGGGTATGGAGTCACATGGCACTGATGCGATGGCACTTTACGACAAAGCCAAGCAAGCGTTGCGGCTAGAAACCGACCGCCCGACGGCATTACGGCAACTTATTGTCGCCTGTGGCAAAGGTGGTCATGTTTCACTTGCCGGGGTTTACGGCGGTTTTCTTGACAAAGTACCAATGGGTTCTGCTTTTAATAAAGGCTTGACTTTTAAGATGGGACAAACCCATGTTCATCGTTATTTGCAACCTTTATTAGAACGCATTCAAAACGGCGAAATTGATCCATCTTTTGTGATTACTCACAAGATGAGTTTGGAAGAGGCGCCAAAAGGTTATGAGATTTTTAAGAACAAAAAAGACGACTGTATTAAAGTCGTTTTGAAGCCTTAATTACTCTAAAAGTGGATAGTGGTTATTTAATAACCACTACAAAGATCTTCAAGTTTGAACAAACAAAAGGACGTAAATATGTCAGATACAAGTGTTAAAAAAGTCAGTTCTGAGTCTTCTCCCAAAGGTGAAATGGGTCAAAAATACCTCGCTTCCGGGAAAACTGTTGCTATGCGTCTTTGGCAAGATGAACAACCAGACGAAGCGAAAGAAGCAACGGCAAGAGAGTATGAAACAGTTGGTTATGTAATTAATGGTCGCGCTGAGTTGCACTTAGAAGGACAAATGGTTTTGTTGGAAACTGGAGACTCTTGGGTAGTGCCAAAAGGAGCATCTCATACTTACAAAATCTTAGAACCATTTACTGCAGTTGAAGCAACCAGTCCACCAGCTCAAGTTAATGATCGAGACGAAGCTTAAGTTGAGTTTTTATTAGCTAGCAGTCTGCCAAACCATTACAAAACAGATATCATAGTAGTTAAGAAATAGCTTTATTACTTGTAGAATATCTTGACTACTTACCACCAACAGCGACGTTAATTAGGGGATAAATGGGTAGATTTTGGGTGTTATTGGTAACGCGAAAACGTTCTACAACATCCACTACCCAAATAATTTTATTACTTAGCCAAAGTAATAAAATTACTAGCCAGACAATTTAGAAATGCCTTTTTTATAACAGCACATCATCAAGTTGATATCATTTTGATTCTTGGTTGTAACTATGATTACAATTTCCCGCTTCACTCCATCAATAGCAAGTATTCTACTTAATTAAATTAAGACTAGCTCCCTTAAAGTTATAATTTTATCAATTGTTGCAAAATCCAAACAACTTAATTGAGCAAAAGTACAACAATTATTTTATATATATCATCAACTAAAAATAGCTTTATAAAACTAGTAATAACTACTTTTTAGAACTTGAAGACCTACTTAGTGATTAATCTCATCATAAAATATCACAACTTAGGCATGATTGCCATAGTTCTTTAACACAAAAAAGGCTGAAGTCAATAACAAGCTTTTATATTATAGTGAGAAAAAACTTTCTTCTTTAAGGAGACTGATTACCCCTTTCTCTTGTGATCTCAAAAAAAATGTGAAATCATACTAATTTAGAAACTATTAGGGGCAGTCTTAGGCAAAACACTTGATCTCATATTATTACTAAAAAACATCCTTAAGTACAAACAAATCGTGGAGATGATATGCCAACAAGGCTTCTAGTAATGGGAAGTATGATGGCTGTGGGTGCTGCAGCTAGTTTACTACTATTTAATCAAAATAGTTCACGTCCGCCTATTTCAATCATACCGACACCATCAAGTAATAACTCACCTCAAACCTTCCAGAAAAAGAAAAACGTCTTAACACCTTTATTACCATCTTTAGCAAAACCCCCAACTTCCACCACTGAATTATCTCTAAAAAAACCTCAACCAGAGCAAAACATCTCTTCCCAAATACTAGCCAAACCAACCATTACTTCAGTCAAAACCAAACAATTTGTCCCTAATACCTCAACTAAATCAACTTTACAAAAACCCTTACCTACTATTACACCAACTATCAGTAGATCACTCAATTCTAGACGATTTGTATCTACAGGAGAAGCCGAATTATCTACTAATAAATCACCTTTAGTTTTTACACACCGCTCTCGACCAATCTTACCACCAATCGATTATCCAATTGTACCAACAGAATCATTAGCAACACCGATGCCAATAGTAGAAACACCCATGCCAAACAGCTTAAGAGAATCATTAGCAACACCGAAGCCAATAGCTGAAACACCCACACCAACACCACTAAAACCGTTAGCAACACCAATACTCATACAACCGTTAGCAACACCCACACCAACTACTTCCACGAACTTATTAGCAACACCAACACCCACACAAGTAACACCTATAATAAGTCCCTCTGCCGCTCAACCTACTCCCTAAAGCGCTTGAGTAACCAATACAACTAGTAACTTAAATTCAGCCGAATATTTTTTTAGTAATAAATAATAAATCGGTCACTTATAAAGAATTTAACCTACTCAAATTACCAAAATTACAGCTTTGAAAGCTTAATAAATTATCTTGCACAATCGCAATACTAATAAAGAAAGATATCGACTAATTAGTTTACCTCTCTAAAGGTTGAGGCATAAGCAATTTTATTTTAGTTATCTAGAAGAGGAGCCAGTACAATCACTAAACTTTTGAGATTTAACTCGGTGTAGAGCCTACTTCTTGTCATACCTTCTTGAGGTGAATTCCAAAATCAAGAATTAATGAGGAACGCTTCCGATGAAACATTCTAATCTGTCTAAATTTATTTTCCCTGGCGCTTTTACTCTAAGTTTAATTCTTACTCTGAGTCCTCTGGCTCTGCCTAGCTCGGCTCAAACTGGCTCATCTTCCGGGAGTAGTTCCAGTTCCGGTACAAGCACAACTGGTCCATCAAATTTCGGTACAAACTATCCTTCTGGCAGTACAACCACCGCTCCTGGCACAACGACTTCTCCTGGCAGTACAAGTACAACGACCTCTCCTGGTAGTAGAACTGGTACGTCAAATTTTGGTACAACGACTTCTCCTGGTAGTACAACGACCGTTCCTGGCAGTACAAGTACAACGACCTCTCCTGGCAGTACAACTGGTACGTCAAATTTTGGCACAACCACCTCTCCTGGTAGTACAACTGGTACGTCAAATTTCGGTACAACGACCTCTCCTGGCAGTACAACTGATACAACTACCGTTCCTGGTGGCACAACTACTAATAGAGTTGCTCCTCCAGACATCCCAACCAGATCCAACGGCACGACAACAGTCCCTGGTAGTACAACTGGCACAAGTAATGGTTTCGGTACAACAACCGCACCTGGTGATACAACTACAACAACTACTCCCGACGTAGCAACTCCTAGTACAACCTTGGGTACAACAACTGAAAATACTTCTGTTCAAAGCACTCAGGTAGTAACCACAAAACGTCATTCCAGTTGGGGTTGGTTAGGCTTGTTTGGTTTAATTGGTTTAGTTAATTTATTCCGCCGCAAATCTCAAGAAACGGTGTATTAGCGCTAAATTATGTTCAATCTTGTGATTTTGCGAGTAAGTAACAGTAAGCGATTGAAAACAAAATTTAGCTCAACTTATCACTCGTAATACTTGTTGTGCTTGTGACCAACTGAAGCCAAAAATACGATAAGCTGCCCTATTGTTATGAGCCGAAAAGTTGTCACAAAAAACCCCCAGTTAAATTAACCAGGGGTAAAATCAGGGTGCATCTACCACTTCTATATGCAAGTGGTTTCTGAGCGTATCCGGAAGATGTGTTGATTATCTAAAATTAATCAAATTGCTCTTGACTAACTGTATGACTTCCACACTAGATTAAGGAGTTTTAGTTGCTTTAGCAGCAGTAGCGACAAAGCCAGCTTTTTGAGCTGTCGCGGTATCAGCAAAACAAATTTCTGGTTTAATCTTGTCAAAGCCTTTTGCCTTGGCTTCGTGATAAATTTTATTTCCCTTTTTGTTAATGTTGCCCTTAATTGGTGCGGTAGTAGGACAAGTTGTACCAGTTGGCGTCACACCTAGTTTTTTAGCTTCAGCAGATAGTTTGGTATTAGCTTTAGCTTTTTTCGCTCCAGTGGTGGTTGGATCTTGAGCGGTTGTACCAGCAGTATCTGTTTGTGCCGTAGAGTCGCCAGGAGCATTGCTTGCGATATCGTCTACTTTTTTGGCACAGCTAGAAACAGTCAGAGCCGTTAGCAGTATTAAGCAAGCAGTCCCATAACGGTAATTAATTTTAGGAAAATTGACGAGCATTTTTATTCTCCTCGACAGATGATAAAGAACCCAGAGCTAAGAATACTCATAATTAACTTGGATGTGTAAGACGTTTATATGTTTTTTGTGTGTCAAAACCATGACAGTAAAAAAAGTTAATACAGCAGCGCTAAATTCTTAAGAATGGTAACAGCGATATGTACAGACATAACAGCAGAAAATCGCATTTTTTAATTCTTGCCATCACTGATTAATTAGCAGTTGTTTGGTGCAAGCGAGATTTTGGCAAGCTCTATACTTTTGACTTTTAAACTAATCACCGGGGATTTTATGATGGAATTACAAGCGGTAATTTTAGATGTTGATGGCACTCTTGTCTTAAGCAATGATGCTCATGCCCGAGCTTGGGTTGAGTCGTTTGCGGCTTATGGTTATGATGTGTCGTTTGAGCAAGTGCGTCCACTAATTGGCATGGGGGGCGATCAAGTTATCTCGATACTGGTGCCCTCTCTTAATGATGAAGAAGGGGATGGCAAAGCGATCGCCGAAAACCGTAAAAAATTAATTATTGAACATTTTGGTTCGTCTTTAGCTCCAGCACCAGGCTCACGAGACTTAATTTTGCAGATGCAGTCGGCTGGCTTAAAACTAATTATTGCGACTTCCGCGACAAAAGAGGAACTTTCGGTTTTGCTCAAAGCTGCAAAAGTTGATGATTTATTGAAAGAAGCCACAACATCAAGCGATGCTGAAGCTTCTAAACCTGCACCTGATATTATCGAAGCTGCTTTGAGTAAGCTGAAAATGACGCCAAATCAAGTCTTGATGATTGGTGATACGCCTTATGACATTCAATCAGCCAAGGCTGCTGGCGTCGGACTAATTGCGGTGCGTTGTGGCGGTTTTGAGGATCAGCAACTGAAAATGGCGCTGGCTATCTACAACGATCCCGCCGATATCTTAGCCAATTATGACAGTTCTCCTTTGGGGCAAATTAACTAAGGGTTCCCAACAAGCCTGACTTAATTTAAGGCGACAACCGTTGCCTCAACCAAACTCCATCCTCACCACGATGGTAGAGCAATCGGTCATGTAACCGACTAGGACGCCCTTGCCAAAACTCAATTTGACCAGGAATGACACGAAAACCCCCCCAGTGAGGCGGTCTTATTACCGCCTTATTTTCATATTCTGCTTTAAGTTCCTGCAAGCGCTGCTCTAATACCTCCCGGTTGGGGATGACTTGGCTTTGAGCAGAAGCCCAAGCACCTAGCTGCGAACTTTTGGGACGGCTATTAAAATATTGATCTGCCTCAGCATCATTCACCTGCTCAACGCGCCCTGTAATGCGGACTTGGCGCTCTAATTGTGCCCACCAAAAGGCGATCGCTCCCCAGGGATTTTGCAGTAACTGTTGCCCCTTATCACTGTCATAGTTGGTATAAAATACAAAACCTCGCTGATCATAATCCTTTAGCAAAACCATCCGGGCAGAAGGTTTACCATCTAATGACGCCGTAGCAATTGTCATGGCATTCGGTTCCGGCAGTTGAGCCAAAAGTGCCTGCTCAAACCAAATTTTAAACTGCACAAAGGGGTCTGGGTCAGCATCTGCTTCATTGAGTCCGATTAAAGTGTACTCTTGACGTAAATCCGCTACGCTTGTATCCATCAATAAAATTGCCTCTCGTTATTATTATTTAGTATTATCCAAAATCCAACTTCATTCTTTTCATACCAAAGGGTCTGTGATGCGCCGTTCAGCCTATATACAACGTCTCCTACTTCTTGGTCTGAGTGGTCCTCTCATCGCACTCAACATCTGGATTTTATCTCAAGTATTTAGCTATTTTAGGCAGCTAATTACAGTCTTAGTTATTTCGGCAATTTTGGCATTTTTACTGAACTATCCGGTCAAAATGTTAGTCAGATTTTACCGCAGTCGCTCTCAGGCAGTGATTGTGGTCTTGCTCTTGACTTTAACGCTTTTAATCATTCTGGGAATTACGGTAGTACCCATTTTAATTAACCAAACAGCAGAACTTTTGAAAAATATTCCGGCTTGGTTGGAAGCGAGTAATGCTAATCTCGACCGTTGGCACTCCTGGATCAGACAGCGAAATTTGCCGATTGATCTAAAAGCCTTTAGCAATCGTCTCAACGCCAATATTGAAAGTCAAGTTCAGGTTTTGGCAACTCAGGTGTTGGGGTTTGCTTTGGGTACTTTATCGGGACTAGTTGACACTGTGTTGATCTTTGTTCTGTCGTTTTATATGTTGTTATATGGTGGCAGTCTTTGGCAAAGTTTAATTGGTTTCTTGCCTCCACAAGTTGGTATTCCTTTTAGTGAATCTCTACGCTTAAACTTTCAAAACTTTTTTATTAGTCAACTCTTGTTAGGGTTGTCAATGTTTGCGGTATTAACGCCAATATTTTTAATTTTAAAGGTGCCTTTTGCTCTCTTATTTGCTCTTTTAATTGGTATAGCTCAATTAATTCCATTTATTGGGGCAACCTTGGGCATCGGCTTGGTGACAATTTTAGTAATGCTCAATAATTTTTGGGTAGGGCTACAAGTAGCATTTGCCGCCACAATTATGCAGCAGCTTAAAGACAATATTCTTGCCCCCAGATTAATGGGCGAATTTATTGGACTTAACCCTCTTTTGATTTTTCTTTCTATATTACTTGGTGCAAAGATTGCAGGTGTCTTGGGTGTAGTTATAGCTGTACCCATTGCTGGCACAATTAAAGGTACCCTCGATGCGATTCGTCTACAGCCGCCAGACATGATGCCAACTGATTCGGAACCAAATGCCACCGTTGGGCAGCAGGAACCTTTTATTAAGTAATCTAGCAAAGACAAATGCAAGACAAATGAAAACAGGAAAGTTAAAACAGTAGCAAGGGCAAAATATGCTTTTTTTCTCCTGTAAAATAGACCTCTTGCGGAATTAGAATTTACTAGCTAATTTCAGCTCATAGTTGTAAATGCCAGCAATTAGATTAACTCGTAATCCAAACCGCTTTCTCCGATGCCGATAACGACTTGATAAAATTCGGAACACTTTCAGCAATCTAATCATATCTTCAACTTTAATCCTGACTCTTGCTTGTTGACTCATGCATTCCCAAGTTTTGGGCAATATTGAAATATATTCTATACTCTCTCCAGTACTTGAAAGTTAACAAGCAAGAGTCAGGTATTGGAATAGAATCATGACTGTCACGACTCCCTTGCTTTCCATCCCGTAACGCTTTCACCATCTCCCAGAAGGTTTCTGCCGTGACTCCATACATTCTTTTAAACTCAGATGGACTTAGCTTTAAAGTTTTTATATATCGCATTTATTCCCATTTACAAATGTTAAATTTTCTAACTATTATTTAGCCAACTTTTTCTATTCTTATAAGAGGTTTACTGTTGATACTCTAGTCCAATTAATCGCTTGCTCTCTTGTGGGTTTTTATCAATGTATTCCTATATACTGCTCATTGGCTTTTCAATTATTTAGAAAAAATATTGAATGTTCGCATCCTATAAAAACTCCTTGATTCTATTTTGGAAATGTCTAATGGATTATGTCTAGCCACCTGGAGTTAAAATCTCATCCTTTAGAGAGGCGATAAGCTGCTAATTTACTCCGAACATTGTGGTGAAGTGGTTTTTGGATACAGCTTGTTTTAACCGTTGTTTCTTCCCTTCATTTTAGGTTTCGCGAGTTTTGATCCAAATCTCAACCTCAATCTCAAGTCTGGGAGCACTCTGCTATCCGTGATTGGAGGAATCGCGGTTTAAGGTATGAGCTCGCTGCCAAGATTCGGCAACACTTTGCCAATAGAACAGCACGGTGAAGACCTGCCAAAAATCCGCATTTGATAATCGGCTATTGACTTTTAAGCCGTGTATAAGAAACCAGAATAATGACAAGAAAAATTTATAGAAGAGTATTGGCGGAGATATTTTTCGTGGAGATACTCAAAATGTCAAGCTTAAAGTTTGGGATAAGAAGGGTCAATGTCTTACACATTATAGAACCGTAAAGGGTGAAAGGATGGCAATGGGGAATTGTGATCATCATGGAGGATCATTACGCGATAACCAAGACTGGAGAAGAATAGACAACTAAATACTCACGGTTCACCCATTTTTCTTGCAGCCCAATAGTACGCTTCTTGTAACTACGCACAAGGGGCGATTAGGTAAAGATTGGGCTAATCAACAGAATTTTGGGCGTGCTAATAATTATTCAGTCATTCCATCTAAATATTAAGCAAATCACAATTACAACAGGAAAACATCGTGCAAATCCAAATCCATACCGGACATAACATCGAAGGTCACGAAGCACTAGCCACTCAGGTTAATGGTGTAGTGGAAGAGAGCCTGAGCCGATTTAGCGATCGCATCACTCACGTTGATGTTCACCTGAGCGATGAGAACAGCGACAAGAAGGGCGGCGATGACGATATGCGCTGCATGATCGAAGCCCGCCTCGAAGGACTCCAACCCCTTGCGGTAACACATCAGGCAGCGACCTTAGACCAAGCTGTGGACGGGGCTGCCGATAAATTGACCAGATCGATCGATAGCACTCTCGGACGGCTGCACGACCAAGCAAATCAGAGAACTGACCCGCCTCTGTCTAGCTAATAGTCAATAAATTTTCCCAGGAGTCAGAGATGAATGCACAAAACCTGAAAGGAAATAGATCGAATCGGCTCAAATTTTCACTAGGAGTTTAGGAAAAATTTATGAGCTTTAAGAAATCAATTCAGACGACGATATTGCTGGGTTTTGCACTATGTTTTTGTTTTTTGGTTGGCATTGGGCAAAACCCGATCCTCGCAGCAACTCTCGTAGAAACTGAACCAATCTTTCCAGAAAAGATGCAAACAATGTCTGAAAAAACCGTAAATCTGGAATCAACAATCGATCGCTTTCTCACATCGATTCCACCAGGCTATTACATGATCGCCAATATCGAAGGGTTAAAAAAACGATTAAAGAACCCTCAAACCATGTTGGTGGATGTGCGAGAACCCTCTGAGTATAAGTCTGGACATATACCTCATGCCATCAATATTCCCCTCCAAACCCTAGCGCACAATCTGGAGCAAATTCCGCACGATAGCCCGCGATGTGCTGTACTGTTCCGCCGGTTATCGAGCGGCAATGGGAGTAATGACACTGCACTTATTGGGTTATAAGAATGTCCAGGGGTTTCCACCTAGCTTTGCAGGTTGGAAAACCGCAGGAGAATCGATCGCTTCTAGTTAAAATTCCGAATTTTTACTCTGCAATTGCCAAAGCTTTTAACTTACTTTAATAGGATTTTTGTGATGAACTCTATCTGCTTTAACGGGTTGAAAATTCACCCGCTGCGCTGGCTGCTAGCTGCTTTAATCTGCGTTTCACTGGTTATCTGAAGTCCCTTACCCGCTTTTGCCTCTTTGACGCAAATCGAAGAATATCCAGGGCAAATGCTCTACCAATCCCGACAAACCCTGCAAGATCAAAACGGAAATTCCTGGCAGGCGATCGCCTTTAAGCGCATCCATCCCGAAGGTAGTTCTACTGTCTCTCTGCGCGTCGTGGGCTTTCCTGGTGCGGTGGAATTTGATCGCACTCAACCGCTTACCTTGACAACATCTATGGGCAAACTCTAACCGCCAAGGATATTTCTAGCGAAATTTCTCAGGACACACCAGCCCCAGCGAATGTCGGAGAATATGACATTAAGCTTGCCCTACCTCAGTTACAAGCGGAGATTTCCCTGCAACTGACATTACCAACCATCGACGGTGAATCCGTCAGCTTATCTGTTCCCTCTACTGCAATTCAGGAATGGCAAACCCTGATTGGCCATTGATTAAAACCTGATACAAGCTCGATCAAAACATTTACTAAAAAGGTACATCATGAACTCATTCACTATTGATGAATTAACCACTTTAACCACAGCATCAAAGACCTGTATCTCGATCTATGCGCCAATGGAGCGTTTAGGAATCGAAACCCAGCAAAATCCGATTCGGTTAAAGAATTTGGTTCGACAAGCGGTCGAAAAATTGCTGGCGCTGGGACTGCCCGAACAGGATGCCAAAGATTTGCTGCAACCCATTCATGAGCTAGATACATATCACTTCTGGCAACATCAAAGCGATGGACTGGCAATTTTTCTATCTCCCAATCAGTTCCGCTACTACTGTTTACCGATCGCTTTCCCTGAATTAACGGTAGTTGGCGATCGCTTCCACATCAAACCACTACTGCAATTAATGTCCGGGGATGGGACATTTTCTGTTCTAGCCTTGAGCCAAAACCAAGTTCGGTTATTTCAAGGAACTCGTTATCACCTGAAAGAAGTTGAGTTAAAGCCTCGGCTTCGCTCGGCTTTAACCCTGAGCGAAGCCGAAGGGTTAACGGATGTACCCACCAACATCGCAGCAGCCTTGCAGTACGACGATCCCCAAAAAAGCCTTCAAACACATACAGGCTCATCAAAAGGCAATAGTGCGATTTTTCATGGACAAGGAGCCGGCAACGAAGATCGCAAAAATGATTTATTGAGTTACTTTCGCCAAGTTAACAACGGTTTAGAGTCTTTCTTCAAAAACCAGCAAGCACCGCTAATTTTGGTAGGAGTTGATTATCTATTGCCGATTTATCACGAGGCAAATACTTATGCCAATTTGCTACCTGATGGTATCACTGGTAATCCAGAAACTTTGACGCTGGACGAACTGCATACCCAGGCTTGGCAGATTGCACAACCCTATTTCGATCTCGCCAAAGTATCAAAAGTTTCCCATTACGAGGAACTACAAGGTGGCGAACAAACGGCTAATACTATCGAAAAAGTCGTAACTGCCGCTTATTGCCAGCGTGTTGAAACCTTGTTTGTGCCTATCGATCAAACTGTTTGGGGAGTATTCAATCCAGAAGCAAATTCCATTCAGATTCATGCTCAACAGGAAACAGGTGACGAAGATTTGCTCGATCTAGCGGCACTACATACCCTCACCAATGGGGGAACGGTTTACGCCGTAGAACAGGGAGATGTACCTGAACATAAAGCGATCGCTGCGATCCTGCGCTATTAAGAGACTTCCAACTAAAAAAATATCCCGTCGTTGTGACAGTAGGGGGCAGTTCTTGCTGGGAGCAGGGGGAAGAAAAGTCGCTTTGATTTAGTAGACTTCTTGCGGAATTAAAAATTTTTTGCCCTTTTTAGTTCGTAGTTGTAAATCGCCGCAATCAGGTGTATTCGCTCTTCCATTCCGCTTGCGGCGATTCCGATACCCACTAGATAGAATCCTCGATATTTACAAGAATTGAATCACATTCTCAACTTTTATTCTCTCTCTAGCATGGGTTCTATTGCTTTGCTCTTATTCTTGAGTTAAATTACCTTTCCTCGGCTTTTTATCAGGAGTGCGGCTGTTAGCTATATAGCGGTTAATTCCTTGACTGCCTTGCTTTGCGTTCGGCACTACTTGCACCATTTTCCAAAATGTTTTTGCTGTGACTCCATATATTCTTTTAAAGTTAGATGGTGAGGACTGCAAAGCTTGTTTATATTTAATTTAGCCTTCTCTAGTTATTAGTTATTCTTTTTTTGTTTACCTCACTTTTATCAATTCCAAATGACTGAAACATCAGCTAATCAAGCGATCGCTCTTTTGATTGACTTGGCGCAGCGCGGGGAAATTAATCCTTGGGATGTCCAGGTAATTGAAGTGATCGACCGCTATTTAAGTGGATTAGCATTAGATCCTGAAGTCCCTGCACAGCGTGATGCTGATTTGTCTCAGTCGGGGCAGGCTTTTTTGTGGGCGTCAATGCTGGTTTTACTAAAAGCAGACACTTTGGCACGTTTGGGGGAACCAGAAGTCTTAGAAATTATTGAAGAAGACGAGGAACTTGATGACGGCGGTGGAACTCGCTTGCCTTTGCATCTAGAGCGTCATTTGCGACGCCGTGCCGCTGCCCCACCACCCAAAAAGCGCCCAGTCACGCTGGCTGAGTTGATTGAGCAGTTGCAGCAGATGGCAGCCCAATTGGGTGAAAATAACCTTAACCCACGCCCGAAGCCGCCGAGAGCGGCATCTCGGACACAAACGGCACAAGCGATCGCTCATTTAGCTCATGATGAAAATCTCACAGAAATTGCCGCCCGTCTAGAAGTCTTTCTTTATCGTCATTGGCAACAATTATCTGCTGGAAAAGATTGGCTGAATCTAGACCAACTGTTAGAGTGGTGGACGTTGCCATTAGTTGCGCTAGATGAGGCATCCCAATCTCCGGGAAGCCTGCCAAACCTTCGGGATACCGATGAAGCTAACGCAGACGATGAGATCAATTTGTCCAAAAGCGGTTTTGAGCCAACCGTAGAAAGAACAGATGACCGAGTGGGTGTCTTCTGGGCACTACTTTTGTTATCGGCTCAATCGAAGGTGGAGTTATCTCAAGAGGAATTCTACCAAGACTTACATATCCGTAAGCTGCCATGACATCAAAACTATTGAAATGAAATTAGCACATAAAAGAGGTGAGCAAGCTATACTTTGGCAAGCGATTTCCAAAAAGAAAGCTAATTGGCGATCGCTAATTCCCGTTCTGATGTGGCTTTTTTCTGCAGAAATTAACTACATCCAGTCAAATTTCCCAGGGTTGCTCGCTCACCAACGATTTTGCCTAGATTAGGCAAATACGAAAGCTAATTTCTTGTTTTGTTACCTTCGGTCGGTGTCATCTTGCTTTTGTACATAGTGATTAATCTCATAACACAACAGTCCGGCTCTTTTCGCGACGGACTCGTTAAAATCAAACTCAATTGACCAAGCTCGATAATCTGTTGCCTAGGTTGAGGATATAAATTCATGAAAGCCATGATTTTGGCGGCTGGTAAGGGAACTCGCGTTCGCCCAATTACATACACCATTCCCAAGCCCTTAATTCCCATCATGCAAAAGCCTGTGATGGAATTTTTACTAGAACTACTACGACAACATGGTTTTGACCAAGTTGTTGTCAACGTTAGTCACTTGGCTAATGAAATTGAAAGCTATTTCCGCGACGGACAACGATTTGGGGTGGAAATTGCCTATTCGTTTGAGGGACGAATTGTCGATGGTAAACTGGTGGGCGAAGCTCTGGGCTCTGCCGGAGGAATGCGCCGTATTCAGGACTTTTATCCTTTTTTTGACGATACCTTCGTCGTTTTGTGCGGCGATGCTTTGATTGACCTGGATCTGACAGAAGCTGTGAAATGGCATAAGCAACAAGGGTCGATTGCTACAGTTGTCATGAAATCTGTGGAACGAGAGCAGGTTCCAAGCTACGGCGTTGTCGTCACCGATGATACGGGACGGATCAAAGCCTTTCAGGAAAAGCCCTCAGTAGAAGAAGCCCTGAGCACCAACATCAACACAGGCATCTATATTTTTGAGCCTGAAGTGTTAGATTATATACCCTCTGGTAAGGAATTTGACATTGGTGCTGATTTATTTCCTAAACTTGTGGAAATGGGTGCGCCTTTTTACGCTGTACCAATGGATTTTGAATGGGTGGATATTGGCAAAGTCCCAGACTATTGGCACGCTATTCGCTCTGTCTTGTTGGGTGAAATTAAAAATGTTTCGGTTCCCGGCAAACAAGTTGCTCCCGGTATTTATACGGGCTTGAATGTGGCGGTAAATTGGGACAAAGTTGATATCACAGGTCCTGTTTATATCGGCGGTATGACTCATATTGAGGACGGGGCAAAGATCATTGGTCCTGCCATGATTGGTCCTAATTGCTGGATTTGTAGTGGCGCCACGGTAGATAATAGCGTGATTTTTGAATACTCACGTTTGGGAGCAGGTGTTCGCTTGGTGGACAAACTGGTGTTTGGTCGCTACTGCGTGGACAAGCTAGGATCAACTATTGACGTACAAGCAGCAGCTTTGGACTGGTTGATCACCGATACCCGCCGTGGTTTACCACTGCAAGAACCGGCTGAACAACAAGCGATCGCAGAAATTCTGGGCAGCAATACTTAAATTGTTGATTAATGCGCTAGATCCCCAACTTTTTCAAAAAGTCGGGGATCTGCCCTAATAACTTAAATAGGTATAACTTCCTAAACTGCGTTCGTAGTTTTGTAACAAGCGCTGTGCTTCTGCTAAGGTGATGCGGTTCTCTTGTAAAGCTTTTTCGGTGCGACGGCGGATACTTTCTACTAAGTCTTCAGCGTCGTACTGTACATAACCCAAAACTTCTTTTACCGTGTCGCCTTTGACAACTTGTTCAATTTCATAACCTCTTGGTGTCAATTGGATATGAACCGTATTAGTATCGCCAAACAAGTTATGTAAATTACCCATGACTTCCTGATAAGCACCTGCCAAGAAAAGTCCTAAGTAATAAGGCTCTTTTGTCGCTTCAGCTTTTAGGGGATGAAGTTCTAAAACTGATTTAACATCCCGCAGGTCAATAAATTGGTTAATCTTACCATCGCTATCACAGGTAAGATCGGCTAATGTCCCACGTCTTGTTGGTTCTTCATCAAGGCGATGGATCGGCATAATGGGAAATAATTGCTCAATTGCCCAAGCATCTGGCACTGATTGAAACACCGAAAGGTTGATGTAATAAACTGACGCCATGCTTTTTTCCAAGTCTTCCAAGTCGTCGGGGACGTAATCTTGAGTACGAGAAATTTCTAGAATTTTTTGACAACAAGCCCAGTATAATTGCTCGGCTCTTGCTCGTTGAATTAAGGTCAGATAACCAAGACTAAATAGGCTTTTGGCTTCTTCGTTGAATTGAATGGCGTCGTGATAGGCTTCTTGGTAGTTTTCCAGACTCAGGGTTTGGTAAGTTTCCCAAAGATTACGGATGATCAGATGTTCTTTTTCTTGTAGTGGTGTGGGAGTTTGGGAATGGACATCACTTGTGCCAAGTACATCGAAGATTAGCACCGATTGATGGGAAGCGATCGCTCTGCCACTTTCACTAATCAAAACTGGCACTGGCAACTGACGCCCTTCACAAGCTTCTTTAACCTCGGCAACTATGTCGTTGGCGTAATTTTGCATATTATAGTTTTTCGAGGCGTGGAAGTTGGTTTTTGAGCCATCGTAGTCGATTCCTAAGCCACCACCGACATCGAGGTATTGCATATTTGCGCCCATTGCACTTAATTCCACATAAATCTGGCTAGCTTCTCGTATGGCGTCTTTGATTACACCAATTGCTGAAATTTGTGAGCCAATATGGAAGTGCAACAGTTGTAAGCAATTGAGCATTCCTTCTGCTTTTAGTTGATCAACAACGCTCAAGATTTCGGGAATTGTTAAACCAAATTTAGCGCGATCGCCGGCACTATCTCCCCAACGACCGGTGCCTTTGGTACTAAGTTTTGCTCTAACTCCCAACATTGGCTCAATTCCTAGTTGACGTGAGCATTCAATTACTAATTGCACTTCTTCGAGTTGTTCAAGCACAATTAGGGGTTTCTGCCCTAATCGGGTTGCCAAAAGTGCAGTTTCAATATACTCAAAGTCTTTGTAACCATTACAAACTAGTAAAGCATCAGGAGTTTTGAGAGTTGCCAGAGCAATCATCAATTCTGGCTTAGAACCCGCTTCTAGACCAAATTGATACGGTTGACCAAAACGCACCAAATCTTCAACGAGATGGCGTTGCTGGTTACATTTGACAGGAAAGACGCCTTGATATTTGCCTTGGTAACTATAACGAGCGATCGCTTTGGCAAAACAAGCATTTAAGCGCTCAATGCGGTCTTCTAAAATATCAGAAAATCGAATCAGTAAAGGTAGTCCTAAATTGCGTTGCTGTAGAGATTCAACTAGTTCAAATAAATCGAGAGAACCACCGCGATCGCCTTTGGGAGAAACTGTAACATGACCTGCGGCATTAATCGAAAAGTAAGGCTCTCCCCAGCCTTGAATACGATAAAGTTTTTCGCTATCTTCAATTTTCCAAACAGGCTCTTTGGGTTGAGCTAAAGCGGGGACATGGCTTAATTGTGGCTGGGGTTGCTCTGGGTTGGCAGCTTCTGCCTCTAATGAATTGCCGACTGTGGAATTTATGATCCCCATATTTTTCCTGGTTAAATTACTGATGGCGATTGCCAATGTAGCGCATCTTTAGGGATATGGAGATTTTTCACGAGAACAGGAGAGAGAATCGGTAGCCGTGCTAGAATTCCGTTTTACGGGAGTAAAAATCCTTGTAAAATCGAAACTAGATCACGGATCATGTTTCAAAACTTATAAACTTGACCGCTAGGGGCGTCGATGCTCAACCCATCTGATCATTCTCCTGAACAGCTAGACAATTCACACCCTCTCAAACAGTTGATTCAAAAACATCCATTTCTGTTTTGGGGGGGACTTTGGACAAGCTTAATTTTTGTTGGTAGTTTTGCGGCTCTGGGTTTGTTAACTCCAGGACCAATGGAACAAGATACACCAAAGCCAACACCTGCACCAGCCGCCGTTCAGATTTCTACACCAAGAGAAGACTTATCATTATCGTTGTTCGCGGCGATCGCTATTGGTTGTGCCTCTGGTTCTTTTTTGTTTGTTTATATTCTCAAAAATTCGGCTCGCAGTCATCAAGCTTCGAGACGCCTCAATTCTCCTGCCACAATTACCAAGAAACGACGGCAGGTAAAAAAACGCCCAGTTGCTAAAGTCAGACAAACTGCCACTACAACAGCAATAAGTCCGCTAGCATCTGAGCAAAAACGTTCTCAGATTACGGTTTTATCACCAGAGGAAAGCCATCCTCTCGACCAAGGTGATGATAGTTTGGCGAATTTGCTAGATTTACGCAAGCGTCAGTCTCTAGATTCTTTAATGGGAAGAAGGTAAGCAAGGGCGTAATCAACTTAGCGTGCCTATTTATTTAGCGCCTATTGTTGATCGCCAATCTTTGATCGTTTTTGCTGTCCAAAGCCAGTTTTGGTTCAATGCTTCTGGACTAAAATCAGTCGGTGCATCTTTTAAAACTTTTTGACGCAGCTTGCGCGACTCACTTAACAAGCTAGCTCGTTTGGCAGCCGCTTGTTTTTGAGCTGATTGCCGTAGTCCCATTGCTAATCCAGCATATATGGTCAGGGCTGCTTTTTTCACCGGGGCAGCTTGTGCCTCGGTTTTGCCTTTGGTGTCTTCCAGCAGGTAGAGGGCATCAAACCAAGCTTGGTTAGCTCGCTCAAAGTTATCTTCGCCGTAGTAGGCAAAACCAAGTGCTGTTAGATATGCCGAATTTTTGGGTTGTGCTTTGTGTGCAGTTTCCCAATAACGTCGGGCATCACTGATATTAAAGTCTCTACTGTCTTTTTTGACAAACTGCCACGCCAAACGCCCTCTTAAATAACTAACTTCTGGTTTGTCAATTTGGGATTTTGGTACAACATCTAGGGCGGCTTTGGCTTGGGGTAAGGCTTCCCGGTTTAGTAATTCTTCAACGCTTTTTTGTCCGGTTGCCAAATTTCCCTGACTTAGTTGTTGAATAGCATCAGCCGTTAGTTTGGAAGTCTCGGTGGTTTTTAAGTTTACAGGGGAACTTGTCCCATCTAATGATTCTTGAGCCACCGGTAGATTAACTAAATTGTTAGTTTGAGGCTTGTTAAAAAGTAACCAAGTCCCCAAAAGAGCGATCGCCATTGCCCCAGTTGCCCCCAATAACAACCATTGCTTGGGTATCGCTTGTACACGTCGCCAAAATGGAGGCGTTGTCTTTGCTTGCCTATTATGGGGGTTGACAATATTCTGTTGTTGTGCTGGGGCAGGGGAATGAGTTGGCAGCGCTACTGCCGAAGACGGTGGCAATTCCTGATTAACAAAATCTGGCAGTGGAGGTGCTGGGTTATTAACCACAGGCGTCACCTCACCACCAACTGGCTTAGAATCAAGCTGAGTCAACAAATCTCGAATAAAGGCTGAGGTATCATCAGCATCAGGATCGTTAGGTTCTAAATCATCCTCATCGGCTAAACTACCATCCATATCATCATCAAAATCATCCTGCTCAGTCAAAAACTGGGTAGGAGTGAGTCGTGATGGTTGCCCAAATAAAGAGTCAGCATTTGGCAATGGCGATTCTAGAGGATCATCTAGTGTAAACAGTTGCTCGCGGTTCTGAGCGACATCAGCAAAACTAGTTAAAAATCCATCAAATTCGGGATGGAGATAAAGCACCGGCAAAGCCCAATACAATTGATTGGAGCCATAAGCCGCAATCAGTCCCTGCCGCGCCCTACTCAGGCTTAGATCAATCGGGTAGCCTTGATTGAGGTTACGATACAGCAGGCGCGTTAAGGTTAGGGCAACTTCATCAGGAATACGCTCTGCCATCGCCAAGACGGCGGGAATACCCCGTTTCACTAAAGCTTCTGCTAAATTCTTATCTTGATTGGAGTCGCCTTGGTTGGCGATATAAGCGCCGCGACAGGAGTTGAAGACGGCGAGTTGAACGCCATTATTCACTAATAAGCCAGCTAAGTCATCACCGTTGAGGGTTTCCGTTAAGCCGGTGCGATCGCTAACTAAGTAAACATCACCGCCAGAATCGCCTAAATTACTATGCCCAGAATAGTGAAAAACTTGATACTGCCCTTGTTCTAGTGCCTGGGTGAGGCGTTCCCGCCCTGGTTGAGCGAGAATAGTTAATTGAATAGCTGGCGGTTCATTCGGGGAACGGGCTTTTAATTCTTCTTGCAGGTGACTTGCTTCTGCTGCAAGTTCCAAGCTTTCCTGGTCACTTGGACCTGCAATCACCATTAAAATTTTGAGTGGTTGGTGAGGTTTGCTGGAAGCATAAGCAGGGTGGCGGAAATCTGGACCTAATTGGTAGCGAGAGAAAGCAACATCAGTACCAGTTGCCAAAGGGCGATCGCCTGCGTGTAATACTTCCCAGGGCAGCCTAGGTAAGGTTGTGCCTTTTAGTCCCAGGCGCAGACGGAGGACAGAGCGTTGATTTTGAGCGATCGCTTGTGCCATCATCCAGCTATCACGCAGGCTACCTTGAAACAGAGCATTATAAAGTTGTTGACCCAGCGCCACCAAATTCAGCGACGATTGACTAACCGGCTCATCCCATTCTGGCAGGAAAAAAATATCATCTCCAAAGCTGGAATTTCCTTGCAAAACGCCCAAAAGCGGGTCATTCATCAACTGCCGTGCCGAAAGTAGCCAATCATCTACAGACCAACGAACTTGTTCTTCCGCCAAGGGAACCCCCGGCGCCACTCGTTCAATACGCACCAGGTAGTCATCACCCCCTAGGGGAGTAACAGAAATGTGAAATTCTTGCGCCACTGTTACTGGGTCACTCTTACTCAATAATTTTAAAGGTTTTAGTTGCTTTAACAAGTTACGAAGAGTCCATATCTATATTTACTTATAGATTCATTTGATTGTGATAAGTTTCCGTATTATTTGGTTGAAGTAAAATCACAACTAATTTAAGCAAAACCACTAGTTGAACTATTTAGGTAAAATTTGTCCGGATTATCATATACCCAAATGGAAGAGTGGAATGGTAGATGCACCCTGATTGACATTCCCTGGTTCACCGGTTTGAGCTAGGGATTTTTTTTGTAGGTTAAATAAAGAACCTCTGCGGCATTGTTTGATCTCAAAGAACCTCTCTCCTACAAGGAAAGGGGAACAGGATTTAAGAGTCAATAAAAATTATCAATTACTCTTACTCCCCCTTCCCTGGCAGGGAAGGGGGCGGGGGGTTAGGTCTTTTATTCCCTCACTTCAAAAGACAGCACTTCCAACACTGGACCAATCATGGCAAAAGTCATCACATCATCGCGTACCTCACCTTTCACCATTACTTTTAAGTCCGCTTTCTTCAACTCCGATGGCGCATCCTTCAGTTCATAAGTGTCGCCATCTTCGCTAACTAGTGCCCAAGTTCCGGGTCCAAAACCTTTACGTTCGATGACACCATTTACTTTAATACTCATATAGTTTGCTCCTTTGGTTTGACGGCTAAATAAGCAAGTCCAAAGCACAATAAGGCATTAATCACCAAATATCCTTGGGCGATAACGCCAGTACCCAACCACATCACATTAGGTGCAACAAAGGCACTAACAGCTAAACAACTGGCAACACCGAGTGCCGAACCAATTGCCACCCATTTCCAGGAATTGTGTCCTAAAAATAGCGCCACTAAGATAAAAGGAATCAAGACGCTGGCAAAAATCGGGTTTAGCGCACTGCTGCCTTGAATAGTGCTGCCCAATTCTGGAATTGAACTACCCATAACACGGAAGGGCCACTGCGGCAGGTCAAAGATATAGAAACTCCGCAGGAAAAATAAGCCAGAACTTCCTGCTGTTAAGCCCGTAAATAGCGACCAACTCCAAGCAAAGGGGAAGTAATTTCGCAAGATGAAGGCAAGCAGATAAGAACCGATTACCATGCCGATTTTTGGCAATAACATAAGTGTGCCACCATCAATCCAGAAGCGGGGATTGAGATAACCGTTGTCGCGTAACCAGCGGAAGAAGTCACGGAAGGTTATTTGTCCACGCACAGCTAAATTTACGGCGGCGGCGGCGTCAAGATGACCTGCACCAAAATGGTTTAGGGGGTCTTCTTTGACGACTCGTGAGGACTGTTTGAGGACTTGCAGAATTTCATCGGGTTCTGTGATGCCTGCGGCTTTAACTAATGCGGCAACTCCGGCAACGTGTGGTGCTGCCATGCTGGTGCCTTGATAGCCTTCAAAGATGCTTTCGCCGGTTTCTGGGTTGATGGTTTCTTGCAGAATTTTACCAGCTTCACTACCACCAGGGGCGGCAATATCAACACCTGCACCGAAGTTGGAGTAGGGTGCTTTTATGCCCACTGAGTCGAGGGCAGCAACGCCGATAACGCGGGGATAGCGGGCTGGGTAGGAGGCGGAGTTTTGATTGGAATTGCCAGCCGCAGCGATGATGGTGACGCCTTTGGAGTGGGCATAATTAATGGCTTCTTCCATGAGTTGGCTTTCACCAGGACCGCCTAAGCTCATGTTAATTACATCAGCTTGGTTGTCGGCGGCAAAACGAATGGCTTCGGCAATATCGGCAACTGTGCCACCACCAGATGCGCCTAAGACTTTTAAGGGCATGAGGCTGGCTTCGTAGGCAATGCCGGCGACACCGTAGTTATTATTGGTAGATTGGGCAATTGTACCGGCGACGTGGGTGCCGTGCCCAGCATCGTCGTAGGCTTCAACTTTGTCGTCAACGAAGTTATAGCCTTTGACAAATTTGGTTTCTTTTAAGTCGGGTACGGGGCTGATACCGGTATCGATAACGGCAACGGTGATGCCACTACCTTTGGTTTCGTCCCATGCTGGTTCTATGTTGATGCTGCGGAGGTTCCATTGTTTGCCGTATTCGGGATCGTTGGGAACTTCAAAGGCGCTATAGATGTAGTTGGGTTCGATGTATTCTGTGAATTTACCGACGCCTGCTTTTTTGAGTTGGGCGATGGTTGTGCGATCGCCTTTGGCAATATACACATTGTCAGCTTTGGAAAATTCACTATTTAGTTGTGGTGCAAGGTTGTACTTGCTTATCAGTAGGTTTACTTCTTGGTCAATTTCTGCTGCTGGAATATCTTCGCGAAAGTCCAGCACAATCGAGTTAAATTCGCCTTGGTTGGCTAATCCTTGAAAGTTGGACAGGGCAAAACCTAGCCCAAAGACAAATAAACATATTATCAAAAACTTTCTCATGGCAACCCGTCCGTCGCGCCAGTTTGTATCACTACGATAGCTTATACCTTTGTTGGCGGTGTCCCAAACATTTAAGTTTTACGATTTTGCTACCCCAACCAGGCTGCGAGAAACTTGCATAATCTAATAAACTAGGCATTATTAAGCCGCTATGGAGCTAAATCTATGGATGTGGCGATAATTACTTTGCCTCCTACTCTCGAATTGATGATTGATTTGACTGATGAGCAGTTTTTTGAACTTTGTCAGAAAAATCGTGATTATCGATTTGAACGTACTGCACAAGGAGAATTAATCATTATGCCACCAACTGGCAGTGAAACTGGAAATCATAACGGCAAAATAACTCAGCGATTGATGAATTGGGCAGATA
Source organism: Coleofasciculaceae cyanobacterium (assembly GCA_049671305.1). Lineage (GTDB taxonomy): Bacteria > Cyanobacteriota > Cyanobacteriia > Cyanobacteriales > Coleofasciculaceae > CADCTM01. The sequence goes on from JBATUR010000104.1 coordinate 54,270, forward strand.
CCAATGAATTAGGAATTGTTTTCGACTCTTCTACGGGTTTTAAATTACCTAATGGTGCAAATCGTTCTCCTGATGCTTCTTGGATAAAAATTGAAAGATGGAATGCTTTAACTGCTGAACAACAAGGTAAATTTGCACCAATTTGTCCTGATTTTGTGGTGGAATTACTCTCCCCGACTGATTCTTTGTCAACAACAAGAAAGAAAATGCAGGAATATATAGATAATGGTGCAAAACTAGGCTGGTTACTGAATCGAAAAAACCAACAAGTAGAAATTTATCGTCCAGGTCAGCCTGTGGAAATATTACAATCTCCTAGTAGTTTATCAGGGGAAGATCTCATGCCTGGATTTAACTTAAAACTTCAAGGAATTCTCTAAATTTATGATACACGGTTTACTTTGGCTACCTTTATTATTTGCTTTTTTCTGGCTAGCTTGGTCAGGTTGGAATGAATATCAAAAAATTGAAGCTTATCGCAATTGGGCAGGGGATTTTGAGCGAGCAAAGTATGATATATATGCAGTTTTAGGACAAAAAGGTGATGATTTAACCTGGGGAAAACCAACCCGCAAGAGTCCAATTGATTTACAAACTTTTTCTTTGAAAGAAGTTAAAAAGATTAATTTATTAGTAGATGGCAAAGCTGTTGATTTAGAAAAATTGCCGAATAAAGGTCGAGAAATCGCTTTGGAATTTGTTTTGTCAGATGCCGAATCAATTAAAATTCCCTTTACCGAGATTCCCCTTGCTGCTGAATGGGGAAAGTTTTTACAAAAAGAATTTCAACGTTTACATCCGGAACCCTCAAATTAAATTTGTAGTCAATAGTTATGGAGGAATTCACCCAAATTGTTCAATTTTCTTAAAGAAAAGGGTGAGCAATTTTTTCAATGTCCAAACAACCTAAGACTACACTTTTTAGTTTAGTTTTGTTACTAAGTTCTTGTGCTACACAAACTAAACTTTCTTCCCAAACCATTGCCAAAACAGAAGATTGCCCTACCACATCTACTTTACCCATAGAAACCTCTAAGGCACAAGGTTTTTATGATAACTTCAATTATCAGATCCGCAATATCATATCAGAGGGAAATACCGTAAAGTTTCAAACCTCAAAGTATGATTTTGTTTACTGTCGAGGTAATAATAAATGGGCAGTGCAACCAGGAACTTTGCCAAGTGAATTGCAGCCCCCAAAAGGTGGAGCAGAATATCAAAAGGAACTAGCAAATCCTCGGTTCAAAACTATTGATTTCAACGGTAAAAACTATCAATATCGAGTTATACTTGAACCAAATCCTTTTCCGCTCGGACAAAATAGAGTCGAACCTCAAAAAGTTGTCTTTGAGCTAATTTCTCCTGATAGCAAACAAACTCAACGCCAAACTCTTTATACGCTTAATCAACTCAGACAAGAAAAAATTGGTCAAAGTTTGGGAGTACCAAAAGTTACTGCTGCTCTTAAGCATGATAACAAATTGTTTTGGAGTGTTGCTTATGAGCAAGGTGAAGGATTTAATGGCATTGCCACCATTGTTAGTTATGATCCTCAAAAGAATAGTTCGGTAATTATTCAACCAGAAGCAGTTAAAAGACAACAAATTAACGATTTTGCTATTACTGGTAATGCTAATAATCTAACTTTTTGGATGGCAACAAAAATTGGTGGTGAAGGTAATCCTTATTTACCAGGAATGGGACTTGTTGCCTATCGTCCTGAACCAGGAAACTTGAAATTAGGTAAAACCAAGTTTTATGATGTTAACAACAGTCCAATTGTTGGGGCAATTCCTGAGAAACTAAAGTTAGATAATGATCGGCTTTGGGTAGGTACTGGTAATGGAATTTGTCAGGTAAAATGGCAAAACCCTGATGATCCTAATAGTTGGAATTGTCAGCGATTTGCCCTTGTGACTCAGCTACCAAAAACCGGAATTCCTCTTTACAATTCTGTCGGCAGTAAAAATCCAGCGGCAACTTTATCTCCCAATAAAAATGGAGAAATGCAGGAAGTTTTGTGGTTTGCACCATTAGATTTTCAAAATCCTAAAGGACGCTACGAAGTCCGATATCCGCAAGGTTTTACAACAACATTAAATGAGCAAGGAGTTACGTTTTTATCGCAACAAGTTGAGCAAATACGCGCTAAAACTCAGCCAGGAAAACCGCCGTTTTATTGGGCAGGCTCTGAATGGCATTGGAATGGTTCTCACTTTGTCAGAGGTTTAGATGAAGTGGCGTTAAATTTGGTTGGAAGTGGACCTAGAGGAATTACTTCTAACCAATCTTTACCTAATCGCCTACCTAACTCTTTTGCAATTAGAGGTGATTTGGATTTGCTGAGTCTTTCAAAAAATGCTACTAGTGTAAAGTATTATTCTGGTTGGATTGATGATGCCAATATTAAGCTTTACCTAACAACTTTACCTCAAGAGCGTCCAGATGTAGTGAAAGTAAACCCGTTAGACGCAATTGTGCAACAACTCAAGCCTTAAATGCTCAACTACAAATAGGAACAATATCACTCAAGAAGACTAATTAAACGTTAGTTGCGAGGGTTCCCGACGCGATTATATCACTATCCGTAATACTCCTTTAGGATGAAAGAGCAAACGTTGATAACTCCCTCTAAAGTTGGATGGAGTTATCAACGCTTGAGTTGAGTATTGTATTAGGTAAAAATTGGAGCTTATGCTGTAGTAAAGAAATTCTTTAAGCCTGATGTTCAAGCTAGCTTTAACTAATTCCTGCCCCCTACAGAGTCAAGCTTTTTTGTAACAGCATATTGCATAAACACTTTCACAGTATCTAGTCCTGGTAACTCGCACAAACAGGAGATTCAAGAGTGAATATCATCTACTGGTCAGAACATAAAAGATTGCGCCATCTGGCATGGCTGCTTTCGATGGTTTTGATGGTACCGTTTTTTACGGCTTGCTCTAATACTCGTGATACTGCTATTCCACCGCCTGTTGACGATTCAAGAGTTGGTAGCGGCACACAAAATACTCCTGTGACTCAACCTCCACAAGCGAAAAAGAAAGGGTTATCAACTGGGCAAAAAGTGGCAATTTTAGGAGGCGCTGCAGCACTTTACTACCTCTACAACAAGCATAAAAATAAGCAGGAAAAGGGCGCGCAAGGTAAATATTACCTTTCCAAAAATGGGCGTATTTACTATCGAGATGAACAAAATCGGGCGCATTGGGTAACGCCTCCATCAGAAGGTATTCGGGTTCCCGAATCGGAAGCCCAAAGGTATCGTGAATTTCAAGGCTACAACAACAATACTTCAGGTCGGACTTTAGGTGATGTAGCGCGGGAATTGCCAGAATCTCAGTTAGCTCCTGCTCAATAAAAAGATTTGAGGCTTAAACTTGGAACGCAGTTAGTAAGCTGTCAGCTTCTTTTTGAGTGTTTGATAATAGTAGCTAGACCGACTAATAGCAGGTAATAATTTATACCTCGTGTTCAGCAGGTTTACTACTAGATCTAGACCATTGTTCTCTAAGTAAATTTAGGAGACTCAATCATGGTAGACGGATTTTTCAAAAAGGTTAAAGATGCAATTGTCGGCGATGAAAATTTTGACCAAAGCGCTGAACAAGAGCAACAAGGATTTTCCACACGAGAAGATGATCGCGGACAATATGGAGATGTACGTCCGGCTAGCGAAGACCCATTCGGTGACCCGGCAGATCAAGTAGCAGACTATGGAGATGTACGTCCGGCTAGCGAAGATCCTTATGGCGACCCGGCAGATCAATACAATGCCTAGTTAGCAAAATGCCTGTCTAGCAAGGTAGCTTTTTAGTTCACTAATTAAAGAGAAAGGTAAACAAGCAGTAGTCGAGAGGCTACTGTTTTTTTGTGGATTTTAAAATTAGATAAACATGGGAAGAATTTAAAACTCGGCTTTTTTTTAATAATGCTTATACCTATGGGTGCATAATTTTATAAACTTATACGGTACTTTAGACAGACTGCTTAAAAAAATATCAGAGTTACTCTTATTTGGAGAGCTTCAAAAAGACACATTACAAATCAACAAAGTTAACTAGAAGCTCAAAATTGTCCAATCCTAAAAGAGGCATTTATGAACAAGCAAAATAATAGCAAACTATCAATCCCAACTTTGTTGAGCATCGTAGGAGTTGCCGGAGCAAGTGTTTTAATGAGCTTTCCTGCCTTTGCTCAAATGGCACCAAGTAATAGTGGTTCCTCTACAGAAACTCCACAAATGACTGGTGACAGGAAGCCTACAGACGATCGCTTCATGCAACAACAAACTCCTGCCAGCAGCCAACAGATGAACACCATGCCTGCCGAAACTCCAGGAATGACGGGTGACAGGAAGCCTACAGACGATCGCTTCATGCAACAAACTCAAGATAGCCAGCAAATGGATACTGGCACTTCTAATACTACTGAGCGCCAAATCAATACTGGTACTACTACAGTCGAGACTCAACAAAACCGTAGCACCACAAGTCAGCAAGTGAATCCTGATGGTACCATGCCCATGAATACGCCTGCTGTTGCCCCAACTGATACAGCACCTATGAGCACCCCAGAAGACACCATGACTCCTAGCACAGGTGCAACCCAACAAGCACCAGATCAAGGTGTTAGAGCTTTGTGGTAATCAAAAATGGCAGTCTAGTTACTAATTAAAATAGAAGACTGTCTTAAATCTTGAGTTGAGGTACAAAAACTATCACTTCTGTTTAAAGCTGATAAATTGTGGATTTTGAATAATTCAAAAACCCAAACCAAACAGCAAACAACGGAAGTGATGGCTTGCTATAATGTTTTAGATTTAAATGCGGATCTTTTAGATGTTAAAACACTCATTAACTATTTTTAGCTTGTTAGCCTTCAGTTTCTTTTCTAATACTGAGGTTTTACTAGCTCAAGAAAAGCCTCTAACTCTAGCTGATATTCTCTTCGATTTAAATATTCAAATAACTAGATTAGAAATTAGTCTAAGCCGCCGTCAAGTAACTTTGTATCAAAACAATAATCCTATAAAAACCTATCCAGTTGCAGTAGGAAGAGCAGGTTGGGAAACACCCAAAGGCAGCTTTAAAGTTATGCAAATGCTGCAAAATCCTAAATGGATTAACCCCCTAAGTGGGGAAGCAATACTCGGAGGTGATCCAGAAAACCCATTAGGGCGTCGCTGGATTGGGTTTTGGACAGATGGTACAAATTGGATCGGCTTGCACGGAACACCTAATCCAAGTTCAGTAGGAAAAGCTGTTTCTCATGGCTGTGTACGGATGCACAATAAAGATATCGAAGAATTATTTACTAAAGTTAGTCCAGGAATATCCGTAACAGTTGTACCATAATTGCAGCTTAATTTCCGATGCTGGGCGCTCACTTTTTAGCCCAAAAGCAAGCGCTTTCCAGCAAGTTTTATTTTCCTAAAACATACTCCCGAATCTCTTGAAATTTAGCCGATAATTCTTGGCGGCTCTCGGTACTAATTAGATAACGATAAACGAACCAAGTTGCATAAGCTAAACCAACTAGTTCCAAAAAACCTGCAATAAGTGGCAGATCATTAAGAGCACTAACCAAAGCTAGCATCAATTTGAAAGCGACAAAGACACCAACAATTGAACCAATAACTATTAATGGTTGCTTGTAAGCATCGAAAAAGTAGCTAAAGTAACCGGGTAGCTTTTCCACAAAAGCAGAAATACGATATCCGACTAATAGCCATTGCTCATTAGAAGGCGTTACCTCCGCTGGTTCAGTTTTTTCTACTTTGATTTCTTCAGTTTCAACAACAGTGTCATTTTTAACAATTTCAGGTTCCATAAAGCTCCACCAAAATAACGACTTAAAAGCATTTACTGATTATGTTCCTACTAATTAAGAGAACATTTTCATTGGTTAGTGTTGACAAGTCTCTATTCGAGACAAAAAATCACAAAAGTACAATTTTTTTGACCGAATACCTCGAATTAAGGGAAAAAAAGCGGCTATAGGAAGATGACCAGCAGGAGCATTTAAACTAAAATTTAAATCACGCTCAGAAAGCCAGTGGTTTTTGACTAACCAACCAACTTCTTCACCAAAGCGACAATAAGCTTTATAGTCGTCAATGCCTGGTTTGCCGCCTACTTTTTCAAATAGGCGCTTTTGGGTAGTAAAGCCAAAATGTCCTTTGCTATACTTCAGCCAAAGTTTATCAATACCACGCAGATATTCACAAGATAAGTTGTGGAAATGTTCTGATTCAAATTTATCTTGTTGCTCGATATTAGCAACCTTGAGCAGCATCTGTTTGGTTTCTTGATCTGCTTCTTGCCACTTACCTGCTGCTAGTAAATTTCGCAGTTTTGAGTAATATACCTCTTTATTAGAATCGAGTTCATCTTGCTCTGAAGATGCTTTTGATTGTAAAACTGATGTAGGTACAACTTCTGAAATCGTTGCTTGCAGCAGTTTTGGCTCTTCTAAAGCTGACTGTAACAGAGTTTTAACATTTGATAAAGGTGATTGTAATGGCGTTAATTCTCTGGTTAATTCTCGCAAGCGCTCTTCTTGAGCCTGTATCAATTGTGCTTGAATTTCTTGTAGTTGCGATCGCAATACGGCAGGATTATACAACTGCAACTGTTCTAATGGTTTTACCAACAACAAAATTTGATCTAGCTGAGACTTAAGCTGCGCCTGCATTTGCTTGACTTGCTCCAATTCAGAAAAAATCCTCATTCTTTCTTGTTGAGCTTGCAGCAATTGCGCCTGAGTTACCTGAAATTTAGTACTATACATTTTGATAGATGCCAAGCCTGAATCCAAGATACTGGTAGTCAGACTGCCACAAACAGAGAAAAGTCGCAACCGGTACAATCACTTTCCCGGCACAACATTTAACCCATACTAATCTGACCCGCTTCTACAGAAAGCACCTGAGAAGAATTCAGCCACTGAGAATCAAAAGCGCCCAAATGTGTTGTAGTAATTAACGTCTGAAAGCGGTCTTGAATCGCCTCTAAGAGCTGGTTTTGCCGATTTAGGTCAAGTTCAGCCAAAACATCATCCAAAAGCAGTAAAGGCGGTTCTCCTACGACTTCCTCAATCAGCTTCAGTTCAGCTAATTTTAATGCCAATACCAAAGTCCGTTGCTGCCCTTGAGAGCCATAAGACTTAGCCGGTGTTTCATTAATTATAAAATCAACTTCATCTCGATGAGGACCAACCAAAGTCGTGCCATGAACTTGTTCCGGCAGACGACGCTGTTGCAGTTTATCCAAAAACGCCATCTGTACAGCTTCTGTGTCATCTTTCTCCAGGCTGACATTAGGAGCATAGCTAATTTGCAACACCTCAGTCGAAGCGCTAATACTGGCGTGCCAAGCTGCCGCCAAGGGTGCAAGACGTGCCAAAACTCTCGCACGACGACGAGTAACACGCGCCCCCGTAGTTGCCAACTGAGCATCCCACAACGCTAATTGTGCTTCATAATCTTGAGCAGACTGATCAAGACTTTCTGCCCTCAACTGGCGGATTTTTTTGAGCAAAGCATTGCGCTGTCGCAGCACTTGGTTATATTGCTGCAAGATATAGGCATAAATCGGTTCAAGCTGGGTCAGAATCGAGTCTAGCCAATTACGGCGACGTTCTGGCGCACCGCGCACCAATTCTAAATCTAAACTAGAGAATTGTACGGCATTGAGAATGCCCAAAAAATCCAGTTGACGGCGCAAAGCTTCATTATTAAGGCTAACAGTACGCCGTCCTTGAGCACGGAGAGTTATGCCTAATTCCGATGTACCATAGGCACGTTCTAAGGTAGCGTTAATTTGTGCAACATCACTATGTTCTAAAACTAAATCGCGATCGCGACTGCCGCGATGACTTTTGAGAGTAGAAAGCAACTCCACCGCTTCTAATAAATTTGATTTTCCTTGAGCATTATTGCCCACCAAAATCGTTTTCGGGGCATCAAAATTCACTTTGGCTTCGCGATAATTGCGAAATTGTCTGAGTTGTAGAGTTTTTAAGTACATGAGTGAAAATTAGTCATTAGTGATTTTTCAACTAACAACTGACAAAGTAAAGACGTTCGAGGGGAACGCCTTGTTTTAGTTAAGAACGACGATGATAGAAGCGGAAAAATATTTTTTCCGCTTCTACCCAAACAAACATCAAGGCACTAAAACCCAAACAAATTAATAGTTCTTGCCCACTTAAAAAATGAGTTCCAAAAAATGCTCGTAAGAAAGGCACATAAACCAAAGCTAGTTGCAAAGCCGTAGTCACACCAACCGCCCAAAGCAAATAAGGGTTAGAAAAAGGGTTTAATTCAATGGTTAGCTTGGTGTTAGAACGAACAGCCATAGCATGACCCATTTGAGCAATACAAAGCGTAGTAAATACCATCGTTTTCCAAGTTTCTGGACCTCCTGGACCATCATAGCCAGGGGCATTAGTATAGCCGTAAGCCCATGACATTAAAGCAATAGTAATGATGGCGAAAACGATACCAATGCGAATCATATAAGAGCCAAGACCTCTGGCAAAGATGCTTTCGCGGGGGTTAAAAGGTGGGCGGTTCATCACATCTGGTTCTGCTGGTTCCACAGCTAGTGCTAAGGCTGGTAAACCATCGGTAACTAAATTCATCCACAAAATTTGCAACGGACTCAATGGCACGCCACCTAGTCCCATAATGGGGGCAGCGGCGATGGTTAAAACTTCACCAATGTTACTACCGAGGATGTATTTAATAAAGCGACGAATGTTGTTATAAACTGTCCGTCCTTCTTCGGTGGCAGCAACGATAGTGGCGAAGTTGTCGTCTAGTAGCACCATGTCGCTGGCTTCTTTACTGACATCTGTGCCAGTAATACCCATTGCAATGCCAATATCAGCTTGTTTTAGTGCCGGGGCATCGTTAACGCCATCGCCGGTCATAGCGGTAAATTTACCACGAGTTTGTAGTGCCTGGACGATGCGGAGTTTGTGTTCTGGGGAGACACGGGCATAGATGCTGACGTGATCAACTTCTTGTTCGAGTTCTTTTTGGCTGAGGCGTTGTATTTGTTGACCATTCAAAACGCGATCGCCTACACTGGCAATTCCCAAGTCTTGAGCGATCGCTTGTGCGGTTAATTGATGATCTCCAGTAATCATCAGCGCCCGAATTCCGGCATTACGACAGCGCGCCACCGCCTCACGTACTTCTGGACGGGGTGCATCTAGCATTCCCACTAATCCCAACCAAATTAAATCTTGTTCTGCCGTATCCTCACTATCTTTACTCGGTCTAGCATCTAGCGGTTTATATGCAAAGCCCAACACCCGCAAACCAGCACCTGCCATCTGGTTATTTTGCTCTAAAATTTGGTCACGCTCTTGTTGGGTTAGCGGTTCGGTGCTATTTCTCTGTTGATAAGTCGTGCAACGCTCTAAAACTAACTCTGGCGAACCTTTACTAAACATCAAAAAGGCTGATTCTTGAGCCGTTTGGTCAACGTTTTGGGTATTTCCTTGACAAATTACACTCATCCGCTTTCTTTCTGAAGAAAAGGGGATTTCTTGCACTCGTTTAAGTTGACGACACAAGGCATCTTTTTCTAAACCACCCTTGCCAGCTAAGGAAAGTAATGCCCCTTCTGTGGGGTCGCCCAAAATTGCCCAGTGATTGGCGGCTAATCTGTCTTTACCATCTTCTGTCGGTGAGTCATCGTGCTGCAAGAGGGCATCATTACAGAGCACACAGGCAAGCAGTAGGGTTTGCAAAGCGGGGTATTGTTCTGGTGTTGCCAGTTGGTTGTTTAGTTGAAATTCACCTTCAGGGGTATAGCCTTCGCCTGTGACTCTGAATGTTTCCCCAACTGTGGCGACTTGCTGCACCACCATTTTGTTTTGTGTGAGGGTGCCGGTTTTATCTGAGCAAATTGTGGTGACGCTGCCGAGTGTTTCTACAGCAGGTAGTTTGCGAATCAGGGCATTACGGCGTACCATACGTTGGGTTCCCAATGCCAAAGTTACGGTAATAACGGCGGGTAGACCTTCGGGGACGACGGCGACTGCCATACTGAGAGAGACTTCTACGAGTTCTTGTAAAACCTCCCATCTAAATTCGCCGGTATCAATAAAGGATTTGATCATGCCGGCGGCGATGACAATAGCGACCAGAATTAGGGAACCGGTAACTAGGACATTACCTAGTTGAGTCATGCGCTGTTGTAGGGGTGTGGGTTCGCTTTCCACGCCTTGTAGCAGTTCAGCGATTTTGCCCAACTCGGTTCGCATTCCCGTGCCTGTAACAATGGCGGTGCCGCGTCCTTGAATGACTTCTGTGCCTTGGTAGACGAGGTTAATGCGATCGCCTAATGAGGTTTCTTCATCTAAATCTATATCAACTTGTTTATTAACCGCTTGGGCTTCTCCGGTTAAGGCTGCTTCCCGAATTTGTAAGTTAGATTCTTCAATGAGGCGTGCATCTGCCGATACCTGGACTCCTGCTTCTAGGAGCATTATGTCACCAGGGACTAATTCTTTGCCGTCGATTTCCTGGGTTTTGCCATCCCTAATGACTCTAACTTTTGGCGAAGATAGGCTTTTGAGTGCTGCTAGGGCTTTTTCGGCACGGCTTTCTTGGAGGTAGCCCAGGACGCCGTTTAGGACAACAATTAATAAAATGGCGATCGTATCTTTAAAAGGAAATCCATCTGTCTTGCCTTGTTGAATAGCAATCAGGTCTAAGATACCTGAAATCAGGGCTACAGCAATTAACATCAATAACATGATGTTTTTGAACTGATCGATCAAGATTTCCCAAGTACTACGACCGGCAGCTTCTTCTAATTCATTAGAACCATATTGCTGTAACCGTTCGGCAACTTGTTGAGAAGTCAGCCCGGTTTCTGGGTTGCTGCCTAATTCAGAAAGCGTCTTCTGGGCGTCTAGGGTATGCCAGGAGCGAGTAGGATCGGATAAAGAATTGGAACTAGATAGAGTCACGGGAATGTCTGCTTGAACACGATACGCCCTCAATCATATTCTTAAACACTATTGCCCGTAACAATAGACATGATTATTAGTTGTGTCTATTGTTGCTTAACGCTTGATTTTTCTCTGCTGAAGTTCCTTGTATTTTGGTACGAAAACAGAGATAGCTTTGGGAACTAGGCGGAATTTTGCGGGTGTTTGGGTCACAATTTCACCATCGGCATTAACAGACAGAGGTTTGCTCGTAAAAACTACAAATTCCTTACCTTTAAGAGTGCGTATACCATCCCAGCCCGAATGTGTACCCACACGCATTGCTGGTAACCACAGCAGAAGTTGCCACCAGTGTTGACATTCCAAACTATACAAATCTAAGCGTTGATCATTAATTGCTGCATCATCGGCAACTGTCATGCCACCGCCATAGTAGCGACCATTGCCCACGGCAATTTGCACTGTTTTTACTTTAATTGACTTGTCACCGCAACTAATTTTTGCTCGAAAGGGACGCGCTTGCCAAATCACACGCATTGCTGTGACGGCATACGCCAAGACTCCCCAACGGCGTTTGAGTTTTTTGTCTAGTTGTTTGGTAATTTCGACGCTTAAACCGAGACTGGCGACGTTGAAAAAGTGTTTATGATTAACTCTACCTAAATCAATACGTTGACTGTAGCCATCAGCAATTACTCGGCAAGCTTGGGGTAGAGACTGAGGAATGCCCAGGGTGCGGGCTAAGTCATTGGCTGTTCCCAAAGGTAGAATGCCAAGGGGTAGTTGAGTGTCTAGTAAGCCTTCGATAGCGGAATTGAGGGTGCCGTCACCACCGCCGACGATTACCATGTCAACGCGATCGCGATAGCTTCTAATAATATTGGTTAATTGTTGGGGCTTTTCGGTTGATTCTTCAAATATCTCAAAGTTTAAAGCTTTTAATTCACTAACTACCTGATTGATAGTTTCTTCTCCTCGTCGGGAGTTGCGGTTTAATAGCAACAGCGCTCGCCCAGTCATGCTGTGCCTCATTGCTTAACAATCTTCTGATGATTGCATAAATTTTGGTTAATCTTAGTCTACCAACTGGAGGATTAGGGAAGGTGTGTTCAACCAATTGTTAGTAATTTGCACCTTTATTGTGATTTAGCAATGCTAAAAAAAGGCTACTTTTATACATTTTGATTCTGGAGAAAAAATGCCCCGAATTTTTGACAACATTGAACAATTTCTGCTGCCAACGTTACGAAATTCGTTGCAAGTATCGCAACGAGCTGATTTTTGTGTCGGCTATTTTAATCTTAGAGGTTGGCGTCAAGTTGACGATTTAATTGAGCAATTTTCTGGTAAAGGAAATGCTTGTTGTCGTCTTTTAGTAGGGATGCAAAAGCTGCCTAAAGATCAAGTCCACGCTGCCCTCTCTATTTTGCCTGAAAAGACAGGAATTGATAATAGTATTGTGATTCGCTCCAAAAGGCAAATTGCCCAAGAATTCTGTGAGCAATTAACTTTAGGTGCACCGAGTAATGATGATGAGGCGGGTTTACGTCGGCTGAGTCATCAAATTAAAACGAAGAAGTTAGTTGTCAAATTGTTTTTGAGGCATACTCTTCATGCCAAGCTTTACCTTGTTCATCGTACTGATCTAAATAATCCTACGATCGGCTTTTTGGGTAGCAGCAACCTCACTTTGTCGGGGCTACAACAGCAGGGAGAATTGAATCTTGATGTTTTAGATCATGACGCTTGTCAGAAGCTTCAGAAGTGGTTTGATGACCGCTGGAATGATCGTTGGTGTATTGATATTTCTCAGGAATTAGTTGATTTAATTGATAGCAGTTGGGCAAGAAAAAAGCCTATTCCACCTTACCATATTTATCTTAAAATTGCATATTACTTATCCCATGAAGCTAGGGCGGGACTTGTGGAATATACAATTCCTCGTGATTTTAAAGATCAGTTATTTGACTTTCAACAAGCTGCTGTTTTAATTGCTGCCCGTCATTTAAACCGTCGAGGTGGTGTGTTGGTAGGGGATGTTGTTGGTTTGGGTAAGACGATAATTGCCTCGGCACTGGTAAAGATTTTAGAAGAAGATTATTACTTAGAAACGCTAATTATCTGCCCCAAAAACTTAGTAACGATGTGGGAAGATTATGTCTATCGTTATAAGTTGCGGGCAAAGGTTCTCTCAATTAGTCGTGTGCAAAATGAGTTGCCAAATGAGCGGCGTTATCGTGTGGTATTAATTGATGAAAGCCATAATTTACGGAATCGTGAAGGCAAGCGTTATCGGGCAATTCAAGAGTATATTGCTCTTAATGAAAGCCGCTGTATTTTGCTCACGGCTACACCTTATAACAAGACTTACCTTGATTTATCAAATCAATTACGTTTGTTTGTGCCGGAGGACAAAGATTTAGGAGTACGCCCAGAAAAACTGCTATCTTTTTTAGGCGGAGAAATTGAATTTAGTCGCAAACATCAAGCTACAGTGCGTTCTCTTGCGGCTTTTGAAAAGAGTGAATATCCGGATGATTGGCGAGAATTAATGAGGCTTTACATGGTGCGACGAACTCGTAGTTTTATTCAGGATAATTATGCCAAAAGTGATAGTTTATCTGTAGATGAAGCAGATATTAAATCACGAAAATATCTAGAGTTTCCTGACGGTACGCGGTCTTATTTTCCCCAACGTTTGCCACAAACAGTTAAGTTTAGTTTAGGTGAAAATGATGCTTATGGAGTACTTTATTCAGAGGAGGTAGTCAAACTCCTTAATTCTTTGAATTTGCCGAGATATGGGTTGGGAAATTATGCACTGTCGGCAACTAAAAGTAAATCGCTGACTTCGGCTGAATTACAGCAACTTAAGGGTTTGTCTCGTGCTGGAAAGCGATTGATGGGGTTTTGTCGCACTAATTTATTTAAGCGTTTGGAAAGTGGAGGGCTGGCTTTTCTACAGTCATTAGATAGGCATATTTTGCGTAATTATATATTTTTGTATGCTATTTCTAAACAATTACCATTGCCGATTGGTTCTCAAGAAGCGGCACTTTTAGATACTCGCAATAATGATGAAGATTCTGATTCTGTGGCGTCTGCCTTAATTGATTCAGAAATGGATGGAGATCAGGAACTAAGCACCGAGCTTTTATCTTTAACTGAGGCAGATTATCGTCATCGTGCAGCAGTTATTTATGAAGAGTATGCAACTCGTTATAAACGTCGGTTTAAATGGTTGCGACCTCAGTTGTTTAAGGCTACTCTGAAGAAAGATTTACTTGCAGATGCTCAATCTTTAATTAGTTTACTAGATGAATGCGGAGATTGGAATGCGGATAATGACCAAAAGTTAGCTGCTTTAGTCAATTTATTAGCTAATGTTCATCCTGAAGAAAAGGTGTTGATTTTTACCCAGTTTGCGGACACGGTGCATTATTTAACCGCACAACTTCAACGCCGAGGAATTGAGCAAATTGAAGGAGTAACAGGTAGTTCTCCAAACCCTGCTGCTACAGCTTGGCATTTTAGTCCTATTAGTAACAGCAAGTCTATATCTTCTGAGGATGAATTACGAGTTTTAGTTGCTACAGATGTCTTAAGTGAAGGATTGAATTTGCAAGATTGTGCAATTATTGTCAACTACGATTTGCCTTGGACAATTATACGATTAATTCAACGGGCAGGACGGGTAGACCGCATTGGACAAACTGCCGAAAAGATTATTTGCTACTCATTTTTGCCTGCGGAAGGAGTGGAGAAAATTATCAATTTGCGTGGTCGTTTACGTCAGCGTCTTCAGGAAAATGCGGAAGTTGTTGGTACAGATGAAGCCTTTTTTGAGGATGATGTTGATGAACAAATTATGCTAGATATCTATCACGAAAAATCAGAGGTTTTTGATGGAAATGATGATAATGAAGTAGACCTAACTTCTGAGGCATATCAAATTTGGAAGAATGCTACTGAGCATAATCCAACCTTGAAGAAAACCATAGAAAATCTACCAAATGTAGTTTATTCTACCCGTACTCATATCCCGACTAATATTCAACCGGAAGGGGTAATTTTGTATATGAAAACAGCAGAAGGTAATGATGCCTTAGCTTGGATTGATGAGCATGGTAATAGTGTTACTCAGTCTCAATTTGAAATTCTGAGAACAGCACGATGTGAACCAGAAACAAAGGCAATTGATCGTCATCCAAAACATCATGATTTAGTCGCAAAAGGAACGGAGTTAATTGTAGAAGAAGAAAAAAGTGTTGGTGGTCAATTAGGTCGTAAGTCTGGTGCAAGATTCCGGACTTACGAGCGATTAAAACGTTATGCTAAGGAGATGCCTCTGCTTGCTTCTCCAGACTTAGTTAATGCTATTGACCAAGTTTATCGCTATCCGTTGCGGCAGTCAGCTCTTGACCGCATAAATCGTGCTTTTAAGATTGATGTTGATGACCAACAGTTTGCTGAATTGGTTGTTTCTCTTTATTTAGATGATCGTTTTTGTTTAGTATATGAGGATGGTGTAACTCAAGAACCTCAAGTTATTTGTTCATTAGGTTTGTTTCAAAATTAGAATGCGTTGAAGATTATGAAATTACCAATTGAATCAGCGACTAAATTAACTTTTGATCAGTTTTTGAAACTGCCAGAAACGAAGCCGGCTAGTGAATATATTGAGGGGAGAATCTATCAAAAACCAATGCCTCAAGGAGAACATAGTACTTTACAATGTCGTTTAGTAGCAGCTATTAATCAAGAGGGTATACCTGAAAAAATAGCTCATGGGTTTACTGAGTTGCGCTGCACCTTTAGTGGGAGTGTAATTGTGCCAGATATTACTGTTTTTGAGTGGCAACGTATCCCTCGCAGTCCCAATGGCAGAATTGCTAATAAGTTTGAAATTCCTCCAGATTGGGTGATTGAAATTCTTTCGCCAGATCAATCGCCTAGTCGAGTAATTAATAAAATCACCTTTTGCTTGAAGCATGGAACAAAGCTAGGTTGGTTTATTGAACCTGAAGATGAATCAGTTATGATTTTCCAACCAAATCAGCTTCCTGATGTGAAATATAATAGTGAAAAATTACCTGTTTTGGAAGTATTAAAAGATTGGCAACTTACAGTTGCAGATGTGTTTAGTTGGTTGTATTAAATAATTTTGTAATAAATTAATTATGACTTCAACAGATGCCAAGATTAAGTTATCACTATCAGAGTTTTTGGAACTTCCAGAAACGAAGCCAGCTAGTGAATATATCAACGGGAGAATCTACCAGAAACCCATGCCTAAAGGAAAACATAGTACACTACAAATTCGTTTGGGCTCCTCTATTAACCAAGTTGCTTTACCGCAGCAAATTGCTCATGCTTTTACTGAATTACGCTGTACGTTTGGAGGACGTTCTATTGTTCCAGATATTTGCGTTTTTGAATGGCAACGTATTCCTATTAATGAGAATGGAGATATAGAGAATAGGTTTGAAATTTATCCAGATTGGGTAATTGAAATTCTCTCACCAGAACAACCGGATGCTCGTTTAACTGAAAAAAATATCTTCTGTTTAAATAATAGTACAAAACTGGGTTGGTTAATCGACCCGGAAGCACGATTAGTGATTATCTTTAAACCCAAACAGCAGCCAGAGGTAAAACGAGATTCAGATATTTTGCCTGCTTTAGATGTTTTAGAAAATTGGCAATTGTCAGCAACGGAATTGTTTCAATGGTTAAGTTTTAAAAGGAATTAATTATGTCACTCGATTTCAAACGTACTCGCGATTTATTAGATCAATTTAACTTCGGAGATTTGTTTATTGAGGTATTAGGATGGTCGCAACCTTCCAATAAAAAAACTATCTCTTTTGAGGTTGAAGATCAGACTTATTATTATCAAAGAATTGCTGAAATCTCTGGTGTAGCTATCTTTGAAATAACCACAAATCATGGTAAAATACCAGAAGCAAAGCAACGTGATGCTATCCATAAGGAAATTACCGAACGTATTGCAGAAAACTTAATTATTTTTGTCGATCAAGAACGCACTCGTAGTCTTTGGTATTGGGTAAAACGAGATGGAATAAAGCGCTATTTTCGTGATCATGTATATATAAAAGGGCAACCAGGCGACTTATTTTTAAGTAAGTTGAGTAGCTTAGTAATTGATATTGCTGACTTAGAAAACGGTGAACCGTCAGTTGTGGCAATTGCTAAAAAGCTGCAAGATGGTTTTGATATTGAGCGAGTTACTAAGAAATTTTATCAAGAATACCAGGAACAGCATTATAATTTTTTGCAGTTTGTGCAAGGAATTGATAGCGAAGTAGATTGCCGTTGGTACACTTCGGTAATTCTCAATCGTTTGATGTTTGTTTACTTCTTGCAACGCAAGGGTTTTATTGATAATGAGGATCTAGATTATCTACAAAATAAGTACATTCAGAGTAAACAAAAAGGAGAAAATCGCTTTTTTAATGAGTTTCTTCAAACCTTGTTTTTTGAAGGATTTGCTAAACCTGAAGATGAACGGGAAGATGAGGTAAAGGCGCTAATTGGTCAGGTAAAATATCTGAATGGTGGACTATTTCTGAAACATCGAATTGAGCAAAATTATCCTAATATTAATATCGCTGATGCAGCTTTTGAACAGATTTTAGATTTATTTTCTCGCTATTCCTGGAACTTGGATGATACGCCAGGTGGCAAGGATGATGAAATCAACCCCGATGTCTTAGGTTACATTTTTGAAAAGTACATTAACCAGAAGGCTTTTGGGGCTTATTATACTCGTCCTGAAATTACCGAGTATTTATGCGATCGCACAATTAACAAACTAATTCTAGACCGAGTTAATGCTTCATTTCTTACTCCCCTCTCCCTTGATGGGAGAGGGGTTGGGGGTGAGGGTGAAAAATTTAGCGACATCAACGAACTATTAATTAAGCTAGATTCTCAACTATGCGATCGCTTAATTCACGATATCCTCCCCAACTTATCACTACTTGACCCTGCCTGTGGTTCGGGTGCATTTCTAATTGCAGCGATGAAGACTCTAATTTCAGTTTACTCGGCTGTAGTTGGCACAATTGAGTTAAAAGGCGACAGGCGTTTAAAAAATTGGCTAAAAGGTGTCAAAGCAGATCATCCCTCGTTGTCTTATTATGTCAAAAAGCGGATTATTACCGACAATCTTTATGGTGTAGACATCATGGAGGAAGCGACAGAAATTGCTAAGTTACGGTTATTTTTAGCGTTAGTTTCTTCTGCACAAGAAGTTGAAGAATTGGAACCACTGCCGAATATTGATTTTAATATTATGGCTGGCAATTCATTAATTGGATTGATACGAGTTGATGAAACAAGATTTGATGACGTAGGTGAATCTCGACAAGGAAATTTACTGCAATCTTTAGCTGCTAGTAAGTACAAACAGATTTTGGATGAGAAGAATAAAAATATAGATTTGTACAAGAAACACGCTTTTCAATCAGAAGCAATTGAGGGAACTTCTCAAAATAATCGACTACAAAGGCTGCGGAATGAAATTGATAAGCTAAATCGTGATTCTTACAAAAGCTTGAATCAGTTGTTACTAGATGAGTTTAATAATTTAAACATTAAGTACGAAGAAGCGCAGTTGCAAGGGAAGCCGAAGAAACGGGTATTAAAGATTGAAGATATTGAAGCGTTAAAGCCGTTTCACTGGGGATATCATTTTGACAAAATTATAGAAGAAAGAGGTGGTTTTGATGCAATTATTACTAATCCACCTTGGGAAATATTTAAGCCGAATGCTAGAGAGTTTTCTGTTCAGCACAATAAGCTATTTAAGAATAGCAAGACAGATATTAAAGAGTTTGAAAAAGAGACGGAAAAACTGCTCAAAAGTCCTGAAATTACTAAGGCATGGTTAGAATATCAGAGCAACTTCACCTATGTCAGTGCCTACTATCGATCATCAGAGCATTACAAGAAACAGATCTCCATTGTCAATGGAATAAGATTTGGTACTGATATTAATTTCTACAAACTGTTTCTAGAACAGTGCTTCAATCTATTACATTCTGGTGGTTATTGTGTGATTATTTTGCCGGCAGGAATTTATATTGATCCAGGTACGAAACAGCTCAGAGAGATGTTATTTTCTGAATCAAGGCTAGAAAGTTTATTCAGTATCTCAAATGAAGGATTTATTTTTGAAGATGTAAATCGTCACTTTAAGTTTTGCTTACTCATATTTGAAAAGGGAGGTTACACAGACTCATTTAAAGCTACTTTTTGCCTTACGCCACAAGAAGCAATTAGTTCTGAGACTTTAAATGATTTTCTTGTTAGTAAAAGTGACAAGCTGAATATCTCAGTTTCCCTATTACGTCAGTTATCTCCTGATTTATTATCGATAATAGAATTTAAAAATGAAACAGATGTTTATATAGTTGAAAAAATTACAACAGCATTACAGCCTTTTGGGGAAAAATTAGAATTTCATTTAATTAAAGATAGTTTTTTATTTAAAGAACATCCAGCCGAAAATAGGCTGCCTCTTTATGAAGGCAAAATGATTCATCAATTTATTCATCAATTTACTGCTCCAAGATATTGGATAGATGAACAGGAAGGGGAAAAAGCATTGTTAGAACGTAGCGAGGCAGCTCGAAATCAAAAGCTAGACTACCAAAATTATCGTTTTGTTTATCGTTCAATAGCTAGTAGTACTAACTCAAGAACACTCATTGGAACAGTGCTACCTCCAAAGGTTTTTTGTGCTAACTCCCTAAATGTCCTATCATCAAGTCACAATGTTAAATCTATGGTCTTTCATTGTGCTATGCTCAATAGCTTCTGTTTTGACTTCTTATTGCGTCAACGAGTATATTCTACAACTTTGACGATATCTTTAATTAACCAAATTCCAGTGCCTCGACTGATGCCTGGTAATCGCTTTTTCAACGAAATAGTCCACCGCGCCGCCCAACTCATCTGCACCACCCCAGAATTCGACGAATTAGCCCAAGAAGTAGGGGCACAAGGCATTGCGCCCATGCATTCCCACAAAGACGGCGTTACCGACGAAACCCAACGTGCCCAACTCCGCGCCGAACTTGATGGCATGATAGCCCATCTTTACAACTTAACAGAAGACGAATTTAAACACATCCTCAGCACATTTCCTATCGTCCCCGAAGCAACCAAACAAGCAGCATTAGAAGCTTTCCATACCTTCACTCCCCTAATAGGTGATTCAGAAATCATAGACCTCATTACCAAAGGAGAAAGCAACCAATTAGAATTCAAATCCTCCGCCCGTTGGGATATGCGGGAGAATAAACCAAACAAAATAATGGAAGAAGTTATCCTCAAAACCGTTGCTGGATTCTTAAATTCCTATCAGGGAGGTACATTATTAATCGGCATTGACGATGATAGCAATATTCTTGGTTTAAACCACGACTACCAAACCTTCAAAAAGAAAAACCGCGACGGCTACGAACTATTTTTAATCAACGACTTGCTGCTAAAAGAACTAGGTAAAGACTTATCCCCACATATACACATTACCTTCCATCAAGTTGAGGGCAAAGATATCTGTCGTATCATCCTCAACCCCTGTCCACGCCCAGTTTATATCAACATTAAAGATGCCAAAAGCGGTCAAACCAAAGAATGCTTTTTTCTTCGTACAGGCAACTTAACCAGCCAACTCGACACACCCAGCGCTATTCATAACTACTGCAAAAATCGCTGGTCTTAGCATTAACTTGGTAGGGGCGCACGGCTGTGCGCCCCTCCGAATATTTATGATCTAACGGCTGTGCGCCCCTCCCAATATTTATGATCTAACGGCTGTGCGCCCCTAGCAATATTTATGATCTAACAGCCGTGCGCCCCTCCCAATATTTATGATCTAAAACTGATAACGAACATTAAAATAAAGCGCCTCATCCTGAGCATTATTACCCCGATCCTTAATCTTAATTAAAGGATAAGCATAATCAACTCGCAAGCTCAATTTTGGTACAGGCTCCCAAA
>JBATUR010000105.1:0-126618 GCA_049671305.1 Coleofasciculaceae cyanobacterium
GATCAATAAAATAATCTCCACTGTCTGGTTCAATGATAATTGCCCAATCATAATGCTCCTTAACTAATTCCGGGTAAACTCGGTCAAAAATCTCTCGACAACGCTTGCCAAAAGCTTCATTTTCTGCAATTCGTCTAGCTTTTTCTTCTGGAGACATTGGAGGGCGGTCAGGAAATATTGGATTGCCATGATGCACTTTTCTTTTAACTCGTTGATCCATCTTCAATCATCCCTATTCATACATATTTTATTTTACTACAAACAACCTCATCAAAAACTTTATTGTTTATCTAAATCCAACAGCAACAACAAACTGTAATAATGAAAATTATTACAGCCATAACAATAAACAACCATGCAAAGAATCACCGAACCAGAAGTAATGGATAGTCCTCAAGAAGCAATTGAATATGATGCAATGGACTTCTTGGAAGTTAATACCGCCTTTGCCGAAAATGCAATTTCCCTTTGTCCAGAAACAGCCATAATTCTTGATGCTGGAACAGGTACAGCAAGAATACCAATCATTATGTGTCAGCGCCGCCCTCAGTGGCAAATCATCGGCATAGATCTCGCTCATTCTATGTTAGAAATTGGACGTAAAAACGTCGAACAAGCAGGTTTACAACAACAAATCAAACTAGAATTAGTAGACGCCAAACAAATGCCATACCCAGATGCTCACTTTGATATGATCGTCTCTAATAGTATTATCCATCATCTGCCAAATCCGCTGCCGTTTTTACAAGAAATTAAGCGAATTCTTAAACCAAATGGTGCAATATTTATTCGGGATTTACTACGACCTGATACTAGCGAAATAGCAGAAGATATAGTGAAAAAATATGCTGCTGATTGCAACGAACATCAACAAATGTTATTTCGTGACTCTCTTCATGCCGCATTTACTTTAGATGAAATCAAAGAATTGATGCAACAAGCATTACTAGAAAATATTCATATTTATCAATCATCAGACCGACATTGGACAGCCGAAAGAACAGGAATACCTGCAAAAGAATCAATCTAATTTGAGAAAACCGTAGGGGCAGCCACAGAGAGTTGCTCCAAATCCTAATGTTAGAGTAAATTTAAAGTGTTCTTTTAACAATTTTTGCAATGGCAATAGATTTTTGCTTTCATGCAGAACTCAACCACTTTTTGCCACCTAATAAGAAGCAGGTAAACTTTCCTTATTATTTTAAAGAACGTGCTTCGATTAAAGACACAATAGAATCATTAGGTGTACCTCATGCCGAAGTTGAGGCAATAATTGTTAATGGAAACGCTGTAGATTTTTCCTACATTGTCAAAGATGACGACAATATCCAAGTTTATCCAATTTCCACATCTAAGGAAATATTCTCATCAATTTATCTACGACCTCAGTTACCTAATATTCTACATTTTGTCCTAGATGTACACTTAGGAAAACTAGCAGCTTCTGTACGGATGTTGGGTTTTGATACACTGTATCGTAATGACTATGACGAGCAAGAATTAGCCCAAATTTCTGCTTCTGAACAACGGATTTTATTAACTCGCGATAAAGGTTTGTTGATGCGTAGTTTAGTGATTTTTGGCTATTACGTCAGAGCAACTAATCCCGAACAACAAATAGTAGAAGTATTAAGACGTTATAACTTATTTACTAAAGTTATACCCTTTAAAAGATGTATCCGTTGCAATGGATTATTAGAACCTGTGGAGAAGGAATTAATTATTGACCAAATTCCACAAAAGACACGAAATACTATTAATGAATTTCATCGCTGTCGTGAATGTAGTCAAATTTATTGGCGTGGTTCTCATTATGAAAATATGCAAAAGTTTATTGAAGAAGTTTTGTCTTCAAAAGATAATTCCGCTTAATTTGAACTACGACGCATTTCTTGCTGTCGCATCGGCATAGCATCAATAGTTTCAAAAATTGATTGAGCAGAAATTGGAGACTGTTCACGGCGCTTTGCAGTGCCATCTTTCCCTACTAAAACGATACGAAACTCTTGAGGACTGACATTAAAACGCTCTCTAATCTTAGCAACTTCTTGAGCATCCACAGTACTTGTTCCTTGTGTCAACAATTCAATAGTTAATAAATTCCGTTCAGCAAAATCTGCTTTCTGCCCTTGCAATAGCTGCATTTGCTGTTGATATTCACCATTATTTTCTGAAGGTGCGAAAACCAAGAGTAGCCGATTTTTCCATTGATAGGAATCAAGACTTTGCATCAGATTTTTTGCTTTTACACTTACTTGTTGTTTTGATACTCCCCTAGCAGCAGGAGTAAGAGTTTGGGTACTGAAATTAGTAGAAGTAGCAGCAGGTTGTGAAGCCTGAGATAAGGTTGCGACTGAACAACCAGAGGCTCCAAGAAATAGCAGAGAAATAAGCGATCGCATCAACATAACTCAATTTTAACTGCATCTAGCTAAATTCCGCTTACAACCATACTAAATAGAGCTTCTCTTCCAGGAGAATTGCCCTTAACGTCTAGTCTGAGCTACCTTTTGACAAATCTAGCGTACTGATTGGTGCTGGGGTTGAGGAAGCAGTCAAGCCAAACAAGTCGATACTTGGCAAGCTTAATCCTGGAAATCCCACTCTCGACGACGACGCTAGCTTCTGAGCAATTACCGAAAATCCTCAACATTTTTGACATATACCCAGATCTGAGGAACTAAAAGTCAGAAATCCTGTCATAAATCCTATAGACCAATTAATCAATTGTCCATGCCTAGAGCCAGGAAAAACCCATGAATTGAGCAGTAGTCAGGCATTTTAGGTTGCCAGTTGCAAGAGTTACCCAGTACCTTCCTTTCTCACAGCAAAGTTTTTCTACTATCAAAGTGTAATACAGTCGAGAGTGCAACAATGGACTTAATCCAAAGCTTTATCGCCATTCCAGAAGCCGCCGCCAAAAAACAGGCACAGCAAATTAAGGGTGCCTCCACCGCACAACCAAAGCTATTAACATCTCAAGCTTCGACTACTGTTCAAGTTTTGCCATTTAAGCAGCAAAATGAACCGAGACAAATTTTGGAGCAAGATGATACGGTTGATTTAAAAGCTGTTTAAAACTAAGTGAATTATGCTCAAAAATGTAGAATTTGTCGAGGGTTTCTACAAAAATCGTACAGATGTCAATTCTAGTTTTGAACTGTCTTTGCTGACTGATTAAATAATAAAGCCCTCGACTCTTCAATACCAATTGTTTGATTTTTAAATTCCTCAGCTTTTGCATAGGCACGAATTGTTGCCGGACGTGCTTGAATCGTCTCAAACCAACGCTTAAGATTGGGAAAATCATCCAAGTTCTGATTTTGTGTTTGATGAGGCACAATCCAAGGATAAGATGCTATGTCTGCAATCGAATAAGCCTTACCTGCCACAAATTCGCGTCCGCTTAATTGCTTATTCAAAACAGAATATAAACGCCCTGTTTCATTCACATAACGATTAATTGCGTAATCAATCTTTTCGGGAGCATACTGACTAAAGTGATGATTCTGCCCTGCCATTGGTCCTAGTCCTCCCATCTGCCAAAATAACCACTGTAAAACCTCAACACGTTCACGTAAATCAGTTGAGATAAACTGCCCAGTTTTTTCGGCTAAATATAATAAAATTGCCCCAGATTCAAAGACAGAAATTGCCTCGCCGCCGTCCAAAGGTTCCTGGTCAATAATTGCTGGAATGCGATTATTTGGCGCAATCTTGAGAAATTCTGGCTTAAACTGATCTCCCGCACCAATATTAATAGGAATAACTTGATAAGGTAAGCCAACTTCCTCTAAAAACATGGTAATCTTATGACCATTTGGCGTTGTCCAATAGTAAAGCTCAATCATTAGTTATTACTCAGGTAGATGTACAAGGATTAGCCAAGCAGCAAGTATTTGAGTTGGCAACAATATCTTTTTGATTTAAATGTTTTTTGCTATTAATGTCATATATACAAAGACATATTTATCAAAATATATAATTAAAAAATCCCAACTTCTGAAAAATCATGAGAATCATCTCAAAAAGTCGGGAATTTACCACGCATACCGCCAGGGGTTTAATGGCTATTTTTTAGCTTTTCTTTCATCAATTATTAGCGGTCTATTAAGCTAAAATAACTATTATTTACGTCTATTTCTGGCTTCATCACTTCTTTCCAGGCTGCGGCGAATATCACGTATACTATCACCATCTGCCAGCTTTCTTGTCCAAGTTTGGATACCTGCCGCATCGATATTACGACCGAGAACTTCTTGATAAAGTTGGTTAAGTTGAGCTTTTGCTTGAGGACTATTTGCCACCTCTCGACGAATATCTTTCAGTGGGCGACCATTTCTTAATGCTCTCGTCCAGATTTCTAGATTGCGATTATCAACATTTCGACTAAGAATATCGACATATATATCATTAATTTCATTGTAAAAGTTTTTTTGTGAGCGGTTATTTCTATTGAAATTATCGCTGTCGCGATCTGTTGCGGGTCGTCCACAAACAAATTGATTACTCTCAGTTACAATACAGACTCGTTGGGCTTGAGCAGCAGTAGTTGAGGCAGCTATCACCACACCAGATAGACTGAGAACACTAAAGATAAATTTGGCTTTTGAGGTCGTTTTCATAGATTTTTTTGGGTTTTGTTGCGACTATTTGGCACAATTCTAGTTTTAAAGCTCATTTCAAATAGCTTCAACTACTTGGGTTAAGCAGTTGTCAGATGCTGTAAAAGACGATTATTTTCTCAAAATGTTCCGTATTTAGTGAGAGCAAATGTGCCAATTCCGGCTGCCAATGTAGCGGTGTTACCTACTTTAGGGGCGTCCTCACCCTCCGGACAAATAGCGGTTTACAGTCAGCTTTGCGTAATAGCAATTGGTAACAACAAAGTCGCCTCAATCTCCTCCCTCACACTGCGGCTGATATAGCAATCGCTATTGAGGCAATCCACAAGGAGCTGGTTAGCATCGTAGTATTGCTCCAATCGTTCTTTTTGAACATTGCTAAACTGCCAATTATGTCCAATATTGCGATGCTCAATCATCACAGCACGTAGTTGATTTGTCCAAGCTTGCCCCTTTTCTTGCCACCATTGTTTCTTCAACTCCTCTGTATCCTGAAGATTAGGTAGCTGAGAAAACAAAGTATCAAGTTTAAGCTTAAGTTCTGGATCGATTTTGCCTGCGGCTTTGAGGTCGAGGTGGCGGTAGAGGTCGAGGTCGAGGTGGCGGTAGAGGTCGAGGTCGAGGTTGAGGTTGAGGTTGAGGTTGAGGTTGCGGTAGAGGTTGAGGTGGCGGTCGAGGTGGCGATAGAGGTTGAAGTCGATGACGAGGTTGAGGTCGAGGTTGAGGTTGAGGTTGAGGTGGCGGTCGAGGTGGCGGTCGAGGGCACAGGCAAGGTCGCTCTCAAAGGCACGGGTAAGGTTGCGACCACGACCAGGGCTGAAATAGAAGGCACGGATGGCAGCGGGTTTGTATGAGGCATCAACCGATCGCGCTTTCTCATCTACCCAAACCAAAAACTGTTGCAACTTCTCATCCTCTGCTAGCAATTCATCCACAGCTTGTTTCATTTGCCGCAGACATTCATCAGCATCGCGTAACATTCCAATAGTAAGCAAGATCACTTCGCGCCAACGTTTATCAGTCAAATGCTCACTTAATACATTGAAATAAGACTTTTCTTTAATTTCCCGTGCGGCAAAGTATTCATGAAAGGTCAAATGAGAAAAAGAATAAATGCTCCGAGCGCGTTCAACAAATAAACCATGCTGTGCCTCAATCGATTTCAGCACCGCTTCGCTGTCGAGATTCAGTGTTTCTTCATCAGTGCTTGCTCCCGGTAGGTTTTCGATAAACTCGCGAATTTGCCGCTCCACATCTTTTTGTTTAAAGAAGTAATTGCCAGTTTCAAACGTACAGTAAGCAATCTGACTGAGCATATCTTCTTTGCGTTTAAGCGAAAGTTTTTTATAAACTTGATCTCGCTCAATGTTGCGCTTGCTATCCCATTTTTTCAGCAACACATCCACCCCGTCTTGGTACAATTCGGAGCGGTTGGCAGGAAAATCACCGGAATCTTCAAACACCAGGCAAAGCAAAGTCAGCAGCAAGGGACTGCTTGCCAGTTCGCGTATGGGTGGGTTTTCCTCCAGCTTTTGCAGGAAACGTTCTGCTTTTACCTCATCTTGTCTGCAATGAAACCATTTGCCAGAAACATCGGCAATTTGCTCATCATCAAAATCAGCAACTTCCACCTCAGTAAATTGCTCAAAGGTGTATTCACGGGCAGCGATGCGACAGGTAATCACAAAAGCGTTGCTGGCGTTGCTTTCTGAGAATTCCTTAATCTGGCACAACACATGGTTAGCATCAATTTCACGCACCTCGTCTAAACCATCCAACAAAATCAAAGCGCGTCCGTTATCTAGAATTGTTTTGGTTTTTGGCATAGTTGTAGAGACGTTCCGGCGGAACGTCTCTACGGAGGATGTGGGATGCACCAATGCATCAATGTACGTCAATAAATCCCGTTTCCCTTGGGTTTCGGCAAAATCTTTTAACGTGATGAAAATGGGAACGCGATGCACTTGAAATTTGCCACCAATACATTGCATTGCCAGATGCTTCAAAAAAGTCGTTTTCCCCGCACCAGGTTTACCCAAAATCATCAGTTTGTTGTGTTTATCAACCGCTTCTAATCCAGGAACACGCTTTTCTCTGACAGGACTGAGGATAAATCGCTCAAACTTTTCGGGTGAAACTTCTGGCAGTAGTTCATCCAGTGTGCGTCGATTACGTCCGGTAATTTTTTCCAGAATATTAACGTGAGTGTAAATCTTATCCAAGCCAATCGGCTGAGTCATATCCAGCACACGCATTGTGCCGCAGCGTTGTTGGATGATTGGTTGAATATGCGATCGCGCTTCCCTCACCAATTCATCAATTAACATTGCCGCCGAATCATCTAGCTGTGCATTTGATGATTTATTTTTATGCTTATTTTCTAAATAGCGACGTAGCTCCCTTTCCTTGACAGGTCCTGGATCAGTAATTTTAAATTTTTTGTATATCTCTGTTAGCCGAGTACTAACAACAGTTTCAGTAGTTTGAAGCTCGTTTGCAACTTGCACCTTATTTTTATCTTCACCAAATAGAAGTAAAAAAATATCCCTTTGCAGCTCAGTCAGTTTTTTTTCATCAGCAATATTGGTCAAAAAGTCTTTAGAAAAGAGCATTACAGGCAATTAAACGAAGGCTATAAAGATAGTCTAACTACTTTTTTCTTTCATATCAGCCTAAGTCAGCCTAAGTCAGGTAAGTCAGTTTAAATAACTCTGAAATCCAGTTGTTCCAATGGATTTAAGTATTTAAACGAGGTTCTTCTCATGAAACTATCCAACCAGAAAAAATGGCTCAAAGTAATCGAATTTACCGTAGTAGGAATTGCTACTTGGCTCAACCCCAGCGCAGGCATATTGCTATTTTTGCTCAAACTCTGCTTTCAAATCTTGGCAGCGTTGCAAAAAGATGAGGAGAAAATAGAAAAAAATAAATGCAAGTAACGATGATAGAAAAAAAGTAATTATGAGGCGATCGCTATACTAACAGCACCCATAATTACTCAATCAACTAAATAAATATCCCCCAATTCGGGGGATTAACTAAAAACAAGCGATCGCTAATCGACTAAATATAATCTTGCAACGCCTTCACCTGCAACGGTTGTGACTGTAACGAGCGAATCGCCGCCGCCGTTGCCTTTGCCCCAGCAATAGTCGTAATAATCGGAATCTTATATCCTAATGCCGATCGCCGAATTAAGCGCCCATCCGCTTGTGCATCTTCCCCTGTCGGCGTATTAATAATCAACTGTATTTTCTGATTCTTAATCGCATCTAAAACATGAGGACGCCCTTCATGCAACTTCAGCACCAACTCAACATTTAACCCATGTTCTTTTAACACCTTGCGAGTGCCTTCTGTTGCCACAACATGGAAACCCAACTCCATCAAATCCTTAACAACAGGCACAACAGTCGTTTTTTCGCGATCGCTCATCGAGACAAACACTGTACCAGAAAGCGGCAATCGCTGACTCGCCCCCAACTCTGCCTTAGCATACGCCGCCCCAAAATCAGCATCAATGCCCATCACTTCTCCAGTTGAGCGCATTTCTGGACCCAAAATCATATCTGTTCCCGCAAATTTCTCAAACGGCAACACGGCTTCTTTCACCGCAATATGCTTAATTACAGGTTCTTTGGTAAAATGCAAAGACTCCAAAGTTTCCCCAGCCATAATCTGCGAAGCTAGTCCTGCTAATGGCACTCCCGTTGCTTTAGAAACAAACGGCACTGTCCGCGAAGCACGAGGATTTGCCTCCAAAATATAAACTTGGGGCGAATAACCTTGAGTACCAACTACGGCAAACTGAATATTCATTAACCCAATAACTTTTAGCGCCTTCGCCAATTCCACCGTCCAAGTGCGAATTTTATCTAAAACCGCAGGTGGTAAGGAAATTGCAGGCAAAGAACAAGCTGAGTCACCGGAATGAATACCTGCTTGTTCGATATGTTCCATAATGCCGCCGATTACTACATTACCCGTATGATCAGCGATCGCATCCACATCCACTTCAACGGCATTCTCCAAAAACTTATCAATCAAAATTGGATGATCTGGCTCAACCTGCACCGCAAATGTCATATAACGCTCTAATTCCTGGTCAGAGTAGACAATTTCCATTGCCCGTCCTCCCAACACGTAGGAAGGGCGTACAACCACCGGATAGGTAACGCGCTTGGCGACCTCCAGTGCCTCTCCATAACTCCGTGCCAAGCCATTCGGCGGTTGCTTAATATCCAGTTCCCGTAAGACTTTTTCAAATCTTTCACGGTCTTCTGCCATATCAATTGAATCAGGAGATGTCC
This sequence comes from Coleofasciculaceae cyanobacterium, assembly GCA_049671305.1. GTDB lineage: Bacteria > Cyanobacteriota > Cyanobacteriia > Cyanobacteriales > Coleofasciculaceae > CADCTM01. The sequence goes on from JBATUR010000105.1 coordinate 8,936, forward strand.
CCCAAATTTGCGTTTTTAGGATTTCTTTGGTTTCCGGGCGATTCAAAAATTCTTGTAACGGTACTGCCAATTTTAAGGGTGTTTGACCACCAAATTGAATGATGATGCCTTCTGGTTGTTCAGCTTCAATGATATTCAGGACATCTTCTTTAGTGAGTGGTTCAAAGTAAAGGCGATCGCTTGTATCATAATCCGTGGAAACTGTCTCCGGATTTGAGTTAACCATAATCGTCTCAAACCCCGCTTTACTCAAAGCATAAGCGGCATGACAACAACAATAATCAAACTCAATCCCCTGTCCAATGCGATTCGGACCACCACCTAAAATCATCACCTTGCGCTTAGTTGAGGGCAAAATTTCCGATTCTTCTTCATAGGTGGAATAGTAATAAGGAGTTAAAGCTTCAAATTCTGCCGCGCAGGTATCAACGGTTTTATAAGCCGGCACAACGCCTAATTGCTTGCGATAAGCACGGACTTGATCTTCTGTAGTTTTTGTCGTGTATGCTATTTGGCGATCGCTAAATCCCTGTCGTTTAATATCCCACATTTGCTCTTTTGTGAGCGTTTTCAAAGCCGTCCGCTTCAGGGCTTTTTCGGTTACTAGTAGTTCCTCAAATTTATCTAAAAACCAAGGATCAATGCCTGTAAGTTCATAAACTTCTTCTACTGTCATGCCCAATAATAAGGCGTGACGGATAGTATAAATCCGATCTGGATTGGGAGTACGCAAACCCGATCGCACTTGTTCTAAGGATGGGAGTTTTTCATCATGAACGCAACCCCAACCATAACGACCGGTTTCTAGGGATCTTAGTGCTTTTTGAAATGATTCTTGGAAAGTGCGCCCAATTGCCATTGCTTCCCCGACAGATTTCATTTGTGTGGTTAGTGTCGGTTCTGATCCAGGGAATTTTTCAAAGGCAAAGCGAGGAACTTTTGTGACGACGTAATCAATGGTTGGTTCAAAAGAAGCTGGTGTTTTTTTGGTAATATCGTTGGGAATTTCATCTAGGGTATAACCAACGGCTAATTTTGCGGCAATTTTGGCAATGGGAAAACCTGTTGCTTTAGAAGCTAAAGCTGAACTCCGAGAAACGCGGGGGTTCATTTCAATGACAATCACGTCTCCAGTTACCGGATTCGTGGCAAATTGAATATTAGATCCGCCGGTTTCGACACCAATCTCGCGGATGATTTTAATTGAAGCATCCCGTAGGCGTTGATATTCTTTATCTGTGAGGGTTTGTGCTGGGGCGACGGTGATCGAATCGCCTGTATGTACACCCATTGGGTCGATGTTTTCAATTGAGCAGATAATTACCACATTATCCGCCAAATCGCGCATGACTTCTAGTTCGTATTCTTTCCAACCTATAAGCGACTGTTCAACTAGAATTTGAGAAACTGGGCTAGCATCAATACCGCCTTGTGCCATTTCCTCATATTCTTCCTGGTTGTAAGCAATACCGCCACCGGTACCACCCATAGTGAATGCCGGGCGGATGATTAGGGGATAACTGCCGATTTGTTTAGCGATCGCTCTGACATCTTCCATGTTACAGGCAATGCCAGAAGGACAAACCCCGACCCCAATTCTTGCCATTGCTTCTTTAAACAATAGGCGGTCTTCTGCCATTTCAATAGCAGGCAGTTTTGCCCCAATTAATTCAACGCCGTATTTCTCCAAAACACCGTTTTTTGCCAAGGCAACGGCAACATTCAGTGCCGTTTGTCCACCCATAGTCGGTAGGAGGGCGTCGGGGCGTTCTTTTTCAATAACTTTTTCGACAATTTCCGGTGTTAGCGGTTCAATATAAGTACGGTCAGCGGTTTCGGGATCAGTCATGATGCTGGCGGGGTTGGAGTTTACCAGCACCACTTCGTAGCCTTCTTCCCGGAGTGCTTTACAAGCCTGAGTACCAGAGTAGTCGAATTCACAGGCTTGTCCAATTACAATCGGTCCTGAACCCAAGAGCAAGATTTTGTGGAGGTCGTCGCGGCGTGGCATAGTCGTTTAATCCGTAGTCATGCATGACAGTTTGGAAGTCCTGACTATTTTAAATGCTCTGACTGCAATTATTTGTGGCTATTTTATCTAATTTTGATGACTTTTGGGAAATTGCCTGGAAGCACTAGGGCTAAACCCGCCTCAAATTTAGGAAAACCAGCAACCATTCTGGCTTTGCCTACAATAAACGTTTTTTGGTTCGGGGGATTGCCCTATCAATATTTTGACGGTAACAAGACGAGTAAGATAGCGATCGCTTGGTGTTAACTGAAGAGGTAATTGTTTCCTAATTTGATATGAGTAAAATCAGCTAGGTGATTCTATAGTTTCAAAATCCACTTTATCGTAAATATCTGACAATAAGATTTGAAACTGAAGCGAAGTTAAAGGTAAGACAAAATTTTCATCTTCATATTCAGAGAAGAGCCATTTATTGTCGTTGGTTTTAGAGTATTGTTCTAGATGAATTTTGTATTGGTCTATTAGAATATATTCCTGAAAATTGGGAATGGTGCGGTAAGCGGCAAATTTCTCATCTCGGTCATAACTTTTAGTAGATTTTGATAGTACTTCGGCAATCATTAAAGGGTTGGTAATTGTATCTTTGCGTCCTTCTAAAAATTCGAGTTGACCTGCAACGACCATAACATCAGGATAGGTGTGAGTTCGTTTATTAGGAATCCAGAGACGTTGATCAGTAACAAATACTCTATAAGGTTGACGTTTGAGGGCAAAATTGAGTGTTCCGCTTAGATTTAAAGCAATTTGGTTATGATTTGGTGTTCCGCCTGTCATTTCTATAATTTGTCCATCTATGTATTCATGGCGATACTCGGAAGTGATTTCTTGCTCTAGATATTCTACAGGTGAATAGGTTCGTTGTTCTTGTAGTTGCATGGGTGGTTTTAGTTGTTTTTTATTGAGATTGTAATTGTTTAGTTGGTTATTTTTTTAATATAGCGATCGCATTTTTTGATTGGTTGATGAGATGAAATGCGATAACCCTTCGGGATGCTTCCCTAACGCTCATTTCTCACCTCTACTTTCTAAAAGCGATCGCCTACACTATCTACATTGGCTTCCAAGTATTCAAGGACTCTCGAATAGAAGTCAAATCACTCAGATACTCATTCAGTTTAGTTTTTTGAGCCTCAAGCTTTGCACGAATCTGATCTGCCTCAGCTTCCTTCATTTCTCGCTTATTCAGCAAATCATCAAGTTCATCTTGAAACCTTTTAATGTAGTCGTTGATTTGTTTCTCTGCATTGCTGAAGTCAGCTAAAATCTGCTTTTCAATGACTCGATGTAAAAGCACTTGGGTTCCTGACACCTGAGTATCTATCTTCTGCTTAATTAACTTTGCTGTTTCGCGTAGGTCAACTTCGTATAAGGAACGTTGATCTTCAACTTGGACTGTAGCTTGATAGGGAACTTGCTTTGTGTAAGTTTTATCCCCCTTACATAAACTGTTAGATTTTTTTGTTCTGGTTTCTGGGCGATATTTTGTTTCTTTTTTATTCCTCGTAAATACTTCTACCTGATGTTGGACTTGTGCATCTATTCCATCAAATTCAAAACTTGGGAACTGAATAGGATTGATATTTAGTTCAACCTGAAGAGCTTCACCAAGGTAGTCAGATAGCTCATTTGATATCTGTTGAATATCTTTTTGAATCGTTTGTACCAATTTCTCTCGAATCTGACTGCCTTCCCTAACTAGCTGATCTTGTGTATCGAGCCACCAATTCTGAATATGAGGAGCGCAAAATTCATTTATGGTGCGTCCAATTTGTTGAGCCTCTTCCTTTGTTTCAACCCTAATCTTGTAGGGATCATAAATTTTAGACTGAGCAGAGCTAGAGTTATCAACGGGCGAGGAAGTAAATCGATTGATAGCTTCTACTAGAGGACGCTGCACTCTGAATGAGAATAAAAAACCACCTAGTATAGGAACATCATTAGGTACAGTCAGACCGACACTCATATCATTACTTGGAATATCTCCTCTCAGAGATGGTTCAGCCCTCTCTTGGATAGTAGCTGTCGCAGACTCACCAGACCTCGACTTGGCAATTCGATCAATTTCTTCTTGTATCTGCTTCTTAGCACCCTCAGCAAATAAGCTTATGCCTTGGCTAAATCGATTGGTTAATATTTGCTCTTGTTCCTTTACAGACTTCTTGACAGATTGAACCTTTTCCTTAGCAGACTCAGATCGAATACGGTACTCTTCAACCTTTATTCTGAGAGCATTTATTTCAAGATCCCATCCTTTAATCTGCAAATTAAGAGAATCTTCAGTTGCCTTTGCTACCTTATCAAGCTTTGCTAAAACATCATTCAAAAGATTCCATCCAGAATTCTGAATGATAGTTTGAATAACTGTATTTTCAACAGTAGGAATGCCACTATCTTTCAAAGCTTGTGGTGCAATCTTGCGAGGTGCTGGGGTGATGAGGTCACCTTCCTCATTTTCTATAGCATATCTGGCGCTAAAGAACCTTTTGAAATCTTTAAGCTGGCTGTCGGCTACTGTTTCTTGTTGTATTAGCTTCGCCAATAACCCTTGCCATGCGCTGACAGGGTAAATAATTGGTTCTGGAATGCCGAAGCTAATTAAAGTTTGCTTTAAATCTTCAATTACATCGGCAATTTCTCGATCTTTCTCTGATTTCCGGTCAACTTTGTTGAGGATAAAGTAAATTTTCCCGGTATTCTCTTTTAAAAATTCGCCGCGTTGTTCTATTAAATCTTGCAGCAATTCTGAATTAGTATTGTCCTTAAACGAGGAGTAATCCAAAACAAACAAAATTGCATTGCAAGTGCGTAAAGCTTCTAATGCCGTCTGCTTCAGTGCAACTGTATTAAATCCAGCCGACTGCCATTCATTCGGTCCCGGTGTGTCAACTAAAGTGAAACCAGCCAGGGATGAGAATTTGCTAATTGCTTCAATAGAATGCCACAGTTCAAAACGTGTGGTGTTGTCAGAGTTATTATTCTCTCGAATTTCACGGGTACGCTCAAGAAAGTCTTGCCGAATTTTTCCCGTATCACCTTCAGAAATTATAATCGGCTGTCTTTGTCCCTGTTGATATTCCAAAAGCCTGGGTTTTTGTCCAACTTCCAACAATCGGACATCGGTACGGCAAACGGTACAAGCTTCTGATTCACTCGCTAAAATATCTGCACCAATCATGGCATTTAGGAAGGTACTCTTACCTGCCTTCATTGCTGCAATTACGGCTACTTGATATTTTTGAGCTTGCAAAGCTAGGAGAGCTTTGTTAAGTTCATCCTCAATACTATGCAATCCCTCGCTATTATTTCCCTCACTGCGGCGTCCCTGTTCAATTTCTTGAAGGTACTGCAACAGTCGCGTACCAGTTCTATGGATCTTGTCATATGCTGCTTGGAATTGCTCAGAAGACATTGATGTAATGACCTTTGAAAGTAGCTAATTTAGCTACAGCCTAACGAACAAAACCAAGAATGAGAAGGCTGATGCTGGTACGCGATAACCCTTCGGATGCTTCTTTCCTCCCCCCTTCACTTCTCCTTCATCGGCATTCCATTCTCCTCCAACCACTTATCAATCATCTCATTGACAACATCGCTCATATCCCGATCCTGAACCACACAAGCTGCCTTAAAACGCAATTTCTTCTCTTTGGGTAAATAAACCCTAATCGACTCTTCAGCCACGGTTTTAATTATTTTTAGCTACTTTCTTCTATTGTGCCAGAAATTGATTAACTTGTTTGTAAATTTATTTGTCAATTAGTTTATTTATTTATTTGTGTGTTAATTTATAAAAAGCTGAGAGCCAGCGCACCAATCCTAGCAAGACACTGCGCTGGCTCCGGCTCCCAAAAACTCAAGGAGTCAAATTTATTATGACCTATCGAGACAAACTAAATCCCTGGTGCATCATCCGTCCCGTCTCCAGTGTGCAAATGCGAATCGTTGCCAGGTTTCGCCGCCGCAGTGATGCCGAGGAACACCTAAAAATCCTCAAACGCCTGATGCCAGATATTCCCTTCGAGATCATGTTTGATATTGCGCCAGAATCAGGAATAAGGGTAATTTTAAAACCTTTTATAGCTAGTGGAGATCCCCCCCAGCCCCCCTTAATAAGGGGGGAGAATGAACTCAAAGTCCCCCTTAACAAGGGGGATTTAGGGGGATCTCCGAGGCAAGCAGACAAAGCCCCCACATCAAACTTAAGGCTCAACCCAACGCCCATCAGCCTTAATCAAACTAATCAACTCCTCAACACCCTGAGACTCCGGCACCTTCTTAATCTCCTCCCTGCCGCGATACAAAGAAATCCAACCCGCTTGCTTGCCGACATAACCATAGTCAGCATCTGCCATCTCACCTGGACCATTAACAATACAACCCATTACAGCAATATCCAAACCCGTCAGATGCTTAGTCGCTTCCCGCACCACGTGCAGTACTTCTTCTAAATTAAACAACGTCCGACCACAAGAAGGACAAGCGACATATTCCACCATCGTTTTCCGCAAACCCAGCGCTTGCAGAATGCTGTAACAAACCGGGATTTCTTTTTCTGGTGCTTCTGTTAAAGAGACACGAATAGTATCACCGATGCCATCAGCAAGTAGTGTGGCAATGCCAGCAGTAGACTTAATGCGTCCATACTCGCCATCACCCGCTTCTGTTACACCTAAATGTAATGGATAATCCATGCCATGTTCATCCATGCGCTTCGCCATCAAGCGATACGCCGCCAGCATTACAGGCACTCGCGAGGCTTTCATGGAAATCACGATGTTACGGAAGTCCAAAGATTCACAAATACGGATAAATTCTAATGCCGACTCCACCATGCCTTCTGGGGTGTCGCCGTAGCTAAATAGCATCCTTTCGGCAAGTGAACCGTGATTAACGCCAATTCGCATGGCTTTGCCTTGATCTCGCAGGGAAACAACCAACGGTTCTAAGGTTTCGCGGATTTTTTCGCCGATTTCGTCAAATTCGGCAGGAGTGTATTCGGTTCTATCAGCTTTCGGCTTCTCAAATACATATAATCCTGGATTAATCCGCACTTTATCAACGTGCTTGGCAACTTCTAGGGCAATTTTCATGCCGTTGTGATGCACGTCGGCAACTAAGGGGACGGGTTGATAAGTTTCCTGTAATTTTTGTTTAATTTCTGCCAAAGCTTTGGCATGAGCCATACTAGGCACGGTGACGCGGACGATTTCGCAGCCTATCTCGTGTAAGCGGCGAATTCCGGCAACGGAACCATCTATGTCTAAAGTATCTTCGTTAATCATCGACTGCACAACAACCGGAAAACCACCGCCAATAGTGACGCTGCCGACTTTGACGGGACGGGTTTTGCGCCGATGGATGGTGGTATCGATGGGTGGTTGAGTGGGCGTCGTTTGCGGTGTTGAAAGTGTTTGCATAAAACAATGAGCTGACTTCTGAAACGATATCAGGTATTTCTCTCTATTGTCTCAGAGTTACATCGTAAAGAGTCTGCTGTAAATTGTTGTTAAAAAGGAAACTTCAATCGTCGATGATTGATATCACTTCAGCTTAGGCAAATCATCACCACTACTTCTGGCTGAAAATCACCTAGCTGCGGAGAGAAGTTTGAGATATTGAGGATGTGAGAAATGGTGATTTCTCGGTGTGATTTGGGAGTGTTTGAGATGTTGGAAAGATTAATACTAGCGATCGCGATTACCTTCTTGTTTTACCTCAATTGGGAACCCAGCAGCTACCGCACCACCTCTATCTCTTCAGGTGTGCAGCTATCGGTCAATCAACAGGCACTTAAACAGTGGCGATCAGGGATTTATGATTAAAGTTATCTACTTGAGCGCTGGCATTTTCTGAGCCTCTACGCTGCCTGGTTTTATATCGCCACAAAAGGTTACCAGGGTACTTCCGGCACCAAGCTGCCGCAGTCTGACTATTTTCTCATTCAAATTACCCTAATCTGGAAAATCAGGAATCACCCATTGTGGAGGCTGCGAGAGCTTTTTCCTTCTAGCTGCTTCGGCAATTTCATGCATATCATCTAAGGAAGTCTCTTTGAGAAACTTTGAGGCTTCTGCTGCATATTCTTTATTAGGACATTTATCACCTAAAACGCAGCCGTTTACGCAGTCTTGAGCGCAGTTTACGGTAGCTTCCATAACCTCTATGTTCTAAACTCGTAGGACACTAAACAACAATTTAGGCAAGCTGATTGAGCATCAACTCCATCAAAGACAGTTCAACAAGCTCACTGTAAATTGTAATACTTTTTTGGGTGAATGCTGGCGATAATATCGGTCAAAAATTTCCTACTCAAGTGTTCTCGATTAGGCATAACAGTTCGACAAGCTCACTGTAAATGGCACTTAAGCAGGAATTTTAAGCAATATTTTCTAGTTGACCAGCCTTACGGAACTGAGACAGAATCGACATCTACTGTTTTTTCAGGAGTATCAGTCGTGGTGTTGGCAGCAACTGTTTCACCTTGGCGAGATTTGACGCCATCAATTAGCAATTGAGAAACTTCTGAGACTAATAAAGTAAGAAGTACCACATCATCTATTTGTCCAATCACGGGCAGAAAATCTGGAGCAATATCAAACGGACTAATTAAATAAAGAGCTGTTCCCAAAACGATCCACCAACGGTACTTTGGATTACGGATTGTGTTGCGATACCAGGTATAAAGCCCTTGAATTGAGAAATTGTTCATCTTATGTCTCCTTTAGTTATTATTAATAATGCCAGATTATCTCAGCAATTTCCGGTGTGGATATCCCTCCTATTTAAGAAGAGTATTGACACCTGCCGTTTTTGAGAAATCACTAAGATTTTGGCTTGGTGTACAGTCAACGCCAGGATTTGCCAGTTGAGCCTAAAAGTTAGTAGGCATTGGCGCGATTGCCAACATCCTGATCATAAAGGTTAAATTTCGTGGCAAAATCTGTCCAATGGGCGAAACAAGTAGTAACAAGACAAACCCAATCCTTTTTACATAACTCGATCATCTCAAACTATTGCTGCAAGATGGTTTGACAACCAAGAGGCAAAAATCCTACAGAGAAAATAAGCATCATTTGTTTGTAAGTCACTCGATATCCCTAAAATTGGAATGGCTTGCACTATTTAAAGAGAAATTGTGCTACGCAATCAAGGGAGGTAAGAGCAAACCGTGGATATTCGAGACATCATTCAAAAAGGCGGACCTGCGATGTGGCCCTTGTTGGTCTTATCGATCCTCGCTGGGGGCACAATCTTAGAGCGAATTTGGTTCTGGGTAAGCATTCTCCTCAAGGAAAAAGCTGTGGTTAGGCGGGTGCTAGATGCGGCAGCGAATAACTGGCAAAGGGCAAGAGAAATTGCGCTTTCAGCTCAACGGCAGCCCATAGGGCGCTATTTGTCCGCGCCGTTACGTTTGACTAATCCAGATCCGGAGGTGTTTCGCTTGGCGCTAGAGGGTGCTGCTGATGATGAGTTAGCATTAATGCGGCGGGGCGATAAGCTTCTGGAAGCTGTAATTGCTCTGGCGCCCTTGTTGGGGTTGTTGGGTACGGTTTTGGGTTTGATTAATTCTTTACAAGATATTAACCCAGGCGATTTGGGTACTAAATCAACGGCTGGGGTAACGCTGGGAATCTCAAACGCGCTGATTAGTACGGCGACTGGCATGATTATCGCTATTATCAGTTTGGCTTTTTATCGGATCTTTCAAGGGTTTTGGTATAACCAGGTGCGTATTTTCCGCAAAGCTGGCAGTGAGCTGGAGTTGCTGTATCGCCAAGCTTTGTTGCAAGATGAGAATTTTGATAGTCAGATGTTTTTGCAGCCAAGTACGCCAGAGGTTTCTCAGATTTCTGATGTCCCTGATGTCTCTGAGGTCAAGGAAAATTAAAATCACTTTTTGTAATTTGAGGCGACTTGCTCGATATTTGGGCAGTAAAGGCTTGAGTAATTTATGAAGACTAACGAAAAAACGATTATGAAGCCGTCGGCGCTTCCTGCTTCACTAACAACTCGTCCTTTGAGGTTACGGGTAGATACTCAGTCTGAAGATGTACGGGTGGAGCTAATTCCTCTGATTGATGTCATTTTTTGTATTTTGACATTCTTTATCCTGGCGGCGGTGGGCTTTTCTCGTCAGCAGGCAATTAGTGTTGATATCCCCAAGGCTAGTACTGGCACGGCGCAAGGTAGGGAAATCTTGATGGTGTCGCTTAATGAAGCGGGGCAGGTTTTTGTTGAGCAGCAACCAATGGCGACGGAGGAACAGTTTCGGCAAAGACTACGCGACTATCGTATTTCCAAGCCGAATGGTTTGATGGCGCTGTATGCTGCGACTAATTCAACTTATAGTCAGGTGGTGCAGGTGTTGGATATGCTACGAGCTGAAGGAAGCGATCGCGTGGCTCTAGCTACTCTGCCTGAAGCGGGTTCTAATACTCCGCCTGGGGTTCCTGGAGTTCCTGGAGTTCCTGGAGTTCCTGGGGTTCCGCCTGCTCCAGGCACAAATCCCCTTGATCCTTACGGGTTGCAAAACCCTGGTCAATTTAACCCAACTCAACCACAAGCACCATTACCTGGATCACTACCTGGGGTGCCGAGAATTGATGGTATACAACCACTGCCGGGACAACCTGGCTTAAACCCTAGTCCACCAGCAGTGCCGAGTCCTGGTGGGACTGCTCCTAGTCCTAATAATGCTTCTCCTCAGCCGAGGGCGACTCCGGCAGCGCCTGCTTCGGGAACACCTCCAACTAACTAGGTGTGTTCTGGCTCAGGTTCTGGTAATTGAGGCTATTTGTAGTTAAGATTTCACCAATTGATGAAGCGGCAACTACGATTAGCCGCTTTTTTTATGGGATAGTTTGTTAGTTTTGGGTTTGTAATACATTACGGGTTTTTCGTAATACTGATTGATAAATTGTATTACAATATTAAGAAAGCCAAAATTTCACCAACTTATTAAGCGGATAAATTTCTTAAAACCTATCCCTAGATAGAAAGTTAAGCAGCTAGTAAACGGCTATTCTGTTTTAAAGCTCAAACAAAGTTTTCTCATCAATTATGGTGGCTTCTTGATTAATTCAGGCACAGACTTGGATAGTTAATCTTAAAATCTTTTGGTAGTATAAAGCTGTTAAACTAAATGAAGATTAAGATAATGATGCAAGTTTAACTGAAAAATTAGATTTTATTGGGTAGTCAAAAGCACGACATCAAATAACAAAAAATTAACAAAATTGATGGGTATTACTGACATTAGTAACTCAATAAAACAGAAGGAGACAGCTTTGCAAGTTGAGGAAATTGCCTGCCCCATAGAAGCAATACGCGATCGCTTAGGGTCACTACGTGAGAAGATAAATCAAATAAAATCTCCACAACAAAGCTTAATTACAACCATCTCTGCCGAGTTATGCGTTGTCTTGGAGGAACTAGAATTTTTGCAGGACAAGCTAGATAAACCAAGTTGTGGCAACTGCACTACAGTTGAAGAGGTGCTAAAACGAGCTAAACGAGAGTTAGAAGTTCGTGTAAAAGAGCGTACTACAGAATTAAGGATCACTAATGATCATTTGCTGAGTGAGGTTGTCGAGCGTAAAAGGGCAGAAGTTGACTTAGAGCGATCGCTTAGTTTGTTGCAGGGAACCCTTGAAGCTACTATTGATGGCATCCTGGTTACTCAAAATGTTGAAACTATCGTTACTTTTAATCAAAAGTTTTTGGAAATGTGGAGTATTCCAGAAGCAAGCATCAACTCACGAGAGCTAAAAAAGGTTCTACCTTTTATTATAGCACAAATGAAAGATCCTGACACTTTTTTGGCTGCAGCTCATCAATTATTTTCCCAAGCAGATGCCAAAGGCGACAATATCTTTGAACTTCAAGATGGTAGGATAATCGAGCGATATTCTCAACCACAATGGCTAGGAGAAACTATTGTTGGCAGAGTTTGCAGCTTTCGAGATATCACCGCCCGTCACCGTTCACAATTGGCTTTAAGTAAGAGCGAAGCGACTAATAAAGCGCTCTTAAATGCCATTCCTGATTTAATGATTAGAATGTCTAGAGATGGCACTTATCTTAATTTTATTCCGGCAAAAAATGCTCATAAAGTACTACCTTGTACCCAAATGGAGGGAAAAAATATTCATGAGGTAATGCCTCAAGAAATTGCTCAACAAAGGATGCATTACGTTGAGCAAGCATTGACTACTGGTGAACCACAAAGCTATGAATTCCCGTTAACTTGGGATGACGCTCATGTGTCTATTGAAGAAGCCAGAATTGTGGTTAGTGGTGATGATCAAGTATTAGTAATGATCCGAGATGTCACTGAGCGAAAACAGATGGAGGAAGCGCTACGAGCCAGTGAAGAACGCTATCGGCGTATTATTGAAACAACATCAGAAGGTGTCTGGATTATTGATGCTGAAAATCAGACAATTTTTGCTAATCAAAGAATGGCTCAAATGCTGGGATATAGTGTAGATGAAATGCTCGGTATGTCTTTGCTATCTTTTGTTAGTGAAGAGTGGAAATCCTTAGCAGTTGCGGCTACGTCTTATATCCAGCCTGGAGTACCAAGAATTAGAGAGTCTTTTGATTTTCAGCTTCGTTGTAAAGATGGTTCGATTTTGTGGACATTAGTTTCGGCAAATCCGATCTTTGATCGGACAGGGCAATATACCGGGGCTTTGGGAATGTTTGCTGATATTACCCAACGTAAAATTGCTGAGGAAAAGATACATTATCAGGCAATGTATGACCTTTTGACAGATTTGCCTAATCGTACGCTATTTAATGAAGAACTTTCCAGATTAATTGAGGCAGAAAGTGAGCAAACGCTGGCTGTGTTGTTTTTGGATTTAGACCGCTTCAAGACGATTAATGATACACTTGGTCATGCAGTAGGCGATCGCTTTTTACAAAAAGTTGCCCAACGTTTAAACCAGTGTTTACATAATGGTATTGTTGCACGTTGGGGAGGCGATGAATTTACGCTCATTTTGCCTCAAGTTAGTAATACTGAAGCTGCCGCAATAGCACAAATCATTCTCAACGCCCTTAAACCGGCTTTCAAATTGGAAGGTCATCAACTACATATCAGTGCTAGCATTGGCATTGCTCTGTATCCTTGTGATGGCGAAGATGCAGATACTTTGGTTAGAAATGCTGATGCTGCCTTGTATCGAGCTAAACAAAAAGGTCGCAATAATTACCAGTTTTACACAGCGGCAATGAATTCTCAAGCGTCGGAATTGTTGCTATTAGAAAATGATTTACATCATGCTCTAAAGAATCAGGAATTTGAGGTTTACTATCAGCCTCAAATTAATATCAAGACGCAGGAAGTTACGGGTATGGAAGCGCTGGTACGTTGGCAACATCCCCAGTTTGGGCTAATTTCTCCTGGTAAGTTTATTCCTTTGGCTGAGGAGACGGGGTTAATTATTCCGCTGGATCAATGGGTATTACAAACTGCTTGTGCTCAAAATAAATTATGGCAGGATGCAGGTTTGCCGCCTTTACGGATGTCGGTTAATCTCTCGGCGCGACAGTTTCAACAACCGACTTTATTAGATGTTGTTGCTGAAGTTTTGCAGAAAACTGGGCTTGCTGCGGAGTATTTGGAGTTAGAAATTACTGAAACTATTGCTATGCAAGATGTGGAATTAAGTACACATATTCTTGACAATTTGCATAAGATGGGTGTTCATTTGTCGATGGATGACTTTGGTACAGGATATTCTTCTTTAGGTTATTTGAAACAGTTTCCTCTCAATACTTTGAAGATTGATAAGTCTTTTATTGATGATGTGACAACTGTGCAGACTGCTAGTATTATTAAGGCGATTATGACTTTGGCGAAAGGTTTTGATTTGCGGATAATTGCTGAAGGGGTGGAAACTCAGGCGCAAAAAGATTGTTTGCAAAGTTTCAATTGTGAAGAAATTCAAGGTTATTTTTTCAGCCCTCCTTTGCCTACTCAGAAAGCGACAAAGTTTCTTTTCAATTCACGGGCACTTTTGAAGAAGGCGTTGTTGGTTGTTTAGTGTTAGTTAAAAAAGGGTTTTTTATTGCTGATGTAGGGGCGTCACGGCGGTGCGCCCCCAACCGATTTGCCATAAACACTTCATACCCTGCAGCAACACCCGTGCACACAACTATTAGAAATAGCTTAATTTTAATCGCCTTAAGCCTAATCTCAGCCTGCACAAAACAACCACCAAAGGCAATCACTCAACCAAAAATTCAATATAAATCCTACACCCTAAAAACCAGCATCATTCATACCTTACAAATTCCCACCGCCAGCTTCACTATTACCCCTGCCGTCTCACCCAAATTAGACAGCTTAGAAAACTTTGTCCAAAAACACAACGCCCTCGGTGCAATCAACGGCGGCTTTTTTGATCCAAAAAACGGCAAATCAACATCCCATATTATTGTACAAGCACAACAAGTCGCTGACCCGCGCCAAAATGATCGCCTAATCAACAACCCCAACTTAACCCCATATTTACCCAAAATCCTCAACCGCAGTGAGTTTCGCCGTTATCGTTGCGGCAACACGTGGCGTTATGACATCACCCTCCACAACGCACCCACTCCCAGCAACTGCCAGTTTGTTGATGCCTTGGGTGGCGGTCCCGGTTTATTACCACTTAACTTAGTAGAAGAGGGTTTTCTTGCCGTCGCCAACGGGCAAACTATCCGCGACGCTTTGGGAAGCAGTCAAGCTAATGCTAGAAGTGCCGTTGCTATTAAAGACAACAATATTATATTTGTTATGGCTGCCCAAAAGCTAAATCCCAACAGTGGCATATCTTTACCAGCCTTGGCAGATTTTCTGAAAACATTAGGCGCCCAAAAAGCCCTAAACTTAGATGGTGGCAGTTCTTCTGCACTATATTATAATGATAAAATAATTTCTGGCAAAGTGGACGACCAAGGCAATTCCTCCCAACGCCCCATTAAATCAGTCTTACTCATTCAAGCCGAAACACAATAAGGACAAGAAATACCTGGCTGATACTGAGGCGCACTTTGATCAGCTTCAGAAATTGGATGACCACAGGCTTTACAACTATCATAACTGCCTTGTGCCAATCCTTGAGTTACGGCAATACGCTCATCAAAAACAAAACACTCACCATGCCATAAACTTTCCGCAGCCGGCACTTCTTCTAAATATTTTAAGATGCCGCCTTGGAGGTGATAAACTTCTTGAAAGCCTTGACTGAGCAAAAATGATGAGGCTTTTTCACAACGAATGCCGCCTGTACAAAACATTGCTACTTTATGATGAGTACTTGGATCAAGATGGCGACTGACATATTCAGGAAAATCGTGGAAAGAAGCAAGTTGAGGATTTTCTGCGTTTTGGAAGCTGCCGATATCTACCTCAAATTGGTTGCGAGTATCGATAAGTAGTATATCTGGCTCTGACAACAAAGCATTCCAATCTTGGGGATTGACATATCTGCCAACTTGTGCATTCGGGTTGACGCCATCAACGCCAAGGCTGACAATTTCTTTTTTCAGCTTGACTTTCAAACGCCCAAAGGGTGGTGTGTCGCTAAAAGATTGTTTGTATTCTAAGTCAGCAAAGCGTGGATCAGCACGAATAAAACTAATAATTGACTCAACAGCTTGAGCCGTACCCGCAATTGTGCCATTAATACCTTCTGATGCCAACAGAATTGTACCCAAAATTCCCTGCTCTTGGCACTGTGCCAGCAAGAAGAGTTGTTTTTCGGCAAAGTCTGGCAGACTGACAAATTTATAAAATGCTGCCACCGTATAGCTCATTTTCCTGTTCTCTCACTTGAGATTTTTGAAAGTTGCTTGAGGATAGGTTGTCCAAAAATATTTTAGGATTTCCCTAGACAAAGCAAATGTAAACTGTATAATAGCAAAGGTAGAGAAAGTTTCTACTGGTTTGTCGGGGGTTTAGCTCAGTTGGTAGAGCGCCTGCTTTGCAAGCAGGATGTCAGCGGTTCGAGTCCGCTAACCTCCATACAAAAATCTACCTAAGTAGGTATGGCTAATTAAAGTTAGGTAGTGGTTCACTATTAAGGTGATGCTGACACTGACCAGCTTCGGTGGTTAGCTGATTTGGCTTGTAACATAAGCTCTAAGGATTTGGTCATTCTGCCTGGAATAACAAACAATGGCATCGACTCAGTAATTAAATTTAATTAGCTTAATTTAGATGTATATCAATGAGGCTGAAGCTAAAACGTCGAAAATTTGGTCAAATAGTAATTATCAGTGCCATCCTTTCAGCGATCGCTAATTTCACTAAGGGTTTTGCTAACGTGATTTCTAATACTCCTAAAACCATTGCACCAACAACAAATCCTGGCACAATGAATGTGAAACTCAGCGTCAATGGTAGCCAACACACCCTACAAATTGAACCTCGTGTCAGCTTATTAGATGCTTTGCGGGAATATCTCGGCTTAACAGGTAGCAAAAAAGGCTGTGATCATGGGCAGTGTGGCGCTTGTACCGTGCTAATTGATGGGCGTCGAGTCAATTCGTGTTTAACTTTGGCAGTGATGCAAGAAGGCACAGAAATCACGACAATTGAAGGTATCGCGAGTGGTGATCAACTTGCTCCCATGCAAACGGCTTTTATTAAGCACGATGGCTTTCAATGTGGTTATTGTACACCAGGACAGATTTGTAGTGCGATCGCTTTAGTTAGTGAAGGACACGCTAAAACTGATGCTGAGGTGCGAGAATTGATGAGTGGTAACATTTGTCGTTGTGGCGCTTATTCTAACATCGTGGCGGCAATTCAAGAGGTTCAAGCTCAAAAAGTATAAGCCTTAACGACGCAACATTAGAGGAACACTACACTAAAGCATAGCTTATGAAACCATTCGCTTACCTACGCGCCACCGAACAAAATACAGCTATTTCTACAGTATCAGGCGACGCCAACTCAAAGTTTATCGGCGGCGGTACGAATTTGCTGGACTTAATGAAAGATAATGTGGAAGAGCCTGATCGCTTAGTTGATATTAATGCCCTACCATTGGCAAATATTGAAACAACCAGCAACGGTGTAAAGATTGGGGCAATGGCTCGTAATAGTGATGTTGCTTATGATGCCACAATACGCGATCGCTTTCCTTTATTATCAGAAGCCTTACTTGCCGGTGCTTCCCCTCAACTAAGAAATATGGCTACGATGGGCGGTAACTTACTACAACGCACTCGCTGCTATTATTTTTACGATACCGCCATGCCTTGTAATAAGCGCCAACCAGGTTCCGGTTGTGGAGCAATTTCCGGTTTTAACCGCATTCATGCCATACTAGGTAGTAGTGAGCAATGTATTGCAACCCATCCTAGTGATATGTGCGTGGCTTTGTCGGCATTAGATGCGGTAATACGAGTGCAAGGCGTCAAGGGCGAAAGACTTATCCCGATTAATGAGTTTCACCGTTTGCCGGGAGATACACCAGAAATTGATACTAATTTAGAACATGGCGAGTTGATTACGGCAATTGAGTTGCCTAATTTATTTTATGGCAAGCGGGCACATTATTTAAAGGTACGCGATCGCGCTTCTTATGCCTTTGCCTTAGTTTCCGTTGCCGCTGCCTTAGAAATAGATAACGGTAAAATTAAAGCAGCACGAGTTGCCCTGGGTGGGGTGGCACATAAACCTTGGCGTGCTACAGTGGCTGAAAATATTTTAGTTGGTGCAACGGCAAATCAGCAAACTTATCAAGCTGCAGCCGAGGCAACTTTAAAAGACGCCCAACCACAACAACATAACCGCTTTAAAGTTGAACTGGCAAAAAGAGCGATCGTCCGCGCCTTAACAACTATAGGAGAAATGGCATGAGTACTCAAGTTAAAACTGACAAAGCTTCCAACATAGTTACAGGAAAACCACTTGATCGTGTTGATGGACGCCTTAAGGTGACAGGTGCGGCACAATATTCAGCCGAATATCCCCAAGAGAATCTGGCTTATGCTGTATTAATCGGTAGTGATATCGCATCGGGCATGGTTTCCCATATTGATATAAGTATTGCAGAAAAGTCGCCTGGTGTCAACACCATCCTCACCCACCTCAACGCCACCAAATTTACCAAACTGCCAACCTTTGCCACCGGAGGCGCCGCTGCTGAAAACCGCCTGCCTCTGCAAGATGGCACAATCTATCATAGTGGGCAGTATGTTGGCGTCGTTGTTGCCGATACTTTTGAACAAGCGACTTATGCCGCAAGTTTAGTGCGTGTTAGTTACGAGCAAAAAGCGCCTGTTACCGATTTTGAAAGTCAACGCCAACAAGCAACAGTACCAAAAGGCAAAATAGGCTTTACCAAAGATGCCGATACCATGCGGGGTAATATCGAGCAAGGCTTGGCAGAAGCAGAGGTGCAGATTGAGGCGACATATACAACACCTACCGAACATCATAACCCAATGGAACCCCACGCCACAACGGCTATTTGGGAAGGCGACAAACTTACGGTTTATGACTCCACACAATACACCTTCGGAGTGCGGAAATCTTTAGCTGATGGCTTTGGTATCCCTGAAGAAAATGTCCGCGTTAT
Source organism: Coleofasciculaceae cyanobacterium (assembly GCA_049671305.1). Taxonomy (GTDB): domain Bacteria; phylum Cyanobacteriota; class Cyanobacteriia; order Cyanobacteriales; family Coleofasciculaceae; genus CADCTM01. Next base: position 27,554 of record JBATUR010000105.1, read on the forward strand.
CTGTAAGTTTATCGGTGGGGCATTTGGTTGTAAAGGTAATATGTGGTCACACGTCCCTTTAGCTGCTTTAGCGGCACGGGCAGTACAACGTCCGGTAAAGTTAGTAATAACCAGGGCGCAGATGTTTACAAGTGTAGGGCATCGGGCACAAACTGAGCAAACAATTACTTTAGGTGCAACTAAAGACGGGCGTTTAACAGCATTGGCACATAAAGGCATATCTCATACTTGCCAGGAAGCATTGGGTGATTTTATCGAACCCTTTACCGTGGCAACCCATATGCTGTATGCTTGCCCAAACCTGCAAACCTCACAACGGATCATCCGTCTCAACACCGGGAAACCAACTTTTATGCGGGCACCTGGGGAAACGCCGGGAATGTATGCCTTGGAATGTGGCTTGGATGAATTGGCATTCCAGCTAAAAATTGACCCGATTGAGTTACGCTTACGCAATCATGCCAATACTGACCCTGATACTAGTTTACCTTGGTCGAGCAAATCTCTTCATGAATGTTACCGTTTAGGAGCAGAAAAATTTGGTTGGGCGAGGCGTAACCCCCAACCGGCATCTATGCGTGATGGACGCTATTTAGTTGGTATGGGCATGGCAACGGCAACTTACCCAGCATACCACTTTGCGACCAGTGCCTCTGCTAAAATTTTACAAGATGGCACGGTAATTGTGCAAAGTGGTTCCCACGAAATGGGTACAGGCACAGCAACAGTAATGGCGCAACTAGCGGCGGATGTTTTGGGTGTGCCGTTTGAGCAAGTGCGCTTTGAGTTGGGTGATACCAAAATGCCACGTGCACCTGTTTCTGGGGGCTCCGCAACGGCGGCAAGTTTGGGTACAGCGGTGGAAGGGGCGACAAAAGCTGTCAAGTCGAAGATTTTGGAGATGGCAAAGCAAGATCAGCGATCGCCTTTTTATAATATACCTGAATCAGAGCTAACCTTTCAAAATGGCAAAATCCTCCATAAGACAGATGCCACAAAAATAGAAACACTTGCTGATATTTTAAAACGTCAGAATTTGCCAGAGGTAGAAGCCAGTTTTGATGCCAAATTTGACGCCAAACAGCAACATTCCATGCATTCTTTTGGGGCACAATTTGCTGAAGTCAGGGTTGATCCTGATTTAGGTGAAGTGCGGGTAACCAAATTTGTCGGCGCTTTTGGCACAGGACGCATTTTAAATTATAAGACAGCGCGATCGCAAATGCTCGGAGGTATAGTCATGGGCATCGGCATGGCACTCCATGAAGAGACAATAACTGACAGAGAAACCGGACGCATTGTTAATGGTAATTTAGGCGAATATCATGTACCAGTAAACGCCGATATTCCAGCAATTGAACCATATTTCGTGGAAGAAATTGACCAATATGTAAACCCAATGGGGGCAAAAGGTGTAGGAGAAATTGGCATTACAGGCGTCGCAGCGGCAGTAGCAAATGCCGTCTATCATGCTACAGGTAAGCGAATTCGAGATTTACCAATTACGCCTGATAAGTTGTTGTAATTGGCAATATCCCCGACTTCTTAAAGAAGTCGGGGATCTAAAAAAAAATAAAGGTGATATATGAAAGAAATAGAAGCAATTATTGCAGCATTTGAGCAAAAAAAAAATGAAAAAATTGCCCTTGCCACCGTAATTGAAGTAAGTGGTTCCACATATCGCCGTCCTGGTGCGAAAATGTTAATGAGTGAAACTGGTACTCGTATCGGTTCAATTAGTGGTGGTTGCTTGGAAGAAGATGTCTTTGAACAAGCAAAAGTCGTTATGGCATCAGGAAAATCAACAATTATTCAATATGATACAACGTCGCCAGATGATATTATTTGGGGATTAGGATTAGGTTGTAATGGTTTAGTACGTGTCTTTATTGAACTGTTGACACCTCAATTAAATCCTATTTCATTTATTGCTGAATGTTGGCGTCAGCGTCAAATTGGTGTAATTGCAACTGTGGTTACAGATACAGAAATCGGCAAATATTTGATGCTACAACAAGATGGCAAGGTAACAAGTGATCTTAATTTGCTCGCCTCAAGTGTGCTTAATGATGCTCATGTTGCACTTAATAAGGGAAAATCGCTTTTAAAGTTATATCAATTACCCCAAGGTCAAGCGCAAATCTTTCTGGAAGTTATCCAACCACCCATACCCTTGGTGATTTTTGGAGCTCTTCATGATGCACAACCCGTGGTAGAATTGGCAAAAGCTCTAGCATGGCAGGTTACGGTTGTCGATAGTCGTCCAGCTTATGCCAAAAGAGAGAGTTTTCTGGCGGCGGATGACATTATTATTGCCCATCCTGAACAAGTAAGCGAAAAAGTCTGCTTAAATTCTGGCACAGTGGCTGTTGTCATGACCCACAACTATCTGCACGATCAAGAAATTTTACGGACACTTCTACCCTCTACTGTATCTTACATCGGTATCTTGGGACCCAAAAGCCGCACCCAGCAGTTACTTAGTGAGTTAGAAGAAGAAGGCATTAACCCAACTTACGAACAACTGCAACGATTATATGGTCCGGTAGGACTCGATATTGGGGCGGATACACCAGAAGAAATTGCCTTAGCAATTATAGCAGAAATCAAAGCAGTTCTTGCTGATCGTGGCGCTGGCTTTTTAAGAAATCGAACTCAGCCAATTCATCAACCCGTTGCCCAACAAAATACCGTAAGCAGAAGCCAAGAAATTCCTAGAGATTCCACTAGTATCTTTGTCTAAGTTTATCAAAAAAAGGGTGCAAGGTAAAATCAGCTAAGAGTTATTCAGATTAAACATTTCTTAACTTTTATTTAAGGACACTTTCTCCATTGGTTTGCTAAACTAGTGAAGAGAATAAGAGCGGTTATAACGTTTGTTTTTATTATTGATTGGTACTTTCCATTTGGTCTTGACAGGCTTCTCTCCGAAATCTAACTCTCTACTAACCTTTGATTTTGGAGACTATCTATGTCAATCTATGTAGGCAACTTATCCTACGATGTTACACAAGAAGACCTGAGTGCTGCTTTTGCAGAATATGGTTCTGTGAAGCGAGTTCAACTACCGACTGACCGCGAAACTGGTCGTCTGCGTGGCTTTGCTTTTGTAGAAATGGATACGGAAACTGAAGAAGCCACGGCTATTGAAGCACTTGACGGTGCCGAATGGATGGGTCGTGACATGAAAGTTAATAAAGCCAAGCCTCGTGAAGACCGGGGTTCATTTGGTGGTGGTAAAGGCGGCGGCGGCAACCGTGGTCGCTACTAAGCTCGAAGGCTAAATTATTTTAGCATCAGCACTTAAAATTTAAGGAAAAAGCTTAGGCTATTCAAGAGCCTAAGCTTTTTCATTGGCAAGCTGGAGAAAGATTATTGGCTACAATCTTTTGTCAACGTCGGCAACTGAGACTTCTCAAATATGGCATTGCCTGAAAAGAGAGCAATCATTCATACTTTAAATTAGGCAAAGTCGCTCCTTCAACCAACAAATAAATTACCAGTCAGGCGATCGCAAGCTTTATGAGAGATCCTCACAACCCAGAACTTGAGATTATGCCTAGCGTCGGTCTAATTATCCTTGCAGCAGGCGCATCCACACGCTTAGGAACGCCGAAACAGCTATTAAGATATGGTGGACAAAGCTTATTATTTCATGCAGCTCAAACTGCTGTGGCGTCGGTCTGTAAGCCTGTGCTAATTGTCCTTGGCGCTTATGCTGAATTATTAAAACAGGAAGTTCAAGATTTGCCTGTGCAAGTAGTCGAAAATCCGCATTGGCAGGAGGGGATGGGTGCTTCAATAGGTACTGGTATTAAGGCAATTAATAGTTTTTCTGATAATATTGAAGCGGTTGTATTGATGCTTTGCGATCAACCTTTTGTTTCAGTTGATGTTATTAATAATCTTGTTAAAAGTTCTGGTATAACTAAACACTCTATTGTTGCCTCTCAATATCAAGAGACTTTTGGTGTACCTGCCTTATTTAAACGTACATTATTTGGAGAATTGTTAAGTTTAAGAAGTGCAGAAGGAGCAAAAAAAATTATAACTAAATATAGCAGCGAAGTTGATACTATTGCCTTTGCAAATGGTGTAATTGATATTGATACGCCTGGTGATTATGAGGCGTTTCTAAAGATGGTTGGGTAGTTAGTTTTTTAGGAGGTTTGATGACTACTTTAAATAATCGCCGCCGGGTGTCTCAGCAAGTAATTTTAGAACATTCTAAGAAGCCTCGGCATCGTGGCAAAACCCATTTGATACATCGCTGTCATTGTGGTGAAAATCCAACTTGTGGAGATAGGATTGAATTAACTGTGCAGCTTAATTTAGAAGGCAATATTATTGAGGATCTTAAGTTTGAAGGGGAAGGTTGCGCGATTTCCATTGCTTCTGCTGACTTAATGGCTGAGGCATTGTCTGGTAAAAGTATTAAAAATGCTTTAGAAATGGTACAACGTTTTAGGAATATGATGAAAGGGGAAGCAGAGTTTCCCAAAGAGTTGCAGAAGCTAAATGTTTTGCAAGGTGTTTCGCAATTTCCGATACGGATTAAATGTGCAACATTATGCTGGCACACGTTGAAGGCAGCGCTAGAAATAGAGAATTAATAATCAGAAATATGTCTTTAGGCAGGTAGAAGTTTTTTGCTTAGATATTAAATATAGAGTGCGAGATAAATACTGCAATGTTATCCCCCATTCTTGAGAATAGTGCCTAAATGTCTGAGCCATTACTGGAAGATGAGGTTTATGTATTTCCTGCATCGTTTGCTCAAGCTAGATTGTGGTTTATTGACCAACTAGTTCCTGGCAAGGCTTTTTATAATGTGCCGACAGCATTACGCTTAAGAGGTGTGCTTAATTTAAGTGCTTTGGAGCAGACATTTAAGGAAATTGTGCGGCGTCATGAGACTTTAAGGACTCGTTTTGCTGTTGTTGATGGGGAACTTGTACAAGCGATCGCTACAGCTTCTACTTTAAATATTAGTTTACCAGTAATTGATCTACAACAATTAGACCAAAAAGAACGCGATCGTTATTCTCAACAATTAGTTAGCCAAGAATATCAAATTCCGTTTAATCTGGCAACAGGACCATTAATTCGCCTCTTACTTTTGCAATTAGATAAGACAGAATACATATTATTGCTAACTTTACATCACATTGTTTCAGATGATTGGTCAATTGGTATATTAATTCGGGAATTGAAGACAATTTACACCGCATTTGCCCTTAAAAAACCGTCTCCTCTGCCAGAATTAGCACTTCAATATGCTGATTTTGCTGAATGGCAACACCAATGGTTGCAAGGGGAAGCAGGAAGAGTTGCGCTACAGAAACAATTAAATTACTGGCGACAACAATTAGCGGGTATTTCTTTGCTAAAATTACCAACTGACCGTCCCAAACCTGCGATACAAAGTTATCAGGGAGCAACACAATTTTTAGAGATATCAAAAAGTTTAGTGGAGGCATTAAAAACCCTATCGCAACAAGAAGGGGCAACTTTATTTATGACTCTTTTAGCTGCCTTCCAAATCTTATTAAATCGCTATACGCAGCAAGAAGATATAACCATAGGAACACCGATAGCTAATCGTAACCGTAGTGAAATTGAGCCTTTAATTGGCTTTTTTGTTAACAGTTTAGTCTTGCGTACTAACTTATCAGGAAACCCAACATTTCGCGAACTGCTCAACCGAGTTAAGGAAGTAACATTAGAAGCTTATGCATACCAAGACTTACCCTTTGAAAAGTTAGTAGAAGAGTTACATCCAGAGCGAAACTTAAGTACTCATCCTTTATTTCAAACTGTTTTCGCTCTACAAAATTCTCCAATGGAGGCGCTAGACTTGCCTGGTTTAACCCTAAGTTCAATGGCTATCGACTTTAAAACAACACGTTTTGATTTAGAGTTTCATCTTTGGGAAAGTACGGATAGTTTTAGAAGTTTATGGGGGGAAAAGTGGAAATATGTTGAAGGACTTCGAGGCATAGTAGTATACAATACAGATTTATTTGATGAAGCTACGATTAACCGCTTGATAGGACATTTTAAAACCTTGTTAGAGGCAATAATTACTCATCCAGATATGAGCATTTATGAATTGCCACTCTTATCACCAAATGAGCAACATCAATTAGTAGTTGAATGGAATAATACCGTTGCTGATTATCCTAAAAACTTGTGCGTCCATCAGTTATTTGAAAAGCAAGTTGAGCGATGTAGTCAGGCAATTGCTGTAACTTATGAAAACCAGAAAATTACCTATGGGAAGCTCAATGAGCGCAGTAATCAATTAGCACATTATTTGCAAAAATTGGGTGTAAAGTCTGGAGTTTTGGTAGGCATTTGTTTGGAACCTTCATTAGAAATGATTATCGCTATGTTGGGCATTCTCAAAGCTGGCGGTGCGTATGTTCCTTTAGATACTAGTTATCCTGAAGGGCGGCTTAAATTTATGATTGAAGATGCTCAATTAACAGTGTTATTAACGAATTATGCATTATTAAAAGGTGATGTACTATCTACTCCAAGTTTAGTTTATCTGGATCGAGATTGGCAGATTATTCAGCAAGAAAGTCAGGACAATTTAAGCTGTGAATTAGATAGTGAGCAGTTAGCTTATATTATCTATACTTCGGGTTCTACGGGGAAACCAAAAGGAGTAACTATTCCTCACAAAGCTATTAATCGGTTACTTTTTAATACCAACTATATAAAAATAAATGCATCTGATAAAATCGCTCAAGTTTCTAACACTTCTTTTGATGCAGCAACCTTCGAGATTTGGGGAGCATTATTGCATGGTGCACAACTCGTGGGAATTAATCGGGAGGTCACTCTTTCACCTCAAGATTTTGCCGAGCAACTGCAACAAAAAGGCATTAGTATTATGTTCTTAACTACTGCTTTATTTCAACAAATGGCAAGAAGCGTTCCCCAAGCATTCGCCTCATTGAGATATTTATTATTTGGAGGAGAAGTTGTTAATCATAGATGGGTACAAAAGATTCTTAAAAATCGACCACCACAGAACTTGATTCAGGTTTATGGACCAACAGAAAATACAACATTTGCGACTTATTATAAAGTCAAGTATGTACCAGAAGAGGCAACCCATATTCCAATTGGTCGCCCGATTACAAATACTCAGATATATTTATTAGATAAGCATTTAAAACCTGTACCAATAGGAGTTATTGGTGAATTGTTTATTGGCGGGGAAGGATTAGCAAAAGGTTATTTAAATCGTCCAGATTTAACAGCCCAAAACTTTGTCACATCTCCACCAATTATTTCGCACCAATACCTTTATAAAACTGGTGATTTAGCAATATTTAAATCAGATGGTAACCTTGAATTTATGGGGCGTGTTGACCATCAGGTAAAAATTCGTGGGTATCGTATTGAGTTAGAAGAAATTGAGGCACTTCTAACTCAACATCCCCTGGTTGTAGAAAATGCTGTGCTGATTTGGGAGGAAATACCAGATGATAAGCAGTTAGTTGCTTATGTTGTGCCAGATTTATGCCAAATATCAAATAAGCAAGAGCCAAATATTGCATTTTTACTGCGACAATTCCTCAAAGAAAAGTTACCAAATTACATGATACCATCGACTTTTATTGTATTAGATGCCCTTCCTTTGACACCTAACGGCAAGGTAAATCGGCGTGCTTTAAAAGCGCCAAATCATGTCGATTTTGTCAATAAGGATAATTATGTATCACCCCGCACTAATGTTGAAGAATTATTGGGGCAAATCTGGAGTAAGGTGTTAGGAAAACAGTCGATAGGGGTTTATGATAACTTTTTTGAGTTGGGTGGACATTCTTTACTCGCTACTCAGTTAACCTCAAGAATACGGGATGCTTTTCAAATAGAAATGCCTGTCAGTCAATTGTTTGAAGCGCCAACTATTGCTAGTTTGGCTAAGTATATTGAAACAATTAATTGGGTAAAACAAGCTCATAGTCATACGAATATTAACAATAAAAGAGAAGAGGCAGGATTTTGAATACAGTTGACTTTTTATCTTACCTTCGTAGCTTAGATATTCAGGTATTTAGTGATGGACAAACTTTACATTGTAATGCTCCAAAAGGAGCTTTGACACCTACTCTGTATACAGAAATTCAAGAGAGAAAAGTAGAAATAATTGCCTTTTTAGATAAAAATCTCTCTACTACTAATGCTGATTCTATAAATCTGGTTCCCCTGCCAAGAAACCGCTTTTTCCCCCTTTCCTTTGCTCAACAAAGGTTATGGTTTCTAGACCAGTTGATACCAAATAATGCTTTTTATAATATCCCGTCAGCACTGCGTGTAATCGGCTCATTAAATTTAGAAGCTTTAGAGCAAACCTTTACAAAAATTGTGCTTCGTCACGAAGCTTTACGAACAACATTTGTGATGTTAGAAGGGCAAGCAGTTCAGATAATTTCTCCGACGCTAAAAATACCAATAACAGTTGTTGATTTGCAGTCTGTACAGGATATTAAACGAGAAACTCAGGCATTATGTTTGATGAAAGAGGAAGCACAAAGACCTTTCAATTTAGCGACTGGACCTTTACTGCGAATTACACTATTACGGCTGCAAAAAAACGAACATATCTTATTATTAAATCTGCATCATATTGTCTCAGACGGTTGGTCGATAGGGGTATTAATTCGGGAGTTAGCAGCACTCTACGAGGCGATAAGCACTGCTTCTCCCCTAGCTTTACCTACATTACCCATCCAGTATGCCGACTTTGCCCACTGGCAGCGCCAATGGTTACAACAAGCAGGTAAGGACGGTTGTACACCTTTGCAAACACAACTAACTTATTGGAGACAGCAACTAGACGGAATTTCTTTCCTAAATTTACCAACAGATCGAATACGATCAGCAAATCAAACCTACCGAGGGACAACACAATTTTTGCAGCTTTCAGAAAGCTTAAGTGAAGCGCTAGAAGCCTTAAGTAAGAGTGAGGGCGCAACTTTATTTATGACCTTATTAGCAGCATTTCAAATATTATTAAGCCGTTATACACAACAAGAAGATATAGTCGTAGGAACGCCAATCGCTAATCGTAACCGTAGTGAAATCGAACCATTAATTGGTTTTTTTGTTAATAGTTTAGTATTACGCACCAATCTATCAGGAAACCCAACATTTCTAGAAGTATTAAATCGAGTGCGAAAAGTCGCATTAGGTGCATACGCACATCAAGATTTGCCCTTTGAAAAGCTCGTGGAGGAACTACACCCCGAACGTAATTTAAACCAAAACCCACTATTTCAAGTGGTATTTGCCCTACAAAATGCACCAATAGCGGCACTAGAGTTGCAAGGATTAACATTAAGTCCGTTGCAATTTGTTGATACGGGAGCAACAAGATTTGATTTGGAGTTTCACCTGTGGGAAAGAGCGAAAAGTAGTGCTTTAGGAAACCAAACAGAAGGTATTAATGGTTTTGTTGTCTATAATATAGATTTATTTGAACAAACAACCATTCAAAGAATGCTAGGGCATTTCCAAACTTTATTAGCGAATATTGTTGCTAATCCTCAAACTAAGATTGCTGAATTAGAAATACTAACAGTCGCCGAACGTCATCAACTGCTTGTTGAATGGAACAAGACCCAAAGAGATTACTCTAAAAAATTATGTGTTCAGCAACTTTTTGAAGCACAGGTTGAGCAGACACCTGATGCAATTGCCTTAGTCTTTGGAACAGAACAAATTACCTATAAAGAACTAAATAAGCGCAGTAATCAGTTAGCCTATTACTTGAAAAAAAATGGTGTCAGTCCTGAAATATTAGTTGGACTTTGTGTAGAGAATTCTATCGAAATGGTTGTAGGAATATTAGGAATTCTCAAAGCAGGAGGAGCCTATGTTCCCTTAGATCCTCATTATCCCACTGAGCGATTGAGATGCTTGATTGAGGATACTAAAATGTTGATAGTGCTAACTTTGCCACAGTGGCGTAGTTATCTAGGGCAGCATAATTCGCAAGTAATCTGTTTAGACGATCGGAATATTACTCAAGAAATTGAAACTAATCCAATATGTAAAACTACAACAGATAACTTAGCTTATGTTATTTATACCTCTGGCACTACAGGAAAGCCAAAAGGGGTTGAAATTGAACATAATAGTTTGTTGAATCTCATCTTTTGGCATCAACAAACCTTTGTTATTTCTCCATTTGATAAAGTAACACAGATTGCTGGCATTGCCTTTGATGCTTGTACCTGGGAAATTTTCCCTTATCTCATTAGTGGAGCTAGTATCTATTTTCCTAATAAAGAAATTAAGTACTCTGCTGAGTTACTGCGAGATTGGTTAGTATCAAACGCCATAACAATCAGCTTTTTACCAACACCAATTGCTGAGAAAGCATTGTTATTAGATTGGTCAAATACAGCTTTGCGGCTATTATTAACTGGAGGCGATAAGCTCAGTCAATATCCTTTAGAAAGTCACCCATTTCTAGTAGTCAATAATTACGGTCCTACGGAAAATACGGTTGTTACAACTTCCGGTATTCTTACAAAAAACTCTGTAAAAAATAGTAACACAGCTTCAACGCCGACAATTGGACGACCGATTAATAATACTCAAGTTTATATTTTAGATAAGTATTTACAACCTGTACCAATTGGCGTTGTGGGAGAATTGTATATCGCTGGTGACGGTTTAGCACGGGGTTATTTAAACAATCCTGATTTAACAGATAAACATTTTATTAATAATCCATTTAGCAATCAAAAAAACGCACATTTTTATAAAACAGGTGATTTAGTTCGCTATCAACCGGATGGCAATATAGAATTCTTAGGACGCCTTGATCAGCAAGTAAAAATTCGTGGTTGTCGCATTGAATTAGCAGAAATTGAATCTTTGCTAAATCAGCACTCCAGCGTCCAGCAAACAGTAGTAATTACTGACGAGGATAGACTGGGTGAGAAACGTTTAGTTGCTTATGTTGCTATTCATACATCTCAATTAAGTCACGATTTTAGCTCATCGAAAAATACAGCATTAATGCAAGAACAAGTATTGCAATGGCAAATGCTTTATGATCAAACTTATAAACAATCTGTTCCTAATTGCGAGCCAACATTTAATATTATTGGATGGAATAGTAGCTATAATAAGCAACCAATTCCTACTCAACAGATGAAGGAATGGGTAAACAATCAAGTCGCGCTGATTTTGGCATTGCAACCAAAACGAGTACTAGAAATTGGCTGTGGAACTGGTTTATTATTGTTTAGGATTGCACCTTATTGTACTCAATATTGTGGGACTGATTTTTCGTCATCATCACTTAATTATATCCGGCAACAGTTGCCACAACTACCGCAAGTAACGCTACTTCAAAAAATAGCAACTGACTTTGAAGGAGTTGAATTAGAATCTTTTGAGGCAGTTGTTCTCAACTCAGTTGTGCAGTATTTTCCTAGTATTTCTTATTTAATGCAGGTAATAGAAGGTGCTGTAAAAACCTTAACTCCTGGTGGTTTTATCTTCATTGGTGATGCACGAAGTTTGCCACTACTACCAGCATTTCATGCTTCAGTGCAATTGTTTCAAGCTGAATCTTTCCTGAGTCGTGAACAGCTACAAGAACGAGTAAAACTACAATTATTTCAGGAAACAGAGTTAGTTATTGACCCTGATTTTTTTTATAATTTAAAACAGCACTATCCTCAAATTAGTGACGTACAAATTCAGCTTATGCGAGGTCGAGAGAATAATGAGTTAACTCAGTTTCGTTATAATGTTATTCTTTATGTTGGAAAGGAAGTTTCCTCCTATAACCATCCCCAGAATAATATAAATTATGCCAGTTCTTCTGAGCAAGAGAAGAATATTCCTGATGCGTTACAGGGAGGCTTAAAGAGGGCGTCTATTGATTCACTGAACTGGCAGGAAAATAGTTTAACAGTCTCAACTATTCGCAAGCAACTAATTGAACAGCAACCAGAAATATTATTTATTAAAAAAATTCCTAATAGGCGAGTAACAGCAGCGATAAAAACTGTACAATGGCTGAATAATACAACAGGATTAAAGACAGTTGGACAATTTAAAAAAGCGTTGCAAGAACAATCTGTTGTGGGAGTGGAACCGGAAGATTTATGGGCATTGGACAAATTAGGATATAGGGTTAATCTTAGCTGGTCAGAGGCTGATCATGAAGGCTGCTATGATGCTCTATTTGTTAAGCAGGAAATTGAAATAAAAAGAACGATGTTTCCACACAATACCTCATTACGTCCGTGGCAAGATTATGCAAATAATCCTTTACAAGCTAAGGCAGCGCGTCAATTAGTGCCACAGTTAAAGGCTCATCTGACAGAAATGTTGCCGGAGTATATGATGCCTTCAGCTATTGTAGTTTTGGAGTCGTTGCCTATGACCGCTAATGGCAAAATAGACCGTCGCGCTTTACCTACACCAGACTTAATTAAGCAGGAATTAGTTGATGCATATATTGCTCCTCGGACGGCTGTTGAAGAAGTACTTGTAAAAATTTTTTCTGAGGTTTTGAATCTTCAAAGAGTAGGAGTTGGTGATAATTTCTTTGAGTTAGGCGGGCATTCTTTATTGGCGACTCAACTTGTCTCTAGAGTACGTGATGCTTTTAGTGTGGAGTTGCCGTTGCGTAGTATATTTGAATCACCGAAAATCGCTCAATTATCTTTAATAGTTGAAAGCTTAAAGGATAGCTTGACAAAAAGTGAAGTACCTGGATTAGTACCAATTCCTCGTGATAGTCGGCGCCGAAAGTTATCTTCACTAAACCAAGAAAACGAATAAGTATAGCAAATTATTTTTGTTATTCAATTAACAGTATGATGCAAGATTTTTTAGAACATTCTCTAAACACAGAAGTTAATTTTTTTGTTTTCAACGCATCTTTTGCCCAGCAAAGATTATGGTTTTTAGACCAATTATTTCCCAATAATTGCTTTTATAATATCTTTACAGTGCTTCGCCTCACAGGTTCGCTCAATGTTTCGGCACTAGAAAAAACATTTAATGAAATTGTGCGCCGTCATGAAGTATTGCGTACTAATTTTAGGATGATTGAGGGACAGCTTATGCAAGTAATTGCTCCCACCTTAATTATATCCTTGCCATTAATCGATTTGCGGCATCTAGCAATACCCGCACAAGAAGCTGAGATACAAAGAATAGTTATAAAAGAGCGATCGCATTCTTTTGATTTATCTTGCGAACCTTTACTAAGAGTACTGCTACTACAGCAATCTTCCGAACACATACTCTTGCTAAACTTACACCATATTATCTGCGATGGCTGGTCAATTAGCATATTAATTAAAGAATTAGGAACACTTTATACAGCTTTTGCTAATAATGAACCATCACCTTTTTGTGAACTCCCTATTCAATATGCAGATTATACTCATTGGCAGCAAGAATGGTTACAAGGCGAAATACTAGAAACTCAGATTGCCTATTGGAAGCAACATTTAGATAAGCTTTCTGTACTCAATTTGCCTACCGATAGAACTCGTCCCTTGAGGCAGACTTATCAAGGAAAAACACAATTTATAGAGTTACCTAAAAGCTTAAGTCAACAATTGGAGGCACTTTCCCAGCGCCAAGGCGTTACATTATTTATGACACTTTTGGCAGCATTCAAAACCTTACTTTACCGCTACTCTCAGCAAGATGATATTGTGGTTGGTTCCCCCATTGCCAATCGCAACCGTCGGGAAATTGAACAACTAATTGGCTTTTTTGTCAATACTTTGGTGTTGCGTACCAACTTGGGAGGAAACCCGACATTTATAGAATTATTGGGCAGAGTTAGAGCAGTAGCTATAAACGCTTATACCCATCAAGATTTACCATTTGAAAAATTAGTTGAACAACTGCAACCAGAGCGATCTTTGAGTCATCATCCCTTATTTCAAGTAGTATTTGGATTGCAAAATACGCCTAGTCAAACTCTCAAATTAGCTGGATTAAAACTTGAGCAATTAGAGTTTGAAAACCCTAGCACTAAGTTTGATTTAGAGTTCCAACTATGGGAATCTTCTCAGGGAATTAAAGGGCAGGTGGTTTATAGTACAGATTTATTTGACGATACTACAATTACCAGAATGTTGGGACATTTTCAAACATTACTCGAAGGCATTGTGGCTAATCCTCAGCAACATCTGCATGAATTGCCAATCTTAACAGAAAATGAACGATATCAGTTACTATATGAATGGAATAATAACCAAAATAACTATCATAAAGATATATGCATTCATCAGCTATTTGAAACACAAGTCAATAAGACGCCGGATGCTATAGCTTTAGTGTTTAAACAAGAAAAACTAACTTATAGAGAATTAAACAACAGAGCTAACCAATTAGCACATTACTTACAAAAAATTGGGGTTGAGCCAGATGTTTTAGTTGGCATTTGTTTAGAAAGATCTTTTCCAATGATTGTGGGAATCTTAGGCATTCTTAAAGCAGGAGGAGCTTATCTACCATTAGATCCTGATTACCCTTCTGAGCGATTAAACTTTATGCTTGAGGATACTCAAGTATCAATATTATTGACCCAATCAGATTTAGTTTCACGTTTTCAAGGGTGGAGTCATGCCAAAAAGTGTGGCAATTATCCGCATCTATTATCTATTATTTGTTTGGATAAAGATTGGCAAATTATTAATCAAGAAAGTCAAGAAAATGCCACGAGTAGGGTAACTTCTCATAACCTTGCTTATCTCATTTATACCTCTGGTTCCACTGGATTACCAAAAGGTGTATTAATTCAACATTTAGGTTTAAACAATTTATGGCAGGCTCAAGTTTATACATTCAAGCTAAACTCTTGTAACCGCATTCTACAACTTGCCTCCCTTAGTTTTGATGCTTCGATTTTTGAAATTATCATGGCACTCTTAACAGGAGCAAGGCTTTACTTAGTAACAAAAGAATCTTTATTGTCTGGACAAACTTTGATTAATTTGTTGCGCGATAACGCGATTACTCATGTAACTTTGCCGCCTTCCTTATTATCAGTTTTACCAAAACAAACACTTCCTGCACTCAAAACAATTATTGCTGCCGGAGAAACTTGTAGTCCTGATATTATTAAACTCTGGGCTAGGGAGCGTCAATTTTACAATGCCTACGGACTCACAGAAGCAACTGTTTGGTCAACTATTGCCCAAATCAATAACGAGAATGAATTATCTATTGGTCGCCCGATTTTTAACACACAAATTTATATCTTAGACTCGTATTTACAACCTGTACCGATTGGTATTCCGGGAGAATTGTACATTGGTGGTGATGGATTAGCACGAGGATATCTCAACCAGCCTCAGTTAACATCTCAACAATTTATTGCTAATCCCTTTAATCATAAAGCAGAAGCACGTCTTTATAAAACTGGCGATTTAGCTACATTTAAACCAGACGGTAATATTAAATATTTGGGTCGGATTGATCAGCAAGTAAAAATCAGGGGTTTCCGCGTTGAGTTAGGTGAAATTGAAGCAATACTAAAACAACATTTGGCAGTAAAAAATGCAGTAGTTATTGTTAGAGAAAATATACAAAATCACAAATGCTTAGTTGCTTATGTAGTTCTTGATAAAGAACAAAGAGAAATTGTTGGGGGAACTCACGAGACATCATTATTGAGAAAATTTTTGAGAGAAAAATTACCTGAGTACATGATTCCTTCAGCCTTTTTTGTATTAAACTGTTTGCCGCTAACACCTAGTGGTAAAGTTGACTACCAGTGCTTAAAAATAGGCGAGAGTTTTCATAAGCCATCAGAAAAAAACTTGATTTTTCCTCGTACTTCAACAGAGTCATTACTCGCCGAAATTTGGACTGAAATTCTTAACCTTGAGTTTGTTGGCATTAATGATAACTTCTTTGAATTAGGAGGTGATTCACTTCTTGCTGTACGCCTTATCTCACAAATTCAGGAAAAACTATCTCAAGATTTGCCACTATCTATTCTATTCCTAAATCCTACTATTGAAGGTTTAGCTAATAATTTAGATGGACAAAAAGATAGTTTACCTTGGTCGCCTTTAGTTGCAATTCAACCCTTGGGTAACAAGCTACCTTTTTTCTGTGTTCATCCAATTTTTGGTACAGTATTTCCCTATTATGAATTAGCACATTGTTTGGGTTTAGATCAACCATTTTATGGCTTGCAACCTCTGGGTGTTGATGGTCAGAATCCTCCTTTAACTTGTATTGAAGATATGGCAGCATACTATATCAAGGCATTGCGTAAAGTTCAACCGCAAGGTCCTTACTCTATCGGTGGATGGTCTTTTGGTGGTTTAGTTGCCTTTGAAATGGCACAACAATTAATTAAGTCAGGGCAGGAAGTAGCTTTATTAGCAATTCTTGATACTTCATCACCTACTAATAAACCTAATTTTTGGGATGGTTACAAGTTTTTATTGACCACAACTGTACGACATATTTTACCCTTTTTGTTAGATTATTTTTATCTATTAATGCCTTTTACAAATTTTATGCCTCAGCAATTAAAACAACAAATCTTACGGGAACTAACACTTCTGCCAATGTTCCCAGTTTTTCAGGCAAATAATAAAGCAACTATAGATTACTTGGCACAGCTTTATCAGGGGAAAATTACTCTTTTTAAAAGTAGTAGTCAAGAAAAAATAGCTAGTGTAGATTCGACTTTAGGATGGAATCAATTAAGTTCAGAAGTCGATGTTCATATCGTACCGGGCAATCATTTTAGTATACTTAAAAAACCGAATGTTCAATTGCTTGGTGAACAATTGCGGCAATGTTTAGTGATTGATGTTAAAGATAACTAACGATAAACTTTTATTCGCGGCATAACTATACTAAAGCCATCTCAATAAATCCTGAGCAAGTCATTGCTTTATTAAACGCATTTTGAAATGATTAAGCGCAATTTTCACTACTCTAATGATAAATCTAATAAGTATTGGACAATTATTCTTGATGGTAAAAGCCATACTGTACATTATGGACGTGTCGGGAAAACAGAGCAAACACAGACCAAAGAATTTAACACTGAAGCTGAAGCAACAAAGTCTTACAAAAAGCTGGTAAAAGAAAAATTGAAAAAAGGCTATATTGAGATTAATTCTAATATTAACTCAGGAAACGAACTGGAAAACCAAATATCTCTTGTTGAACACTTAGAAGTAGCTTCCTATATTGAACTTAATCCCGATGATTGGATTTGGTCAATTTGGCGTCGTAAACCGCTTTTACAAAGGAATCAAGTAAAACCTTTTAATCAAGAAAAGGCTTTGAAAAGGTTAGCTAAAATAATTCATATTGATGATAAAAATCGTTTTGTTAATTGGAAACGAGCAGGAATTTCTCATTCACTTTGCCAAGAAGAAGCTCATTTTTGGTTCTTTGCCATGACGGATGTAGCAAGACTTCAACCCATAGCAAAAGTAGAAATTGATGCTTTAAGCCAAGAGGCAGCAACAGCAATTTATTCAGGGAAAAGTTATTACATTTGGGATGAAGATTTGCTGGCTAACTTGGCAAAAAAATCCTTTACAAATAAGCTAGAGCAACAGTTTTTTATTTCAAGATTAATTCAATCTCAGTGGCAAAGTAGTAAGTGGGGTCATTGGTATTCTGGTTGTGCATGGGCAATTACACCAGAAATTATTATCCCTTTAGCTAATTTATTGGGATTAATTGAACTTGTTATAAATTTAAATCATCTTGCATACTGTGACGATTTCAGCTTGGTGAATTATCTAGAAACTACTTGGGGCAGTGGTTATATTTCCAACTATGCTGCTTCAATAAATTGGCATATTGGAAGAGTAAAAAGTCAGCAAGAACTAGAAACAGATGTTATTGCTGAGATTAAAAGAAACATACCACAACTTATTAATGTATTAAGCAAAGGATTCGCAACTTATGTGTTGCCTTATTGTACAGAAGCGGAAATTGAGGCAATGCGATTGCATCTTCGTCCCGCATTAAATCTTACTCTTTCATCTTTCCAACTATACATATTTGCCGCTCATTTAGAAATGTCTGAAGAGGTACAACAATGGGTGCAATTTCAATTAACTCCGGGTAATACTGCAAATCAAGAGCATCCCATATATGACTTATTTTTTGCATTAGGCGATGCTAACTTAATTGAGTTAGAAATACGCCGTCTTCATTTTTTGCCACAGCATCCCACTTATATCCGTGCAATACTTGCTCATCTAGAATATAGGGCATTTGATTTAATTCGCAATAGTATTTTGCAGGTAGGAAATAAACAGGAAGCAGCAAAATTAATCAAGGCATTTGCTGTTGTAAAAGCACCGGAAGCTGCACCTTATATGTTAGAATTTTTGCTCTGCTCAAAAGCACCTCAAATTGCTCAATCTTGGTTAGATGAGCATCCGATTTATACAATTCTGGGTTTGGTGGGAGTCGCGGCTGGACGATGTATTCAATCAGCAGAAGTTGGAGCAACATCGACACAAATCACAAATGCTGCAATCGCTTATCTCCAGACTCTGAAGCGTAAGGGCTATGGAGAACTAATTGAGGCAGCGATGGCGCGAGAATCAATCGAGACGGTGTTGGAATCCGAGGTTATTAACTCCCCTGCATTTGATCAAGAAACCGCTCCCAAATGGCTACAAAGAGGCGTTGCAGATATTAATTCATTGCAACTTAAACCAATTAATTGGGTAAGTTTTGCTGATTTACCGCCTATTTTAATTGAAGAATATTACTTGAACGATCAGCAAACAACCGCTTGTTTGTTGGCACTTCGCCATAGTACGTTAAAGTGTCCCCATCCGCTAGTTAGTGCTTTAAAAAGTAATGTTAGCGTGGAATTGGATGCATTTGTCTGGGCATTATTTGAACATTGGTTAAAAGTAGGATCACCTGTTAAAGAAAAGTGGGCAATGGAGGCATTGGGACTTTTGGGAAGTGACACTATCGCCTTTAAGCTAACACCATTAATTCGCGCTTGGCCCGGGCAATCTCAACATCCGCGTGCAGTTAGGGGTTTAGAATGTTTGCAGGCGATTGGTACAGATACTGCTTTGATACAGATTAATAGTATTGCCCAAAAAGTTAAGTTTAAAGGTATCAAAGACCGTGCTATTCAATGTATGGAAGCTATAGCTCATTCTAGAAATTTAACTCATGAACAATTAGCAGATCGAATTATTCCTAATTTCGACTTAGATCAAACAGGTTCAAGAGTCTTTGATTTTGGTTCTCGTCAGTTTCATTTTGTATTAATACAACTAAAGCCAATACTACGCGATGAAGTAGGATTGAGAACAAATTCACCTAAACATGGAATTAAATATAATTCCGATTTAGCTAATCAAGCTATAGAAGAATGGAAACTTTTTAAAAAACAAATTAAAGAAGTTATTAAACTTCAATCATTACGGCTTGAGCAAGCAATGATAACAGAACGCCGCTGGAGTCTTGAGGAGTTTGATACCTTTTTAGTTCGGCATCCATTGATGTTTCATCTCGTCCGTTTATTGGTTTGGAGTGCTTTTAATTCTGGAGGTAAACGAATTGCCACCTTTTATATTACCCAAGAGAGAAGCTATGCTAATATTGATAATAAAAACTTTAAACTTGAAGGTATTAAAGAACTTAGTATTATTCACCCCTTACATTTGTTAAAAACTGAGCAAAAGCAATGGAATGAACTTTTCAACAACTACACAATTACACCTCCATTTGCTCAACTCAACCGTCCAGTTTATAAATTAACTGCGGCAGAAGCTAATTCCACAGAAATCACCCGATTTAAGAATATTAAAATACCCGCTATTGCTCTAAGAGGAACACTAGAAAAGCTAGGCTGGATACGTGGCTGTTTATGTGATAGTGGCTTTATTTACGAACACCTTAAGCCCTTTTCTGAAGCTAATATAACAGCAATTATTAGTGGCTATGAAAGGATACAAATCGGATGGACTGGAGGTGAAGATGAGCGCACAATTCCTCAATGCTTCTTCATTCCGGGCATTCATACAGCTAAAACACTTGGGGATTCTTTACGCTGGGGAAGTTTCGCAAAACAGGTAGAAAAAGTGCAACTTAGTAACGTCAATCCAGTAATAATTAGTGAAGTTTTGAAGGATTTAACTGCTGTTGCCGATCAAGGTAAATAGTAGAATATTTGATTGATAAAAAAATCCCACAACACCAAGTCATGGGATCACTAACCTAACATCCGTGAAAAACTTTCTAAGCAGTTGCCTTCTTACGAGTACTTAAATCACCCACTTTTTGGAAGACACCAAACTCAACTTGTTCATCCAAATCTGCCTCAATACCTGCAAAGACATCCCGGAATAAAGTACGGCATCCATGCCAAATATGTCCAAAGAACCATAGTAAACCCCAAACCGCATGGGCAAAGGCAAACCATCCACGAGTACTAGTACGGAACACTCCATCTGAGTTTAAGGTTTCATTGTCAAAGGCAAAACTTTCACCTAATTGAGCTTTACGAGCATACTTTTTAACAACAATTGGATCAGTAAAAACTTGACCATCTAGTACACCACCATAGAAGCTAACCTTAACACCAGTTTGTTCAAAACTGTATTCAGATTCAGCACGACGGAAAGGAATATCAGCGCGGACAATACCATCAGCGTCAAACAAAACAACAGGAAAATTTTCAAAGAAAGTCGGCATTCTTCTTACCGTCAATTCTCTGCCTTTTGCATCTTCAAACACCGGATGACCTAACCAAATTTGGGCAATTCCATCACCTTTAACCATTGCTCCAACACGGAATAAACCGCCTTTAGCTGGATTATTACCTACATAATCATAGAAGGCTAACTTATCAGGAATTGTTGCCCAAGCTTGCGCTAAACTATTGCCATTGTCCAAGTTAGATTGAACTCGCTGTTGGATTTCTTTTTGGAAATAACCACTATCCCATTGATAACGAGTCGGACCAAATAACTCAATTGGACTTGTAGCACTGCCGTACCACATCGTTCCTGAAACCACAAAAGCGGCAAAAAAGAACGTCGCCAAGGCACTAGCAAGAACCGTCTCAATATTCCCCATTCGCAACGCCGTATAAAGCTGTTCTGGAGGACGAACCGCGAGATGAAATGCCCCACCCATTACACCAAAAATACCCGCAGCAATATGATGGGCAACAATACCTCCAGGATTAAAAGGATTAAAGCCTTCCGGTCCCCAAACTGGTGCAACTGCTTGAATATGCCCCGTCAAACCATAAGGATCAGAAACCCACATTCCGGGACCAAAAAGCCCCGATAAATGAAATGCACCAAAACTAAAACAAAGCAAACCTGCTAATAACAAATGGATGCCAAAAATCTTCGGTAAATCAAGAGCAGGATCATTCGTTTTAGGATTCTTAAATAAGTCTAAATCCCAATAAACCCAGTGCCAACAAGCTGCCAAAAACAACAAACCAGATAGGATAATATGAGTGGCAGCAACACTTTCAAAAGTCCAAATTCCTAAACCATTCACTGCTTCCCCTGTAACACTCCAACCGCCCCAAGAATCCGTAACACCCAAGCGCGTCATAAACGGCAAAACAAACATTCCCTGCCGCCACATTGGATTTAAAACTGGGTCGCTGGGGTCAAAAATTGCCAACTCATATAACGCCATTGAACCCGCCCAACCAGCAGTTAAAGCAGTATGCATTAAATGAACAGAAATTAAACGTCCAGGGTCATTAAGAACCACTGTATGAACACGATACCAAGGTAATCCCATGAAATCTTCTCCTCATAAAATGAATTAAAACAATAGCTTTAGATAAGTGCCATTAATTGAATTAGGAAAAAAACGATTCAACAGGCTGACAACTATAGACAAAGAACCTAAAACAAGACTAGAAATAAGTGGAGTAAAATCTAGAGAATTCATCACTAAAACTCCCAAATCTGATCAAAAAATCGCTGTCACAAAGTAAAAAACAGAGGTCACCAAATATTGTTCTGATTTTTTAATTCCTCGTAGAGACATACCATCAGTACATCTCTACAAAGGCGTCAAATACTAATCAATGGAACCCATAAACAACACCGGCTCATCTTCACGGTCAATACCTCGCTCAAAACCAGCCGCCGCTGCCCTTGAGCGTCCCGCGTGCCACAAATGTCCAACTAAGAACAAGAAAGCCAAAATAAAGTGAAACGAAGCCAACCAACTACGAGGGGACACAAAATTAAACGAGTTAATTTCAGTCGAAACACCGCCCACGGAATTTATCGAACCCAACGGTGCATGAGTCATATACTCTGCCGAGCGACGCATTTGCCAGGGTTGGACATCAGTTTGAATCTTTTTGAGGTCTAAGCCATTTGGACCACGTAGCGGCTCAAGCCAGGGGGCTTTCAAGTCCCAAAAGCGCATCGTTTCCCCACCAAAGATGATTTCACCAGTAGGCGACCGCATTAAGTATTTCCCTAAACCCGTAGGTCCCTGGGACGAAACCACATTTGCCCCTAACTTCTGGTCGCGAACCAAAAACGTCAACGCCTGTGCCTGGGAGGCTTCCGGGGCAGTCGGTCCATAAAACTCACTCTTTATAAGCGGTGTTATTAAACCAAATAAATGCCGTGGCAATAAATGCCTGTCCGCAAATATTCCCCAAACTCTGCGCCAAATAAGCTTCACCCGACCAAGTAAAAATGCCATGTGTCCACTTAAACGGCTGAGTCAAAATGTGCCAAATGCCACCAGCAATTAACACTCCACCCATCCAAATATGTCCGCCAACAATATCCTCCAAATTATCAACTCCCACCAGCCAACCGGAACCACCCAAAGGAGAATGGAACAAATAACCGAAGATAGTTAGAGGATTCAGTGTTGGGTTGGTAATCAAACGCACATCACCACCACCAGGCGCCCAGGTGTCGTACAAACCACCCCAAAACATCGCCTTGCAAACCAAAAGCCATGCCCCTAAACCCAAACAAATCAGGTGAAAGCCGAGTATCGAGGTAATTTTATCCTTATCTGCCCAATCAAAATCAAAGTAACCCGCCAACTTATCAGGACCACGCAGCGAGTGATACAACCCACCAATACCGAGGACTGCCGACCCAATTAGGTGAATCACAGCGATCGCAAAAAATGGGAAAATATCAATAATCTCGCCGCCATGCCCTACCCCAAAACCCAAAGTGGCAACATGAGGCATCAAAATCAAGCCTTGTTCATACATCGGCTTTTCGGGGATAAAGTGCGACACTTCAAATAAGAGCATCGCCCCTGCCCAAAAGGCAATAATGCCAGCATGGGCAACGTGTGCTCCCAAAAACTTACCGGAAAGGTTGATAAAACGGGCATTTCCTGCCCACCAAGCATAACCTGTTGAAGCTTGATCAAAACCTTCCTTAGCCTGAACCGGGGTCGGTTCAACTGTCGGACTTTTCACTAATGAATTATTAAAGGGCGTTTCCACGTGGCAATACCTCTTCAGGGAATACAAAATGTTCGTGAGGTTGGTCTAAAGGCGCCATCCAAGCGCGGACACCCTCATTGAGTAAAATGTTTTTGGTGTAAAATGTTTCAAATTCCGGGTCTTCGGCGGCGCGTAATTCCTGACTCACAAAGTCATACGCCCGTAAATTAAAGGCTAAACCCACCATACCGATGGAACTCATCCACAAACCGGTAACTGGTACAAATAACATAAAGAAGTGCAACCAGCGTTTGTTGGAAAAAGCAATACCGAAGATTTGTGACCAAAAGCGGTTTGCCGTTACCATCGAGTAGGTTTCTTCCGACTGGGTGGGACTAAAGGCGCCGAAGGTGTTGAAGCCTTTGGAGTCTTTAAATAGCGTGTTTTCCACGGTTGCGCCATGAATTGCACATAATAAGGCGCCGCCCAAAACCCCAGTAACGCCCATCATGTGGAAGGGGTTTAGAGTGTAGTTGTGGAAAGCTTGGAAGAAGAGTAGGAAGCGAAAAATCGCTGCTATGCCGAAGCTGGGGGCAAAAAACCAACTCGATTGCCCCAGGGGATACATGAGGAAGACAGAGACAAAAACAGCAATAGGGGCAGAAAAAGCGATAGCGAAGCGCTGCTGCAAGCAGATCGCATTATAAGGACGAATGCCCACCAAACGAGCAATTTCAATCTGCCGCAGCATAAAACCAATTAAGGCAAAGGCGCCGTGGAAAGCTACAAAATTCCACAAACCGCCCAACTGACACCAGCGAGTAAAGTCCCAATTCGCTTCTGGTCCCCACAAGAATAGCAAGGCATGACCGAAGCTATCGGCAGGAGTGGAAACGGCGACGGTGAGGATATTACAGCCTTCGATGTAGGAACTAACCACACCGTGAGTGTACCAAGAACTGACAAAAGTCGTGCCAGTAAACCAACCCCCAATTGCCATATAGGAACAAGGGAACAAGAGAAGACCAGACCAACCGATAAAGACAAAGCGATCGCGTTTTAGCCAATCATCGATGCTCGTAATCCATCCTACTCCTGTCCGCCCGCGTTGCAGAGCAATAGTCATCTTATTTTCCTGTTTCTAAAAGGCTTACTTGCCCGTTTAGAGCCTTTTGAGCGCCTAAAATGTTTGAAACAGATGCCGTTGCTGCTATTAACACAACCTCCTGATTTTCCTGAGTTTTTGGAGTGAATGAATATACGGATTTACTAACAGTTTCCTGCGGCACTTCCCTCGGCATCTCTAACAATTTTAGTTCAGCTTGCTTATGAACATTTTCTCGCAAACTTTGTTGAAATGGAGATTCCCTTTCTAGAGGTGACAACTGCATTTCCCCTCGCATCGAACGCATAGAAAACCCACGTGGAGTAACATAACGCTCATAAGGAACCGTATCTTCTCCAAAAACTTGCCGATATTCGGCACTGTCAATCATCTGATCAATCACACCATAAAAGCCTTTTTTTGAGGCAACATCATAGTATTGATTCATCTCTTTTCTTCCATAAGTTGGACGCCCCAACAAACGTCGATGGATGTATTCGATCGCCTTAGTAATGTACAGATTTTCCCAATACAAACTGCGGAATAACTTCGACTTTGCTAACTGGCGCACAAATTCTCGTACTGTAATTTCGCCACCTTTCAACTTAATTTCTGCCGTGGTAACTCGTTGCCCTTCATAGACATCACGCCCAAAAACCTGCCGATAAGCGCCCAAAATCACTGCTGTTGGCGAATGATTTAATAAATTCACACTTGGTCCCTGTTGATGTTTTTGATGGTTATTAGTTACACCATTCAGATGATTGCCATTAGCGGTTAAAAGATGCTGGTTAACAACAGCATGGTCAGACAAATTCAACTTCAGCGGCTTATAATTATTAAAAGTACACAAAACATTTTCAAGCCCCAAATCAAAACTAATTAACAGACGTTGATTATCCTTATTAAAAAGTGCCGAATTTGGGTGTGGATTTTCAGTTTCTTTCGGAAAAATTGCGCCGAATTGAATTTCCAAAGGATCATTGCCCATACCATAAGGATGCTGATTCAGTAACGGTTGTTCGTAGTTACCAAACAGCGTTACAAACTGCGGCACTTTGCGAACTAGAGCACTGTATTTAAACAAATCTAACTGTGCACCCCAATTGCGACATTCTTGAGCTTCCTGCCCTAAACCTCGCAGATAAGGAACCGTTTCTTCTCCAAAGTAATCGCTGTATTCTTGAGAATCAACTAAGGCATCAACTAAAGCCGGCAAACCAGCAGTAGAGATAATTGAAAAATACTGTTGGAATTCCTCGCGAGAACTCAATCCCCGCCCTAAGAAATGCCGCATTGCTAATTCTATAACACGACTAATTACAAATGG
This sequence comes from Coleofasciculaceae cyanobacterium, assembly GCA_049671305.1. GTDB lineage: Bacteria > Cyanobacteriota > Cyanobacteriia > Cyanobacteriales > Coleofasciculaceae > CADCTM01. The sequence goes on from JBATUR010000105.1 coordinate 53,432, forward strand.
CTCATAGAACAATCTTAGGTAAAGTTTAGATTTTCCTAAAGCCCGGACAAATTCCTTGATTGAGATGTTGCCACTCTTTACCTGAGATTCCAAAACATCTCTAGCAAAGCCGTAAGTTGCAGTAATATCTCGTTCAAAAACTTGCCGATAAACGGCGTTAATTGCCTCTTGTTTTTCAGCTTCTGGTAAACAAGACTTCATCACCAACTTTGGTCGAGTTTCAGCAGCAATAAAGTAACTTTGGGGAAGTTGCAAACCTTGCTGATGCCTCGAAACACCAACACGAAGTTGGGAAGCAGGTTTATCAGCAAGATATTCGCTAACTAATACATCAAAGTGTTGTTGAATAATTGCTGTTGCTTCGGCATCTTCTTTGAAAAAAGTCAAAGATTTCCACTTCATATCCTTAATGGCAACAGCAGTCGCTTCCGTAACATCTTCCGGAATTACACCACGCAAGCCCCGAACATTGACTGTAAGAATGCTAGAATCGCCTGCAACAATCGCGTAGGTAACGTAACGCAAAAACCAGCTTAAATCTCGCATCGACCGCTTCATGCGCGTCTGCCCGTAACGAGAGACATTAATGAAACGAAAACCACCAGGCAGCGGTTCTCGATCACTAAATAAGCCTTGAAAAAACTCCGTCAAACTATTAATTGGATTTAGGTAAACGGAATTTTGAACCTTCAAAGATTCTTTAACAGCCGTACCCCCGTTTCTGCGTGCCGCCGATAAGTAATCTTCAGCTACATAATAACCAGAACCTGGTAAGCCAATTTGCTCTTTTGGCTTTTCCAAATAAGCCATTGGCGAACCCCAAACAAAAATCCTACTAGCACCAGCCGAGACAATTTCATCGGATTTTTCAGTAAGTTTTGCGGCAATTTCTAATAGCTTGGCGCCAGAACTAAAATGACTTGCTAGTTGATCGACTTCGCTGTTTTTTAAATAGCGGTCTTGTTGTGCCGCCAGAGAAATCACTGAAATTGGTAAACTTTGATATTGTTGTGGGTGGGCAACAGGACTTCCACCACTGGCTTTAATACTCATTATTTTTCTGATATGGTTATTAATTAAACAGACAAAGGAACGCGAGTAAATGAGGCTTTTGGCGTCATTTCTTCAATCAAGTAATCAAAATATAGAGCAACCTCAGCAGCATCATCTAATGACAACATTTCCAAAGTAACTTCCTTCAAACAACGCACAGCTTGCAGCCAATTTTTTAAAGGAACTTCCAAAGAATTGTACATTTCTTGAACCCCAGCAATGCCAATTTCTGCTAGCGGTTCCACATCCCCGACAATAATTGCATAAGTAACCAAACGTACATACCAACTTTGGTCACGCAGACATGATGCTCGATAAGTGGGATTTCCACTATTACTAGGCGTATTGGGACAGCGTTCCCAAAATTTTAAGCTGCCTCTTTCAACAATTTTTTGTTCATTATCTGCTAAAATCATCGCAACTCTTAGCCGCTGTTGTCCACCTTCAAAAAAGTCTCGAATTGCCATTAGTTCTCCAGGATTGAGATAACGAGCTTCCCTGTCTGCATTAGCAATTGATTGTGTAACAATGCCCATTGTTTTGTCCTTTTAAGGTGTAGTAATTAAGAAAAATATAGGGTTTAAAAAATTTTTACTTCGAGTCATGGCGGTAAAATCCTCCTAAATCCCCCTTAGCAAGGGGGACTAAGAAAAGCAAGAAAAGATTTATTCATTCTGCCAAGAAACAATCTCACTCTTTCCCCCCTTTTTTCAAGGGGGGTGAGGGGGGATCTCAAGGTATGCCAACACACCAAAAGCCCTAACTCAAACCACTACAAATGTAGTCAAAGTAAACACCCATCTCTTTACCCGCATCAGCACCAACAAGACTAGCAGTAACATCTTTCATCGCTTGCACTGCCCGAATTGTGCCACCAATCGGCACACCTAATGAGTTATAAGTTTCCCGTAAACCATTGAGGATACGTTCATCCAAAATGGAAGTATGACCCGCTAACATAGCATAAGTTGCATAGCGGAGAAAGTAGTCCAAATCGCGGATACAAGCGGCATAGCGACGGCAAGTATACATATTACCACCAGGTCCGGTAATATCGGTATAAAGCAACGATTTAGCAACAGCTTTCGTGACAATTGAAGAGGCATTAGAACTAATTGTTACCGCCGTGCGTGCTCGTAATTGACCACTTTCAAAATAGCTTTGCAACTTATCTAAAGAATCTGCATCTAGATATTTGCCTTGAACATCAGAAGAGTTAATCAAAGTTGTAATTGCGTCTTGCATTTTCTTTTCCTTGAATTGTGTGAGTAGTTAATTATTTAGAAAGTTGGAAATAGGAAGAGTTATTGATTAAAAGTGCCAAACCAATAACTCGCGACAGGAGCAAACTTTAGGTAAGTGACCGAATAATGTAGTCAAAATAAGGAGCAACTTCTACAGCATCCTCTTCACTCATCATCGATACAGCTTCCTCTTTAATACAGCGCAAAGCTTCAACCCAGTTTCTCAAAGGAATTTCTAAATTGTTGTACATTTCTTTAATGCCAACAGTGCCAATTTCTTCGAGGGGTTTCTCACTGCCTGCCAAGATAGAATAAGCAATTAAGCGGATATACCAGCCTTGATCTCGTTGACACGAAGCTGTCTTTCTTTCATTGCCGCTATTGCTAGGTGTATTAGGACAACGTTCCCAAAATCTGGCACTGCCATTTTGGACAATTTGTTGTTGGTTTTCTGCCAAAAACTTAGCAATGCGAATTCGTTGTTCTCCTGAGTCTACAAAGTTTTGAAAAACTCGTAGTTCTTTAGGTGCAGGATAACGGGCTTCACTATCTGCATTGAGAATTAACTCTGTGACAATGCTCATAAATTTCTCCTATTTTTATAGTTTTGTTGTTATCATTCAGGACAGATTACCTGAATTATTTTTGCAGAAACTGCTAGCTACATCTTGAGTAAAAACCGCTACAAGTTGACAACATTTGAAGCTTTAGTTCAACTAAACCTCAGCGATTGATTTGTAGATGCTGAATTTCAAAAACTTGCTTTGATTAGTTTTTAAATGCATCTTACCAAAATCAGCCATCTATCTGTTGAGCCGTTAGCAGTAAAGGAATTGCTTCTTGAGACATTAAATCCATCGGAAATTGATGAGAATTTCGCTCTCTGGTTGCGTCTACTCCCAAGTCAGCAAAGTGGATAATATCGACCCAGGTAGGAACAACTTTTCCTTGGCTAACTATTACTGATTGATTGCCATTAAAACCGTGAAAATTAAAGGCAGCAATATCAACACCCAAAGCCGCTGACCAAATCCCAGCGACAGGAAATGCTGCTAGGAAAAAGTGTAAACTGCGGGAATTTGGAAAACTCAAACGTCCAAAAGATAACCGTCGTAAATATCTTTGAGATGCCGGAAAACTATATGTTGATGTTTTTTGACCGAGCTTATATCCTACGTTAATCGATTCTGCGTCGCTACTTTTGCGAATCAGTGTTGAGGTAACCAAAGACCCATGCATGGCACTTAATAATGCACCACCAAATACCCCAATTACACCCAACTGATGAAACGGACTCATCAAGATATTATGATCGGCTTGAAACAAAAACATGAAGTTAAAAGTGCCGCAAATTCCTAACGGCATTCCCGAACTAAAGCTACCTTGTGCAACTGGATAAACCAATAAAACTGACATGGTAGCGGCAACAGGTGCCGTAAAAGCTAAGGAAATCCAAGGACGCATCCCTAAGCGATAAGACAATTCCCACTCCCGATCTTGGTAACAAATAATGCCAATTAGGAAGTGCAATACAATTAGTTGATAGGGACCTCCATTGTAAAGCCATTCGTCTACAGAAGCTGCTTCCCAAATTGGGTAAAAGTGTAAACCAATTGCGGCGGAAGTAGGAATAATTGCGGCGGTAATTAAGTTATTACCGTCTAATAAAGCCCCAGATATTGGGATTCCAGTTCCATCCATATCCACAGAGGGAGCGGCAATAAAGGCGATGATGAAGACGGTGGTAGCTGTTAAAATTGTGGGAATCATCAATATCCCAAACCAGCCGATGTAGATCCGATTTTCAGTACTTGTAACCCATTGACAGAATCGTTCCCACGATATTAAATGCCGCTGTTTTGAAGCATTTATTAAGGCTATTTGATTTGTGGGTTCATGACCCGTCGAGGATGTTATTGCACTATCGGACTTAACCATTTTTTGATTGCTCCTTATTGAAAGGATAGGAGTCCCCAAATCACAACGGTTTCCTTTTACCAGAGGTGATTGGGTCACTTTTTATAGTTAAATCAAAGCCGTTCTTTAAACAACTTGATTTAAGCTGATAAAAGGAGAATAAGCAAAAAATATGAAGAACCGATGAAGGAAGAACAGGTGTTTAATAAACTTTACAAATCAGGTTATTAACAACTCAACTAAAAATCTGAAAACCTACACAATTAATGTGAAAGTGGTAGGGACAATAGTATTATCTTGTCGTCCCTGCGCCTCTTTCTCAAACTTGAAGCCCGATCGCAAAATTACCCACATAACCTTCGGCATTTTTAGTTAGCGACAGCAGCAACTGCTCACCTTCACCTTGAAAAATACCATCTTGATTATTCCTAACAGTGCGTTGTCCTTTAGTGGTATAAGGCGACTGGGTATAGACTTGATCCGTAACAGCATCATCAAAGTAAAGCTGCGAAGTAAATTCAGAACTACGCCCCGATGCCGAATTAGTGCGAATCTTAAAATGAATATGCACAGTTCTACCTGGATAGCAACCCGGATAAACAGTAACAAATTCAGCAATACCCTTGACATTTGTCACTTGATAACCGCGTAAAAACTTTTGACCAACACTATTAAAATACGGGTCTGTGACATCCGAATAAACACCCAGCGCGTCACAGTGCCAAACGTCCACAGTTGCACCACTTAAAGGCTGACAAGCGCTACCATTAATTCCAGAAACTTGAAACACCAAACGCAACGGTACTCCCGGCTTTACCGAACCATCAGCAGGGTCTGAGCGGATATCAGAGCGATCGAGTTTGTTATCAACAAAATAAGGACCCTCGGTTTGTTGCGGTCTTACCACGCAAGCTGGAGCCGTCTGAGGAGATGTTTGAGAGCGACTAACTGATGATGCCGACTGCCCACGTAAACAGCCAGCGATTAATACAGCAATATTTCCCCCAAGAAAGCCCAGCACTTCACGTCGCTTAAAAATTGATGCCGCCCAGATGTTGTGTAAAGGTTCTTTTTTCATAGCAATTAATATCCTGAAAAAAATTAGCTTCAAAAATCACCAGATTTCTCAGGGACACGACCTAAAAACTGAGGTGGCATCCTGTAAATAAATGAGTCTGCTGAGATTTACCGGACGAGTGCCAGATTGATTACCATTTTGAGGCGTAATTCTCAAAGCTACCAACTGCTGTTCCGTAACACCTAGCTTGGCAGCGGCAAAATCTGGTTGGGGTGAGTTCTCTATGCGACTTGCTTAGAAGATTGAGCAGTTGCATTCAAAACTGTAACTCCAACGATGCCAATCAAAACAGGAAGGGTAATCACTGCAAGCAGTCGGCGTGTCATCTTTCTAAGATTGAGTTATTTGTCTATGATTTAATTAAGCGCCTCCTTTGATTACAGTTTGCCTATCTCAATTACAGTTTTGTAATATTACTTTGGTGAATTGAGTAGACAATAAGGTTATACGCTGCATCGACAGCAGGAGGAATTTCAATGCCTGGTTTGACAGTTAAAGACCTAGAAAAATTAAACGTGCAAAATCCGAATTATCGGATGGAGTTAGTAAGCGGGGAGATTGTGGTTATGAGTCCGTCAGGGTATGAATCTGATGAAGTCGCGGCTGAGATTATCCGACTTGTGGGAAATTGGGTAAGACCGCGCAAGTTAGGGCGCGTGACTGCATCTAATGCGGGCTTTATTCTCCCCAATGCTGACCAAGATGTGCGTGCACCTGATGCCTCTTTTGTACTAGCAGAAAGATTACGGCGAACCACTTCAGATTATGCTCAGTTAGTTCCTGATTTAATGTTTGAAGTTAAGTCTAAAACTGATTCTTTGTCTAAATTGCGTGAAAAGATTCAGCAGTTTTTGACTTTAGGGACGATTGTTGGAGTATTAGTTGATCCGCGCAGTCGGACGCTGGAGGTTTATCGTTTGGGTGTGGAGAAAGAGGTTTTGGGAGATGGGGATGTGTTCGTGGTACCGGAATTGTTGCCTGGGTGGGAAATGGTAGTTGCGGAAATTTGGGCACCGGAGTTTGATTAGGAGGGGAAAAGGCAAAAGGAAGATTACATCAGGTATGTGAAGCTTTCACTTCTCTTTATTTTCAGGCATCCATTGCTTGTAGCTTGGCATAAAGACATAGGTAAAGTGTCAGCCACCAAAGATATATAATTTGGGGTTGAAAAAATTGACTGTAATCAAACAAACCGTGGCAGATATCGTTCCTGATATTGGAACCCATGCGTTCAATCAACAAGCCCCTCAATGTAAAAATAATGTTTTCAGTCAAAAGCTCTTTTAAATCAGGAGAATATAGAACTTTGTTGAGAAGATAATCATCTTGAATCACCTCGGGCTTAGAGGTAATAAAATTGTGCTGCTTCAAAAGATGACGTAAGGAATTTTCTAATTGTGGGATCAATAGATGTGCTGCAATCACGGGATCTCCATGTAAGCCAGTCAGAAAACCCCTTACATAGAGAGGTTCACGCCCTTGAGGAATGAAGGGATTTCCATCAACAATGAAAGATAAGTCATCTAGGCTTACATCATGCTCAGAGCAAATTTGCTTACAAGCAGGAGAAATAAAGTTTAGTCCATACCAGCCCTGGTAAAATTTATCAACTTTGAACATAGTATTTTCTAGCTGATTTTCACTGTTTCCACTAATAGCTTTTGTTTTTCCTTCCTCATCTACTAAAGCCGTTGGAATTAGATATTGAATTTTGTGTGACTTTATATCCTGTTCTGCTTCTGCTTGTAAATCCTCAATGCTCTTAATCAGACTACATCTAAAAGCTAGAGCGTAAATTGCATCGCGAAGTGACTTACCTGTTACTAACTCTATAGCAGTTTGTTGCATTTCCTTGTCATCAAACTGACTATAATCAAAAGGAATGTCAATCATCTGGTACATAGACTTTTGCTGATAATCAAGCATTTGTTTGTGCAATTCCTGTATGCGCTCAGAAGTATCTTGCCTTTTTTGAAAAGTATCCTCAATCTTCCTGAAAGCTTGGATAGCTCTTTTAATACGTCCAGCAGCTACAGCATAACTATTGGGTTCTTTCCCAACCAAAGCTTGTTGAGCGTACCAAGCCTCTGCTTCTGCAATATCCAAACTTGCCCTGCGTTCAGCTTCTTGATCGCCAGCTATCTTGTGCCACTTGCTCTCTATCTCGCGGTAGGCTAACTTTTGATAAAAAGCTTTATGATAATCTTGCAATTTGTCTGCATAGACCGCCTTTTGAGCAGCAACAGTTGCACATTTAGCTGCATAGCTTTGAAAATCGCTATGGATAGCATTAAGACTTTTCTTTAGCTCTTTCTGAAGTACCTTCATAGCACTACCTGTCAAAAATTCATCTTCTACATCTGCATAGCGATCTATAAGATTGTCAATATACTTAGCTACTAGACAGCGCATTGCCGTACTCTTCTTACCATCAATTAGTAGTGCTAAATGTGCTGCTCGTTGTATCCGGTCACGGCAGCTTGTGTATTCATCAACATCTTCAAGAGTTTTTGCCGCTTGAAGATAAGACTCTACAGCAACTCTAGCCATTTGGATTGGTCTAGTTCTGTCTGTATCTCGCTTACAAATCCAGAGGATATCGGCTATTCTTGCTTTCATCTCAGGATCACTTACTGTCGCGATCAACTCTCTCAAGATGGCTAAGTCATTATCGGACAATCTTTCTGAGATCATCTTTTCCATAAAGGAAGTATTATTTGAGCCAGTAAGCGCCATCGATAGACAGGTGATTTTACTCAAAAATGAGAAAATATTTTGAGCTAAACTGTCACCATAGGATTGATATTCTTCAGCTTTAGCTCGAAATAATTCACTATAGTTTTGACATTTCTTTTGGTGCGCTTGAGATAGTATTTCTGTCCATTGATACTTGGTGAAATCTGATAAATCAAATGACGGTATATCTTGCGACATATTGATAGGCTGTCAAGTAGTGAGCAGAGTTAGCAAAGTGATAAACTGTCTCCAATCCAGCTATGGTAGATATAGATTCTCAAAGGTTACATATTTCTACTAAATTGTAGTATTAAAAGCTGGAACCTGCGGTAATTTGTTGATACGGCGGTCTAACCTATGCTCAACTAAAAAGTTGCCTTAGCTTTTTGCTGCAAAGAGGCGATCGCTCGCCTGCTGAGTTGAGAATTAAGGCGTTTTGATGACTAAGCCGTTGTAGGGAAGCCCTTGCTTGCTTACGTTCTTGAAGTGCGCGTTCGCGTTCGCCAATTTCTTGTAATAATTTGGTATTAGCTGTTCTTAATTCTGTGGTGCGTTCTAAAACTCGTTGTTCGAGTTCGGCGTTTAAGGCACAGATTTTCACTTCGGCAAGTTTACGTTCGGTGATGTCTTTCTCTAGGTCTGCGTTGAGGGCGTGGAGACGGTTATACAGTTCGTATTGATGAATTGCTAAGGCAAAATGACTGCCTAAACTTTGGGACAGTTCAATTTCGGCTGCTGTCCAGTCGCGGGTTTGACCTTGTTTTAATTCGCGCCAAGCTTCAAAGGATGCCCTCGGTCGTAGGTTCCTCTTTTCATCTGCGTCTGGTTGTCCTGCCCACAGGGTTTCTATGTCTATTTCTGGGCGAAAGATGCTTAAATAACCAAGTCTTTGTTGGCGATATTGCAACTCAACGATTAAGACGCCGCGAATGGGGGTATTTAAAAAGGCATTTTGTAGTTCTTGTGGCAAGGTGGCTTGGTATAAGTCGGTAATTGCCCAATCTGCACTGACTGTGGCTGTGTCTAACCAGGTTTGCCAGTAAGGGTGTTGTTCGATAGTCCAGGAGGCGCTAGGTTGCTCTCCAAAGGTTACTAGTTGGGCGGTTTGGTCGGGGGTATGGGGGGTGATGTAGATTCTGCCACCAATCCCCTGGAGGGCATTGACGGTCTGTTCTAGTGCCTGTTGCAGTTGCATTTCGGTCATGGAATGCAGCAATTTGGCAACACGGTTGATGGTGGCTTCTTGTTGTGCCTGGATGCGGGCTTGTTCGAGTAAAGTGGATTGTGCGATCGCGATTGAGACTTGATCAGCGACGAGTTGTACTACCTGCAATTCTCGTTCTGTGACTTGTCGGGGTGAGGCGTGATGGGATACCAACAGCCCCCACAAGCGGGTTGCCAAGGTATTGGCATCGCGATGCAAAATTGGCACAACCAAGGAAGATTGTACGCCCATCGTGGTCAGATATTCCACATGACAAGGATCGACTGGGCGAAATCGCAGATCATCAGTGGCTAAGGAGTCTCCGGTTTCTGGACAATCTAAAGGACTTAAGCCAATTTGCTGTTGTGCCACATCGACAATGGAACGTTGACGCGCTTTCAGGAACAATTCGCGGGCGCTAGGAGGAATATCATCTGCTGGAAAATTCTGCCTTAAGAGTGAGGGTAAGTGATTTTCTTGAACTGATTCGGCAACGACTTCGCCACTGCCATCGTCATGAAATCGATACACTTTAACACGGTCAGTTCCCAGAAAGGCACGGACTTCTGCAACTGTGCCAGAAAGGATCGCGGGTAATTCTAAAGATTGACGAATCCGATTCATCATCCGGTGCAGCAAAACTTCCAGGGAAGCAATTTGTTTGTCATTTCCCAGAGGTAAAGCTGCATTTGGGGGAGAATTACTCGGTTGCGTCATCTTTAAATAACTTATATCGAAAAGAACTATCTGTCTTTGTTGATCATTAGCGAGTTTTGCTGCTTTGTAAGGAAGAAAAATTATTTTCTGCTTGATAAGGTGAGGCTTGAGAAAGATGATTTAGGTTATCTGATTTCCGTAGTGTTTGAACTCTTTCTAAACGATTTAGTACGCGAGTTACTAGTTCTTGTGCAACTCTTGGTTTACTTACAAAGTCATCAGCACCAGCACTAAATACTTGATGAACGATATCTGCCTCTTGATGAACAGTGAGAAATAAAACAGGCAAGCTGCTCCATTCTGAATTATTTCTAATTGCCTGACATAAGTCAATACCGCTAAAGTGAGGCATTTCTAAATCAAGTATTAACAAATCTGGCGAGAATTCTGCCAAGATTTTCCAAAATTGTAAGGGTTCAGTTAAGGTCGTAAGTTTCAGTCCCCAAGGTGGTAGTAATGTTTCTATAGCAGCAAGGATTTGTGGATCGTCATCGACTGCCATGATTTTGGCTGGCATGACTTTTTTCTGATCTTTGGGAGCCTGGTTAATATGCCCGGATGCTGGCTTTTTTAGTTCTAATTGTAGAAGTCCAACTCGATCCCAAAATTGAAATTTTTGAGCTTGATCTAAGTTTATTTCGGGTTGCAACATTTGCTCGATTTCTTTGGCGAGGACAGAAGCTTTGGCAAAACCAAATACTCCCAAGGAACCGGCAAGTTTGTGTGCTGCCATCAGGGCTTCGTGTCTTTGTTGGTCTTTTAATTTACCGTCTCGTAAGGCTTTGCTAGCTGCTTTGATAATGATTAAGCGATCGCTACTTTCTCCTTTTACTCTTTCCCAAACTTCAGCTAAAGCAACTTTAGTATCTTTGGCAACCCGGATTTTCTTATTTTTTGATGACAATGAAGCGGCATTTTGAGAAGGGGCTATCTGCAGCTTTAAGCGATAACCTAAACCATAAACTGTTTCAATAAAATCTGAAGGCGCCCCAGCACTTTTTAGCTTTTGTCGTAATCCTTTAACATGAGCTGTAACTGTATCTTCGCTGGGTGCTTCTTCGCAAGACCATAAATGTTCGAGAATTGTACTTCGGTCAAAGACACGATTACTATTACGCAGAAAAAGCTCTAGTAAGCGATACTCTTTGGGAGTCAAATGTAGCATCTGAGCATTATAATTGACTTCACAAGTCCCTGGATCAAGACATAAGTTACCGCATTCGAGAACAGGTAGTATGGGTGAACTATTACGGCGTAATAAAACACGAATTCGTGCTAGCAATTCAGGAAATTCAAAGGGTTTTACAACATAGTCATCAGCACCAGCATCTAAGCCCATGACTTTAGCTGTACTAGAATTTTGACCTGTTAGCAATAATATTGGTGTTTGATAATTGTGAGTTCGTAACCGTTGACAAAGCCCAATGCCATCTAGCTTAGGTAAAACTACATCCAACAAAATTAAGTCGTAGTGAAATGTTCTGACTAATTCCCAGGCAATTTGACCATCTGTCGCTACATCGACAACATAATGTTGACTACCTAAAACTTTTTCAATTGGCTTATAAATACACTCGTCGTCCTCAACCAGTAAAATTCTCATATTTTATGATCCCATGCTTATTTACAACATCAGGACTGAATGAGAGGAACCTAAAACTTGGAAGTACAAAAGATATTTTTTACAGCAAACTAATCTTTTAAACAAGCTTTTGATTGAGTAAAACTCTTTTTGACAAAAATATTTAAAGGGAATTTGAGTGAAAAGCTTGATTTTCCAAGTATTTGAATTTTAAATTCTGTTGCTGGTTCCTCTCTTAAGCTTGCTACGCTATTTAAATTTAGGGTAGGGGATGAAAATAGGTTCCGTATTGTAGTCCAGGGAAAAAGTAATTTAATTCAATGAGAAGTACCGAAACAGCGACTAAGGTAAGAATTGCCATTACAGGTGCCATCGTCAGGTATTTTACTATGTATTGCATGATTATCTCCCAAATTTCTTAAATGAATATTAGATGCTGTTTGAAATTTAGAGGTAGTTGAGTATTTAAAAGTTACTACCTCTAAAAATTTGTTTGTACAAGTTGATTAACGCGGTGATATAGGAATTTCTTCCTCTTTAACTGTTAATTGACCTGTGAGTAACTCTTGCACAGCTAGCAGGGGCCACAGCAAGCCTTTTGTTATAGATTGAATTGCCATCGGCATATCGATAAAAATTTCCTTTTGTTCTGGAGATTTGTCTTTTCTGGCTGCAATTAAGTAAGAGCGACCACTCCAACCAATAAAACCAGCAACGTACAAAAAGATACTAAAAGGAATTGCGACATCAACAGCCAAACTGAGACGATCAAGAGTTAAGTGAGGCAGCCCTTCTTCACCACAGAGAAGATACTCTGAATAAGCTTCGTATGGCTTGTCAAAGTAATAACCATCGGGAGCTTGTTTCATTCTTGCCAAGAAGGCTGGCGAGTCCTTGCAAGGCACAAGTGAGGTATTTTCTGCAGCAGCTACGGGGACAATACTAAACCAAATCAAAACTGTTAAAACAAGCGCAAATAATTGCTTCATTGATTGCTATCCTCTTGCTAAACACAAGTTTTTTGCTCAATTTAAAAATGATTGATCCAAAAGCGGTGTTGTTGAGTATCTAAGTCTTTTTTGTAAAATGAGGGCGTATCCTGAATGACAAATTATCAAGTCATTCAGTTTTAGTTTGTGACTTAAAGCTCAAAAAACAAATCTAGCTTAAACTTGACTGATTACTTTATGCTTCTTCTTCAGAAGTTTCCCTTTCAATCCAAAGAAAGATAATGGCAAATATCGGAAAAGGAAGGATATAAAAAATTAAGGGAATCATAATCCACGGTAACCAAGAAGCGGCATAAGCACCTGTCAACTGTGTCATGTCTGCCATAAAAACTCCTCGTTGAAAACTGGTAGTTTATACACTCAAATTTTACTGACGATCAAGGTCTTTCTTGAGCTAAGAAAGAAATCTTAATAATATATTTTCCCTAAAAATGATTGCTCAAAAACATAGTAAAAAAGCCTGATTGTCATAAAATCAGACTTCTATTTAGCTCCGAATAGTTATAAATATTGATATAAACTATACCAATACTTCTTAGTCTATTCAGTGCAGAAAACTTGTGTAGCTAAAGCCTTTAACCTATTACCCAAGGGAGCAAGTGTTGGCTAATATTTACCGCACCTCGCAAGATAGCATCTAAGTCATCAAAGTTTTCTAAAAGTAGGAAAGCAAAGACTGCCCCTCCCATAGCGCCTAAAAATACTCCACTTCCAAGTTGAAACCAATCTTCCTTCTTTCTCATTGGTCTGAGGTCATCTTCGGAATGGGAATTATAAGAGCCTTTGGGGTTTCCTTGGAAGGTAGCTAGGGCAAAAATGGAGATACCTAAAACAGCCGAAGCTGCTATATAAATTGAGGTAATTACTCCACTTAAATTGGCACCATGTGCAGTTTCTCGCAGTGGTCCAACGACAATTTCGGGTCCAACCAAAAAGTAACCATGAGCCATGCCAATTTCTAATCCTCGCATAAAAGGTGTGAGCCCTGGACGGTAGGCTGGTAGATTACCAATGTAGGCTTTTACTAAGGGAGAGTCATTAATTGGGGTGGCAAGATTACTTAAGAAGGGATCTCCTTTATAAGGCTGCACCATGTCGTTAGGATCGGTGGGATAAATTGATGATACTTCGGCTGTTTGTGTCATCTTCTAATTACTAGTTTATACAAATATATTGACTTAATTTTAATTGAAGGTTTTTGTCTAATTCTAAATTCACAAAAAACTTAATCTTAGTATGAATTGAACAGATTATTTGAGTAAATAATAAACATAAGAAAATCCTGGTCAATTGCTCAACCAGGACTAGTGTCTAGAGAGGAGAAGGTTCCTCACGCCTCCCTCAAACTTTGCCGGGATAGAGTGATGTAGCGAACTGCTCTATCCCAATTAGCCAAACTTACTCGCCGTTGAAGCAATTAAAAATGCTCCGTAAGTTGCAATATTGCCAACGGTAAAGTGAGTTAATCCTACTAAACGAGCCTGTACAATTGATAGGGCAACAGGTTTGTCTTTAGGAAAGCCAAAAGATAAAGGTGTATTTTCATGCGCCCACTGCAAGGTTTCGATTAATTCCTGCCAGTAACCGCGCCAAGTAATTAGGAACATGAAACTTACTGCCCAAGCTAAATGTCCAAACAAGAACATCCATGCCCAAACTGCTAAATTATTCATGCCGTAGGGGTTATATCCGTTGATTAACTGAGCAGAATTCAACCAAAGATAATCTCGGAACCAACCCATAAGATATGTCGAACCTTCATTAAACTGGGCAACATTGCCTTGCCAAACTGCTAGATGTTTCCAGTGCCAATAGAAGGTAACCCAAGCCAGGGTATTGAGCATCCAGAACATAGCCAGGTAGAATGAATCCCAAGCTGAGATGTCACAAGTACCACCACGTCCGGGACCATCGCAAGGGAAGGCATAGCCGAAGTCTTTTTTGTCTGGCATTAGCTTGGAACCACGGGCGTCTAATGCACCTTTGACCAAAACTAGGGTGGTAACATGAAGACCCAGTGCGATCGCATGATGGGCAAAAAAGTCACCAGGTCCAATGGTCAGAAATAGCGAATTTGTACCATTATTAATTGCTTCCAACCATCCTGGTAACCAAACATTGGCGTAGTTGGGCCAAGCCGTCGAGGCGATACTATCTGGGTTAGACAGCAGCGTGTCAAAGCCGTACAATACTTTACCGTGCGCCGACTGGATAAACTGAGCAAATACTGGTTCAATCAGAATTTGTTTCTCAGGTGAGCCAAAAGCTACCTCAACATCATTGTGGACATACAACCCGAAAGTGTGGAAACCCAGGAACATAGAAACCCAACTCAGGTGTGAAATAATCGCTTCTTTGTGCCGTAAAACGCGATCAAGTACATTACCCTTATTCAGTTCCGGATCATAATCCCGAATTAGGAAAATCGCACCGTGAGCAAATGCCCCCACCATCAGGAAGCCAGCAATATACTGGTGATGGGTGTAAAGGGTTGCCTGAGTGGTGAAATCTTTAGCAAGGAAGGCATAAGGCGGCATAGCATACATATG
The DNA here is from genome assembly GCA_049671305.1 of Coleofasciculaceae cyanobacterium. Taxonomy (GTDB): domain Bacteria; phylum Cyanobacteriota; class Cyanobacteriia; order Cyanobacteriales; family Coleofasciculaceae; genus CADCTM01. The sequence continues at coordinate 68,522 of JBATUR010000105.1, forward strand.
CTGTGCTGTCAAGGAAGCCGCAACACCCAGAGCCGCTAAAGCAAAAGCCAATTGGAAATGCAAGGAATTATTCATCGCATCGTATAGCCCTTGGTGAGGCAGATTGAACTGTCCCTCCACCTTTTTGCCAAAGAACTCTTTCGAGTTGAGCATTTCCTTAATACTGTGACCGATGCCCCAGTTGGTGCGGTACATATGACCCGCGACGATAAACAGAACAGCGATCGCTAAATGGTGATGTGCCATATCCGTCAGCCACAAAGACTGAGTTTGCGGATGGAAGCCACCTAAAAAGGTCAAAATCGCCGTCCCAGCCCCTTCTGACGTGCTGTAGATATGTTGAGCCGTATCCGGATTTTGGGCATAAACCGCCCAATTCCCCGTAAAAAACGGTGCTAAACCAGCCGGATGTGGTGGGTGAGATAAGAAATTATTCCAGCCAACATGGACGCCGCGAGATTCCGGAATTGCCACATGAATCAAGTGTCCCGCCCAAGCCAAAGAACTGACACCAAACAAACCTGCCAAGTGGTGGTTCAGACGGGGTTCAGCACTCTTAAACCAAGACAAGCTAGGACGATAGCGGGGCTGGAGGTGTAGCCAGCCAGCGTATAAAAAGACCGCCGCTAGCAGGATCAAAAACAAAGCCCCAACATAGAGTTCCGTATTGGTGCGAATGCCGATGGTATACCACCAGTGATAGACACCGGAATAGCAGATATCTACAGGGTTACGCGCCCCAGCTTGAGTATACGCCTCGATCGCAGGTGGACCAAATTGAGCATCCCAAATCGCATGAGCAATTGGACGCACATTCAGTGGATCTTTAATCCAAGTTTCAAAATTACCTTGCCAAGCCACATGGAATTGGATGCCAGAAGCCCAAAGAAAGATAATAGCCAAATGACCGAAATGAGAAGCAAAAATCTTTTGATAAAGATTCTCCTCCGTCAGATCATCATGGGTTTCAAAATCATGAGCCGTAGCGATCGCATAGAAGATCCGACGAGTCGTCGGGTCTTGTGCCAAATCTTGGCTAAATTTGGGAAATTTAGTCGCCATAATCTTTAAATCATCGCGTTGTTGAAATATGCACTTTCTTGGATTTGGGCGGGCACAGGGACACCGCCCTTACAGTGACTGCTAACCAATTGCCGTCATGCGAGCCAGGAAGAACGCCCAAGTCGTGACAATTCCTCCTAAAAGGTAATGCGCCACACCAACTGCCCGTCCCTGAGTAATTGAGAGAGCACGAGGTTGAATCGCCGGAGCAAGTTTGAGCTTGTTGTGCGCCCAAACAATCGACTCAATCAATTCTTGCCAATAGCCGCGTCCACTAAACAGGAACATCAAACTAAAGCCAAAAACGAAATGTCCCGCCAAAAACAGCAAGCCATAAGCCGACCAAGCCGAACCGTAAGAACTGATCGCCTGTGAAGCCTGCGCCCACAAGAAATCGCGCAACCAGCCATTATTAGTAATCGAAGCAGTCGCAAAATTACCGCCCGTAATGTGCGTAATCGTGCCATCAGGCGCCACAGTCCCCCAAACATCCGATTGCATCTTCCAAAAGAAGTGGAAAATCACCATCGAAAGCGAGTTATACATCCAAAACAGACCAAGAAACACATGATCCCAAGCCGAAACCTGGCAAGTACCACCACGCCCTGGGCCATCGCAAGGGAAGCGGAAACCAAGATTCGCCTTATCAGGAACCAAACGCGAACTACGGGCAAATAACACGCCCTTGAGCAGAATTAAAACTGTGACATGAATCGTAAAAGCATGGATATGGTGAATCAAAAAATCCGCCGTACCCAAAGTAATTGGCATCATTGCCACCTTGCCACCAACCGCGACAACACCGCCGCCGAAGCTATAACTCACAGGTTCCATCAAGTTCGGTGCCGTCACCCCGATCCCCGACAGGACAATATTACGTGCCCCACCGAAGACATCACCCAAAGGTTGCGCCGCATTCAAAACCGGATTACCGATCGCCATTGTATGAATATGCTGTACCCACTGAGCAAACAACGGCTGTAACTGAATCCCCGTATCCGAGAACATATCTTGAGGACGACCAAACGCCCGCATCGTGTCATTGTGGCAGTACATAGCAAAGCTATGGAAGCCGAGGAACTGACACACCCAAACTAGATGGGAAATAATCGCATCCCGGTGACGAATCGTGCGGTCTAAAACATTATTGACATTTTGTGCCGGGTCATAATCCCGTACCATAAAGATTGCCGCATGAGCCGCCGCCCCCACAATCATGAAGCCGCCAATCCAGATATGGTGAGTAAACAACGACAACGCCGTTGCATAGTCGGTTGCCAAATAAGGATAAGGAGGCATGGCGTACATATGGTGCGCCACAATGATGCTGATTGAACCCAACATTGCCAAATTAATCGCAAGTTGTGCGTGCCAGGAAGAAGTTAGGATTTCAAACAAACCCTTATGACCGACAGGACCAATAAAACTTAAAAATGGCAGCATTTTGGGAGTTCTAGCATCATCCAGCATCTCCTTCAAACTGTGACCAATGCCCCAATTGGTGCGGTACATATGACCTGCAACAATGAACATTACAGCCAGTGCCAGGTGATGGTGTGCCGTATCAGTTAGCCACAAACCGCCTGTAACCGGATTTAAGCCACCGTGAAAGGTCAAAAAGTCAGAATAAGCGCCCCAGTGCAAGGTGAAGAAGGGTTTTAAACCTTCGGCAAAACTGGGAAACACTTCTGCCATGATGCTACGGTTCAAGATGAACTCATGGGGCAGAGGTATGTCGCTCGGTGCGACACCAGAATCTAGTAGCTTGTTAATGGGTAACGCCACATGGATTTGATGACCCGCCCATCCCAAACAACCTAAACCCAGTAACCCCGCCAAGTGATGATTTAACATCGACTCGACATTCTGAAACCATTCCAATTTCGGGGCGCGGACGTGGTAGTGGAACCAACCAGCAAACAGCATCAAGGCTGCCATGACTAATGCGCCAATGGCAGTACAGTAGAGCTGGAAGCTATTAGTAATTCCTGCTGCCCGCCAGAGTTGGAATAAGCCAGAGGTGATTTGAATGCCGTGGAAACCTCCACCAACATCAGCATTTAGTATTTCTTGCCCAAAGATGGGCCACACTACTTGGGCGCTGGTTTTGATACCTGTAGGATTCGTCATCCAGGCTTCAAAGTTGGAAAAGCGCGCACCATGAAAATACATCCCGCTTAACCAGATGAAGATGATCGCCAGGTGCCCGAAGTGGGCAGCAAATATTTTGCGGGAGACATCTTCTAAATCGCTGGTATGGGTATCAAAATCATGGGCGTTAGCATGGAGATTCCAAATCCAAGTGGTGGTTTTGGGACCTCTTGATAATGTTCGGTCAAAGTGTCCCGGTATTGTCCATTTTTCAAAAGACGTGGCAACCGGATTGTTATCAACAATAACTTTTACCTTTTGGTCCTTTTCCGGAGGACTTAATGTCATTAAAACTCTCCTTTTTCTATGCAAAGGAATGAGAAGTTTTCTATCCTCGACCATTGCCCTTTAACTTTTTTAGGGTTGCAGGGCTGGCTGACAACACCAGAAAGCATTGCTTGATTAAACTAGAGCTTTTGTAAGATGATTCCCCTCACTCCTGGCGCTTGGGTTATGCCAAACTAGGGGGTGAGGTTGGGAAAGGTTCCTTTTTTGAGAATCAGCCCAGTTAATCGAGCAGCGAGAATGGTGTTTTTGTTAAAAAGCGTATTTGTTAGTGAGCCGTTTTTGGACTGCAGTTAAGGCTTTTCTTGCCTCTGAACAAGAGATTAGAAAAAAAAGATGAAGAACTGATGAAGATGGCGCAGGACTTCAAGAAAAGTTACACTCTTGGTATTTAGAAGAGAAGTTGGGATAATTAGGATATATATCTGTGTGAGATGAAATTACAAGATTTGAGCAAGCAAGGCAAAACCTTACTCCTTGAGACTTTAAATACTGATCTTGAATTAACTAAACAGATCCAAATCCGACTTAAGAACCTGGGGTTGTTGGAAAGTGAAGCTGATGGTAAGTGTGGACAAATTACTAAGGATGCGATCTGAAGAGCAGCAGCGCAACGCTCTCGCTTTTACCGACAACTATGAATGGCGTAGTGATTTGGGCAATGATCAACCGGGCGATTGTGTTTGTTGATTATATAAATAAAGCGATCGCTTTAATTTGAATTAAGCGATCGCTTGAACGAGATCCAGTACCCTTAGATATTTAAACCGCCACTAGCTTCAGTCTGAACCAATTCTTCTAAAGAAACTTTAACTGGTTCAATTTGCCAAAAATCATCACAATAGTCTTGAATTGAACGATCTGAGGAAAACTTACCCATTCTGGCTGTATTCAGAATTGACATCCTTGTCCAATGTTCTTGGTCTTGGTAAGCTTGACTGACTTGTTCTTGACAATCGATATAAGAGCGATAATCAGCAAACAGCATATACTGATCATGATTCATCAGCGAATTGATGATTGGTTTAAACAAGTCAGCGTCGCCGTGAGAGAAGAAACCAGAAGAAATACGATCAATGGCGAGTTTCAGTTCGCGATCGCTATTGTAATATGTGCGTGGGTTGTATCCGTTCTGCTTGAGATCAGTAACTTCTTGCGCTGTCAAACCAAACAAGAAGAAATTCTCCGCGCCTACTTCCTCACGAATTTCCACATTCGCCCCATCCAAAGTGCCAATTGTCAAGGCACCATTCATGGCAAATTTCATATTACCTGTACCAGAAGCTTCCTTACCGGCAGTGGAAATTTGCTCAGATAAATCAGCCGCCGGATAGACACGTTGGGCAAACTTAACGTTGTAATTTTTCAAGAAAACCACCTTAAGTCTTCCCCGTACATCCGGGTCACGATTCACCACATCCCCAACCGAATTGATTAACTTAATAATCAACTTCGCCATGTGATAGCCAGGTGCAGCTTTACCACCAAACCAGAAAGTTCGGGGTGTAATCTCAATATCAGGATTGGCTTTAATGCGGTTGTACAAAGTTACAATGTGCAGCAAATTTAAGTGCTGACGTTTGTACTCGTGAAAGCGTTTGGACAAGATATCAAACATCGAGTTGGGATCAACTTCAATGCCCGTGGTTTGCTGAATATAATCTACCAACTCTTGCTTAAGTGCCTGCTTAATTGAGCGCCATTCTTGACGGAATTTCGGGTCTTCTACAAACTCCTCTAGCTTTTTTAGTTCGTCCAAATTCTTGATCCAGCTATCACCAATCTTGCTAGTAATCAGATCAGTTAAGCGAGGATTACTCAACACCATAAAACGGCGGGGAGTGACGCCATTTGTCTTGTTATTAAACTTCTTCGGATACATCTCGTAGAAGTCGTGCAAGACATCTTGTTGCAGCAATTTAGTATGCAAAGCCGCCACACCATTAATCGCAAAACTTCCCACACAAGCCAGATGCGCCATGCGAACATAACGTTCACCAGTTTCATCAATTAGCGACATCCGGGTAAGTCTTGCTTCATCTTCGGGAAACTTCATCCGCACATCATCAAGAAAACGGGTATTGATTTCGTAGATGATTTCCAAATGTCGAGGCAACATATCAGCAAACAAACTAATAGGCCAACGTTCCAAAGCTTCCGGTAACAAAGTATGATTGGTGTAGGCAAAAGTGTTCTTGGTAATGTTCCAAGCTTTGTGCCAAGTCATGCCATGTTCATCCATCAAAAGCCGCATTAATTCGGCAACTGAGACGGCTGGGTGAGTGTCATTTAACTGAACGACGTACTTTTTATGGAACTGTTCTACAGGCAGGTTACGGCGCAAGATGGTACGAATCATGTCCTGCAAAGAACAAGATACAAAAAAGATTTGTTGTGCCAAGCGTAGTTGCTTACCTTGGGAAGAATCATCGTTAGGGTAAAGTACTTTTGAGATGTTTTCTGAAGTACTTTTTTCATAAACCGCACCCAAATAATCCCCAGAGTTAAAAGCCTCAAAGTCAAAAGATTCTGATGCCTCAGCTTTCCACAAACGCAGGGTATTAGCGGTATTAGTTTTGTAACCTAAAATCGGTGTATCGTAGGGAATACCCATGACAACTTTGTAGGGAACCCAACGCACTCGACGATGCCCGTGTTCATCAGTAAAGGTTTCGGTATGTCCGCCTATTTTTACTTCAACTGCCCATTCGGGACGGGCAACTTCCCAGGGGTTGCCACCACTAAGCCATTTGTCCGTAATTTCGACTTGCCAACCATCACGAATATCTTGGTCAAAAATACCAAATTCATAACGAATGCCATAGCCGACGGCGGGAATTTCTAGGGTAGCCATTGAGTCGAGGTAACAAGCAGCCAGTCTTCCTAAACCACCGTTACCGAGTCCTGGTTCTTCTTCTTGTTCTAGCAATTCGTCTAGAGAAAGTCCCATCTCCGAGACAGCTTGACGTACTTGGTCATAAATGCCCAGGTTAATCAGATTATTACCCAGGTGGGGACCCATGAGAAATTCAGCAGAAAGGTAGGCTACGGTTCTAGAACCATTATGGGTGTATGTGCTGGTGGTGTTGATCCAGCGTTGGAATAAGCGATCGCGTACGGTATAGGCTAATGCCATATAGTAGTCGTTCTTGGTGGCGATCCCCGGAAACTTGCCTTGAATGTAAAACAGGTTATCCAAGAAGGCGCGTTTGAGGGTTTCTCTGCTTAACCCGGTGCGGTCGTCTTCAAAGATAACATTCTCTAGCAAGGAGTTTTCTGATGGTGGGTTCATAGTTGTTGAGCGTTTCTCGTTTTTGTGATTAACCACTAAATTGAAGAGTGATAACAGTAGGATGCGTTACAAATGCTTTGCACTCTGTTCGATTGCTGACTTGAAACGGCAAGACAAATCTCTTCTAGAATAGGCTTACTCTGTCTTTGGCGCTAGTGGAAGGAGTCATGTCACAAACTTCTGTTATTAACAACTTTAAGGGTAAATCGCTGCCGCCCGGTCTGGTCGTGAAATTTGGCAAGTTTGTTTGGACAACTCTCTGGCATCTAATGATGTCACGACTTGCCCCACGTAATCAAACAGGTGAATATGTTCGCCCCTCCAGTCAGTTTCGCCACAGTATCGGCACAGATGCAGAAAATCCTTTTCAACCCGCTGTAGGGCGCTACTGTCTAATTGTTGGGTTAGGATGCCCTTGGGCACATCGTACCTTGGTTGTCAGGGCATTGAAGAGCTTATCTGAGGAGATTTCGGTGTCTATTGCCTCGCCTTCACCGGATGCGGGGATTTGGGTTTTTGAATCATTATTTGAAGGTTGTCAGACACTGCCAGAATTGTACCAGTTAGCTAATCCAGGATATAACGGACGTTCTACTGTGCCTGTGTTGTGGGATACACAAGAAAAGGCGATCGTTAATAATGAAAGTGCAGAAATTATTGAGATCCTCAATTCTCAGTTCAACGCCTTCGCCAAGTATCCCACGCTGAACCTTTACCCAGAGGAATTACAAGAAACTATTGACAATTGGAATGAAAAAATCTACCACGCGATTAATAATGGTGTCTATCGTTGCGGCTTTGCCCAAACTCAAGATGCCTACAACAAAGCCTGCGATGAACTCTTTACAACTTTAGATGAAATTGATGCGCTTCTGGCAACAAAGCGTTACCTTTGTGGAGATCAAGTAACGCTGGCTGATGTGCGTTTGTTTACAACATTATTTCGTTTTGATATTGTCTATTATGGCTTGTTCAAGTGCAACCGTCGCCGAATTCAGGATTATGACAACTTAGGACTTTATCTGCGAGATTTATATCAGTTACCCGGAGTTGCTGATACCTGTAATTTAGAGGCTGTAAAGCGTGATTATTATGGTAACCTTTTCCCTTTAAATCCAGGTGGTATTATTCCCTTGGGACCGGATATTACTAATTTATCGGAACCTCATAATCGTCAACACGAATACCCAACAAATAAAGTCGCCGCTACTTAAATAATAAAGCAAGACTTGACGGACTAAAAGTATAGTTGGATTTGGTAAAGGCTAAAGAGCTAGCTGATTAATTGTATCAATATGACAATACCTTTGATTTGCCACTTTCTCATTGGACCACCTGGTTGTGGTAAATCTACGTTTGCAAATTTACTTACTCAATACTCAGAAGCAAAGATTATTTCTACTGACAAAATTCGCTTATCTTTGTTTGGAGATGAGAGTATTCAAGGTGATTGGTCGTTAATTGAAGAGAAAGTAATTACTCAAATTCATAATTACATTATATCTGAAAAACCCGTTATTTATGACGCGACAAATGTAAAAAAAGAGTGGCGTTGTTCTTTACTTAAACAGGTAAATAATCAAAACGTAAAGTGGATAGCCTGGTATTTGCAAACACCTTTAGAAATTTGTAAAAAGTGGAATAAAAAGAGAAATCGTCAAGTACCAGAAGAAGTCATTGAGGCATTATTTCGCTCGTTACAAGCAAATATTCCTGAGAGATCTGAGGGATTTGTTGCTGTTAATGTTGTAGATGTGTGGTCGAGGAAATGGGAAGTTAAGGATATTAAAGATAGGCTGTATATTAATTAGTGAGAAAAGAGTTATAGGTTAATTGCTATAAATATGAAAGAAGTAATAAATAATTACCTAACTGGAATGTCGGTTTATGACTGCTGTCACCAACCAAACATTTACTCTCAGTGGTTAGCATTTAAAGATGAAATAGCAGAATTTATTGAAGAACCTAGCCTAGCGGAAATTTGGGATACATTGCATTCAGCAGGAAGGCTGATTTGGAAAGTAACAGGTATACCTTTACAACTATTAGCTTATCCAACTGTATATAAACATAGTCAGCGTTTTGCTAAAAATGGCTGTATTCGTAGCATTCGTAACTGCGAAGGGAGGTGTTGCAATGGTAATAACTTAACTGAGAAATAAATTAGTAAAAACTGGCAAGCACAAACCTTTATTCTTAAAATTTATGGACAAGTTGACTGAATTATTGCACTTGCGTTATGGCAAAGGTTTTCCTACTGAAATTGAAGGGAACGATTTTTTAGAAATACTCCTATCCCACCGCTCAATTCTGGCTTATTCAGCGCAACCTTTACCAACAGGAACTTTAGAAACATTGGTGGCGGCGGCACAGTCTGCGGCAACTTCTTCTAATCTGCAAACATGGAGTGTCGTGGCAGTGGAAGATGTTAATCGTAAGGAAAAATTAGCGCAGTTGGCAGGAAATCAAGCTTATATTCGGCAATGTCCATTATTTTTGGTTTGGCTGGCTGATTTGGCGCGTTTGAGTTATGTTGCTGAAAGTCGGGGAATGCCTCACGAGGGTTTGGATTATTTGGAGATGTTTCTCACGGCAACAGTTGATGCGGCGTTAGCAGCGCAAAATGCAGCAGTTGCGGCGGAGTCTTTAGGTTTGGGAACTGTTTATATTGGTGCAATGCGTAACAAACCAGAGGAAGTGGCGGCGACTCTTGGTTTACCACCTCATGTTTTTGCGGTGTTTGGAATGTGTGTTGGTTATGCTGATCAAGCGGCGTCAATTAAGCCACGTTTGCCACAGCAAGCGGTGTTGCATCGGGAGACTTATCAGTTAAATCAAGAAGAATCAATTGCAAATTATAACGAGGTAATGAAAGCTTTTTATACTAGTCAACAAATGAATGTTGCGGGTGACTGGGCAGAACATTCATCTAAAAGAATTGCTAATGGAGAAGCTTTATCGGGGCGGGATCGCTTACGTGAGGCACTACAGAATTTGGGGTTTAAATTGCGATAAAAAGTGTTCATTTTATGAGCAGAATATGATGGCAGGTGTTGCTCAGGGAATTAAGCGTATTTGGTTGCGTTGGTATATGCGAATGATGATTAGATTCTGACTCCCGAAGAGCGAGAAAGACGACGAGTTGAAAGATTAGTGGAACAATTACGATCGCTTGGTGTTGAACCGGATTTAGATGATGGGGTTTAGGGATTTGGGGGGAAGATGTGTAAGTCCAGATATGCCGTCAGTTTATCGCTTTTTGCTCTCAGTTTAATAAGCCAAGTTTCTCTTTAACTCGTTCTTGAAACGCCGCCAACCCTCCCTCACCAAAATACTCCTGAAGGGCATTAACATTGTCAAGATTGATAGCTTTGCCATGTCTGAATTGGAAATCAAACCCAAATACTTCTTCCTGCTGTGGGGCTTCCTCCCACGATTTCGCTGCCATCCACATCACTTGTACGCGACGATAGAAGGGATACTCTTGATAAGGACTATTGTCACGTACAAAATTATCTAATATCTTAACAAGATGCGTTACCCGCATCCGTTGGCATAAGAGAATCAAGTCATCAGGGTTTGGTTTGTGTGCGTTTTCCTTGGCACTGATTTTCCAATGTAAGGAAAACTCAGGTACAAGATATGGATAAGTTACCTCATCGTGTTTATAAACCCAACCGCCTTCTGGATTATTTACATTCTTTATCCACCGTAACTCTTGTAAATCCATACTCTTATTTCTATTACTTAATATCTCAGTTTTAGCATTTTAATTACGTCCCATAAGTGAGGAATTAAAGCCATCCTGGATGAGTTACGATCGCCAAGCGCTGAGGCTTAGAGCAGATCGCATTTTGAGCCAATATATGATGATCGTTTAGTTAAAATGATTTTGTTTCGGATCTCAAGCACGAGGCAAGCTAACTTTGATTATGCTATTTTAGCAGTTCTCAAAGAGCAAGTCAATCTAGGCAAGAGATTGAAAGAATCAGTCATATTTCAACCAATTTGTCTCTACAAAATAATGAAATGATCAGCCGCCTGTTTAATATGTAATGCACTAGATACAATTAGGATAAAGACTCAATGAGAGCACAATATTATGGTACAACAACTACCAACCATCATCTACCCAGACAGCGACGGTCAACCAATGTCAGACAATACCAGACAGTTTGAGTTAATCGTCCTCATCAAAAAGAACTTAGATCTATTATTCTCTAATGACTCTAATGTATTTGTCGCCGGTGATTTACTTTGGTATCCCGTCGAAGGAGATAACAAACTTCGTCAAGCACCTGACGTAATGGTTGCCTTTGGTAGACCAAAAGGAGATAGAGGTTCCTACAAACAATGGGAAGAAAATAACATTCCGCCACAAGTTGTATTTGAAATATTATCTCCTGGAAATCGCCTCAAAGCACTAAGTAAAATCAAATTCTACGAACGCTATGGTGTAGAAGAATATTATATTTATGACCCAGATAAATTGGAGTTAGTAGGTTTGCTGCGCTCAAGAAATGAATTAGATGTAATTGAGGAAATGAATGGTTGGGTTAGTCCACGTTTAGGAATAAAATTTCAGATAACATCTGACAATTTAGAAATTTTCTCACCTTCAGGAGAGCGATTTTTAACCTATGTTGAACTGGCTCAATTAATGGAACAGGAACGCCAACGCGCTGATGAGGAACGTCAACGCGCCGATGAAGCACTAAGCCAGTTGGAACAAGAAAGACAGCGCTATCAAGCCTTAGAAGCACTACTACGAGAACGAGGAATTAACTTAGAGTGAAATATGAGGGCGCACAGCCGCCGTGCGCCCCTACCTCAAGCTTAAGCGCTGAAATATCTCGCTACTGGGTGATAGGAAATAATCGCCGTTGTGGACTGTTCAGGATACAACTGTTCGCTTTCATCCATATACAGATTAATGGCATCACTTCCTAACAACTCCAACTGCTTATATTGGTCTTGCATATTCGGACAAGCAGGATATCCAAAACTATACCGAGAACCGCGATATCGTTGCGCCAAAATATCCCGAATATTATCCGGTTCCTCACTTCCAAAACCCAACTCCTGACGAATTCGTGCATGAGTCCACTCCGCCACAGCTTCCGCCATTTGCACCGCTAATCCGTGGAAATATAGATAATCGGTGTATTGATTTGCATCAAAAAGTGACTTGGCAAATTCCGTTGCCACTTCCCCCACCGTAACCGCTTGTATCGGAAAAACATCAATAATTCCTGACTGTTTCGGGACATAAAAATCAGCAATACAAAGACGACGCCCCGAACCCTGACGCGGAAATTCAAATGTTGCCGCAATGGCTTTTTCTTCCTCATTTAATAAGGAAGGAGTATCCGGATGGTAAACATATAATGAATTACCCTCAGATTGACAAGGAAAATAGCCATAAACCACCTGCGGCTGCAATAAACTTTCTTCAACAATTCGCTTTTTCCACGTTTCTAGTATGGGGTAAACCTTACCCTGCAAAAACTCCTCATATTCTTCTCGCGATTGTCCTTGAGGCTTACGAAATTGCCATTGCCCAGCAATTAAAGCCTGCAAATCCAAATAGGCAAAAACCTCATTTAAAGGAATATCATTTGGTTGCAATATTTTCTTTCCCCAAAAAGGAGGAGTCGGGCGCTCAATATCTATTGCAATATCATCAGAATGCCTGGTATCAATCTCTAAAGGTTTAACATTACTCTTGTCCTCACTCCCTGCGGGAGAGGGTATGGGGGAGAGAGTTTCTTTATCTTCTAATACCTGTTCATTTGCTTCTACTTCATTCAAAAATCCCTGCAAATTATCCCATTCATTCGCCTTTTTAGCGGGCATTAACTTATCCATGAAATGCAAATCAGAAAAGGCATCTTTTCCGTAGACAACCTTACCTTTGTAAGCATTTTGACAATCTCCATAAACAAACTTTGGTGTCAGCGCCGCACCGCCTAAAATTACAGGTACAGTTATGCCCCGCTCATTAAACTTCTCCAAGTTGTCTTTCATAAATGCTGTAGATTTAACTAACAGCCCACTCATGGCAATACAGTCAACTTGATGCTGTTCATAAGCATCAATAATGCTATCTACTGATTGCTTAATACCTAGGTTAATTACCTTGTAGCCGTTATTAGAAAGAATGATATCAACCAGGTTCTTTCCAATGTCATGAACATCTCCTTTTACTGTGGCAATCAGAAACGTACCTTTTGCATTATTAGCACCCTCTGATTTCTCCATATATGGCTCTAAATATGCCACTGCTGCCTTCATAGTTTCCGCTGATTGCAATACAAATGGAAGCTGCATTTGCCCAGAACCAAAAAGTTCTCCGACAACTTTCATGCCATCTAATAAAAAGACATTAATTATCTCTAAAGGAGGATGTGTTTCTAATGCGAGGGCAAGTTGTTCTTCTAAACCAATCCTTTCACCGTCAATGATGTGGCGCTTGAGGCGTTCTTCAACGGGTAATGTGCTATCTTGAGAGCGATCGCGTTTTGTGGTTTTTCCAGCAAATAATGTTGTAAGTTCCGCCAACGGATCATAAGTACAAATATCCCCATCAAATTGCCTCTCATCAAATATCAACTTGCGGCAGACTTCTTGATGTTCTGGCTCAATTTTTGCTAAAGGTAAAATCTTATTAGCACTAACAATTGCTGCATCCATTCCTGCTTCTGTAGCATAGTGCAGAAACATCGAATTCAGCACAATTCGCGACGCCGGATTTAAGCCAAAGGAAACATTAGAAACGCCTAAAATAACATGACATCCTGGCAAGTTTTCTCGAATTCTACGAATCGATTCAATTGTCGCTTTGCCATTTGCCCTATCTTCTTCAATACCCGTAGAAATTGGTAAAGCCAGAGTATCAAAAAAGATTTCATGAGCAGGAATACCATATTCTACTGCTTGGCGATAAGCGCGTTGTGCTATTTCAAACTTCTTATCCGCAGTCCGCGCCATGCCATCTTCATCAATTGTACCAATAACAACACCAGCACCGTACTTCTTTGCCAATTCTAATACTTTGAAAAAACGCTCTTCTCCATCTTCATAATTAGTAGAATTCAGCAGACATTTTCCGCCTGCAACCTTTAAACCCGCCTCCATCTTTTCCCATTCTGTGGAGTCAAGCATCAAGGGTAAGGTAACATTTGTAACTACGCGGGACACTAATTCATGCATATCTCGCACGCCATCACGCCCGACATAATCCACGTTGACATCTAAAACGTGTGCCCCTTCTCGTACCTGTGATTTTGCCAAAGAAACCAAGCCATCCCAGTCTTCCGAATTTAATAAATCACGGCACTTTTTGGAACCACTAGCATTTAATCGTTCACCAACAATTAAAAACGAATTATCCTGCTCATAAGGTTGAGCTGTATAAATTGATGCCGCAGAGGGTTCATAGAGAGGATGGCGTTCTTTTGGCTTTAAAGTTAGACCAATTTCTGCTAATTGTTGAATATGATCCGGGCGCGTACCACAACAACCACCAACTACCTGCACACCCCAATCTTCAACAAACTGGATCATTGCCATTTGTAGTTCCATTGGCGTTAGTTTATAGTGTGCATGACCACCAACATTTTCCGGTAATCCAGCGTTAGGAATACAAGAAACTACAAATGGCGAATGTTCGCACAAATATTTAATATGTTCCGCCATGCGGTCCGGTCCTGTGGCACAATTTAGACCAAGAATATCAATGGGATAACGCTCTAAAATTGTGAGGGCAGCGCCAATTTCCGAACCCAAAAGCATCGTGCCTTGGACTTCCATTGTCACCGAAACCATGAGTGGCAATCGTTCACCTTTTGCCTGAAAGACTTCTTCAACTGCATTCAATGCGGCTTTAATTTGCAAGACATCTTGACAGGTTTCAATTATTAATAAATCTGCCCCACCATCGTACAATCCATTAGCTTGCTCAACGAAGGAATTTTTCATCGTGTCATAGTCGATATGACCCAATGTTGGCAACTTAGTAGTGGGTCCAATGGAACCTGCAACAAAGCGGGGTTTTTCTAATGTGGAATATTCAGCAGTTAAGCGCTTGGCAAGTTCGGCGGCTTTTTTATTTAAAATGTAAGCTTGGTCTGCTAGGTCATATTCTGCCAGTACAATCGAGGCAGCGCCAAAAGTATCCGTTTCAATGACATCCGCCCCAGCTTCCAAAAAGCTGCGATGCACTTTTTCTACGGCGTCAGGTTTGGTTACGATTAAGTACTCGTTACAGCCCTCGTACTGCGCTCCACCGAAGTCTTCAGCGCTTAAGTCTTGTGTTTGCAGTGAGCTTCCCATTGCGCCATCAAAGACGATTACAGGGCGTTTCGGGCTGTGTAGGTGAGTCAGGAAGGGGCTGTTCATAGACGGCTGTCTTTAAGGGTAGTTTGCGTTAGCGTTGGATGATTAGCTTAATCTATTGTGCAAAATTTCGAGCGTTTGGGAGCGCATAAGACGATGAATTTGCAAGAAATCACTACTTCTATTCTGCAACAAGAGCAAGTTATTGCAGAAGCAAGGGTTGTTTTGAAGGGCGTTAGTTGGGCAACCTTTAAGGCTTTGATGGCAGATATTGGGGATAATCGCTCTTGTAGAATTGCTTATGATCAAGGGATGTTAGAAATTATGGTTCCTTACCAAGAACATGAAGTGCCGAAAGGATTGCTAGAGAGTTTTGTTGAAGCGATTGCAGATGAGCTAGAAATTGAGGTGATGAAACTTGGTTCTCTATTGCTTGAACGTGAAGACTTAACCGGTGCTATAGAACCTGATTCTTGTTTTTATATTCAAAATGAAGCTCTAGTTAGAAGCAAAAACATTGATTTGCAAAATGACCCGCCCCCTGATTTAGCTATTGAGTCAGATTATACAAGTTCTTCTTTGAATAAGTTTAATATTTATGCTTCTCTTGGTGTTCCTGAGTTGTGGAGATATCGCAAACAATCACTTCAGGTTTATCAACTTGTGGAGGGAAAATATGAGTTGAGTGAGAGAAGTTTGGCGTTTCCTTTTGTGCCGATTGGGAAGATTCCAGGCTTAATTGAGCAGAGTAAAATTATTGGGCAGAGGGCGTGTGTAAGGTTGTTTCGGGCAAGGATTAGAGAGATTTTGGAAAGTAGTGAGGGGTGAAAGAACTCAAAGCCATCGTATTTCACCAGTATTCTAATACGGAGTAAGAAGACTTATGACTATTTATAATTCGATTGGTCAATCATATTCAAAATTTCGCGTTCCTGATTCTAGGATTGTAGAGTCAATAGTGAATTTACTACAACTGGAACCAGAAAGCTTAGTTGCAGATATTGGTGCTGGTACCGGAAACTATAGTATAGCGATCGCAAATCGAGGCTTTTTCATCTATGCAATCGAACCTTCGTCAGTAATGACTGCACAAGCAATTGAGCATCCACAAGTTAAATGGTTTAACGGATATGCAGAAGCGATTCCCTTGCCTACCTCGTCTGTAGATGCAGTCATCAGTATTTTAGCCACTCATCATTTCTCCAATCTTGAAAAAGCCATTACAGAAATGAATCGGATTGCTAAATCAGGAGCAATTCTTTTTTTAACATTTGACTCTAGAGTTAACGAAAAACCCTGGATTGCTGATTATTTTCCATCACTTTGGAAAGAAACGTTTGATATTTTCCCGCCGTTGAATGATGTGGCAATGTTATTTCAGGCAACAACTCAAAGAACTGTTGAGATTTATCCTTTCTTGTTGCCATCTGATTTGACAGATATGTTTTTTGTCGCCGGATGGAGAAGACCAGAAATTTATTTAAATCCTGATATTCGTGCTGGCATCTCAGCTTTGGCTTTAGCTGATACTAATGTAGTTGAAAGAGGAGTGAATCTCCTAGAAGAAGATTTAAATAGCGGTCGCTGGGATGCAAAATATGGTGAAATACGGAAACTAAGAGAAATTGATGCTGGCTACCGTTTTTTGTGTGCAAAAATTGCCTAAAAAGTTGGATGGTTGGCTTGGCTAAAGCATCTGAAAGATGTCAGTTAGAGTAAAAAGAGCGATAATTTCTCCCCCTGCCCCACCTAATATTACTCCTCATGCAAAAACCCAATCAGAATCAATCACCTATTGCATCAATACTTACTCTTCTGTAGCCAAATTTACTAAACCTATTAAGAAACTCCTATACAAAGAGTAGTGGATAACTGATGCATAAGGCTTGCAGCAATTTATGACAGCCAAAAAGAATTTGATTGTGATTGGTAACGGCATGGTAGGACATAAGTTCCTAGAGTTAATGATTGCCAAAGAAGCGACACAACAATGGAACCTAATTACCTTCTGTGAAGAACCTCGCGTTGCTTATGATCGTGTTAATCTCAGTGGTTACTTTTCTGGCAAAACAGCCGCAGATTTATCGTTAGTTGAACCAGGATTATATCAAGAAAACGGTATTCAAATTCATATTGGTGATAAAGCAGTTGCCATTAATCGTGAAGCAAAAACTGTTTCATCTGCTAATGGTTTAACTGTTAATTATGACAAAATTGTTCTAGCAACAGGTTCCTATCCTTTTGTCCCTCCAATTAAAGGAAATGACACAACAGGAACCTTTGTCTATCGGACAATTGACGATCTAGAAGCGATGTCTGCTTATGCGAAAAATTGCCAAACTGGTGTCGTTATTGGCGGTGGTTTATTAGGTCTAGAATGTGCTAATGCTCTCAAAAACATGGGCTTAAAAACCCATGTTGTTGAATTTGCCCCACGCCTAATGCCTGTGCAAATTGATGAGGCGGGTGGCACAATTCTTAAAAATAAAATAGAAGAACTTGGGGTTTCCGTTCATACTAGCAAAGCCACAACCGAAATTGTTAATAAAGACGGCAAAGTTGCTAAGATGACTTTTGCTGACGGTTCAGAGTTAGAAACAGATATGATTGTCTTTTCTGCTGGAATTCGCCCCCGTGATGAAATTGCCAAAGGTTGCGGAATCGAATTAGGAGAAAGGGGTGGTATTGTTGTTAATGACTATTGCCAAACCTCAGATCCAGATATTTATGCGATCGGTGAATGTGCCCTTTATCAAAATCGCATCTATGGTTTAGTTGCTCCTGGCTATACAATGGCAGGCGTAGCAGCCGATGTTTTAAATAACATCACAACTAGCACTTTTACAGGTGCAGATATGTCCACCAAACTCAAACTTTTGGGAGTGGATGTTGCTAGTTTTGGCGATAACTTTGCCAAGACTCCTGGTGCAAGAGAAATCGCCATTACTGACTCAGTTCAAGGCATCTATAAAAAGCTAGTTTTGAATGAAGACGGTAGCCGTTTGTTAGGCGGAATTTTAATCGGAGATGCTTCTGCTTACGGCACATTATTGCAATTTGTGCAGAATGAAATTGCTCTACCACCTCATCCCGAAGATTTGCTACTACCACCACGAGAAGGCAAATCTGCTGTTGGAATGGGAGTGGAAAGTTTACCAGATACTGCTCAAATTTGTTCTTGTAATAATGTCAGCAAAGGGCAGATTTGTACAGCGATCCAAGAAAATAGCTTTACTGATATTGGTAGCCTAAAAAAATGTACAAAAGCGGGAACAGGTTGCGGTGGTTGCGTACCATTAGTAACAGACTTGCTCAAGTATGAGATGAAGAAAGCGGGACTAGAGGTGAAGAATGACCTCTGTGAACATTTCGCTTATTCTCGTCAAGAACTTTATCATTTAGTCCGCACTCATAACATCGAAACATTTGACGAATTAATTGTCAAACATGGTCAAGGTAAGGGTTGTGAAATTTGTAAACCTGCTGTTGCTTCCATTCTTGCTTCGACTTGGAACGAGCATATTTTACAGACATCTCATGTGGGACTTCAAGATACTAATGATAACTTTTTAGCTAACATTCAACGAGATGGAACTTATTCAGTAATTCCACGAGTTCCAGGTGGTGAATTGACGCCAGATCAGTTAATTGTGTTGGGACAAGTTGCTAAAGATTTTGGACTTTATACCAAAATTACTGGTGGACAAAGAATTGATTTGTTAGGAGCTCGTGTCGATCAATTGCCTCATATTTGGAAGCAATTAATTGATGCTGGATTTGAATCCGGTCATGCTTATGGTAAGGCATTGCGGACTGTGAAATCTTGCGTGGGCAGTACCTGGTGTCGCTTTGGAGTGCAGGATTCTACGAGTTTGGCAATTGAAGTCGAACTGCGTTACCGGGGTTTGCGATCGCCTCACAAACTAAAATCTGCTGTCTCTGGTTGCACCCGTGAATGTGCTGAAGCCCAAAGTAAAGATTTTGGCATCATTGCTACAGAAAAAGGTTGGAATTTGTATGTGTGTGGCAATGGTGGAATGAAGCCACAACACGCTATTTTGTTAGCAGAAGATATCGACAAGGAAACACTAATTAAATATTTAGATCGTTTCCTAATGTTCTATATTCGCACCGCTAACCGATTGGAACGCACAGCAACTTGGTTTAACAAACTTGAAGGAGGAATTGATTACCTCAAACAGGTAATTATTCATGATTCTTTGGGAATTGCTGCTGAGTTAGAAGCGGAAATGTCGCACCTTGTAAATACCTATCAATGTGAGTGGAAAGCAACAATTGAAGACCCAGAAAAAGTCAAGCGCTTCCGTCACTTTGTCAATTCTGACCAGCCCGATCCCAGCCTTGTTCATGTAGAAGAACGGGGACAAAAACGCCCTGCTTTTGAACATGAAAAATCGCTTGTAGGTATTTCTGAATAGTTGCAGTCCTAATTCCCCCCGAAATCAAGCCTGAGATGTAGTGAGAAGGTTAGGGGGGTGAAATATCGCACCACAAATCAGCAAATTAACAACGCAATAATCATTAATAGGAAGAAACATGGTTCAATCAATAATTCGTGAAACAAATGCCACTTGGGTTGATATTTGCCCCTTGGATGCGATCGCACCAAATACAGGAGTTTGTGCCTTAGTTAGAGGCGAACAAGTGGCAATTTTCCGCGTAGGAAATGAGACAAATCTATTTGCACTCAGCAATTACGACCCCTTTAGCAAGGCGTTTGTGTTATCACGAGGCATCATAGGCGATCGCAACGGTATTCCTAAAGTTGCCGCCCCAATTTATAAGCAAAATTTCAACTTAATTACTGGACAATGCCTTGATGATGAAACCGTAAGTATTCCAACTTTTCTAGTTAGGGTTATTGAAGATAGAGTGCAGGTTGCTATTACTGAAGCTTAAACATAAATAGTTGTTTTAAAAACCCGTTACCTTTGAAGTAACGGGTTTTTTAATTACTACTTAAGCGAGTAGATCAAGATAATTAAAAACTCCAAGATCTTCCGCACAAAGCTACTATCCTGATTTACTAAATATCAGTTCAAGCAACCGCAAGTTGTGGTTTCAAAGGTTGAGCAATTTTTCTGCCAACTGCTGCCGCAACAGGTTTTAAACTATGAACTAAAGCCACCATATCTTCTAAAGAAAGTGCCTGACGCGCATCAGAAACCGATTTTTCTGGTTCCGGATGACACTCAATAATTAAACCATCTGCACCACAAGCAACCGCCGCTTTTGCCAAAGGCGCAACTAATTCTCGCTTGCCAACCGCATGAGATGGGTCTACAATTACGGGCAAATGTGTTAGTTGTTTGAGCGCTACAACGGCTCCTAAATCCAACACATTACGAGTATAGTTATCAAAGCTACGGATACCACGTTCGCATAAAACAACTTGGGAGTTTCCGTGACTTAGAATGTATTCTGCTGCCATAATAAACTCTTCAATAGTTGCAGAAAGTCCCCGTTTTAATAATATCGGCTTATCGACTTGTCCGACCGCTTTTAGTAAGTCAAAGTTTTGCATATTACGGCTGCCAATTTGCAGCATATCAGCATGATTAACTATATCTTCAATTTGTCCAATTGACATTACTTCTGTGACCACTGGCATATTATGACACCTGCGTATTTCTGATAATATTTCTAATCCTTCAATTCCCATTCCTTGAAAGGCATAAGGAGAAGTTCGAGGTTTGTAAACGCCACCCCGTAAGGCTTGTATTGGTTCGTCTTGCAATTTTGTAGCGACGAGTTCCATTTGAAGATGACTCTCAACAGTACAGGGACCGCCGATAATTACTAATTCATTTCCACCGAAACTAACCTGTTCTGAAAGTTTGATAATTGAGTTATGTTCGGGATGAGAAGCAGTCGCAAGTTTAGCATTCAACATGATCAAAAGATTCCTTTTTGCATTTGGTTAACAAGAAAAAACCCGGTTCCCTAGGGTTCCGGGTTGCAGAGTAAAAGTTGGCGCGACTTTACCTACCCGGAGTTATTCTGGGTCCAGAAAAAGTAAAATCCATAAAATCGGTTAATCAGAGTCGTCACCATTTTTTTATTCCTATAGCATCTATCCTTAAAAAACAAAAACCGCAGATTTTGTTCTGCGGTTCACTGGGTCGGTTCCAAGAGGAACTTCATTCACGACCAGTGAACCTCTCTAAACCAAAAATAAAAGTAGTAGCGGTTGATAAACATTTCTGGAGCGGCGTTTGTTTAATAATTAGCTTCCTGCTAACATTAGCAAGTCTGAAGGGGTTACGTCAATACTTTTAGTTGTGAAAACTTATATGAAGCTGAGTTTTCCTTTCACTTCGTTACATAGTATTATCAAGAACGCGAACGTGATACCTTGTTACCCCATATTCCTCCAACCATTTCCAAATTATAACTACTATCCATCTGAGGAAGGATTGAGTTAATAAGTTAAATCAGTTACAAATAGAATGCTAAATCAATCAAGATTGTATTCTATGAAACTGAATTATTTTTCCAAACAGCTATCTCTTCTAGGGCGCTGGATGGTTACAACGGTTTTTTGTATGTCAGCGATCGCCTTTTTCTGGCAGGGTGCGTTTTTCTTAAACACCTCAGCAATGGCTACTCCTAATCAAACCTTGATCGCGGCAGATCTTGGTGATAAAGTTCAAGAAAAAACCAGTAAAGATGCTGGACGCGCCAAGAACTTTATTGATGATACAGCAGATAAAGTTAAGGATGCTGCCAAGAGCAATGCTAGTAAAGTTGATCGAGCAACCGATGACGATGGTAACTTTATTGAGCGTAAAGCCAAAAAAGATGCCGCAACAATTCAGAAAAGAGCCAACGAAGATGCAGCTCGCACAAAGAGTGCAGTAAACGAAACTAAGAATGCTGTTGAAAAAGCTGTTGATAACATCAAGGACGCTTTTAATTAGTAGAAAATAACAAATTAGCATATCCTTCACCAATTTTAGAAATGCGGCATTAATTAATCAAAGTGCAATGGTGAAGGATGCTGCTGCCGCCAGCGCCGCTACTGTCCGCAAATGGTTCCACATCGTCCAGTTTGTCAGATAGCTAGCCCATAAATTCGCGCCGTCTGTACTCTCTGGATTGACTTTTGCTAGCGCCTCGTTTAATGGCACATTGCCTATCATCGTCACCCCAAATGTGCCGACCAGATAGAGTAAACTGCCAAGAAGCAAATAGGCGGCACTCGGTTGATGCCACTTTAACAGCGAAGAAATAGCTAGAAAGAGGCAAGCCGCAGCCGTTCCCAAAAATGCTGTCATGAACCAGGGATTAATCACTGTAATATTAATCGATTGCATAGCGGCAATGCCCTGTGGTGGTTCAAGTCGAGCAAGGGCGCTCATTACGAAAGTTGAGAAGGCGAAAAAGACGCCAGCTATCAACCCACAGCCCAATGCTGCGAACAGTTTTAATGTAAAATGTTGTTGAGTCAGGTATGATAGCATCGCTTTACCTTGCGATTAATTGATCGATATCTGCAATACCCACAAAGCCGTCTTCGGCTGCCAAGTAATCAGTATAACCTGCACAATCCAGGAATTATGGAGATTGCCTGAGAGTGTGGATTTAATAGTGATAGTCATTTGAGCAAACAATTTCCGCAGCTTACAGGCATGACACCAAAAGTTTATATAGCGAATTAAACTTGCTTTTACTTCGCTCCAATTATTTTTTTGACCTGCCATCAACTAATTTTGAAAACTAAGAATATTGAAAATATATCTACCTTAACCGACAATTTCTCATCTTGAACAGAGACAAGCAGCACTTTCTACAAAACTAAATAGACACCTCGTATATTAAAAGAAGTACTAACATAGAAAAAGATTAGCAACAGCCGACTACTTTAGGTGGCTTTCAACACAATTAAATATTATAGCGCCATCAATCAATTTATTTAGGTAGCTAATACAATAGCAGCTTATGTTCCTCAAGGTTGTTCATAATGAAGATGGGAGTAAATCAAGAAAAAACGATTCAAAGTACTGAACAAACCAGTGAAAACAAACATTTCTAGCAGCAGCTTACCACTGCAACCAATTCAATACCGAGACTGGTTAATCACTACTAAGGTTGTTGACAAACAGTTATGGTTGCGGTGGCAGCATCCTAGTGAAGCCATTGCCCGTTATGGCTATCCGGTTATGGAAAGAGGGTTAATAGATACAATTCGTCAGGCTTGCTATCTCATTGATGTGTCAATTGGCTTAGAAGAATGCGAAACAGAGCCTCCTTAAATGTATTCCTGTCGGTTGAGAAATTTAGTCCCCACGAAAGAGTTATACCTAATAGTTTTTGAGCTAAAGTTGTAAACAACTATTTGATAGCTTAATTAGTTAGCAGCCATTTTTTGATAAAGCGACACGCCAAATAGGAGAAAGCCGCCATGAATAATGAAGACAAAATAGTAATACCACAAACCGAGCCAGCAGAAGCTGAACCAGGCAGAGGCTCTCCTGGAAATCAAATCGGTGTTCAAACTGCCCAGACAACAGCAGTAAATCCCCCAGATGCGGTAATTCCTGCTAATACTGATCCAGAGCAAAGTATTGAAGAAGTCAAAGCAGTTGATGAGCAAGAAAAATCTTCTGAAATGCGAACAACTGACGGTTATGTTATTGATGAGTCGGGACGACTTGATAACTTTGCCGTTGAGCCAGAAATCTATGTAGAAGAAAAATAGGCTGTCATCTTTGATCTTGGATATCTAATATTCAGTGGTAGATGATTGTATTTATTAGGTAAAAGTTGGATGCTTAAACTCAAAGCTTAAGCATTCTAAGACTTAATTTATATAAATAAACCTGTTTTCTACTATTAGATAATTTTCAAAATCGATTGATCCACAAAATTGGAATTATCAGATAGATTGGTTAATGAGCTTCAAGTCGTCGATGACTCTTTTACCCATAAAAGACAAAGTAGGATAGTTGAGGATACTGACATGATTTGTACGTGAAAGTACGGATATCTATTATTAGGGTCTCTGGTAGTATATTATAGTTTAATGTCAATCAGAAGCTCCTAATAATTTTTGAAAAAGCCTATAATAGAATACGTTGAAGTACAAAAGTGTAGAAATGGTTAAACTTAAAGGGCGAGTAACTGCTTATTTACCAGAAGACATTCAAGCAGCTTTGGAAACATGGGCTGAAGAAGAAAGTCGCTCGCTGAGTAGTCTAGCAACTTATCTATTGACGAAAGCTGTTAAGGATAGGCAGAAACAAGATAAAAAAGATTAATTGATGTCTCAGAGGAGCTTCACAAAAAAATCATCTCGAAGCTCATTTTAGAAGTAGGGGATAGAGGTAAGCATCACACAACTATCCCCACTATTATTTAAGTGATAAAGAGAAAATAATCTACGAGTTAGAGAATTATCAGAACCAAAATTAATAATCTCCTTTTGGTGATTTATTTAATCGAGTTTGTAATAATAATTCTGCATGAATTCTGGCAATATTCCAAGCATCATCTCCGCTATGGTGAATGCCTTTAAGTGGAAGATTGAGCAAATCTAAAGCTTGTGCCATGACAATTTCATCAGGTAGAGCAGAAATAATTGCCAAGAGACTTTTAACATTAATATGCCTATAGAGGAACATTAGTGATTAAGCAGAAGTCACCTGAGTCAGGATTAGCATAAAGTTTCTTGGGTTTAAGTTCTTTTCCAACTGCATGAAGATTGATCTTTTGCTGACAAAATTTTAGAGTCCTGTGATTTTCTCCAAGAGTGATAACTTCCATGCCCAAAAGTCACAAATTTTATCTAAGTCACATACTGTCCTTACCAGATCTCAAGCCGCGTTATTTCCACAAATTATTGAGGAAGAATATTTTTTTTAAAGATGAAATTCACTTCTTTCTTTATCTAGTTTAGCAAAAGCCCAAAAAACATAAAGAATCAGTGAAGGCTATTAGCTAACCTAGCTAAACTTATCAAGATAAGCTACGATTAAAGTGAATCTAAATTAATAGATATTCAGAGCTTCTACATAGTTACACCGCTTTTTAAATCATCTGCAAAAACCCCTTGCTTTCAGAAGTTAAATTGAGGGGTATCGGTGCATCAATCCCTTACCAACAAAGACTTATCTAGTACAGGGTTACCTGAAAGTCTTATTTTTGGACAGCCCACGGATTGAAACGATAACTCAAAGAATCATGCTAATACTTAATCCCTTCCTTGACTCTTGGCGAGAGTTTCAGGCACTTTTGTCTGAGCGAGCTAAATATTCAGCTTTAAATCTTCTCAAAGACTTACCAAATAATATTACTCAATCTAAAACTGTAATCAATAAGCCCAAATCTTTAGGTTATTTGCCTGCTCATAAGTTAAATAATAGTAGTGATTCTGTATTAGAAGTAAATCTAGATACAACTCTTAGTTCTCTCAAATCTGACGGTTTTTTTTTAGGAACGAATCTCCAAAAAAAGCTCGTTCAAGAAATATTTAAATTTGCCACCAATAACCCTTGCTATGGTAATGGCAACAAAAATATAGAATTTTACTATAATGATCAAAAACCAAGAAAACTATCACAACCTTTATCTTTTGCAACCTATACTAATGCCGCTTCACTCTGCCCTGGTATTAAAAAACTAGAAAGTGATCCAATCTTATTAGAAATTGCAGCTAACTATTTAGAAGCTAAACCCATACATCAGCAAAGCCAACTTTGGTGGAACTTTCCGGTAAAATCGAGCATTTACGAGCGTCGCCATGCCGTGCAGAAATTTCACTATCACCATGATTATCGTCGTTTGAGATTTATATTTTATATAACTGATGTCGATTTATGTAGTAGTCCTCATATCTGTGTCCGAGGTAGTCATACTAAGAAAAAACTTGCTCATCGATTTATCACTAAAGGCTGCTCTCAACCAGAAATTAGACAATATTATGGCTATGAAAATATTGTTCCTATCTGTGGGAAAGCAGGTTTTGGATTTGTGGAGAACCCCCTCTGTTTTCATAAGGAAAATCCTCCTGGTAGCAAAGACCGCTTAACCTTACAAATAGAATTTGCTACAAAAATAACATAGTAGGCTAGTAAGCAATATCGCCGCTAGATCTAAGTGCAACTAATTGCCCAATTCAGACAGCAATTGCTACCAAAAATTGCTTAACTACTCGATCCAAACCAACTGAGCGTGAAGCTTTAAATAATAACCGATCGCCTGGTTGCACTAATTCCTCCAAACGCCGCAGCAAAGTATCATGACTAGAAAAGCACTCTGATAAACTAGACCCAGCACCCTGGGCGATCGCATTTGCTTCTGGATCATCAACTAAAATCAATAAAGCATCAAGCTCAAGTTGCTGCGCCAACTGCCCAACTCTTTGATGAAACTCTACCGAGCGCTCTCCTAATTCCTTCATTGTCCCCAATACCGCAATATGCCGCGCTCCAGGCGTCTGTGCCAAAAGCTGCAACGCCGCCAACATTGACTCCAACCCAGCATTATAGGTTTCGTCAAGCACGACCAGATCATTAGGCAAATCATAACGTTGCGATCGCCCAGAAGGCAGTTCAACTCCCAAACCCTCAGCCAAAGGCGTCCAGTCAACCCTAAGCACTTTGGCAACCGCCAGCGCCCCAACATAGTTTAGAGCATTGTGGCGACCAGCCAGAGGCAGAGGCAATTTTACTCCTTGAACTTCCAGGGTTTGGTTATCAATTAGCGTCCCTTGTAAATCACCACCATCCAAACCATAAGTAACCGTCTCTCCTTGCCACGCGGCAGTTTGCATTAATCTTTGATCATCGTGATTGAGAATTGCCGTACCCGTAATTGGCATTTCTGCCAACAGCTCACACTTAGCTTCCGCGATCGCTTGTTCCGAACCCAATAAACCAATATGAGCCGTACCAACATTAGTAATTACACTTACTGTTGGGCGTACAAGCTGAGTTAATAGAGCAATTTGTCCAGAACCACGCATTGCCAGCTCAATCACCGCATAATCGTGTTCTGCGCCCATTTCCAGCAACGTTTTCGGTACACCGATTTCGTTATTGTAATTTCCTTGAGTTTTCAAAACCTTGCCACTAGTTGACAAAACTGCCGCGATTAGTTCTTTTGTGGTGGTTTTTCCTACCGAACCAGTGATTGCAATAACTGGAATATTAAATTGCTCACGCCACCAACGGGCAATTTGCTGATAGGCAACCAAAGTGTCTTCGACTTGCAGTTGCGGCACACCATCAAGTTGTGTAGCAGAATGGCTATCGCTAATTACCGCAATTGCACCTTTTTCAACCGCCATCCTGGCAAAGTCATGCCCATCAAAATTCTCACCCCGTAAGGCGACGAACAGATTACCCGGTTGGAGCCCACGAGTATCAGTCGTAATCGCGGTGCAACTTGTCGCCGCCGCTGCCGCCGATATATTAAGCGCCTTTGCCGCTAAAATGTCAATCAATTTTGTTAAGGAAACCTGACAACTCATAGATATATTTGCCCAAAATTGACAAAAGTATGCTTTGCTAAAGAGAGGTTTTTTATTACTCACTCATATCAAGAGAGGTTAAAACAGTAGTTTCACAGAATCTTTACGGAAAAGACGGCAACTTTACTGAATCTTTATACTAGTACAGCATATTTGCGGATTCCAAGAGCAAATAGTCAAGATATGCTTTGACATAAGTAGCTTATTTTGTTTGAAGAGATTATTGAGCTTATTTGTTCATGATTAGTATCTCATTGTGGTGTATCTAGGTATTTCGTGTCTACTAAAAGGGCAAATCAACTTCAATTTGAGGTTGTTGATGATAGCGCTATTGATTAGCCCTAGCGTTCACACGTAGGAGGGCTTACTAAAGTGACCACTTGGACAGACTCAGACATTAGACAAACCAGCAAAGAAGAACAGCAACTGTACGACCATTTACTTTATTGTGTACAGGTAGAATCTGCTGAACAATTGATTGAGCGATTCCAACGCCTATTTTTGGATGGTGCAAGGTACGCAGATCCTCAAATTTGGCAGGCGCTAGAAAAAGTCGCAATGGACAAACGAGCTGAACATGAGTTTAAGTTTGTCCTAAATCGCTGCTGCCATATTTTAGTTAATCGTTGGCAGATGCAACCGCACTCTTCTAGATCAATCCAAGAACTAATCAAGCTATTTGAAAATCCCCCCGATCCGATGAAAGTTCACTCGCGGGGGGCAAGACGACTGCGGCAGTTAATTCAAGCTTTCACCGAAACTGAGCAATATCTGACACTACAACGTTTATCCTTGGTAGTTGGTGAAACCACCGAAGCGAATGGCTCAAAACAAATTGGCAACTTGATTCAGCGGTATCCTTATTTATACGAGCATTGTCTTTTGAGCGAAGACAGCAGTTACGAGCATCAACAGACGGTGAAGCAAATTCAATCGAGAGTGCAGCAACGCCTGGAATTTGATTTGTCTCAATACGTTACATATCAGGTGCGACGCGCTCAATCAATGCGCTCCAAATCTCCAGGAGAACCGGAACGAATTATTTACCCAGTCAGTAATCCAACACTGTTAAGCGATCGCGAATTAGGTATCGCCCTCAAGCAATTTGTCGGAAAAGTGCAAGGTTCCCACACCTACCGAGATGTCGCCCAAAGCTTCTTGACCCACACTAACCAAACCTCATCCTACAAAGAATTTAAAAATGATTTGTACGAGTATCTGATCACTTCTATTGATCCAGCTTATGGCAAGCGTCAATTTAATGAGCGCCTCTACACTCATCTCAAAAACACCCTACCAGACAGCGAAGCTCTAAGACCCACTGAATTTCTAATTGTACGGACTTGTAGTCAATTATTGAACTTCTTGGTAGTAGAAAGTCCTCAGCGACCAAACCATTTTACCTTTGTGGATTTAATTACTAATTTGGGCTCAACCCTCACCACCGGGTTATTGTTAAAAATTGTACTGTTGTGCCGCAAAGTCAAGCCTTATTTAGAAAAGCGCTTTTCCATTTTGTTTAATCATTACGAGTCTTCCACCAGAGACGGCGTACCTTGGTTAATCACCTCTTTGGAAAACTTGAACGTTGCCTTTAGCATCCACTTTGGATCAGCAGACCTTTCTTGTTTAAAGCAGATTATGTAGTTTTGAGGCGGCTTTTAGTAATTTGCCGCCACGTAATTTGTGGATAACCCTAAGAATTAACCTCAACAGTGCGACTGTTATAAAGACTCATAGCCTTTTCCACTCCATGTTTGAGACTATATTGCACAGCATCAACAACAAGTTGTAGCACCTCAGACATTAAGAGAGTTTCTTGGGGCGTAAACTTGCCCAAAACGTGGGAAATGCTGTCCTTCTGCCCATCAGATCTACCAATGCCAATTCGCAAGCGCGGGAAATCTGGCGTACCCAAATGAGCGATCGCACTTTTCATACCATTATGCCCACCTGCCGAACCCGAAAGGCGTAAGCGCAACCGTCCCAAAGGCAAATCCATTTCATCATAAATAACCAGCACCGACTCAGGCGGCAACTTATACCAATCCGTCGCCGCCCGAATTGCCTGCCCAGAGCGATTCATATAAGTCAGAGGCTTAAGTAAACGCACCCTTCCAGTAGAACTAGCCGACTCGCCAGACAACGCCTGGAAGCGGCGATTTTCGCTGAGGGAAATTTGCCACTGAGCTGCTATTGCATCAATTGCTGCAAAGCCAATATTATGCCGCGTTTTATCGTATTTAGGTTCAGGATTCCCCAAACCCACAATAAGCTGGGGAATAACCATCGGTCGTGTAGTCTCTGTCATATAGATTAATCATCTTGATTGGGGCTGAGGCGGCACTCAGCCGACGGGGATAGAGGAATCTAAACATGGCTGCCCAATTACTTCCTAATCCCCTCCACCCTCATTTAAGCCGGATATTGGAACAAAGATTCCAGATAGACACGAGCACAGGCACGATAGCTCTGAGATGCTTCTGGTGTCTTACCATTTCCATTTTGAAGCAAAAACAAAGACAGCGCCGCTGCAAATACTCGGTCTTGATCCCAAGTCGGGTGGGTTTCCAGGTAGCTTTTTAAAGAATCATGCAAATCTTCTGGGATTTCTGCCAGGATACTTACCGTTGCGTTCATAGTTACCTCTAGTTTCATGGCGTATTGGACAAAACAACCTGCTTTCAGCATTTTTTGCTGAAAAACAACTTGAAAATGAAAAGCTGGCGCATCACTGGACGCCGTGGCTTTTCAAGGAATCAATATTTTTAATGGCTGGTCGCACTATTGTCGGCTGAGAGGGGGTGTTGTTGTCAATGCTGCGAAATATTACAAGCTGGCTCAAACCCAAACAACCTCTACGCAATAATCAGCCTTTGAGGGCATTTTTTGTTACACAACTTCACAGAAACTCAGTCTGAGTCAGCGGCGACTTCAGCAGTTTAGAAAATCTTCTTAAAGCGGCAAGAGCTGATCCCACCGTTACTGCCTGTGGAAAACTTGGATAAAACTGGGGAAAAGCTTCTAGGCTTGTGTGGAAACATTGGGGAATGCTTGGGGGAAAACTAGGGAGAAAGATAAGAATTGCAAACAGCTTAACAAGAGTGAGCAGAAAAAGGCTGTATTCCAGACGGAGACAGGGAATTGAGGGAAAAAATGAAAAGAGTCAGCCCGACTGAGATCTGAACAGGCAAAAAAAAACGCCGCTCAAATACTTAATTTGAGTCGGCACGGATTAATATTGCGGGTTTTGCTCATTAAGCGACAGAATGAGTGTCAGTAATCAAGCTATGACCCAAAACAGTAAACACCTGGCGTTGCTCAAATAACTCAACCAAGTCACTGTTAATTTTATTTTTGGAAGCTTCTTGTCGCAAAATTCTCAGCGCCGTATCTACAGGTAAACGACGCTTGTAAGGGCGATCGCTTGCTGTCAGCGCATCATAAATATCCACAATTGCCAACATCTGCGCCTGGAGGGGGATTTGCTCCTGCTTTAAACCTTGGGGATAACCACTACCATCCAGCTTTTCATGATGTCCGTAAGCAATTGCCGGGACGCCTTTGAGATGCTTTGTCCAAGGAATGCGCTCTAAAAAGTGGTAAGTATGAGTAACATGGTATTCAATTTTGGAGCGTTCACTGCCAGTTAAATTGCCTCTAGGTATTAATAACTGAGCCATTTCTGCCTCAGAAATCAGCGGTTTGGTTACCCCATCTGTATCTCGGTAAGTATACTGACTCAAGACAGATAACTGAGCCGAAGTTTCTTCCGAAAAAGCATGAAAATCTCTGGTGAGGATGACATCTGGCTCATTTAGTTCTTGTAACAATTCCCAGTAATATTTGAGAGTTTCGATAGTTTGAGCTAGTTGCTTATCAAATTTTTCCAAACTTCGGCAGTGAGAACAAGCAGATCCTTCCTCATGTTGGTGGCTAGGATGTTCTAATAAGTAGCGAAACTTATTTTGAGCACATTCCATTTCTAGAGTACGCTCCGCCAGGGCAAAGCGATGACGAATCATTTCAAATTGATCGGGGAAAAGTTTTTTGCGTTTACCTAAAAGTGCTTCGGGAACTCCCACTTTGCCAAAGTCATGTAATAAAGCCGCATAACGTACTTCTTGAATTTGACGAGCGCTAAAGTAGATCAAACGCATTGGACCAGAGGCGATCGCATTTGCCTCTTCAGTCAGCCTCACCGCCAAGTCAGCGACTCTTTCTGAGTGACCAGAAGTTGTCGGATCTCGTGCTTCAATAATTTGCACAGAAGCTCTGACAAAGCCTTCAAAGAGATTTTCAATACTTTGTTGCAGATGATTTCGCTCAATCGAAATTGCCGCTTGGGAGGCAAGACTCCGCAAAACACGTTCTTCCCACTCAGTATAAGGTTGAGTTAATTTTTGAGCATTTTCCTTAGTGAAAACCACATCAGCTTGCAGCTTGCGGTTAATCAGTTGCAAGACGCCAATTACTTCACCGTCTTGATCTTGCATTGGCAGCACCAGCACCGAACAAGTGCGGTAAGGC
The DNA here is from genome assembly GCA_049671305.1 of Coleofasciculaceae cyanobacterium. Classification (GTDB taxonomy): domain Bacteria; phylum Cyanobacteriota; class Cyanobacteriia; order Cyanobacteriales; family Coleofasciculaceae; genus CADCTM01. Next base: position 100,672 of record JBATUR010000105.1, read on the forward strand.
ATGGAAGTGTCAAAACTGCGATCGAGCTCGTAAGGGACATCTTCCGGCAAATTGTAGGCATCTGGTAAGTTTAAACTTTCGTTCGTCAATGCCACATAACCAGCCAGACTTTTTTGGGTCAGAGGTACAGCAAATTCTTGGAAAGTATGGCTAGGAATCGAATCATTTTGTGCTACCTTAAACAGCAATTTTGATTCTGACTCACTGCGGTCAATTAAATAAACGCTGCCAGCATCACTACAAGTAATTTCTCTACTTTTGGATAAAATTAGATGCAGTAATTCACTTAAATCATTACTGCTGGAAAGTGCTGTGCCAATTGCCAAAAGCTTTTCAATCAGGTCAACCTTTTCAGCAGAAGCTTCTAGAAGCTCTTGGTCATCTTGGTTGACAATTGAGGATAGGGAGACTGTCATGAGTGTTTAGATAGGTAAATCTTCTGTTATGTGGGCTCACCGTCGATCAAAAGTCTGAAATGACTTGATGCAAGTGAGCGTTGGGTTGATTCCTTGAAGTTGAGTTAAGGCATTTTGACCAACTTGATGTAGATTCACCCAAATTATAAAAGTTATCGCCTATTTCTCTATTATTTATTATGTAGCTTTAGAGTCATTTTTGTACCAAAAAGTTGATGAATACTTGATGAAGTTAAGCTAAGTTGACGATATTTGTTGGCGGCTGCTGGTAGATGTTTTTTTAGTTATTTGGAGGAAATATGGACAAATTTATTGGTTAATCACACTTATCATTGTTCTGACAAAATTTCAGCTCTGATTTTGGGCAAGGTTACCGCTTGATTCTAGAAATGCGGCACAAAATTAATCTTCTCTGTTTTGGGGTATGATTCCGGAAATCAGCGCGAAATCATGCAGTAGCCATCTTGCTGTGTTATCTAACCTCCACAAGCAACATCAATTAGGCTGATGGAGTTTTGGGATTTTTTATTTGTTGAACTAAAACAACTACCGAGACTAAAACTAAACCAAGGGCAATTACCCCAAATACAGTAGTGGCAAGGGTACTCATGCCGACAACTAAAGTACGCACAGCAACCGAAATTCTGATCGCTGTGGGGTTAGTAGAAGCAAGTGGTTTGTTGGCAAAAGTTTGGGCAATAGAGGAAGTCAGGAAATAAAGAGCGATCGCAATTCCTCCCGAAATCGCCACGCCACTAATGCTGTTAAATAAACTTGGCAGCGCCTCTTGTTTTTTAGTTGGCTGGGAATTTTGATCGGGTAGGGGATTAGGGGTAGTCATAAATCTAAAATTAGGATGATTTATCTACTGTGATAAATATTTTACAACTCTGCTGAAGTACTGATGTCTGAATTTGAATATTAAGGCGTTGCTGAATCTAGGTATGATTGGCAGCATATCCCCGACTTCTAAAATCTAATTTATCCATAGCATCATGATTTCAACGAAGAAGTCGGGGATTTAGTTGGACTTTTCATACTTTCAATCAGCAACGTCGAATTTGAATATTAAGGCAGATTTACAAGGTCAGCAAGCTTTAGCCCAAGTAAATTGCTGAATAAACAAAAGCTTTGCAAAATAAATTAGCGAATTTTATTTAACAGCAGATACAACTTGGATGCCGTGACTGCAAAACTTTGTAATCCAAAAATCGACATCTGGATCAGGAATCATTGCCCTAACTTGTTGTTCCATTTTCTTAGCCTGAGCTTCTGAGGTCGCCAGGGCGAAGACAGTTGGACCCGACCCAGACATCATAGTTCCCAAGGCGCCACAGCTCTCGAAAGCCTCTCTGAGTTGCGATACAGGGGGCGTTGTGGGCAGGACGACTTTTTCTAAATCATTGTGTAGCAGTTGACCAATTTGGGCGGGCTTTTTCTGTAAAATTGCCTGTACCATTGGACCTGAATGCACTCGTTCAGCACGAGATTGCAGGCTAGCGCTATCTTGCAGATAAGAGTAACCAAACTCGGCACGATAAGCCTGGTATGCCCAGGGTGTGGAAATCATTAAGTTGCGGTCTTTTGCCAAAACCACATACATAGAATCCAGGCTAGGTAAAGATGATAGCTGTTCGCCGCGTCCTGTGGCTAGGGCTGTACCGCCAGCTAAACAAAAGGGCACATCAGATCCTAGTTTTGCCGCTAATTCTTGTAATTCTGGCTGGGTAAGTCCTAATTGCCAAAGCAAATCAATTCCGACCAAAACTGCCGCCGCATCAGTTGAACCGCCGGCTAGTCCTGCAGCTACGGGAATCTGCTTTTTCAGGGAAATTTCTAGCCCTCCAAAGCGTGCATAAACATCAGGAAACTGTGCTGCCATCAATTCTACGGCGCGATAAGCGAGGTTGCTTTTGTTTTGAGGGACTTGGGGATGGTCGCAATGAAGGCGAATTTCTTCGGTGCCGTTGAGACGTAGCTCAATTTGGTCGGCAAGTTCGATGCTTTGCAGAATCATCACGAGTTCGTGATAGCCTTTGTTGGTGGCTGAATCGCCTAAAATTTCTAGATAGAGGTTGATTTTAGCGGGGGCAGTTAGGGAGTAGGAGTGCATGGTTCAAGGTCAGAGAGGATGTTACTTAAGGCTACCCACTGTTGTACGCTGAGGTCTTCGGCGCGAGATTGGGGGTTTACTTTTAATTGTTCCAGCAACAGGCACAAGCGATCGCTTTCTACTAACGATTTCAAGTTATTTTTCAACATTTTGCGTTTGGCAGAAAAGCCGACTTTGACTATTGTTTCTAAATTTTTAGGATCACTTGCCAGGGTTTCTAGTAGTCGGGGACGCAAGCAGACAACGGCAGAATCTACATTTGGTGGTGGTGAAAAGGATTTGGCTGGCACATCACAAATAAATTGGCATTCTGCTAAATATTGTACTCGTACTGTTAGGGCGCCAAAGTTTCTCGATCCTGGTTTAGCTGATAATCTGTGGGCAACTTCTTTTTGTACTAGTAGGACAATTAAATCAAAGGGGTTGGGATTAGGTTGAGAAATTGTGCCCAAGAGTTTCTCAATAATCGGTCCGGTGATATTATAGGGAATATTAGCAACAACTTTTTTAGGATGTTGGAAGTTGGGAAAGGATTCTAGATTGGTTGTTAAGTCGAGGCTGAGGAAGTCGCCTTGTAGAAGCAAAAAGTTGTCAATTGAACCCAGTTTTTTAGCTAAAAGTTCACATAAATCGTGATCAATTTCTACGGCAACTAAAGACTGAACTTGAGGTAATAATTGGCGGGTGAGGATACCTGTACCAGGACCTATTTCCAAGAGACGATCTTGAGGTTGCAAGCAAGCAGTGGCAACGATTTTGTTGAGTGCCTTTTCACTACGCAGCCAATGTTGAGCAAATTGTTTACGGGCTTTTGGAGTCACATTTTTAGGTCAGCTTGCAGCTAAAAAATTTACAATTAAAGTAGGGGATAAAAGGTGGTGCTTTTTGAGTGTCGCACGCCTATTGCATTATGACGAAAGAAAAAGACATCTACAATACTTACAACAATAAGGTATCGGAGGTTTTGACGGATCTCGACACTAGTCCACTTTCAACAAAACAACTACGGCACAAGGTGGCTGAAGCGATCGCTGTCCTGGAATCTCAGGGTATCAGAGATTGGGAAATTCTGGAAGCTTGGAGCGATATTATGTGGAAAGCTGGCAACCGTGAGGCGACGAAGGCGCTAGAGAAGGCAGCACAGGAAGTGAAAAAGTGTGATCGATGGTGAGTTTAAATGAGATAGGGGGAATTGGTTAATCTGCATTCAGCTATTTTCAATAATAAGCTGATTTGAGTTCTTGAAATTTGCTCACTTTTAATTCCTGAATTCAAAACTCTAGCAAGCCAAAGTCCTGGTAATATCAATAATAATCTTGCCGTCAAAATCAGGAATTGGGGCGGCACATTTGATTAGCTGTACTCGCACTTGTTGTACTTTATCAAGTTTGAGCAGGCTTTGGGCGATCGCTGAAGCTAATTTTTCCACTAAGGCAAATTTGGCAGTTTTGACTAACTCCTTGACCATAGCGATCGCCTGACGATAATCTAACGTATCACTAATTTCGTCACTTTCGCCCGCCGCCGCCAAATCTATCCATAAAGTTAAATCTACCTCAAACCACTGCCCCAATACTTGTTCTTCTGCCAAATAGCCAACATAACCGTAGCAGCGAATCCCTGTTAATTGAATAATATCCATGTCTTAGATCAAGCTTGCCAATCATCGCTCAACTATCTTCTGCACATTTTTGCATTTTTGTCAATAACTTTGCAGACAATTTTACCTATGCCAAAGGATAGAAAAGTTTATGAGTAAAAATTAACATTTAATAAGATAATGAATTTATAAGTAAGTATATATTCCTAGTGCCATGATAGCTGATCACTTTCCCTGGCTTACCGCAATTCTCCTAATGCCACTCGTTGCTGCCTTTGCTATTCCATTCTTTCCAGATAAAGAAGGCAAGCGCGTCCGTTGGTATGCATTAGGAGTCGGTTTTGCCGACTTTGTATTAATGTGCTTCGTCTTTTTGAAGCATTATGACCCAAACAGCGCCACGTTTCAACTCACAGAAAAATACACCTGGCTACCTGAGTTAGGTTTAAGCTGGGCAGTTTCGGTCGATGGTATTTCCATGCCGTTGGTGCTTCTGGCAGGACTTGTAACCACACTTTCCATCTTTGCCGCGTGGCAAGTAGACCAAAAACCACGTCTATTTTACTTCCTGATGCTGGTGCTGTATTCAGCCCAAGTTGGCGTATTCGTCGCTCAAGACTTGCTGCTACTATTCATTATGTGGGAAGTTGAACTAATTCCCGTCTACCTTCTCGTCTCAATTTGGGGCGGTCAGAAGCGTCAATATGCGGCAATGAAATTCTTATTATATACAGCCGCAGCCTCGATTTTTATCTTAGTAGCTGGCTTGGCAATGGCGCTTTACGGCGGTGGTGCAGTCAACTTTGATATAGTCGAACTTGGTTTAAAAGATTATCCACTAAGTTTAGAACTATTACTTTACGCAGGATTATTAATTGCCTTTGGCGTCAAACTTGCAGTATTTCCATTGCATACATGGCTACCAGATGCCCACGGTGAAGCCTCTTCCCCAGTATCAATGATTTTGGCAGGCGTGTTACTAAAGATGGGCGGATATGGACTAATTCGTCTCAATTTAGGACTGCTTTCTGATGCTCATGTTTACTTTGCCCCAGTGCTAGCAATACTCGGTGTTGTTAACATTATCTACGGCGCATTTAACTCTTTTGCTCAAACCAATATGAAGCGCCGACTTGCTTATTCATCGGTGTCACACATGGGTTTTGTCTTATTAGGAATTGCCTCCTTTACCGACTTGGGTATAAATGGCGCAATGTTGCAGATGATTTCTCATGGTTTGATTGCTTCAGTGTTATTCTTCCTAGCAGGTGTAACCTATGACCGCACTCATACGATGTCAATGAAAGAAATGGGCAATATTGGTCAGGCAATGCCGAAAGTATTTGCTTTATTTACTATTAGCGCAATGGCATCATTAGCACTGCCGGGAATGAGTGGTTTTGCTAGTGAACTTTCGGTATTTATTGGTGTAACAACTGGTGATATTTATAGCTCAACTTTCCGCACAGTAACCGTATTTCTGGCATCGGTAGGCGTGATTTTAACACCGATTTATCTGCTTTCAATGCTGCGAGAGGTGTTTTATAATCCTGGTGAAGTGGCAATGTGTGATATTGCGCCAACCTGCGACGTGAATAATCTGGATGTGGCGACTCAAGGAGATCAAGAAGCGGTTTGTTTTGGTACTAATTGTGTTTTACCTAGTGAAGCAGTATTTAGTGATGCTAGACCACGGGAAGTCTTTATTGCAGCTTGCTTTTTGGTACTAATTATTGGCATCGGTATCTATCCAAAAATGGTCATGGGTATGTATGATGCGACGACTGTGGCGGTAAATGCTCAGGTGCGTCAAGCTTATACCAATATTGCCCAAAAGAATCCTGAAATTTATGCTCAAGGATTTTTGCCGCAAGTAGCAAAATCGGAAGTTTTGGGAATTGTGAAGTAGGTTATTTACTTAGGAAAAATAAGCGATAGCCTTTAGGGGTTATCGTTTTTTTTATTGCTAGTTTAGGTATGATGATGGTGAGAAAAATTAAATAGAAGACCAACGCCATATATTTCGCTAACATAAGGTTTTTAAGATGAAGCCACATGAGCAAGGTGTTTTCAACCAAATCGGTAAAACGTTAGCTAGCCCATTAAGTCAGCTATTTGTCAATGCCGCGACTGAAGATTTGGCAAGTTTATTAGAAGCCTATTGGTGTATTTTGCTTGGTAAAGGCGCTGGTTCAGGTTGGGCGCTTGAGGCAGAAACTAACGCCGCTAAATCTGTAATTAAAAGCTCTCATCCTATCTTATTTGATGTCGGCGCAAATAATGGTGAATGGTCATTACTTTTTCATAAAATTTTTCCGGAAGCACAGATTTTCTTGTTTGAACCTCAACCAAGTTGTCAGCAAATAATTACGGATAAAAATATCCCAAATTCACAACTTATTCCTAAAGCTGTAAGTTCTCAAAGCAATGTGGTACAACTTTATACAGCCGCAGAAAATTCTGAGATAGCTTCCTTACACCCCAGACAAGATAGTTATTTTCAGCAAAATGTTTTCACCCCCCTTGAGGTGGAAACAATTACCTTAGATAGCGTAATTGAAAATTATGGTTTAGCTTGTGTTGATTTTTTAAAAATGGATATTGAAGGACATGAACTAGATGCCCTCAAGGGTGCAACCAAAAGCTTGGAAGCAAAAAAGATCAAAGCCTTGTCTTTTGAGTTTGGTTCAGGCAATATTAACTCTCGAACTTTCTTTCGTGACTTTTGGGATTTGCTACATCCTCTCAAGTATCGCATTTACAGAATTTTACCTTCGTCACGCCTGATGCCAATTAAAGAATACTACGAAGATTGTGAGTATTTTCGGGGCGTCTCTAACTACATTGCTGTGCTAGATCTGTATTAAAGCTAGCTTTATTATCGCTCAGGTAAAATTAGTAGGGAGGTTACTTGACCTCTGTAATTAAAGTAGTAGATAATTATTACTTCCAAAAAGCAACGAAGAGGAAGCATCTACCGCTAGTTTTTTTATTTTTACCGAAAAATGATCAGGAGAATTTTATATTGACTCAGGAAATATTAAGCGCAGCGGTTCTGAGCGCAGCTTTATTGCTTGGCTTATTAGCTGGTTTACCTTTAGGTCATATGGCGCGTAATCAATCTACTCCGCCGCCCAATACAACTTTGCCACAAAACAAATAAAATTAGGCAGTGTTCAATTGGCGACTGCCTCATTGGTGCATCTACTTTTACCCACTTACTTAAATATTTTTAACCAAAACTCCTGGTGATTTTTGCATGGGCAAGACATCCAAAATATCAGTTTGAGAGCAATATTTTAAATCTTCATGACCATCAAGGCGCAACAAGCGTTTACCGTGGCTAGCATGGTGGAGTAGGGAGAGTAATTGGTCTTGCCATTGAGAGTAAAGAGCGATCGCACCTAAAGTTTCATCATTGCCTGCAAGGTCTGCCAAAGGACAGTTTAATTCTTTCTGGATATTATAAGCGATCGCACCGGCACAAGCTGTATCCTCTAAAGAATAACTGCCTTCCCAACCTGAACCCACAAGCCACACAGTTTCTGGTTTATGTGCTATCAGATACTCAACAGCCGCTTGACGATTCACGAAGGCAGCAGCTAGCACTACAGGCGCATTCTGCACACATTCTAAGGCACGAGTTCCATTAGTTGTCGTCAAAAACAAACGCCGCCCACCAACTCGTTCTGGCGTACAATCCAAGGGAGAATTACCCAAGTCACAACCTGCAACAGTTGCCCCGCCTCTTTCCCCGGCGCGCAGACGTTTCTCTGGGGACCAGTCTTCGCTAACTTGCATCAACTTTTCCAAATCGCTGAAAGTTTGCACCGCTTCAGCACCTGAATTTAAAGCTGTGGCAATTGTGGTTGTTGCTCTGAGGATATCAAGAGCGATCGCACAATCTGGCACTTGATCGGTGGGAGTTAGTTCGGGAGTGTGATAAGTAAATAACTTCACTGGCTAGCTGCACTTGATTGTTAGAGTATCGAAATATCATTTTATGGGTCAATGTCACTCTATTTATAAAAGCAATCATTGAAACTTCACAGACAAAAAACTCAACCTATCTAAATTACAAACCCAAATCTACCGCAACTCGATGAGCACAAGCAAATCCCGAAAACGCCACCGCATTTAATCCTTGCCCCGGAAACGTACTATCCCCCACACAATATAAACCAGGAATAGAAGTACGATTAAATGGCATCCCCAACAACCCCATCAACTTACGTTTTGGCATTGGTCCATAAGTACCATCTTCACGTCCCAAAAAGCGGCGATGACTTCGTGCCGTCCCCACTTCCATATAATCTAATCCGGCATCTAAACCGGGGAAAATCTTCTCCAAACGCTCAATAATTCGTCCTGCCGCTGCTTCTTTTTTCGCCTCATAATCTTGAGTAGAAAGTCCTTCCCAATCTTTGATCCAACTCGGCGTAAAAGCATGAATAATGTGATAACCAACAGGTGCCAAATCTGGATCAAGTAGCGTAGGAATTGACACCAAAACCGTCCCCTCTGCTGCCTCCATCTTGTCCCAATCTTCTAATAAAATATGATGGCACTGAGTTCCTGGTGGTAAAACCGACGCCTCAACTCCCAAATGCAAACTTAAGAAACTTGCTGATTTTTCATAGCGAGTCCGCCATTTCTTTTCTGCAACTGGCATCTCTTCAGCCGGCAACAACTTCTCGAAAGTATCCCAACGTGTGGCATTAGAAATAATTCGTTTAGCAAAGATTTCCTTACCATTGGCTAATTCTACGCCGATCGCTTTTCCCTTTTCGATAATGATCTTTTTAACCTTAGCTTTGTACTGAATTTTTCCCCCAGCTTTCTCTAACCCTTCCACCAGCTTTTGAGCAATTTGCCCGACTCCACCTTTGGGATAATTAATGCCGCCATAATGCCTGTCGGAAAACACCATCCCAGCATTAATCATCGGTGTTTTTTCCGCTGGCACAACTGACCAGAAGTAGCACTCCATGTCAATAAACCTTAACAATTGCGGGTCTTTGATGTAGCGACGCGCAATGTCTCCGGCATTTTGTGGTAAATACTTGACTAAACCTAAACAGGCAAGAGGCTGCTGGAAAAATACCCGTGTCAAATAGCGGGGTTCTTCCAAGGACAGCAATTCCATAACATTTAGGCAGTTAAATACTTTCCAACATTCATCGTAAAATTTTCTAATGCCCTGCTTTTCGTGAGGAAAGTATGCCGTTAGTTCTTGCAAATATTTCTCATAATCTTTGTGAACTTTTAGCTCTAAACCCGCAGGCAGGTGATACTCAACCGAAACTGGATCAGGAATTGTCTCGATGCTAACATTGACGGCTTCTAGCGCCCTCGTTAGCAAATTCGTCGTGCCTTGATCACCAAACCCAAAAATCATCGAGGCGCCAACATCAAAACGGTAGCCTTCTCGTTCAAAATAACCCGCACTACCTCCTGGAATTAGGTAGCTTTCTAAAACTAAGACTTTTGCCCCTTTGGCGGCTAGTTGGGTGGCTGTGACTAACCCGCCAATGCCTGATCCGATGATGATGGCATCAAATTGGGAGTTGGAGGGAACGCTTGTAGATTGAGTTTGGGGAGCAGCAAGCATGGAATTGAGCGGTAAATGAGAAGGATTAGTTAATGGATCTGAGTTTAACGCTATCTTGTGCAATTAAAAATTTCTCAACACGGCTAAAAAAAAAGTGGAGACCAGGGCATCACTGCTTACTAGTCCCACCTGCCGATCCTTAATGAGAGGAGAACACTGAAAACTACTATAGGGTTATTGAAAAAGAATGTCAACACTAACAAAAGATATTCTCAATAATTAAAAGCAGTTAGCGAGCAGACCAGCCAACATTAAGTTGCAGTTTAGGGTAAGATAACTTAACAAAAGTTGTCGTGTTACAGGAGCAACTTCTCAGTAAAAGCTTTTCCCGATACAGTCGCCTAACTCAGTTATCATTGTTCAGGACTTTTTCACGATCATTTCCTCAGAACCAAGGCTTTTATGATCCAACTGCGTGTTTATGTGCCGCCTCATCCCCTAATTAAGCATTGGCTAGGTGTCGCCCGTGATGCCTCAACGCCGCCGCCCTTGTTTAAGAGTGCCATGATCGAGTTGGGACGTTGGCTGACTTATGAAGCGATTCGCGATTGGTTGCCGACAGAAGATATTATGGTGCAGACGCCCCTAGCGCCCTGCCCCGCGACGATGGTTAATCCAGATATTCCGATCGTAGTTGTGCCAATTTTACGGGCGGGGTTGGCTTTGTTGGAGGGCGCACAGACGTTGTTACCGGTGGCGTCGGTTTACCATCTGGGCATTGTGCGTAATGAGGAAACTCTGGCAGCAAGTTGTTACTTAAATAAATTGCCCAAGCAATTTGATCCTCAAACGCGAGTTATAATTACTGATCCGATGCTAGCCACGGGTGGGTCAATTATGCTGGCAATGGCAGAATTAACGCAGCGTGGGGTTGATCCCGCTTTTGTACGCATTGTCAGTGTCGTGGCAGCACCCCCAGCGTTGCAAAAGCTAGGTTCTGGCTATCCGAGTTTGGCAATTTATACAGCAATGATTGATGAAGGACTTAATAGTAAAGGATATATTGTGCCGGGATTGGGAGATGCAGGCGATCGCAGTTTTGGCACATAATAACATGATCCTGTTGATATAGGCAGGCAGCTACACCAACCGTTAATCTTGAGTAAAAGTTAGGTTTAAAAATCAAGGGCACAAAAGAAAGATGAGTCAGCGCGATAGTTTTGCAAGCGGATTCCTAGCTGGAGCCGTAGTAGGCGGCTTACTCGGTGGCGTCATTGGGGCTTTGGTTGCCACTCAACGCGAGAATGAGTTTGACGAGGTGAAGAAACCTTTGCTCGATTCGGGCTTACCAGACGCCAAAGCTCTCAAAAGGAGAAGGCGTCAACTTAAGGCAGAAGAAGGTATTGAAGTGGCACGTCGCAGCTTGGAGGATAAAATCGCCCAGTTAAATACAGCAATCGACGATGTGCGTCAACAGCTTGGTACAGTTAATGGCAACGTTGAAAAAGCCGACTTGGAGCGGACACTCGATCCTTAAGGATTGGCTTGGGCGTATATATGTTTTTTTAACCTACTGTAGTACAAGCAAGAATGCAGTGATATCCGCTAAACTAGCTTCAAGGCTTAACGATCTTAAAATTTCAGCAAGGAAGCTTTTCTATCCATGAGTGATGCAGAATTTCTAGCTAGTAGTCAGAGTCCTATACAACTGCTGACCAATAGTCTCGCCATTTTTCTCCAGATTTACCTACTTCTTTTGTTTGTCCGAATTCTTCTAACCTGGTTTCCTACGGCTAACTGGGCAAACCAAGTTGTTTCGTTTTTGAGTCCAGTTACTGACCCTTATCTTAATATTTTCCGTTCCTTTATTCCGCCTTTGGGTGGTATGGATATCTCACCTATCTTGGCAATTTTTGTCTTGCAAATTGTTGCTGGACTGTTGGGAGGAGGAATGTAAATAACTCTCCGTTAAAATTATTAACAGGAGAGCTAATTTAAAGCCGGGAAAATAATTGACTCAAGCGATTGCTGAAAATATCGTTATTCAGCGACGGACTTTACCCGTAAAACCAGCAGCTTTAAATTGTTTTAGCTGTAGTGGCGTTGGTTGATTAGATGGAACACTGATTCTCAGTTCAAAATCACTAACGCCTGGTGGCACTTCCTCTATTGAGCCTAAGCGGGTACGATTTTGGAAAACAGAATTATTATTGGCGTCGTAGATGCGACCAAAAATATCAGCATTGACGACTAGCTTGTTAGTTTGATTCTCAGCTTTGCCAGTAATGAGGTAGCAAGTCGCCAATTGGCTAGAACCCGCTGTTACTGTACCTTTTGCCATTTCGGGTGGACATTCATGGTAGGAAATATCGGAAAGGGAAATTGGCGTTAATGCCAAAGCAGTCGGGGTATATACCCAACCCAAGAGCCAAAATAAGCAAGAAACTGTAATGCTTGTTAACAGACGGGAAAATCTCATAAGCTGTACCAGCAATTAAAATTTATTAATAACTCCAACCATCAGCTTACCGCGAATTAGCAAGGGAAATTCCTTGATAGTATTGCCAACGCCAGTTTATTATTTGTTGGTATTAGATTAAGATCTACGACGAAAAAGAGATAAAAGAGTCATTCTCACTCTTTTAACCTTATGCACAGATCCCCGACTTCTGGAATTAAACTGAATGACTGGAGCAATATTATAGAAGAAGTCGGGGATCTCAAACGAAGACCAACAAGCAATGACTAATGACGAAATTGAAGCTGTTTTAAAAGTAGCATTTATGGAATGCGAGGCGGCGTTGTGTCCGTTGACTGAGCAACAAAAAAAGCTATTATTGCAAGTAATTACTGAGACAGTTAGGGGTGAATCGCTTACCGAAGCAAATGGTAATCCTTTGGATGAACTTACAGCAGAACAACGCCAAGAGTTGTTGCAGTTTGTTAAGGAACAGGAAAAACAAGATTATGCTTGGAAAATTAAATTATTAAACGATTGGTTGCACGATCGCAATTCTGGTACAGTTCAGTTTATTCGAGAATTATACGGTCCTCAGTGGCTCAATCGAGTCAAACCTGTACACCTGGCGCAGTATTTTGATGCGGAAACTGCCTTAGAGGTGTTGAAAATCAAAGTCGGTTCGCGTATTGAGGTTTCTAACGGACTGTGGGAATGGGTGCAAGAGAATGGTCCTTGTAGTCGTGAGTGGTTTCCTTGCACGGTGGTGAAGATTGCTCAGAATACTGATAGTGATAATTCTTACTATAGCTGTGTGATTCGTTTTGATAACGGCAGCGAGTATGAAATTCAAGGGATTTATCAATGGAATCGTTATAATTGGCGTTGGGTTAGTTAACTAATTGACATAGGCGTTTAAGAATTTTTAGAACATCGTACAATTCATTGCCAGGATTGCGGGTAAGAAACCCTTTTGATACGGCATATCGAGGAATTTCTCCATTAACTAATTTAACAAAAACAAAACTGCCTCCTGTAGAAATCATACCAAAGCTAGGTTGTTCTCGATCAGGATTACCTAACATATAGGCAAGAATTTGTGCGAGTCCTTCTTCAATAGAAAATGAGGCTTTTTTTGACTCAATTACCATTACCCAAAATTGCTCTTTTAAAACTAAGGTATCAATTCTGCCTTTAACAATAACTCCTTCATCGTCTGAGATAATATTGATAGATTCCTCGGATTTAACGTAAAAGGGAGATAGATAAAAGTCACCGATAAATAAAATGGGATCTAGCACTGCCATTCTAACGACATCTTCTAGTAACGGTGGGTAATTTAGTAAGTTGATATAACCCGCTTTTACTTTATCTAGAAGTTGTTGATCAATAGCAGTAATTTCTGGTAAATTGTCTTGCCATTCGGGGAAGAATTGTTGATCATCAACTAGCTGAATATTGAAGTTTGTGATTAAGTCGCGGAGCGTGATTTCTTTTGCCTGGAGTTGAATCATGGTTGTTGATTGTTGAAAGATAATTTACAGAAAGCGTTGAGAATTTGGGAGATTAAAAGTCGCCGGCTAATTAAATAAATTCCTGTAGGGGCGCAAGGCTTGCGCCCTCTGAAATTGGGGTTTCAGGTATAGGTTGCAAGGGCGTATACCATACGCCCCTACCACGAAATTATTCTCTAATTGTGCAACATCTTATGGGATATTGGCTGGCGCTTGGTTTTGGTAGGTAGGTAATCATAGAAAGAATTCGCGAGATATGTGGCAATTTCACTCTTGGCGAAAGTTGATCGCACTTATGTCAGTTACGACGCTCGTTATACTCATCGATCCAGTTAGGCAAGGCTATGGAGCATAGTATGTGAAATAACATGAGCAACCAAAATTCTACAACTTTAACAGCGCTTTGAAAAAAAATAGATGGCTCAGGTGACAGGAAAATAGATGGTTTCCCATACAAAATAGAAGAAGCCAGGTAAAACAATAGAGAGAGGGAACTAGGAGAAGCTGTTTTTCCAGTCAGTAAATTAGGCAAAGTAAAGCACAGTACAGAGAGTATATCTATTCCTACTCCAGCAAACCACACATAGCCAATTAAGAGAAACATCTTAGACGAAAGCATTCCGTTAAAAAGAGATAGCTGTATGCAAGATGAGAGCCAAACAATAAGCGTGAAGATGATTAATGACTTTGCAACTAAGTTCCATAATTGTGGATTTTTGGGTCTTTGACTCATGGTTTATATATGCACTGTTCTAGTAAACTTTTACAGGCTTCTAACCCTTCAGGGTAGCTTAGTTTAAATGTTGGAAGATTATTTATGTTGTAATAAATGATATTTGGGTTCAGAACCAGGGAATAACTATGAGACAGAAAAATTAGCTACGTTTATTGTTCAAAGACAAAACCTGCGTATATCTTCAAGTCAAAATTACCTTACATTGCTCACTTACTAAATCCTGGTGGGGATTGGTTTGGCTATAATCAAAGTAACTACCCAGCTTATTGGGCAACTTGCCATAATTTTGTTGGACCTAATTTCTTTTCTGAAGAGATGACGGCGCGGGCAGTGCAGCTTGGATATTCTCTTAAGTCGCCACAAGAGCAAATAGAGCTTAAGAATCTGCTAGAAATTATGAATTGAAAAGGCTAAAAAACAGAGGGTTTTCGCAACTGCACAAAACTATAGATCAGTACTAATTTATAATCCCAAATGTTGCTGCAAAACCTGACGCATAATATCTACAGGCGGTGCTTCTCCCACCCAAATTTTAAACGCTGCGACACCTTGCTGTACCAACATTTCCAAACCATCAATTGCGATCGCATTTTGTTGTTTGGCTATTTTCAAAAATTGCGTCGGATTGGGTGTATAAATTAAATCATAAGCAATCGCACCTGCTTTTAATTGCATCACCTCAGCATCAATTGGACAATCTTCCACATTCGGATACATCCCAATTGGTGTGGCATTAACAACTAAATCAGTTTGAGAAATTAAACTTGGTAATTCTGACCAAAGATGGATGTTTACAGTCATTGGGATAACATTCATCCAGCTTTGTTGAAACTGATTTAACTTCTGCACATCCCTACCAACTACATTAACTTCTTTGCAACCCAACTGACTTAAACCCACAACTACTGCTCTTGCTGCACCACCATATCCTAATATTAAAGGTGTAATTTGACTCCAATCTCGCTCATATTTTTGCAGAGGTGCAATAAAACCTTCAACATCCGTATTTGTGCCATGCCAACCATTATCGGTACGCCAAACTGTATTAACAGCACCGACAATTTTTGCCACTTCTGAGACTTCTGACAAAAAAGATAAAATCGTTTGTTTATGAGGAATAGTCACACTAAACCCCTCAATACCAATTGCTTTAAAACCCGCAATAGCTGTACTTAAATCTGCTATTTTTACGGGCATTGGTAAATAAACATAATCAACACCCAAAGCAGCAATAGCGGCATTGTGGATCAATGGCGATAAAGAATGTTCAATCGGGTTACCGATGACACCGAGTAGTTTTGTTGTACCTTTAATTAGTTGCATTATTAACTTGTTTTAGTTAAAAAATAGACATTTAAAATTGCAAACGTATATGTTTAATTGTTGGTTGCGGTGACAACTTTAAACAACACAACTAAACAGGCAAAAATCATACCATAAAATACAAAATAACTCAAGCTAAAATGACTCATGAAGCTTCGACTTTTGATTAATCTTGATCATTAATAAATGCTTCGCCATTTTGACTTAAAAGCATGGAACTAAAATGGTAAGTAACTTAAGAAAAGCGGCAGTAATTAATACGAAACAGTGACATTTTAAATTTTGTTGAACAAGCCCTGCTGTCAACTCTTAGTAAATATTCGTAAAATTAAGGAAAGTACCCGACTAGTAGCGTAGTAAACAGCAGTCAACACGCTCGTCATTAATTATAGAAATTCATGAATGCGATTATCTCCGGTAGTGGACACCCGATCGCTTGTTCGAGCTGTGGACAAGAAAATCCTAGTAAAGCCCGTTTTTGTTCTCGTTGTGGCGATTCTCTGCCCCAAGTTTATGCTAACGTTTCTGGTAATTTGACGGCGGGGATTCGCTTACGCGCTCGCTACATCATACGACATCCCATCGGACAAGGTGGCTTTAGCCGCACTTATCTCGCCGAAGATACGGGACGTTTTGGTGAATTAGTCACAATAAAAGAACTAACACCAGCAAATCTCGAAACTTACGCTTTGCAAAAAGCTGAAGAATTATTTCAACGAGAAGCAGCAATTTTACACAAGCTATCTTCACCGCAAATTCCCAAATTCTGGGAAATTTTCCGCGACGGACAACGACTATTTTTAGTCCAAGATTATATTGCAGGCAAAACTTATCAAACTTTATTAGAAGAACGAATTGCTATCGGGCAAACCTTCAGTGAAACCGAAATTATTGAACTTTTGCAGCAATTATTACCTGTTTTAAGTTATCTCCATACTTGCGGCGTCATTCACCGCGATATTTCTCCAGATAACCTAATTTGCCGCGCTTCTGATGGGATGCCTGTTTTAATTGATTTAGGTGGCGTTACCAAAATTACCTTGAAGTTTGTAACTAGTGAAACTGAAAATATTGGAGTTGATAGCACAACTCGTTTAGGTAAAATTGGCTATGCTCCCGATGAACAATTACGCTTAGGAATTGCTGCACCTCATAGCGATTTGTATGCCTTGGCTGTGACATCACTAGTCTTATTAACAGGCAAACAACCACAGCAATTGATCAATTTAGAAACAATGGAATGGAACTGGCAACAGTACTTAAATTTAAGCCCATTGCTCACTTCTATTTTAGATCAAATGCTAGCAAGTCAACCGATTAATCGATTCCAGTCTGCTGAAGAAGTATTGCAGCATTTAGATGTAGAAAATCCCAAAACTACACAAGTTTATAGTCCTTTGCCCAAACCCTTGGCAACAGAAAACAATAATTCAGGGGCAGGAAATCTCTTTAATGATTCAATAAAAGTACCTGATGAAATTCAAGGTTGGAATTGGGGAGCCTTTTTTGCACCAGGGGTTTGGTGTATTACTAATCATGTTTGGATAGGACTAGTTTCTTGGGCTGATTTTAGTATAGTAACCACTATTTTTACCTTTGGCATGACTTGGCCCCTGATGGCAATTCTTTTAGGCGTAAAAGGTAATGAATGGGCGTGGAAAAGTCGCCGTTGGCAAAGTGTAAAAGAGTTTAAGCGGCATCAACGTTTATGGGCAATTGTTGGCTTTATTATATTTATGATTTTTGTGATTTTAATTACTTTAATTATTGTTGGTATTTTGATCTTAGGTTTGGCTTCTTTTGGAATTGTCAGATGAAAAATCTCGCACCTAATTACAATTTAGGACAAGTTGAGCCAACTGTTTATGTAAATGATTATCATTATCACCTATAATAAAAGCTGTTATCCCAGTGCTTACCCGTTAAGCATCGGATAGTCCATAATCAACATCCCATTCACAGATAACCGCAGGATGATCGTTGCTGTATCCGGACCACCAGGAGTCGGAAAAACAAACTGGATTCGACAACAGCTAGCTGTTGCAGGCTCTCAAGTGCAGTATTTCAGCCCTAATACCATTGCCATTGACAGTACTTGCATTGCCGCTGAATTTCCCACCGTGCAAACCCTGAGTGAAGGAGAAGACTATCAATTATTAGTCCAAACCAACTCAAAGGCAATTACCTACATCGAACTCGGATTTCATCTAGATTTAGACGCCGTAGACTTAGTGCTATCTACATTAGATGAATCCTATCATCGGGTTGCCGTACTACCGCCCAATTTAGAAAAGAAAGAACTGCACAACTGGGCAAACGAAGTAGTAGTAGGCGCGACGGTAAAAGACGAGATTACCAAGCTAGAACTTTGGCGTGCCACCAGCAGTGGTCAAGTCCTTGATCCAGCAAGCTTAGAAATCTTTTGGTACGAATTAACAAAAGGTGCTTACGGCAATGTTTCCCGCGCCAAGGGAATTTTTGAACTAGTTGATGGCTATGCGTTCTACTTTAACTTCGTGGCTGGGATGAGTGACAGCGATAGCTATACCCAACTAGACTTGCAACGCTGGCTCAAAGGGCGTCCTGAGCGCTTCAGTGGCATAGAAGTTGTGGGTATAGGGCTGGAAAAAGACGCGATCGCTCAAACCCTCAAAGACTGCTGTTTATCCGATGCCGCTCTTGCTCATTACCAACAACAAATCAAAGAAACAGAGGAACAATGAAACTAGCAGTCATCTCATGTATTCACGGCAATTACGAAGCCCTTGATGCCGTTTTATTAGACATTGAAAAGCATAACGCCGATAAAATCTTTTGTGTTGGCGACTTAGTAGGATACGGACCACATCCTAACGCCGTTGTCGAACAAATCCGTTCACTTGATATTCCCACCGTGCAAGGCTGCTGGGATGAAGACGTTGTAGAAGGCTTAAATGCTTGTGACTGTTCTTACCCATCAATATTAGCCGAGAAACGTGGCTATATTGCCCATGAGTGGACTAACAAAGAAATTTACCCCGAAACACGAGAATTCCTCGCCCAACTTCCTCAAAGCTTACAAGAAGAAAATCTCTGTTTTGTACACGGTAGCCCCCACAGCAACCACGAATATTTATTACCTGAATTAGATGCCTTTCTCGCCGTAGAAAGAGTATTTTCAACAGGTGCAGATGTCTTGTTTTGTGGTCATACTCATGTTCCTTATGTTCGTAATTTAGAGACTCCTCAGTTACAAATTAAAGTAAGTGAACAAGGCTTGCAACAAGAGCAAACATTTACCACACCTCTTAAGCGGATTATCAATGTTGGTTCCGTTGGAGAACCGCGTCATGGGCGTCCTAATGCCACTTATGTGATTTATGACACTGATAGCGAACAGGTAACCCTACGAGAAGTCGAATACGACTACAAAAAAACTTGTGCTGCAATCATTGATAAAGGCTTACCGCCAATTTTTGCTTGGAGATTAGCACAAGGTTTGGAGTATGCCGAAAAAGCCGATGATCCAACTCATGTTTGTGCAAGGTAAAGCGATGACTGTTGTTTGAATTTTGAAATCTTTTGTGTGATAACTAATGAGAAACTGGGCAATTGTCAGCGGAATTGAAGGGAATCTTGCTGCCTACGAAGCCGTGCAGAACGATATCAAGCGTCAAAAAAGATGGGTAGAAGCTATCTATATTTTAGGTGATTTTATCGGTCTTACACCAGAGAGCGAAAAGGTTGTACAACGAATTCGTAATCCTAAACCAAGTGAACTTTCTCCTCAAGTTTGTACAGGTTGGTGGGAAGAACAAGCCAAGATTTTATATGGTTTAGGCGCTACCGGAGAACCGACTCAACTTATTGAGGAATATGGTGCAGATACTGTCAAATTACTATGGAATTGTGTTTCTCGTCAGACAGTTGAATGGTTGCGTAGTTTGGATTTTGGCTTTTTTGAACTTGATTGTTTGCTAATTCATGGCACCACTTTGAGTGTAGATGAACAGCTAACACCTGAAACACCGCCATTACAAATGTTAGATCGTTTAATGCGTGTGGGCGCAAATAATTTGTTTTGTGGTCGGTCTGGTAAAACCTATGAATATGAACTAATTAGGGGTTCCGTGTCTACGGCGGTGACGACGCTTGACACTCAAACTGCAACCCAAACTGTAACAACTTCTCCCCGTCGCGTAATTGGCGTGGGAAATGTGGGGAAAGAGTCGGGAGTTGCTACTTATACTCTGTATGATCCAGATACAAATCGTGTGGAATTTAGAACGGTTCGTTATGGGATAAAAAAAGGATTTCAATAGGTTTACTTGTTAGATACCAGTTTCATCTATATTGAGGCAATTGTTTATGAGCTATTCCGGCGTACTTACTCCAACTTCAATCAACCTCACTCATAGAACTTTTAATCACTGGGATTTGCTGCCACTACGGCATGATTTATTATGGAAAATTGAGCGCGGAATAGTTAGAACTAAAACTTGGAATGAGGCAGGCAAGTCCATAACCTTGGGATATTAGGGTTCAGGAGATGTTGTTGGTCAACCTTTATGTAAAGTTAATCCTTATGAAATTGAATGTTTAACTAATAATGTAGAAGTAGCCTATTTGCCTTCTGGACAATGGCATCAATTTTTAGAGGCAATAAAAAAGTGATTTTGGAAACTCTTACTAGTATAAAACGTGCTGGCGCTGATTTAATTCTTACTTATTTTGCCAAGGAAGTTGCTTTGATGTTGCATTAAATTTCATACGATGCTGGCAAGAATACAAAGAAATTAATTTTCAACCAAGGATTTAAAAAGATGAATAAAAACATCACTGCAACTTCTACAAATTCAATTACCCAGATTCCCAAAATAGGAATGCCTGTCACAATTATTACGGGCTTTTTAGGTAGTGGCAAAACTACTTTGCTAAATCAAATTCTCCAAAATAAGCAAGATTTGAAAGTGGCTATTTTGGTTAATGAGTTTGGCGACATTAATATCGATTCTCAACTCCTGGTTTCTTTAGATGAAGACATGGTAGAGTTGAGTAATGGTTGTATTTGTTGTACAATTAATGATGGTTTGGTTGATGCTGTTTATCGAGTTTTGGAACGAGAAGACCGCATTGATTATTTAGTGATTGAAACAACAGGTATTGCCGATCCTTTACCAATAATCTTAACTTTTATAGCTACAGAACTTCGAGATTTAACTCGTCTTGATTCTATCCTTACCGTTGTAGATGCTGAGACATTTACGCCCGAACATTTTGAAAGTGAAGTAGCACTCAAACAGGTCGCTTATGGAGATGTTGTTCTACTAAATAAAACTGATTTGGTTGACCAACCACGACTCAAAGAATTAGAAGATTGCATTCAAACAATTAAATATGGCGCAAGAATTCTGCATAGTCAATATGGTCAAGTTCCTTTGCCATTAATTTTGGATGTAGGGTTGACGCCGATAGACCAATATAATACGGAACAGCATCACCACGATCATGACCATCATCTAGAAGAAGACAAGCATCATGATCATGATCACCATCATCATTCCAATCACCTAGAAAATGACGGTTTTGTTTCTATTTCCTTCCAAAGCAACCGCCCTTTTAATGTCCACAAATTTGAGCAATTCCTCACCCAGCAAATGCCAAATAATGTGTTTCGAGCCAAAGGTATTCTCTGGTTTAGTGATAGCCAGATGCGGCATATTTTTCAACTAAGTGGACCTCGTTACGATTTACAAGCTGATGAGTGGTCTGTTTCTCCTAATAGCCAATTAGTTTTTATTGGTCGTCATTTGGATGCTGATGCCATTAAAAAGCAACTCAACGACTGTTTAGTTTCTTAATTAACTAATTCGTGAAGTTGCTAGTTTTTATATATAAGAACTAATCGCGCCTTGAATTGGTGTCAATTTCCCTGAACTTCAAAGTTAAAAGCGATCGCTTCGCGCAAGCTCCGAAAAGCTTATCGCTTGCCAGGGAAATTGTACAAGACTTTAGGGCGCGATCGCTTTATGAATGGCATCCACAACCACTATGTCCGCAACCAGCACCATTAGGATGACCATTTGCACAAGCATCAGAACAATAATTTTTGCCGTCTTTTAATACCGCATCAGTCACGGAAAATACACACAGGCAAGACTCACAAGCACATTTCATTTGGGTAACGGTAGTCATGATATTTCTCCAACTTTGTTCTTATTAATTTAACACATGAGCATACGTTCATGTATTTTGTTTGTAATTTTTCTTTACATATAGCTTGATTAGCAACCATCTTGCCCTCAATTCAGAAGAAAATCCTCTCTTGCTGTTAAAATTTTCACAAAGCTTGCAACACTGGCACTTTTATATACTTTTATAACAATGGCATCTACAGAACCGAGGGTAATCAACGGTCAAGAGGTCAAGATTAAGGCGGGCAAATGGACAGAGGCATTATTTTTTGTTCCTGCCATCTGGTTGTTAAGCCGACTTGTAGTGATCATAGCAATGCAACTTATTGCACCCATGCTGCCATTGACACCCGTAGCTCATAGCGGCATACTACCACTGGGTTTTACTCCAGGTTTCGTGCCAAAAAGCAGTTGGATACTCTTTTCACATTGGGATGGCGCCTGGTATCGTCAAATTACCACCGTCGGCTACGATTTCATTAATAATGGTGAGTACCATACAGTAGCCTTCTTTCCCTTATTTCCGATTATTGTACGTGTAGTAATGCTCTTTGGCTTACCATTTGAAATTGCCGCCACACTAGTCAACAACTTAGCCTTATTTGGTGCAATGTGGATTGTGTACCATTGGATGCAAGAGCGTTATGGTATCACAACAGCAAGATGGTCAACAGCGGTACTGGCTTGGTGTCCACTATCTTTATTTGGAACAGTAATTTACACAGAAGGACTGTTTCTATTATTTAGCACAGCCGCCTTACGAGCCTTTGATAAATCTCAGTATACCAGTGCTGGGTTGTGGGGGGCAATGGCAACCGCGACTCGTTCAACTGGCTTGATGCTTGTACCAAGTTTTTTAATAGTAGCTTGGCGAGAAAATAGACCAAAACAAGCTTATTTTGCCGCTTTTGCCACCACAATTGGGCTAATATTATTTAGTTTATATTGCGGCTGGCGTTTTGGAGACTTGATCGCTTTTGTTAATGTACAAAAAGCTTGGAACTGGCAGCATCCTGGTTGGTGGAATGTATTAATAAAAGCTCTAACCTTAGACAAAGAAAACTTACTGAGAATTGTCATGTTCTTTGGTGGAGGCTATCTATTATGGCACTACCGTACTCGTCTACCTTTGGTTACTGTTGTCTATGGCTTTACCTCCCTAATAATGATCCAAGCTACTGGTTCTCTAAGTTCTGTCAGTCGTTACGTTTATGGCATTATCTCAGTATCTTTGGCGCTTGGTATCTTACTAGCAAACCATCCTCGTTGGGGATATCTCACACTTAGCTTATTTGCAACAGTACTTGCTTATTTGTCGATTAAGTTTGCTTGGTGGTATTGGGTAGCATAATCTTAATTGCTTCCAACAGTGCCATGATTCAATTAAGTAATAAAGAGTGTAATGATCAAATTCTAAGGATAGATAAACTGTGCGCCCGAAGTATTCCTTGATTATTCCCATATATAACGAAGAAGAGATACTTCCGGAGATGTATCGTCGGGTTGCTGTAGTTATGGATCAGATGGACGGTGAGGTTGAATTAATATTAGTTAATGATGGTAGTCGCGATCGCTCTTTAGCACTACTGCGAGATTTTCATGAACAAGACCCCAGAATTTGCTATCTTAGTCTAGCGCGTAACTTTGGACATCAAATCGCCGTCACTGCGGGTCTAAACTTTGTACGTGGAGATGCAATTATAATTTTAGATGCCGACTTACAAGACCCACCAGAGTTAATTCCCCAACTTGTCGAAAAGTGGCAACAAGGCTATCAAGTTGTCTACGCTCAACGCACCCAAAGACGCAAAGAAGGCTGGTTTAAACGTTTGCCTGCCTATTTATTTTACCGCCTGATGCAACGCCTTGCTGATGTGGAAATTCCCATCGATACCGGAGATTTCTGTTTGATGGATCGGCGTGTTGTCGATGTTCTTAATAGTATGCCAGAACGTAACCGTTATATTCGAGGACTAAGATCTTGGGTAGGTTTGCCGCAGACATTTATTCATTTTGAGCGAGATCCACGCTTTGCTGGTGAAGTTAAATATACTTTTCGCAAGTCTTTATCTTTAGCAGCAACTGGTTTAGTTACTTTTTCGAGAGTGCCGCTACGACTTTCTACTTATGTTGGCTTATTAGCAGCAGCGATCGCTGTTTTGATGGCTATTCTTGTTTTATATTGGCGGGTTTTTGTCCCCGACTCTCCCTTAACTGGTTTTGCCACAATTATGATAGCAGTCTTCTTTCTTGGTGCTGTGCAACTAGTTAGTATTGGTATTTTGGGCGAGTATGTGGGCAGAATTTATGAGGAGGTAAAAGGTAGACCTCTTTATGTATTATCAGAAGTAGCAGGCTTTGCCGATGAACCTGCAGCTAAACGGTTGTAGAGTGACTGGCATCCTGACTTCTTGCTATAAAATGGCAGCTCCCCGACTTTTTAATTCCATAATCATCAAGTTTAAACTAAGAAATTGGGGATCTTTGCTAAAGTGGCATATCCCCGACTTTTGAATTCAATTAATTCCATAATCATCAGGTTTAAACTAATAAGTCGGGGATCTTTGCTAAATTACATCGCGCAACTTGCGAGTATGTTCTACTAAGCTTTCGGCAAATTGATCAAAACGTTTTGAAAGCTTTTCATCCAACAATTTGCCATCTTCACCAAAAGCTTTCCAAGATTGACCGATGGCAATTTGTTCGGGAATTACCCAACCATGTACCCAGCGCATAATTAATCGTAAATCATTAAGAGCATTACTATTAGAAGGTCCACCCAACACACTAATTAAACCGGTTACTTTTCCTGATAACTGATCAAAACTCATCAAATCTAAAGCATTTTTGAGAACACCACTCACACCGCCATGATATTCTGGTGTTGCCAAAATTAAGCCATCTGCTGAGAGTACAGTTTCCCGCAACCGGATCACATCTGGATAGCCTGGATATTCGTCTCCTCCCGTACAAAACGGCAGTTGCATAACTCGCAAGTCAATCGTTTCTGTGACTGCACCCAAGGCTTCTACACGCTGCATGGCAACCGCCAATGCCTGATAACTCGAAGACTCTGGTCGCAGACTGCCGCCAATTCCTACAATTTTTACCATTTGTCACACTCTACAAATACTCTGTTTAGCTTAATAACTTGCTTGGGTTAATGCCGTCTATCTCAAAACAGGCATTTACTGAAACTTGAAATAATACGAAGTCGTTATGAGTACAATAACAATAATAACGACTTTAACTCAACCTTGCCAATATAAGGTTGAACTGTGGGCACCAGCAGGAATTGAGACAGTTAAACTAGAAGATAGCAACAGATATCAACAAATCAAGTAACGTACTCTGTCACGGCAGTTGAGTTAAAGCAAGACGCACAAGGAAATAGGAATGAAAAACAGTTCCCAGATGAGGAAATGGATGGAACCTAAACCGCATAGTGAGACAAAAGCACAGGCGACGCAAAAAGCAGATCAGCAACACAAACAACAAAGCTTGCCTCAAAAATTTTGGCGTCTTGCTGCAAGTTTAATGATTTTGCAAGGGGTAGCGTTGGCGACACCAGTGCAAGCGCAGCAGGCAGCCAACAAAAACCTGACTTACGGGGAATTGTTGCAGAAAGTTGACGCAGGTGAAGTCACGAAAGTCGAAATTGATCCAGCGACGAGAATTGCTAAAGTACGAATAAAAGGGCAAAAGCCAACTGATGCCCCCAAAGAAGTGCTGTTATTAGACCAAAATTCTGAATTAATTGAGAAATTACGCAGCAAAGACGTTGACTTAGCTGTTGAACCAACTACAGATAACTCGGCTGTATTGGGCTTGGTGGCAAATTTATTTTTGCTGTTATTGCTACTATCAGGCTTAATGATGATTCTGCGTCGTTCTAGCAGTGGTTCCGGGCAGGCAATGAACTTTGGTAAATCTAAAGCACGTTTCCAAATGGAAGCCAAAACAGGCATCTTATTTGACGACGTAGCAGGCATTGAAGAAGCCAAAGAAGAACTACAAGAAGTCGTAACTTTCCTCAAACAGCCAGAACGTTTTACCGCAGTTG
>JBATUR010000106.1:0-32138 GCA_049671305.1 Coleofasciculaceae cyanobacterium
TGTAGGCGCAGGGGAATAGTAGTATGCCACTCCAGCCTACGAATACGAAGCGGTCGCGTTTTAGCCAGTCGTCTACGGCGTCGAATATGCCGCGATTACTTGGCGAGCGCCCTAATGCTACTGTCATGATTTCAAACCCTCTTACCTTACTTAATAAATTGCCAGGATTCTCAAGTTGATGCTGGTCAATTTTTGACACTTCCAAAGCTTGAAGCTCTGATTTATGAGAAATCGGTTATTTTAACTAACTTTATCCTCAACGGGCTGGTCAATAACCCTGCATCACTAACTAGATTGCTAATCAGTGACTTGCTTAATATTTCTTAAATTATCACACTTTTCACGATTCCTGATACAGAGAGTCGGGTTTACAGCGTTCACATACAATAATAATAAATATCAGAGATTTTACAAATTGACACATATTTCCTCAGAATTTTTGGGGTTTGGCGCAACAGAAACCAGGATTGAGGCATTCAAAGTCAAAATAGAAAAAGCTAACTGCCTTACCATTAACTCATATATACCCTTAGCTCAATACCAGCATCACCTCTAGTTCTGAGTTGGTCAAAAATGGCATAGTAAGGGCATTATGTTATCTAAACTTGCAGATTTAGTGGGCAAGATCGTTTCATGACAGCATCGACAACCCAACGAGAAAACCCCGTAATTAATCAATCAGTTTTAGGCTCTCGTCGCTTCAGCAACTACTGGTGGGCAACCATTGTCACCATAGGAGCAACAGGATTTTTTTTAGCAGGGCTTTCTAGCTATACGAAAGTCAACCTGCTTCCCGTAGGTGATGCAACCCAGCTCATATTTATTCCACAAGGCATCGCTATGGGGTTCTATGGCACCGCAGGACTACTGCTAGCTATTTATTTATGGTTAGTGGTTATTTGGGATGTAGGAGGCGGCTACAACGAGTTCAACAAAGAAACCGGATTGGTCAAAATTTTCCGCTGGGGCTTCCCAGGAAAAAATCGTCGCATCGAATTTAGCTGCCGTACACAAGATGTCCAGTCAATTCGAGTAGATATCAAAGAAGGTCTTAATCCGCGTCGTGCTCTTTATCTTCGCGTCAAAGACCGCCGGGATGTGCCACTGACGCGAGTAGGACAACCTCTATCCCTGCTAGAACTGGAAAACCAAGGAGCCGAGTTAGCTCGTTTTTTAGGCGTACCTCTTGAAGGCTTGTAACTACTTTTAATTAAGCAGGCACAGATTTGCTTAAGATGATTTAGTAGCTAGGGCTACAAAAATGGTGAATTTAGAATGCAAATAAAAATCAAGCGCTGGTTATCATTACTTTTGGTTGTGATGGGTCTTATCTTAGGCGGATGTGGTACGCAACAAACCGCTTCTGTGGGATCTCCTGACTCCTCAACCGCGACAATAAGTTCTAGTCCTGGGACTCCAGTTAGCAGTCCTGCTGCGAGTACCATACCAAAACTCGAAGGCAAAGCAACGGTGGTGCTGAAAGTTAAAGGCTCACCGATAACGATTGAAGTTAATGGCACAGATGCCCCAATTACTGCTGGAAATTTTGTGGATCTTGTGCAACGAGGAGTTTATAACGGCTTAGTGTTTCATCGAGTCGTGCGCGATCCTCAACCGTTTGTGGTTCAAGGTGGTGATCCTCAAGGCAAAGACCCAAATTTCCCAGTTGAGCGTTTGGGAACTGGTGGTTTTATTGATCCAGCAACTTCGCAGGAGCGTTATGTTCAGCTAGAGATTAAGCCGAAAGGTGCACAAAGTCCAGTTTACGGTAAAACTTTGCCAAAGAAATCGGGTATTGCTGATCCGCCTCCTCTGTTGAGACACACACGCTCGGCTGTGGCTATGGCACGTTCATCTATGCCAGACTCGGCGTCTTCGCAGTTTTATATTGCTTTGGCAGATTTACCGTTTTTGGATGGTGACTATGCTGTTTTTGGTTATGTTACCGAAGGCATGGATGTTGTGGACAAAATTCAACAAGGCGATCGCATTGAGTCGGCTGAAGTCACTGAGGGCATCAAGAACCTTAAAAAATAGCCGAGTTATACCAGGTTATTGGTGGAAGTAGTTGTCACTGGCATCGGTTTAATTTCGGCTTTGGGTGGGCTGACATCAAGCTGGGGTCGCTTGCTCCAGGGTGAGTCTGGTATTCAGCAGCAGCAACCTTTTGCTGATTTACCAGCCAGTCCTTTAGCGCTGGTTGGAAAAACGCCGTCAGCGTTGGCAAATCTGACGGCGTTGGTTGTGGCAGATGCCCTTGAGGATGCTGGTTTGGCAGTACCGTTGTTAGACTGTGGGGTCGTTATTGGTTCCAGTCGCGGCTGTCAGGGTTCTTGGGAGCAACTGGCAAGGAGATGGCGGTTTGGAAAAATCGGGTCAGATGATTTAGCAGTTGCTGATCGAGCTGATCCGGTGGTAACTTTAGAGTCTTGGTTAGATCTGCTGCCTCAGCAAGGAGCGATCGCAACCGCTCGTCAGGTTGGCTCCTTGGGTCCGGTTTTGGCACCTATGGCAGCTTGTGCGACGGGCATTTGGGCGATCGCTCAAGGTGTCGAGTTGATCAGAACTGGGCAATGTCAGCGAGTGCTTGCAGGTGCGGTAGAGGCACCAATTACGCCCCTCACTTTAGCTGGGTTTGCCAAAATGGGCGCTCTGGCTGAGTCTGGTTGTTATCCTTTTGACCAAAATCGCCAAGGTTTAGTTTTAGGGGAAGGAGCTGCGGTGTTGGTGCTGGAGTCAGCTCAATTGGCAAGCAAGCGATCGGCATTTATTTATGGTCAAGTGTTAGGGTTTGGCTTGACTTGTGATGCTTTTCATGTTGCCTCTCCCGATCCAATTCGTCGCTGTGGAATTTCTGCTATTCAGCAATGTCTAGAACGTAGTCAGCTTGCTGCCAAAGAGATTGACTACATTCATGCTCATGGTACAAGTACGCAACTCAATGACCAAAATGAGGCACAGTTGATACAGCAGTTGTTTGGACTTGGTGTTGCGGTTAGTTCAACCAAAGGCGCAACAGGTCATACTTTGGGAGCATCTGGAGCAATGGGAGCGGCTTTTTGTCTCATGGCGTTGCAAGAGCAGCAGATGCCACCTTGTGTAGGATTAAAGACACCAGCATTTGATTTGGATTTTGTGACAATTACCCGCCAGAGCAAGATTCAGAATGTGTTGTGTTTCAGTTTTGGGTTCGGAGGTCAAAATGCGGTGTTAGCTTTAAGAAAAGAATTAACTTGAGTCAGAACAAAAACCCATTGAAGTTAGCTGACCGATACAATTGATGAAATGAAACACTAGCCGAACATCGCCTTTGTAGGAAGAGTGCTTTTTGATCAATGATTGAGTGAGCGCTCACAAGAGCAGTAGTTCTCTTGCTAACGCCGAACCGAAGAAAGTGACCCAAGGCTTTCGCTGTGCGCTAAAAGCCCCCTGTGATGTGATCGCCTTGAAATTTTTAGACAAATACAGGGTGTCAAGGTGTCAAGATAAAATCAAACCAAGTCTTTGGACTAATGATGCAGGTTGCTTTTTTATGAATCTGGAATCGCATAGATTTATGACCTTTTTTGCACCAGAGCAAGCAGCCGAACTGTGCAAAATCGCGGTTATTGAGAGTTTTTTGCCTCAACAAGTGATTTTTGAAGA
Source organism: Coleofasciculaceae cyanobacterium (assembly GCA_049671305.1). GTDB lineage: Bacteria > Cyanobacteriota > Cyanobacteriia > Cyanobacteriales > Coleofasciculaceae > CADCTM01. Next base: position 3,646 of record JBATUR010000106.1, read on the forward strand.
AGGCGAAATTTCTGATTTTTTATATTTGGTCTTAGCAGGTCAAGTGGAGTTTAGAAAATATAAAGGCTCTAATCAATATCAAACCCTAACTAAAGCTTTGTCAAATAGTTTTTTTGGTGAATTGGGAATTCTTGATGGAAAAACCCGTAGTGCCCAAGCAATTGTCTGTGAGGAGGCAATTTTAGCTAAGATTCCTGGTTATAAGTTGATGGAAATCTTGGCAAGAACAGAAGGTAGTGTGGTGATTAATATATTTAGTTATATGATTCAACGCCTTAGAGAATCAACTGATGATTATGTAAGGCAGGTCGTCCATAAAGAGAAAATGGTTTTGGTTGGGGAAATGCTGAATACCGTTATTCATGATTTTAAGGGACCTTTAAGTGGCATTAATTTAGCTAGCGGCATGATTAAAGAACAACATCCGGATGAAGAGACAGCGGAATGGTGTGATTTGATTAAAGCCCAAACTCATCGAATGTCAGTAATGACTGAGGAGTTTTTGGAGTTTGTGCGGGGTAATGCTGTATTAAATAAACATATTTTTAATCTTGGTCAAGCATTACAGAATTTTGAAAGATTGAATAGTGTTTATTTTCAGGAAGCAAAAGTTGAGTTTGTGATTAATGCCCCAGATTTGATAGTAACTGCTGATGAAAATAAGCTATTACGAGTTATACAAAATTTAGTGGGTAATGCAGTTGAGTCGTTTAAAGGAAGTGGTGGTCGAGTTGAACTGAAGGCATGGCTAAGTGAGGAAGGAGTGCAAATTAAGATTAAAGATAATGGTCCTGGTATTCCAGAGGTAATTAAAAATCGTTTATTTGAGGCGTTTGTAACTCACGGAAAACATCGTGGTACTGGACTGGGAACTGCGATCGCTAAGTCGATTATTGAGGCGCATGGAGGCGAGATTTGGTTTCATTCCCGTTACGATGAGGGTACGACTTTTTATATTTCTTTGCCTCTTTAAGTTTTATTTCTGTGGCAATAAAGGCAGGAATTTTTAGATTTATTTGCTTCTTTGAAGATGCCCGCAGGCTAAAGCCTGGGGCTACAGGAACGAAGCCTGCCGCCGGAGCTTTAGTGAGGACAGGCTAGAGGAGGGAGTTTAGTTGATTTCCCAGTCGGGGATGAGGGATTTAATGAGGGTATGACTTTTTAGATTTATTTGCTTCTTTAAAGATGCCTGCAGGCTAAAGCCTGGGGCTACAGGAACGAAGCCTGCCGCCGGAGCTTTAGTGAGGACAGGCTAGAGGAGGGAGTTTAGTTGATTTCCCAGTCGGAGATGAGGGATTTTTGGTGATGGTGTTGGGGTTGGTTGCAAATGTATTCTGATATTTGATCTATTTGATGGCGACTAACTGTAAATGCTCCATAACTGCCTTGCCATTTGAAAAATTTGCCTGGTTTAATTTCGTGGGTGATTAAATGGGAAGAGCTGCCTTTGGTTTTGCCAATTAGTTCTGAGATAGTTAGTGTGGGTGGAAAATCAGTTAGTAGGTGAATGTGATCGGCAATGCCACCAATTGCAATTACTTTGCATCCTAATTGACGGCATTGGGCAACAACTGCTGCATAAATTATTTCTTGAATATCTGGCGTTATTAAGGGCAATCTATCCCAGGTTCCCCAAACACAATGTAGATGCAATTGTGTGAAATTTCTGTGCATTTTTATTTTTATTAATATGTACCCGCACCCTGAAGGGTGGGGCTACAGGAACGAAGCCTACCTTCGTAGGCTGTTAGGATTTAGTCTGCGAAGGCAGGCTTCATTCTTGTAGCCGCGACTTTAGTCGTCGGGCAGAGTTTGGCTCAAGGGGTGAAATTTAAAGCCTCTAAAAGATCATTTAACATATTCCGAGCTGTAGTTTGATCTTGAGGACTGAGAATCTCCTGTTGAAGTATCCTTTCCAGTTGTCGTGCCCTACCTTGCCCTTTTTCAATGTGACTTCTGCCACCTACTGCCCGTCCAGTGATTTTTTCATATATGATTGCACCGGCTGTACCTCCTGGAACTGTCCGATCCCCTGAACGAAATAAATTATTAACAGCGCCCCGTAATTGTGAATTAGTTACATTATTCGGTTTTCTCAAAACTCTTAACCTGTTTATTTGCCTTGAAATTTGTCGCCGAATGTAACTGGAAAAGTTTTGCTTAACAGCTACTTTTGTTTCTAAATTTGATTGAGAACTATCTAACCGCCGCGTATAAGCCTGACCAGATTCCCCAATAACTAAGACTGAAACCAACAAAACCAATGACGAACCTATCCATCCCTTAAACATAAAAACTCCTATCAAAATACAAAAAATTAAGCATACTTCACCTGAATTGAAGGAATCTCAATCCGACGATTGGCGTTAACAGTAACGTCAATAATTCCATGACCTCCCTTGCCTGGTTCGACGACGCGATATTCAATCAAAACGCCATCTTGTCCAGCTACATTTGAATAAGCTGTATAACTTGTAGGCTTAGACCAAGATGTAAAATCGTTATAGTCTTGATATCTTGGCAAAATCGCGGCTTGTACTTCTTGGGGAGTCATTCTTTGATTTTCTTGCAGATATTTGGAGGCAATAGCCATGCCAATGGAAGCGGGTCCAGCAAAGGAGGCAATACTAGGTTGACTATCTCGCATTTGAGGAAAACCAAAGGCAATATTTTTACCTAATTGTTCGCTACGTTCAGCCGCTAAAACAATAGAATATTGTGGGTTATTAACTTCAGCTACTGCAACATTTGTGAAACTATTACCAAGAAATTGACTCTGAGCTAACTGAGCTTCTAAACGGTTGTCATACCACTCTTGAGTGCGCCGTCCCCAAGCACGACGAGCTAGGGCAAAAGCGCCTTGGAGTAATGCCCCAAAGGCATAATCCATGACTGCGCCCCTGAGTAGGAGAAATAAAAAGGCATCTGCTTGCTGAGGGTTTTGTAGACCGAGATTCACAACAAATGAAGCGCTGCTGAGTGCGCTATATTGAATAAATTTTCTACGCTTCATGGATTTATTTTCTTAGAACGTCTTCAACTATCCAAATAGCTGGACAATACACAGAGTTTTGCTTTAGTCTGATACATTCAGTTTCCAATGCTAGACTACGAGTATTAGTCACATCTATGGGCCAGCGAATTTTTTCTCCTCTACTAATAGTTTGCTCTCCGTAAAAGTTTCCATCTTTGTAAACTGATAGACGAACAATTACAGAGCCATCAATGTGATTGCTATTTTCACTTAGTCCGAAAGAAAGGGTTAAGGTTTTAAATTGGGGAGCAGCATTTACTGCGGCAAGTCTACAAGCGACTTTGGTAGGATTATCTCGGTCGATTCCGCCCCAAGAACTTCCTAGATATGCAACAGCCCTAAATATTTCACGTCCTATAGGAATATCTTCATTAACATTTTTGTACTCCCCATCACTTGCCACGGTCTGACATCCCATCTCACCCAAAGAAGCAACTCCAGAAGGACGACGGCTTTGAGCCTGTACATGGTTTGCTGTAGAAATTAAGACGGTTCCTATAATTAAACTAGAAATAATTTGACGCATATTCATTTAGCCTCTTAGAGTTGGAATATGCTGGTTGATGACTTTCCTGATTCAGGATGTGCAGAATAGGAAGTGCTGCGTCATATTGTCTTATTATTTTGTGAAGTCAACCGTGTAATTACGGTAATGAAGGGCATTGTTCTTAGTACCCGCACCCTGAAGGGTGGGGCTACCGGAACGAAGCCTACCTTCGTAGGCTGTTAGGATTTAGCCTGCGACGGCTGGCTTGGTTTTTTTAGCCGCAAGTTTACTCGTCGGGTTCTTACCCCACGTGACGCTTCCTGCCTTTGCAGACTAGGATTAATAGGGAGCATCTCACCAAAGAGAGAAATCCATGAATAAAACCGAACAAATTCTCTCTCAGTTACCTGATGACGTTCTCGGACGCCTCCGGAGTGCCGATCGCCAATGGCAAGCGCTACGGGAAGACACAACCCCCGTGCCATCGGTAATTAAAGAGAGCAATGAACTATTAGAAACTCTAGATTGGGATGTCGTTATTTGTGGCGGCACGTTGGGCATTTTAATTGCCACGGTACTGCAAAAACAAGGTTGGACAGTTGCATTAATTGAACGAGGAATTTTACGGGGTAGGGAGCAAGAATGGAATATTTCTCGTAAAGAATTAGAAGTATTTTTAGAGTTAGAATTACTGACAGAAGCTGAACTTGAAAAGGCGATCGCTTCTAAATACAACCCAGCTCGCATCAGCTTTTTTGAGGGACAAGATTTCTGGGTAGAAGATGTTCTCAACATTGGAGTTGATCCAGTTTTTCTCCTCGATACCCTCAAAACAAAATTCCTTGCCACTGGCGGGCAATTATTGGAAAATACGGCTTTTGATGGCGCTGTAGTTCATCCTGATGGCATTTTTGTGGAAGCGGCTGGAGGCTTAAAAACGCGGTTACTTATTGATGCAATGGGTAAATTTTCTCCGATTGTTGCACAGGCACGGCAAGGAGAAAAACCAGAAGGAGTCTGTTTGGTTGTCGGTAGCTGCGCTCAAGGTTTTCCTAATAATGAAACTGGTGATCTTTTAGCTTCTTTCACACCTATACAGCATCAATGTCAATACTTTTGGGAAGCTTTTCCGGCAAAAGATGGCAGAACAACTTATTTATTTACCTATTTAGATGCCGATCCAAAACGTCCTAGCTTGGAGTTTTTCTTTGAAGAATATTTGCGTCTTTTGCCTCAATATCAAGGCGTTGAATTATCCCAATTAGACTTTAAACGCTTCCTTTTTGGCTTTTTTCCTTCCTACCGCCAAGCGCCGATAAAGATGCCTTGGAACCGCATTTTGCCCGTTGGTGATAGTAGTGGCGGTCAGTCTCCGGTGAGTTTTGGCGGGTTTGGCTCAATGGTGCGACACTTAAAACGGCTTACCCAAGGAACCCACGAGGCTCTGATTAGTGATGCTTTAGACCGAAAAGCTTTAGCACAACTACAGCCTTATCAACCAAATATAGCTGTTACCTGGCTATTTCAAAGAGCGATGAGTGTGGGGATGGAGCAAAATTTAGAACCTAATCAAATCAATCAGTTACTAACTGGAGTTTTTCAGGTAATGGAACAGTTAGGAGATGATGTTTTACGTCCCTTTTTGCAAGATGTGGTGCAATTTTCCGGCTTATCAAAAACGCTTTTATTAACGGCATTAACTAAACCACATCTTGTACTGCCGGTGATTCCACAAGTTGGTTTGATAACGTTATTAGATTGGATTATTCATTATTTGAACTTGGGTATTTATAGTGGTTTAAATATTTTGGGACAAACTATTAGCAAAGTAAAAATCTCACCAATACAACGATATTATTTTAACCGTTGGCTGGAAGCATGGCGCTATGGCTCTGGAGGGGATTATTGAGTTAGTTATTCCAAAATTATTGGATATCAATAATTTAGATACTTTCTTTTCGAGGCAAAGAGTGCTAGCAGCTTCCTCTAGGGTAGGACAAAAAACGAATGATGAGATTATGGAAACGTTTAATTAAATCGCGGCAAAGACTGAGTATTACAACCAAGTTTACGTTGGCATTTGTAGCGTTGTTACTGTTAATGGGTATTGTGGCAGGTACAGGTTTTATTTCACTAAATGGCGTACAAAGTGAGACAAAAGCGGCACTTGCCACAGGTATTGAAGTACAGCGTCAGGTTTTTAGGATGGATGCTGGTTTAAAGAATGCTCGTCAATTAGAGCGTGACTTTTTTTTGAGGTGGCAAACAGTTGGTTTTTCCAGTGCTTTTGACAACTATGCTCTAAAACATAAAGCCGAACTTGAACAAGTACAGGATATCAGAAGCCGCTTACAAGAGCGATTGACGCAGGGAAATGTTAGTGATGCTCTACGCAAAAGTAACCCTGATTTGGTAGCTTATGCGGAAATTGTCGAGCAATATGCGGCGAGTTTTCGGGAAGCTGTGGGGTTAGTCAGAGATTTAGGTATTGAGAATGTTGGTTTGTTGGCACAACTGGAACAAAATGCTTCTGGTTTAAGCGATCGCTTTAAGTTAGCAGATACTCCAGAATTGATGGTTTTATATCTAGAAATGCAGTCGTTTGAAAAGCAGTATCTATTAACTCCCCAAGAGGCAAAGTTGAATTCTTGGTTTCAAGCAGTGCAACAGCTTAGAAAAGGAATTATTCTTAACTCTAAGTTGAATACAATCGACCGTTCTCAGATGTTGAAATCTCTTGATGATTATGAATCGGTTACTAAACAAATTGTTGAACTTAATCAAAAAATTGATAGTAAAATTAAAGACGATGTTGATATTAATGCCAAAAAGGTATCTGATCGGCTGATTGGAGTAGCTAATACTGAAGTTGATCGAGCACGTTTGGCAATTGATACGAGAATTCAAACAGCCCGTGTTTTACTAATTTCTGCTGTAATTTTAGCGTTAATGGTAGCAGCGGCAGTTGCCAAACAATTTTTCTCCGCGTTGAAGAAGTTGTCAGAGGAACAAGCTAAATCAGAGCGTTTGTTATTAAATATTTTACCGCCAGCAATTGCCCAACAACTCAAGCAGGAAGAACGAACAATTGCTGATAGTTTTCCCGATGTAACTGTGATGTTTGCTGATATTGTTGGCTTTACTGAGCTAGCGGCAAAAACACCTCCAATTGAATTAGTAGAAATTTTGAATGTAATTTTTTCTGAGTTTGATCAACTTACAGAAAAACATGGTTTAGAAAAAATCAAGACAATTGGTGATGCTTATATGGTAGTAGGAGGTTTGCCAGCAGCGAAGCCAAATCACGCAGCAGCAATGGCGGCAATGGCTTTGGATATGCAAGATAGTATGAGTGAATTTTGTTCTGACACCGGCAAAGCTTTAAGTATTCGGATTGGAATTCATACGGGACCTGTTATTGCAGGTATTATTGGCACAAAAAAGTTTATTTATGATTTGTGGGGCGATACAGTAAATATTGCTAGTCGTATGGAATCTCATGGTGTACCGGGCAGCATTCAGGTAACAGAAGAAACTTACCAACGTTTAAAGAATCAATATATGTTTGAAGACCGAGGTCTTATCCAAGTCAAGGGTAAAGGTAAAATGAATTGCTATCTACTTGAACCTGATAAAAAGATGAAAGTAACTTAAGTTTTAGTTAGCTTTTTTTGCCCGGCTTCTAAGACAAGGCGAGTTTCTCTTGCGGCAGATTTCATTGCTTGTTCAGGACTAAGCTGATTGGTAAAGGCGGCACTAAGGTAACGTTGTAGAATATCAGAAACTTGTGCATACTGAGGAATTGGTGGACGTAAAACCGTATTTTCTACTACTTTTAAAAGCTGCAAATAATGAGGGTATTTTGAAAGAATTTCTGGGTCTATAAATAATTCTTTTCGACTAGGTAAATAGCCAGTTTTGATAATAAATGGGCGTAAAGCTTCTGTACTAGTAAAGTACTCAATTGCTTTCCAGGCTTGTTCAGGATGTTTTGAAGTTTTGGCAATTCCTAAACCCCAACCGCCTAAACAAGCACCACTTTTTTGTCCAGGTGCATGAATCATTGGTTTAATACCAATTTTGTCTTTAATTTTTGAGCCATCTTCCTGTGCTAGGGGAAAAACATAAGGCCAGTTTCTTAAAAATACAGCGTCGCCATTTTGAAACAAGCGGCGAGTGTCTTCTTCTTGATATGTGGTGACTCCTTTTGGTGAAATACCTGTTTGAATTGTACTTTTAAGAAAAGCAACTGCCTTAATAGCTTCGGGTTGAGCGAGTCCAACTTCATTAGTATCTGGATTAACCCAGAAACCTCCATAGCCTTCGAGTATTTCCACAAACATTGCTGATAAACCTTCATATTGGCGACCTTGCCAAAGATAACCCCATTTTGTAGATTTTTGGTCTTGTAATTTTTGAGATATTTTTGTTAACTCAGCGAAGGTTTCCGGTGGTTGCACTCCAGCTTTTTTTAGTAAATCTTTCCGATAATAAAGCATCCCGGCATCGGAACGTAGAGGTATTCTGTAAAGTTTTCCTTCATAGCGTCCTGCTTCTACATCTTTGTCTAAAAAGGCTTTTAGTTGTTCGTTAGTGATACGGTTAGAGAGGTCTTGTATCCAGCCTGCAGCGGCAAATTTAGCAGCCCAGACGACATCCATATTAATTAAGTCATAGGGTGAATCTCCCAGAATAAAGGCTGATGTATATAAGTTTTCATATAAGTCGGAAGCATTAGGTCCTTCAATGATTTGGATATGTATATTAGGGTTTGCTTTCTCAAAGTTTTTAATAAGTACTTCATTCCAAGCTTGAACTTCTGGGGCAAGCATTAAAAGTGTTAATGTTACAGGTGGCTGGGCGAGAGCATCTGGCAATAACCATAATTGAAATATTAAGCTAAAGCTCGTTAGAATAGTTAAGAGCTTGATTTTTTGTTTGATAATAATTCGTATCCAGCTAGTTAGCAAACTTTTAATATTATTAGCAATCAATAATGTCATATTTTTTCTTTTGTTATTTAGAATAAAGTTTAGAAAAATACCTTCACATAGATAGTTGCGTGGCTTTTTTATATCTATCTTAAGAAAGATTATGAGAGTCCTCCGTCTCTAGATGGAAGGTTTTTTTAAAACTCTTGATAAATTGTAATTAATCGCATTCAATAATAAATCCTCATGTCAGAAGTAGAAAAAACAATTCTTGAAGCTAAAGACAAGCTTCCTAATGTAACACCCACACCTCCATCACAGCAAACACCTCAGTCAAGCGCTCAGGCTCTTAAACAACGCCTGGAGTGGGGCGAAGTTGCTTTTACAATTTTGGATGTACGCGATCGCATGACTTTTAACCAATCCCACATTATGGGTGCAATGGCAATGCCAATGGATGAAGTTGTTGAGCGTGCTCAATCAAGTCTTGAACCTGAGCGCGAGATTTACATTTATGGTGAAACTGACGAACAAACTGCCGAAGTAGCAAATAAACTGCGCGCAGCAGGATTCAAAGCCATATCTGAGTTACGAGGTGGATTAGCTGGTTGGAAAGCCATTGGCGGACCAACAGAAGGCACTGCAGAAGTTGGATATGATGCTAGTTCTGCAGAATATAATGTGAAGGCTCGCTTAGATAAACACGCTAAAGTATCTTCAAAGAAAGCATAACACTTGAAAAAACCACAAAACTTAATTTTTTAGTCTGTGCGTGTCTTAAAATAGATTTTAAAGAGGGTAGCTTGTCACAAGCTATCCTCTTTTCAGGTTGATTTAAGTTTTTGTTGTGATATTGAGTTCTGAGTGAAATATTTGACCTTGCTTGCAGCGCTCAGTATAAAGACGTGTTACTTTATCTTGTTTATTTATTTGCAAAATTTGCTGAAATATTTGTTCAGCCTGGGAAAATTTTTCTTCTACAAAAAAGTTTACTCCTTGCTCAAAGTCAGCGCGAGTTTGTCTTTTTAGATCTATTATTTGTTGAGAATTACTATCATAAACTTCAAATATATCCACTGCTTGGCTTTTGCCCTTTACTTTAACTCTACCTAAAAAACGGCAGTTTTCTTTTAATTTAGTATTCAGCCGTATCCAAGTTTGTTCGCTGATTAAAATATCCACACCATAAATTTTGGTTAAACCTTCCAAACGAGAGGCTAAATTAACAGCATCAGCAATAACTGTAGTCTCCATTCTTTCAGATTCCCCGACAGTTCCTAACATAAGAGTTCCTGTATGCAAACCAATGCCAATTGCAATGGGCTGCCCTCCAGATTTTTGTAGGTAGGAGTTATAAAGCATGACTTGTTTTTGCATATCAATAGCTGCTTGCACCGCATCATCAGGAGTTTGAGGAAACAGCGCCATAATTGCATCACCAATATATTTATCAATAAAGCCGTTGTGATTACGAATAACCGGGCTTATTTGACTTAAACAAGCATTGAGAAAATTGAAGTTTTCTTTAGGCGACATTTTTTCTGAAAGACTAGTAAAAGAGCGAATATCGGCAAAAAGAACCGACATTTCTTTCTGAACTTGGTCACCTAACTTGACATCAACTATACTTTCTCTCTCTAAAAATTGCAGAAATTCATGAGGAACAAAACGTCCGTAGGCAGCATTAATTTTTGCTAGCCGAATGTGAGTTTTAATTCGTGCCAAAAGTTCATTTTTAGATATAGGTTTTGTTAAATAATCATTAGCCCCGGCACCAAAACCTTCGACTAAATCTGAAACTTGATTTTTTGCTGTCAACAAAACTACGGGTAAATCATTAGGCAAAAATTGTTCTCTAATTTTTTTACAAAGCTCATATCCTGTCATTTTCGGCATCATCACATCAAGCAAAATTAAGTCTGGTTTGAAGCCATCACGAATTATACCCAAGGCTTCCATTCCGTTTGAAGCCTGCGTCAGTGAATAATTTTGTAAAGAAAGCAAATTAACAAGAACTTGCAGATTGATCGGTTCATCATCCACAATTAAGATTTTAAAAGCTCCTTGAGTTGGTGTGGGTAACTCACAGTCTGCTAAAACATCATCTAAGCTTATTGATATTACTCTAGAGTCTTTAACTGTTGAGATTTGATCAGTTTGTTTGATCTCGACTTTGCCTCTTGACAAAGGTAAAGTAAAGCTTAATCTAGCACCATTTTCTGCTTGTGATTCTGCACGAATATTACCACCATGTAACTGTACTAGTTGTTTAGTTATTGCTAAACCTAATCCGGTTCCACCGTATTCTCTAGAAATTGAGCCATTTGCTTGTTCAAATGATTCAAAAATTTGCTCTAATTTATTAATAGGAATACCTATACCTGTATCGCTAACAGAAACTTCTATTTCTTGATCAATTACTATTGCTGAAACTTCAACAATGCCACTCTCGGTAAATTTAATGGCATTGCCCACTAGATTATATAAAATCTGCTGAAGTCGGTTTTCATCAGCATCTATAGGTGGCAGATTTGGGTCAATATTGTTAATTAATTTTAACGGTTTGTTCTTAGCCAGAGGTTGAGAAAGCATTAAGACGATATCAGTTACTTCCCGTAGTCCTACAGCTTTAATATTTAATTCAATTTCTTTATGTTTTAATTGAGAAAAATCTAATAAGTCATTCACAAGATGGTTCAATCTTCTGCCACTAGAAGCAATTAAAGATAGATTAAAAAGAGTTTGTTTAGATAGCTGACCTGTTGCTCCGTCTATTAATGATTCAGCAATACCAATAATTCCATTTAATGGTGTTTTTAGTTCATGAGATGTATTCGCTAAAAACTCATCTTTAAGTTGATTTAATTCTTTTAATCTTGTGTTTTTAATTTCTAATTCTTTTGTATAAACTTGCAGCATTCGACGGGCTTCATAAAACCGACGTTCTAAAATGAAACCTAAAAGCATCAAAAAAATAAACGTACCCCAAAGATAGAGTTTTTGATGCCAAAAGTAGTTAGCGCTTAATCGATAAATTAAAATATCATTAATTGAACAGAGAGTAAGGGTTATAAACCCGGACATAAATAACTTAGCATCCTTATCTCCTTGTAAAGCGATTTTTACCGCAGTAAGTAAAATATTTACTGCGCTTAGGAGGAATAAAAATTGGGCAAAATGGATGGTGTCATTTCTCGAAACAACGTTAGTTGCAATTAATAATAGAGAAATAAATGCATAAAAAAGATTGATTTGCCATAAACGTCGGATCATGAATTTATAGCCTGAACCAAATAGTTCCTCAAACAAAAGACAAGCGCTAACGGGAATCAGATAAAGAGCCGTAGTTTCTAAATAATTTAACTTCCATAAGTTTTGAAATACAAAAACAATAGTATCTGAACGCGACAACGTATATAAACTGATTAATATTGCCAATAATCCAAAATAAAGATAAGCTTTCCTTTCTTGTCTTTTGAGGGATATAATAATTACAATAAAGCTAATTAAAATCAAAAATACTGCCAACACAGCTTCAATTATCTGATGCAAAAGTTTCTTGATTAAAGCTGTCTGAGAACCAATGGCTACTCGCTCAAATAAACCAAGATAAACAGTTGAATTATTGACATAAACTCTAAATAACAAGGTTTTACCAGGAAAATCTGCTTTCAAAGGAACAATTGGCAATTGGTAATCTTGATAGTTGGCTTTTCCTGCTGAATTTAGGGTAAGTTGTTGATAAATAGGCTGATTAGCAAGATAAGTATTTAAGATATTAGGTACGCCTTGCAGATAAAGATAAGGGACTTTCCATTTACCTGCTGGCAAAGAAACACGCAACCAAAGAATTGTTTTTCCGTGTTTATTATTGAGTTTTTTAGGAAAATTAAAAGAATGCCAATTAAGAGCAGAAATCTCATTCGGAGTTAAATTAATCTGCTCTTTGCTATCTAAAGGAATGTCACCCCAGTGATATTGCCAGCCTTCGATAATTTCTTGAGGTGGTGGGTTAATAGTTGCTTGTTGTGACTGACTATGATTTGTACTGAAATTTAAACTGAAGATAATAGCTAATAAAAAAATGCTCAAACACAAAATAATTTTGACACGGGATAAACCGAACATAAAATTCATGTTTTGTGCCTCCTAAAATTCTATTCATCTGGTTTTTGTGTAAAAACATCATATCTGTATTTTTAATAGCGCTGCGATGCTTATTATCTGAAGGTATAGTATTTTAGTCACTTTTAAGGAAATTAGGGATGAGCATTTAAAAAACAAGAATTAATTAAATTATGGCTCAACAGAGCTTTTCTCTACCTATAGATGTATGAAATAAACAAAATATAAGTGTACGCAAAAGCCATTAATACTGTCTTTCTGTCTCTCCAAAAGCCGCTCTCTTCCGCCACACCAAAATCTTAAGTATGAATTGTGTCAAATAAGTCAAGGATTTCAAATAAAAATTGAAAATCTTAAGTTTTATTGTTACATTGCAAGAGAAGGTACAAAAAATGGTATTGATTCATGATTAAGATTCGCAAGCCAACACCGTTGCCAAAACAATCTCGCGTTTATGACCTCAAAGCACGACTAGACTGGGGTGAACCAGCCTTGACGATTATTGACGTGCGCGATCGCCTTCAATTTAATCTCAGTCATATCATGGGCGCTGTCCCCATGCCTCCAAACGAGCCAACAGACCGCGTTTTGGCTAAACTTGAACCTGGTCGTGATCTCTATATTTACGCTGAAACAGACGAAGAAACCGCTGTTGCTGCTGCCCAACTGCGTCAAGCTGGCTATCAAAATGTATCAGAAATCCGGGGCGGTTTAGCGGCATGGAAAGCTGTCGGCTTTCCCATCGAATCACTACCAGTAACAGTATCCCTGTAAAATTATTAATGTTCAAAAATGTCTTTGTAGTGCAGCAGATCTAAAGTTACTATAACTTGCAAAGCGGCAAAACATTCTTGAGCAACTTGCCAACGATCTTCTCGTTGTAACATGGCAATTAATTTATGCCGTAGACTCAACAAATAACGCACATCATTAGCAGCATAATTTAACTGTTCGTCTGACAAATTTGCGGCATTACCCCAATCAGAACTTTGAGAACTTTTATCTAATTCCACCCCTTCCAACTCTAATACCAACTCCTTAAGACCGTGGCGATTAGTATAAGTACGAGCTAGCTTACTAGCAATTTTAGTACAAAAAATCGGAGTTACTTTAATGTCGAGATTTTGTTGTAGCATCGCCACATCAAAACGAGCAAAATGAAACACCTTTAGGATATTACTAGCTTCCAATAACTTTTTTAAATTGGGTGCATTAGTTTGTCCGTGGGCAATCCTAATTACTGTAACTTTACCTTGCGGATCGCACAACTGCACCAAACACAAGCGATCGCGTTGATAAATCAAACCCATTGTTTCAGTATCTATCGCAATCGCTTCAGACTCTAAATATTCCCGACATATCGCGTCGCTAAGATCATTATCAAGTACTTGAAAATCTTCCAATTTTTACACCCTAAATTAGTTATTTATCAGTCTTTAATTGTCAAAAATTGACCATTTTAATTGTATAAACAGGCATACGTTAGCATACCATAGCAAGTGTAAACCATAAATCAACGACGCTTAATAAAAATCTGCGTCAAATAATATTCTCCCTCCGCATTTTTGCTCACACCAATACCCGTAGTATCAAAATTTCCTTCCATATTTTTGCGATGCCCTGTACTTTTAATCCACCCTTCAACCGCTTGTTGATCTGGGTTTTGGTAACCTTGATTAAATGCCACATTTTCTGCCGCGCTGCGATATTGAAGAGATTCGGCGATCGCTTTTATCCGATCATCAAAGCCATCATGACTAAACGGCACATTACCTTTTGCCATTGCCTGACTGTGCTTTCTTGCCTGTTGACTAATGGCACTATTTAACTTCAAAGGCGGCAACTTTTTGGATTTACGATATTGGTTAACCTTTTGATAAACCGACTTTTCCAAACTAGTTAAATCAGCAACCTTTGAGGGTGAAAATACAATTTCCTGTGACACCTTAATGGGAGGCAGGGAGCGATTAATCTTAGTAGCAACTTCCTCAGAGATTTTAGACAAATCTTGCTCAGAAACACTACAACCACCCAATCCAAGAGTTAGGATTAACCCTCCCCAGCCTAGTAAGATCAAACGTTTTTGCATCATCGAATTAGTGATTGGTAAAAAGTGCTAAATTATTAATCCCCAATCTCTAACTTCAAGTTCTTTACTATAAATTCAGGAATTTAGACACAGTTTGCACATCTTTATCGCCACGACCTGAACAGTTAATCACAATTCGGGGCTACCATCAAGTTGAGGGCAAAGAGTTTCTAAATAAGCGATCGCATGAGCCGTCTCCAACGCCGGAATAATCCCCTCAAGTTCCGACAACAAACGCAAAGCCTGCACTGCCTTTTGGTCAGTCACACTATAATATTCTGCCCTGCCACTATCCATCAAATAACTATGTTCCGGTCCCACACCAGGATAATCCAAACCCGCACTAATCGAATGCGGTTCAGTTACCTGACCATCAGCATCTTGCAGCAAATAGCTCATCGCGCCATGTAGAACCCCCGGACGCCCCTTAGTGAGGGTGGCAGCGTGTTTCTCAGTTTCCACCCCTTCCCCGGCTGCCTCGACCCCAATCAGCCGCACGCTTGGTTCCTTAACAAATTCATGAAATAGCCCCATTGCATTTGAGCCGCCGCCGACACAAGCCAACAAAATATCCGGCAAACCTGCCCATTTTTCTTGACACTGAGCGCGAGTTTCTTCACCAATCACCGCTTGAAAGTCACGTACAATCATCGGATAAGGATGAGGTCCTGCCACGGAACCTAAAATATAATGAGTCGTTTCAACATTGGTTACCCAATCGCGAATTGCTTCAGAAGTGGCATCTTTCAAAGTACCCGTACCAGCCGAAACAGGCTGCACCTTTGCCCCCATTAACCGCATCCGGAACACATTCAGCGACTGACGTTCCATATCCTGGACGCCCATATAAACAATGCATTCTAGCCCAAATCTGGCACAGACAGTTGCTGTGGCGACGCCATGTTGTCCGGCACCAGTTTCGGCAATAATGCGCCGCTTGCCCATGCGCTTTGCCAGTAAGACTTGAGCTAAGGCATTATTAATTTTGTGGGCGCCGGTATGATTTAAGTCTTCCCGTTTTAGGTAAATTTGCGCCCCTGTACCATCTGGTTTGGCGTAGTGTGTCGTCAAACGTTCAGCGAAATACAACGGGCTAGGGCGTCCGACGTAATCTCGCTGTAGTCCTTGCAGTTCTTTTTGAAAATCTGGGTCATTGCAGTACTGAGCAAAACACTGCTCTAGTTCGGCTAGGGCGGGCATCAAGGTTTCTGGAACGTACTTTCCACCAAATTTGCCAAAACGTCCTAAAGCATCGGGTTGTTGGGTCGTGGGTTCGGCGTTACTACGGGGCAGTGGAGTAATGGTCACAGCACACTGAAAAATAGGGGACAAGTTTTATTATAAATCTCAGGTTATCAGGCGATCATGCTTAACTTCTCTGCTTGTTGCCACGATCAACACAATCGTCTAGTTTTAGGTGATGCCGTTTGAATTTTCAAGTTAATCACCATTGCTGTGCCAGTGAAAACAACTCAATCCATATTCCAAGTTTTTCAAAGCCGCAAAATGCTGGCTTTATTATTTTTAGGCTTTTCATCGGGCTTACCTTTATTTTTAACTAGTAAGACTTTACAAGCCTGGATGACAGTGGAAGGTGTTGATCTTAAGGCAATTGGCTTAATTAGCTTGGTTAGCCTGCCTTATACCCTCAAGTTTATCTGGTCACCGTTGCTAGACCGCTTTGTACCGCCATTTTTGGGGCGTCGGCGTGGTTGGCTGATTATTATGCAGGTGGCATTAATTTTAGCGATCGCCGCGATGGCATTGCAACAACCCCGTCAGGCACTACAGCTACTTGCCTTGAATGCCGTGCTGATTGCCTTCTTTAGCGCCTCTCAAGACATTGCTTTTGATGCTTACCGTACAGATGTACTCGAACCGAGAGAAATGGGTGCAGGCGCTGCTGTAGCCGTTTTGGGCTATCGTATCGCCTTGTTGGTAACAGGTTCCTTGGCATTAATTCTTGCCGATCAAATGCCTTGGTCTACAGTTTATCTGTTGATGTCTTTGTTTATGGCGATCGGCTTATTTGCCACTTTATGGGCACCGGAACCGAAAAATCCCGAACAACACCCCGCCTCTTTAGCCGATGCTGTCAGTTTACCTTTTATTGAATTCTTCCAGCGGTCTGGTGTAGTTAGAGGCGCTTTAATTTTATTATTTGTCGTCCTCTACAAACTCGGCGATGCTTTGGTTAATAATATGTCCACGCCGTTTTTGTTAGAGCCAACTGGTTTAGGTTTTAGTCAAACTGAAATTGGCGCCATTCAAGGCGGCATGGGATTACTGGCTACAATTGTTGGTACCTTGGCTGGTGGTGCATTCCTCAGTAAAGTTGGTATTAATCGATCGCTGTGGATTTTTGGTGCCTTGCAAGCTGTCAGCAATCTCGCTTATTTTGTTTTGGCACAAGTTGGCAAAAATTATTCTGCCCTAGTTTTAACGATTAATATTGAAAATTTTTGTGCTGGTTTGGGTACTGCGGCTTTTGTGGCTTTTTTGATGAGTCTTTGTAACCCGCGCTTTTCGGCAACTCAATATGCTTTACTTTCTAGTTTGATGGCACTTAGTCGCGATATTTTAGTTGCGCCTGCGGGCATTTTAGCAAAGGCTACGGGTTGGTCTTGGTTTTTCTTAATTAGTATTTTGATGGCAATACCAGGTTTATTGCTGCTGCCAGTTTTTGCGCCTTGGAATTCAGAAGTCTCAACGGCTAAAGATGATTAAGACGAGTAATAAGATTTAAAATGCCCAAAAATCGTTAAACTAAACAACGAGGGCTTTACAAAACTTTAGCTCGATTTTCAGAAACGTTTTTGCTATTACAGCGTATTAATATGGCTATTTTTCGTCAATATATCCTTCCCTTTTTAATTGTGTTGGTTTTTTGTGTGGCACTTTTGGCAGTCAGCGCCCGGATTTTTTTACCGGAAGATATGGCGGCACCAGCACCTATTACAGAAATTGAGCCAGATCAACCAACCGTAAAAGTTGATTTAGATGCAGGAGTACCTAAGTTAAAGGCTCCGACTTTACCAACTTCTGCTAATTCGCTTCCTTAAATTGTTTAATCGCATAAGAGTGTCTCATCAACTATTAACAGGCTATCAGTTGCGTACTGGTTCGCTACGGGAACAGGCGATTTTGGTGCAGTTTCTGCAACTAAGTTACCAAGAGATTTTTCCTAAACAAACTGATTATGCTCATTTGGGGGCAACGGTTAAGCAGTATTTTTCAATTTCAACGCCCTTGTGGTGGGTTGAGGTTGGTATAACTGAGTATTCGCCGTTGCCACCAGCGCCGCCGAAACCAGTGGCTTGTCTTTGGTTGGGGAATGCAGTTGATCAGTTGAAAGGCGATCGCCATTCTCATATTTTTTTGCTGTATGTGCTTCCAGAATATCGCCGTCAGGGCATTGGTTCAGCGCTGATGCAATATGCTGAAGATTGGGCAAGGGCAAAAGGCGATCGCCAAATTGGGCTACAAGTTTTTCAATTCAACCAACCAGCACTAAGTCTTTACCAGCAGTTGGGTTATCAAACTCAATCTTTCTGGATGATTAAAGCCTTATAGAGATTGGCGTTGCACCTCAATAGTAGGGGCAGTATTTGGACAGAAAACCTGGGGTTTAACTGACCATTTATTGCCCATTTCGCCCCCGGCATTTATGCTGATCATTTGCCAATGACTTTTACCTGTTCTTTTTGGAAGCCCCAAATCCTTTAGCTTTCTTCTTTTTGCCACCGTTTTTAGGAGAATTAGCAGTATCGGCTTCTGTTTGAGGGTTGTTGATCGCCGCCTCAACAGTAGTGTCTGGCTTCTGTGGTTGCTCCTTTGCCACAGTCGGAGTTGGCGCTTCTGGTTTGGCATCAGCGATCGCAAACTGTCTGCTACAGTCCTTGCAAGCATATCTTTGCTTGCCTTGACGACGCCCATTTTTGCGAAGATCTGTAGAGCCACAAGCTGGACAAACAGCCGTACTCGTTTTGGTTTCTGTGGTAGTTTCGGGAGATGATGCGATCGCTTCTGGGTTTTTGAGCGTTGTTGTCACTACCTCCACCACAGCAGAAACTCGCTCCAGCAAATTAGGTTCTGTTGCAGGTTCGACTTCTGCCTCTGTTGTCAACAATTCCTCGTTATCCTGGACAGGAGTAGCAATTGCTTCTGGATTTGACGATGCGGTTTCTACTTCTACCTCATTTTCCTGGGAAACCAACTCAGGATGCATAAAGGCGTCCGAAACAGCGTCAATTACCGAAGAAACTTTCTCTAAAAGGCTTGGTGGTTCCTCTACAACCGTTTCTACTTCGGCAATTGGTTCCTCTACAACCGTTTCTACTTCGGCAATTGCTTCTTCAGCAACAGTTTCTACTTCAGCAATTGATTCCTCGACAACGGCTTCTGTCGTTTCAGCAATTGGTTCTTCGACAACCGTTTCTGTAGTTTCGGCAATTGGTTCCTCTACAACGGTTTCTGTCGTTTCGGCAATTGATTCTTCTACGACAGTTTGTGTCGTTTCGGCAATTGGTTCCTCTACAACAATTGTCGATTCTAAGGCATAGACTTGCCGCCGAGGATCGTATACTAACCTGTCTGAATTACTGGCAAAATCACCACCATTGCCAGCCGTCGTGCCGTTAGGAGTAGATTGAGGAAGGTTTGGTTTGATTTTAGCCAAATCACCAGACGAAGCTGCCACAAGACGGCTAATGCGATCGCCTATATTCTCTGGAATAGCATAAGTAGCAGGAAGCACCGTCGGCTTGCATACCGCCTCATGCACCAAAGCTGCGGCGTGTTTAGAAAGATCAAGCGGTGGCTCTATTGACTTTACATCAGCATTAGAAGTGGTTTTCGCCCAAGAATCAACCACTGACTCGGCTGTCACTGGCGGCAAAATTGGCTTAAATGTTAATGCCGACGGGGGAAAAAATCGAATAGAACGAGCCATCCGTCGATAAGGCTCTAGGTGGTCGGTCACACTGTCCCCCCTGGAATTTAAGTACATTAGAAAACTGTAGATCGAGCAGGATCTTAATGTCGTCTAATATAATCAATACCAAATTCAGGTTTTGAATCTCATAAATCAACCGTCTAACGTTAGTTTTCTTAACGTTTTGCTACCTTCTGTTGTGAAGTGTTGCCGAAAAAGACTGGTGTAATCGTGTCGGATACGATACTTTATCAAATATGTATGATGATGATGATCTAAGCTTGCTCGATACGGCGGTTGAACTAGAAAGCCCTCTAGATGACATAGAACCGCTTGCCGAGTCGGAAGCACATAAGCCCGATCCAGAAGCGATGCTGGCATTGTTAACAGCATCCGAAACGCCGCAACGAATGCTTGCAGCGAGAGCTTTTTGTGAGCTTCAAGATGAGCGGGCAATTCCTCATCTAATTCACTTGCTAAAAGATGTTTGCCCTTTGGTGCGAGTTAGTGCTGCCTATGCCCTAGGTAGAAATCCTAGCTCAACTGCCGTCGAACCGTTAATTGAGCAATTCAATCACGATTGGAATGGTTATGTTCGTAAAGGTGTAGTCTGGGCATTAGGTAATTGTCACGACCGCCGTACTTTGCCAACCTTGATCGACGCCTTAAAAACCGATATTTCTGCCGTACGCTTGTGGGCAGCAAGTTCCTTAGCACAAACCACAGAATTAGAGTACGAAGAGATGTTGGCGTCAATACCACCCCTAATTAGAGCGATACGTCTAGACCCTGTAGCAGCCGTCAGAAGCAACTGTGCGTGGTCTTTAGGTCAAATTTGCCGTGAACTGCCTTCTAACGCAGTTTACGCTGGTGCAATTGATGCTTTGATTGAAGCCTTTGCCGAAGATGAAGAAATGGGAGTGCGGGAAGATGCCAAAGCAGCACTTTTAAAAGTTGGTGATCCCCGTGGACTTCAGATGATTGAGGCGCTGGAGTCGGAAGGCTTTTTCTTGTAGTTACTCATTACATTATTTTAATTAAGGTAATTTGTCCAAGTTTTTCCTCTCAGCTTCTCAGCTAATTCAGTTGCACTGTTTGCACCTAAACTACTGACATCAAAATACTTTTTTACCCCAAACATTCCGCCTGGAGTATCTTTCATAAAGTTCGTGTTAGACAAATCAGAAAGTAAAAAAATCCGCATTGGATAATTGACGAAATGCCAACAGTCCTTTTTTTTCTTAGCTTGATTGATTAAATCAGTTTTGGATTTGGCAGAATTATTCCACTTTAAAGTAGATTCCTGATCTGATTCTAAATCTACTACAGCTTCTATAACCCCAACTTTCTCAACACACTTGTTGCGATACATCCCAAAATACTGACTTCGTTTGTGATTATAATGACCGATTTCGGCAGGACACATATAAACGTGATGAAGAGAAATTATGTTGAAACTTTGAGCACAGTTAACTACATCTAATAAACGTTTCCATGATGGGAGCAAATTCTCTTCATCAAAATATGCTGCTAAATCAGTAACGGCATCAGCTAAGTTTTTTGGCAAATAATCTAGTTGAATCGCTTGCAGAAAATCTTCAAAACTTACAGCCACAAACGTAACAAAATTTGTTAGATCTTTTTGACATAATTGCTCGATTTCAGTAAATACTGGAGTGTCTTGTGAATCGTGGTTTCCAAGGGCGAGTAATACTTTTGTACCGGGTTGGGTTCTCAGTGCTTCATAATGTTTTTTGAGTTGTTGAATATCGAAATTACTACCATTTTTTGTTTCAATTCTTACAGTAAAAGCCTCTTGACTAATCTGACCATCAGGAATTCCCTTACCTGCCTTTTTTTGTTGGATAAATTTAACACCTACTGTGCCACCGATACTTTCATTTATTAATGAGTTAAGCACTTCAGAGAGAGATTTGGGATTTTCTTCATAAAGCATTTTGAGAATTAGCAAGCAGTAATTGGTTGTTCTATTCTCTCTTTGATTATAGGTAGGGAACAGAGATATATTTTTACTCATCAAACTTATTTATTTATCATAAAAGCGCTAAACCCTATCTTAGCCAAGTGACGATAATTTTGGCAGCAGGATTTAACGCTTTTAAGATTAAGATTTTAAGAACTTGACAAAATATCCAGAATTTGAAATTAAGGAATATTTAAGGTCATAATTCCTAATGATGATGAGAATGCTCACCATGACTATGAGCATCATGATCGTGATGATGATGCTCATGATGAGACGCCTGCGCTGCTGCTAACTGAGGATTAACCGTTACAGCATTCTCTGCAAGCAACGCCTCAATTTGCGGATTTGCCCAATTTGCAGCCATCTTTAAAAAGTCTGGATGGTCATTTACACAAGGCATTTCCACATAAGTAACATGAGGATTGCGGCGCTTCAAATCATGAGTAATGTGATGAACATCTAACAACGTTTCATGATTTTCTGTAGCAAAACCAATCGGCATATAAACGATCGCAGTTGCACCCAAATCAATCAAGTTTTGTGCCGCTAATTCCGCATTCGGTTGTGTCCATTTAATTAATGGTGTTTGATGATTCAACCAACCTACTGAAATTAAAGGAAACTTGTACATTAATTTTTCTCGTACAAGTTCATACATTGCCTGACTTTCAACTATTCCTGAAGTAAAGCCTTTTGCCTCATGAGGACAGCCATGATTCATCAGCACAATACCAGTTTGTGAGGGCAAATGTGCGACGGCTAAATCTTTAGCAATTTTTTCTTCAACTAGTCGTGCCACTAACTCAATGTAATCAGGTTCGTTATAAAACGAAGGAATATAACGCTGTCCTTTAATCCAATGTTCACTGCCATCAGTTAGGGAAACTAAAGCATTATTAACTTGCTCAACCGCAATACCACTAGTAAAAATGGAATCAACAACTAATAAGGGATAAATTAATAGTTTGTCGAAACCTTCAGCTTTGATTTCTGTAAGGACTTGTTCTGGCAAAAATGGCGCACAAAAGTTAAAAGCTTTAAATACCTTAACCCGCTCTCCCCAAGTTTCTTGGAGATTTTTTTCAATACCTGCCCGTTGCTGTTCAAAAATCTTGTTGTGAGGTGAGATAAAATCACCATGCTGATGTCCCCACTCATGCAAGTCAAAAATTGCCAAAAGCTTTGCCAGAGGTGGGTAAACCCAAGTTGGCACAGGGGCAAATTTGGCAGTCAGTAGGTTTAAAGCTTGTTCGTTGTAGTTAGCAAAGTCTTCGTAGCTTTCGACTTCACCATAACCCATCAACAAGACAGCAACTCGCTCGTTACCGCTAGCTTTGGAAGATGTTACTTGTTGCTGTTTTTCAGGAGTGGCAACCACTTGACGTTCCTCGTATCGAAATTGAACTGCACTTTTCGGGGGTGATACAGCATTATTTAGGATGCACCCCGGCTAATCTTTAGGGTAACATCCCCTATGGGGGGAAGGAATCGAGTTTTCTTAACTACTGATTTTCTTTGGTTTTGCTAGTCCGAGTTTTATTACGAAAAAGCCATTAGCTAAAAGTCGCGCCAGCAAGACTGGTTTGTTTAGCAGAATGTAAGGCTTTGGTTGCCTCTTGCAGTAAGGATTTTCTCGTCATACCATCTTGAGGATAACTAGCGACACCACAGGAAATGGTCAGGGAATCGAGGCTGTAATCTTGATAAATAAGATTAAGCTGCTTGATGCTTTGTTGTAAAAGTTCCGCTTGCTGGTGGGTATCAGAATGAGAGGTTTCTGGCAGCATGATTAAAAAATCATTACCCCGGTAGCGACAAGCAATATCTGAGGCACGAACGTATCTTAGCAAAAATATGCCCAATTCTCGTAATAACAAGTTGCTGGCTGTTTGACCATATGTGCTAGCAAAGTCTGGAAAACGATCAATATTAAATAGGATAATGCCCAAAGGTTTGGGTTCAGACTTAGAGCGTCGCATTTCCCTTTCTAAGCATTCTTCGAGGTAGCGTCGGTTGTAAAGTTTAGTTAAGGGGTCGCGAAAACTCTGGTTTTTTAGGGTGTCTCGCAGTCTCAGGTTAGCTAATGCCAAGCCGATATATTTAGCTACACTGACGGCTAGTTGTTCGGCTTCGCTGATGCGTCCTCGCTGTAGTGAACTGACATATAATATCCCCAAGGTATCGCCATGTACTGTCATCGGGATACAGCAGGTTTCTACAGGCAGCGAGTTGCCACAAATATGCTGACAGCGCAAACTATGGTGAGTGTCTTCGACTAAGTGTGTTTTGTTCCGTCGTAGGGCGACACATTCACGGGCAGTAAAAATGGGATCGCTGGTTGCAGGTGTAGGTCCCCAAGTTGCGATCGCTTTTAATTGGGTTTTGCCTGCATTGATCACATAAATTGCCCCAGTTTCATTGGGAAAAAGTTGTTGCAGCAAGGGGGTGATCGTTTTGTCGGCTTCTTCTATGGAAAAACAAGCTTGGAGCGAATCAATAAGTTGCTCCAATACAGTAATCTTTATGTTAGTTTGCATTGTGATGCTATGCCTTGTAGGTGTTCTGGGAAAAATAAGTAGAGTGCGCCCTCACACCAGTTCTTTTATTGTGACATTGCCAATCATCCCAACACAAATAAACTGACCCGAAGCGGCGTATTATTTCATACGGAGCCCCGACTCGGTTATCCTGATAAAATTAAATTTGAGCAGAGAATATTCTTTTGGTCACTCAGATAAATATCCGGCAGCAACTGCGTCTTCTATTGCTTTCTCAACCAACTGCCATAGAGCAGGAGCACCGTCTTTTACAGGATACATTCTCTGCAGCACCTGGTCGCGGCTAATGCCATGAATGCGCCATGTACCACCTCTAGTTTGTTGGTTGTGTAACAAGGGCTGCAAGCGGTCTAGGGCTGCGGCAAATTGGGCTTCTAGGGTCTGTTTTTCCTCAAATTCCTGCCAAAGTTCTCGTAGTTCGACGCCTTGTGGTAACATTCCAAATAGTCGAGTTGCGGCTTCGACTTCCCTAGCTGCCTTGTTTTGATTAGCTTGCAAGTCATAACAAAATGTATCGCCGGCATCAATTTCTACTAAGTCATGAATTAGTAACATTTTGATAACACGTAACAGATCAATGTCCGTAGATGGGGCATATTCTGCTAGTACAATTGCCATCATTGCCAGATGCCAGGAATGTTCAGCGCTGTTTTCCCGACGCGATTCATCTGTTAGTAAGGTTTGGCGTAAAATGTTTTTCAGTTTATCGATTTCGATGATGAATTGGATTTGTTGAGCAAGTCGGTTATTATTCACTAAAATATCCTTAAAATTAACAACAAAGAAGCAGTAACGAAAGTCTGGGAAATTCCGTAAAAACAAGGCTTGGATGCCTTAACATTTGGTGCTTTTGTCAGATGGTGTGGGAGAAGTATTGGAGGTTGAAAAAGTTGGTTTACTGCCGTTAAAGCTTATTACTATCCATCAGCAAGCTCTTGATTCCAAGGAGAAATTACAAACTCATTATTGTCAGCAAATTTGACATAAAATAACTGATCAAAACCTTCTTTAAGCTCAGGGCGTTCTAATTTTCTGCTAGTAGCATAAATTCCTACATCTGGTACTTTTTCCTTACCTTGACGTTGCTGATTTCTTTCTAAGCAACGGCTAACGTAGGATTGAAAGTAATAACCGCTGATTTGGGCATGATATTGCTTGCCTAAGCTAATTAAAATAGCACGTTCTTCTCTAGTGGGATTAGTGTTATCAACAACTAAAGAATGTCCGCTTTCTAATGCCTGTGCAATTAGTTGTGCTTGCCTTTTGGTACGATTTTTGTGATTGGGCATCAAGTCTTTGCTGACAAGTTTATGGGTTGTGGCAAAGTTTTTCTGAAAAAAGGTGCTCTTGCCACTTGCTTGCAAACCGATAAAAATTAATAATTCCATATTCAATCGTTGAGCCAAAAAGTGAGTAAGAGTAATCTGTGTGCTGTAAACTTGGATGTTCGTGATTAGAGAAACGTTTTTTAATAAATCGTTAGTACAAACGGATAACCCCAAAAAATAGCAAAAAATGGAGAAGGAAAGCGATGGGTGAGCAATATAGCCATAAGTGGCAACCTGCTATTCACCGTATTTTAGACGCCAACTTAGACCGCGCCAGAGAAGGTTTACGAATTATTGAAGAATGGTGCCGGTTTGGGTTAGAGAGTGCACAAATGGCGGGTGAGTGTAAGCAAATGCGTCAGGAGTTAGCGAAATGGCATACGCAAGAATTGCGGGAAGCACGGGATACGCCTGGTGATCCGGGTACAGAATTGACGCATCCTAGAGAGGAACATCGATCGGGTATTGAGCAATTATTGCAGGCAAATCTTTGTCGTGTGGAAGAGGCGCTGAGGGTATTGGAAGAATATGGCAAGCTTTATAAGCCGGAAATGGGAGCGGCGTTTAAGCAGATGCGCTATCGGGTATATACGTTAGAAAGTAGTCTTTTAGTATATCGTCGTCATCAACTCTTGGGGCGATCGCCTTTATATCTTGTCACTTCGGCTGCGGATAAGTTGTTTGAAACCGTGGAAGCGGCTCTACAAGGCGGTTTAACCCTGGTGCAGTATCGCGAAAAAACGGCGGATGATTCCCTAAAATTGGCTTACGCTCAAAAATTACGGCAGTTGTGCCATCACTACGGTGCCTTATTTATTATGAATGACCGCGTAGATTTGGCGCTAGCAGTAGATGCCGATGGCGTACATTTAGGGCAGCAAGATGTACCAATTGCCTTGGCGCGGCAATTATTGGGACCACAGCGGATTATTGGACGTTCTACCACAAACCCCGAAGAAATGCAAAGAGCGATCGCAGAAGGGGCAGATTATATTGGTGTGGGACCCGTTTATGAAACACCCACCAAAGCAGGGAAAGCGGCAGCAGGACTAGAATACGTGCAGTATGCTGCCAACAATGCCAAAATCCCCTGGTTTGCGATCGGTGGTATTGACATCAATAATGTTAACGATGTCTTAAATAGCGGAGCCCAGCGTGTAGCAATTGTGCGAGCAATTATGCAAGCAGATCAACCAACTTTAGTTACTCAGTATTTTCTCTCGCAACTGACACGAGTGCAAATCCGTAGCCGAGAGGAACGGGCTTATGTTGAATAATAGCGACTTGATTACCCTACAAGTCAACGGTCAATCTCAGAGCTGTTTGCCTCAAACCAAGCTGCCGCAACTACTAGAGCAACTAGATTTAAATCCCCGCCTCATTGCTGTGGAATATAACGGCGAGATTTTGCATCGGCAGTTTTGGACTGAGACTTTGATGCAAGCAGGCGACAAAATTGAGATAGTCACGATTGTTGGCGGTGGTTAAGGCAGCAAAAAATTAAAATAAGATTACGGAAAGTTTCGGAAATCCCTCCAAAGCTGAATTACCCTCAAGCTGTGGGTAGCGATACATTATAAATAGGCAGGAATTTGCAAGACAAGACCTGACCAATGGCTCTGCTTAAGACTTGTCCGCCCAAAAGATGTTTTGATCAAATAGCCAGACACAATATAAATTAGCTTGGACAGGAACAATTTTTTATGCGTAACAAACTTTTTTCAGCGGTTAAACCCTTTTTAAAATCCCTAGTCGTCTTAGGGCTGATGTTTACCCTGGTATTAGGTAACGCGGGTAACGCTCTAGCAGCACGTAGTGGCGGTAGAATCGGTGGAGGTTCTTTTCGCGCCCCAACTCGCACTTACTCACCTCCTGGCGGCGGCTACCGCGCTCCTGTTGGAGGTTATGGCGGCGGCTATCGTGGCGGTTATGGCGGCGGTGGATTTGGATTTCCCTTTATCTTTCCCTTTATTGGTATTGGTGGAGGATTTGGTGGTTTATTCGGAATTCTGATTTTCTTTGCTGTTGCTAATTTCCTCGTCCAAAGCTTCCGTCGCACTGGTGTAGATGGCGGTAATGATGTTCCAGGTTACAGCAACTCCAAAGTTTCGGTAGCGCGGATACAAGTCGGTCTTATGGAAGGCGCCCGTGGTCTGCAAAAAGAATTAGATGAATTAGGACTAAGAGCTGATACAGGTTCGGCAATTGGTAGATCACAAGTTTTGCAAGAATCTACTTTGTCTTTACTACGTCACCCGGAATATTGGGTTTACGGTGCGGCTCAATCTCAGCAAACTGCTTTAGAATCAGCAGAAGCTAAGTTTAATCAGTACGCTTTGGCAGAACGTAGTAAGTTTACTGAAGAAACGCTGTCTAACGTTAATAATCAACTCAAGACAGGCAGCAACCCCGCCCTAGAAGCAAGTGGTGGACAGTTGGTAGAAACCGCAGCACCTGGTGAGTATATTATTGTGACGTTGGTGGTGGGTGTAGAAGGTAAACTAGAACTACCAAAAATCAACAGTTCCGATGAATTACGTCAAGCTTTGCGTCAAATTGGTGGCATTTCCAGTGAGCGTTTACTAGCTCTAGAAATCCTTTGGACACCACAAGCTGAAGGTGACACCTTAACTACTGATGATATTTTGGCTAGCTATCCTGATTTGAAGTTGGTTTAACGGTAACTTTCCGCTAACCCAGATCCCCGACTTCTTTAAAGAAGTCGGGGATCTTCAATTTAAATTTAAACTGCCTTCTGTATCTCCTGCCAACGCTGCGCGACAAGTTGCTGCATTGCCTGCACAATATCCGGTAAATCAACAAAATCCTGACTTTGATGCTTAATTTCCGGCTCTAACCGCTGAATTCCCACCATATCTCGACAACAACTCAACACACCCTGCCATGAAGCATACCAAGCATCTGCCAATTGTTGACGCTCAAGTATTGGCTGTAATCTTTCTTCCTCTTCCCTCACCTCTTTCGCTCTCTGTGCCCAAGTATCGCGCCACGGTTGTACAG